>JBMORL010000118.1:4315-54478 GCA_049322335.1 Bacteroidota bacterium
ATCGTTATTGCTCTTCCTTACAATAATGTCACTCCTTCGGAGTTGGGTGATTTTTTGATTATATATCGTAATTGATTTAGGCATAATGCATCCTTCGGAGTTAGCCGTTATCGTTATTGCTCTTACTTACAATAATATCACTCCTTCGGAGTTGGGTGATTTTTTGATTATATATCGTAATTGATTTAGGCATAATGCATCATTTAGGGTTAGCCGTTATCGTTACTGCTGCTTCTTATAATAAACTTCGGAGTTGGGGCGGATTGATACAATAACAAAATCCGAATCCCAAAAGGATGATATTATTTTAACGAGGGAACTCTAACACAATCCTGTCAACCCCGAAGGCAGTGACATTATACACGCATTTCTTCTTAGTGTCTTTACTTACATTGAAATCAAAAAAAATAATGTCCCTTCGCGGAGTTGAATTGAAGAGGGTGTGGAATTTTACAAATAAAATGAAGCTATTATTATAGTCTGTTAAATCCGTATTCCGATTACTGTAATATCATCGTTTTGCTCCAGGTCACCCATCCAGGTGTTGAGTGCGCTTTGAAGTAACCGGTACTGATCTTTCATGGGCAGCTGAGCATTATTGACCAGGATTTCCTGCATGGGTTTATATTTGAATTTTTTCCCTTTTTCTCCCCCAAACTGGTCGGCAAAACCATCGCTGAAGATATAAATGCAATCGCCTTTTTGAAGTTCAATAGTGTGTGGTGTAAATGGTTTTTGGTTAAAGTAGTAACCAATTGGCATTTTGTCGGGTTTGACTTCTAAAAGTGAAGAGTAATTATTGACCAGTGATGAGTTGTCCTGGTTTTCCTGCATTAAACTTATCACTCTTCGCTCATCATTCATCACCAGCCATAAAGGATTATTGGCACCCGACCATGAGAATTTAAATTTTTCATTATCCGAAACCTCTAATTTTCCCAATGAAATGTCCATGCCGTCTTTATTCTCTCCTTCCACACCGCGTTGTTTAAGGGCATCGATTACTTTTTCACGTAACTGGTTAAGGATTTCAGCAGGATCTGTTATTTTTTTTTCGTTTACGATTTCCTTCAAAAAGGAAGTTCCCAGCATACTCATAAAACCACCCGGAACTCCATGCCCCGTACAATCCGCAACCGCGAAAAGGACAACCTGCTCCGAACTGCCGCTGCCAACTACCGCTGCCGGCTGAACCTTTTCTATCCAGAAAAAATCACCGCTAACAATATTTTTCGGGCGAAAGAGCACGAATGAATCAGAAAAAATTTTGTGAAACTCTTTTTCAGAAGGAAGAAGAGCTTCCTGGATGGTTTTGGCGTAATTAATACTATCGGTAATTTCCTTATGAGCTTCTTCCACCTTTTCTTTTTCTTCACGTAATTCTTTGGTGCGCTGACTCACTTTTCCTTCCAGTATTTGCTTTTCTTTTACCAGTTTGCGTTCGCGATATTTTATCCATGAATAACCGGAAACAACAATAACTATTCCACACAAAATATAAAACCATGTGGTTTGCCAGAAAGGAGGTGTAATAATTATTTTAATACTGGCTCCGCGCTCATTCCACACTCCATCATTATTCGAACCTGCAACAATAAATGTATATTCTCCCGGATCGAGGTTAACAAAAGTTACCTGGCTTTTATTTCCGAGGCTCACCCACTCGTCATTGAATCCTACCAGCTTGTATTTATACCTGTTTTTTGCCGTGTTAACAAAATCCAGTGACGCAAATTCGATAGTGAAAAAATAATGATCGTAATCGAGCGTGATTTCATCGGTAAAGGTTACGTCTTTTTCTGTCTCCAGTTTTTTATCCCGCAATAAAATATTGGTTATAACAACACCCGGAACAGTTGTGTTAACCATCAGTTCTTCCGGATCAAAATAATTCAACCCCTTGTTTCCTCCTATAAGTATATAGCCGTTGTCAAGTGAAAGAATGGTATTATAAGGCACTTCATTGCTTTGTAATCCATCTGTAAAATCATATTTATGAGATGTGTAGTTGGAAAGATTAAATTTTGTCACTCCTCTTTTTTCCACCAGCCACAGGTTTCCTGATTTATCTTCAGTAATTCCCATTACGCCATCCTCACCGATTTTGTATTTATCGGTATAGTTTTCGAAAGTATGTGCAGATTTATCAAACCGGCAAAGTCCGGCTGCAGTGCCCACCCAGGTGTCATTATTTTTATCGTGATAGATACTTATCACATCATTTGAAGGAAGGCCTTCCCTTATTTTTTCATCGTAAAAAAAGTATTTCATTTCTCCGTTTTGCTGAAGAATATTAATCCCCGAATCGGTAGCGATCCATAAATTCTCTTCGTTATCAAATTTCAGGTGGCGGATATCTTCGCTGGTAAGCAGCGATTTTTCATTTTCATCATAAACGAAATATTCAAATTTTCCTGTAACCGGATTATATTTATCCATACCGCGGAAAATAAGCGACATATAAATTTCCCCCTTCAGATTCATATCCATAGAAATAATGGTGTGGTGCCGCGGATGGCCTTCTCCCTTATCAGGATGAAAGTTTTCCATGGATTTTTTTACGGGGTCGTATAAAAACATGGCTGATCCGTTTACGGAAATCCACAGGTTTCCATTTGCGTCTTCCTGCAGAGCCTGGCAAATAGATTGTGTATGAAGAAGGTTTTCTCCTTTTTCATTTACCACATAATTTACAAACCGGTTACTTTCAGTATCAAAAACACGAACACTTCCCATCACACCGATATAAAGTTTACCCGTTTTTTTTCCATAATGCAACGACCACACCTGCGAGTTGGGCAATGCATCGGGATCAGCTGTGTTCGCTTTATAGTGTCCAAAACGAAAAGTGTAGGGATTAAATATACTTACACCGGAAGATAAACTTCCCACCCAAACCAGTCCGCTGTAATCTACGTAAACGCTCATCAGGTTATTGTCGCAGATGCTGTAAGGATCGTTTGGATTATTTTTAAAGTTTTTCACTTTCCCGGTTTCGGGATTAAAGCAAACCAGCCCTTCCTCAACCGTAGCGATCCAGATATTCCCGAAACGATCTTCAGCAAAACGATAGATCATGCGATAGGATTTTAACGGGGCGTATTTTAACTCTTTCGGGTTGCCAAAATGTTTACCTGTTTTTTTATTATCGCTGGCATACGTCTCAAAATAGCTGTCCATCACAGAAACATTATTGCTATACATTTTATTCTCGTCCTGGTGAAATATGTTGATACCACCGCTCCACGTACTGATCCATACACGATTTTTACTGTCGCAGAAAACGGCACGAATCACTTCGTTATTCAGAAATGTTCCCGAACCATCATCATACCCATTAAATCTTCTGCATTTTTGGGTAATGGGATCGTAACAGGTAACACCGGCATTGGGGTGTCCGAGCCAGAGTTTCCCGTTGTTGTCTTTCACCACCGAACGAACGAGATCGGACTGAATGGAATTAGCTTTTTCTTTTTCGCTTCGTATGTAAGTGAATTTATCTGTTTTTGTATCGAGAATATTTACTCCTCCATCCAGCGTACCCATGTAAATTTTATCTCCCACGAGACAAAGCGATAAAACCGTATAGCTATTGAGAAAACCATTGCCGGAAGTATCCGTTTTGTAGCGATATATTTTATCTTTTTCGAGATCGATACGGTTCAAACCACCTTCACGTAATCCTATCCACAGGCTTTTATCATATGCCAGCAGTGAAGTGATATTGCCGGCTGAGATGGTAGTGGTATCATTTATGTTGTTATGATAATTTTTAAATGTATGGCCGTCATATTTGCTTAACCCGTCCACTGTACCGATCCATACAAACCCATGCATATCCTGCGTAATGGCAAATACTGAATTCTGTGCCAATCCGTCATCCACACTCAGCTGACGGAAACGGGCTGACTGTGCAAAAAGAGAAAACCCGGCAACAACAAACAGGGTGGTTAAAAAAATATATTTCAGCACTTTTTTCATCAAAAATGAATTCCCATTACAGTGATATCATCGTTTTGTTCTATTTTTCCTTTCCATTCTTCCAGTTTTTTCTCCAGGGCGAGCATCTGGCCGGAAGGAGACAAATCTTTCACCGAAATTAGTAATTCCCTGAGACTTTTCTGCCTGAATTTTTTTCCATGGGGCCCGCCAAACTGATCGGCATAACCATCACTGAAAATGAAAAGCTGATCTCCTTTGTTTACTAAAACCGTTTTGGTATTAAAATCTTCTTCCTTAAAATAACGGCCTATGGGCTGCTTGTTGGCCTCCACTACCTCTATTTCACCTGTTGAAGCCCGTAAAATCCACAGCGGGTTGTTGGCACCGGACCACAAGATAGTTTTGGATTTATAGTTTATTGTTTCGTGTTTTTTCTGTTCTATTATACCCAAATCCGAAACTTCAAACTCCAAACAACAAAGTGATATATCCATTCCGTCCAGCACCTGTTCTTCGCTTTTTTCAAACGTTTCGATAACGAGTTCGGTTACTTTATCGAGAATTTTTCCGGGATCAGTTATTCCAAACTCTTTCACTGCGCGGTTCAGTGCATTACTGCATACCACACTTACCATTGCACCGGGAACACCATGGCCTGTACAATCGGCAACAGCGAAGTATACAGTCGGCAGTGGGCAGCCGGCAGTGGGCAGTCTTTGTAACGATTTGTTTGTTACTTCCGGCTGCCCACTGAGAGCTGCAGACTGAACCACTTCCATCCAGTAAAAATCTCCCGCAACAATATCCTTCGGTTTATAGAAAATAAATGATTCGGGGAAATATTTCCTGAAAGACTTTTCGGGAGGGAGAATGGCATCCTGCAGGCGTTTGGCGTAGGAAATGGAATCGGTTATTTCTTTATTTTTTTCCTCTACAATCTCTTTTTGTGTTTCAATTTCTTCTTTTTGAGAAGTAATGATTTTATTTGCTTTTCTTATGCGTAAAAGTCCGCGGTATATTATTACGGCCAGCGCGATCATCAACACCAGGCCTATTCCGAAAAACCAGAGCAACTGATTTTTTCGTTTTGATTCTTCGTCTTTCAATGCTATTTCCGCATCTTTTGCACGGTTTTCGTTTTCACTGTTTTTCAGCTGAAGATCTTTTTTCTCGGTTTCATATTGCAAATGCAGCTCATCCATCTTTGCACTTTTTTCCTGGTCGAAAATTAGTGCATTTACGCTATCATGTTTTATAATGAATTCATACGCGTTTCTGAAATCTCCCAATTGCACATATACATCCGAAAGCGATTTATACAGATTTTTTGTTTCAGGTTTATTTCCCAGTTCTTCCACCATTTTTTTTACCGACAGGTAACCTGCCAATGCTTCGGCATATTGTTTTTTCGACTGGTAAACGGATGAGATATTATTAGCCGTATTGATGAGCCCTTTCTGATCGCCAATTTCAGTATAAATTTCTCTTGCCTTGGTATAATATTCGATCGCTTTTTTTTCATCGCCTTTGCGGAAATAAGCAATGCCAATGTTGTTATACGTTTGTGCAATGCCCGGTTTTTGTCCGAATTCCAGTTCAATTTCCAGCGACTTGTTGTGATATTGGATGGCCAGGTCGTATTGGCCCAGGTCGGTATAAATAATTCCGAGGTTAGCCAGTGAAGACAGCGCCCCTCTTTTGTTTCCCAATGCTGTTTGCATTTCAAGCGCCTTGCGGTAACTGGAAAGGCATTTGGCTGTATCGTTAAGATAATAATACGAGTTTCCTATTCCAACAAACATCGAAGAAGCCGACATTTTATCCCCGATTCGCTCAAAAGTTCGTAAAGCAAAAAAATAAGATTTCAGCGCTTCTTCCGGGTTACCCAAAAAAACATGACAGTTGCCAATCTCGGAAGTAATCTTCGCATATTCTTTCGGGTACTTTATAGAATCAATGAAAGACAGAGCGGTGGTATGATACTTAAGTGTGGTTTTAAAATCACCCCTGATATCGTATACCCATCCGAAATTATAGGTTGACATCGCTTTTCCTTTGGGATAATTTATCTTTTCGGAAATACGGAAAGCCTCGCGTGAATAGTTCAGTGAACCGGTATCCGCCAAACGATTCATTTCATACGCGATCTCATTCATTACATTTACTTTCAGCGTATCGTGCAACTTTTTTTTAAGCACAGTTTGCAGCGAATCGATCTTTCGCAATGCTACCTGTTGTGCATCAGCCTGCAACAAACAAACCAGCATAATGGCTGAAAAAATGGCCGTTATTTTTTTCAGATTCAACATAATTTAGACCTGATGAAGATAATACAAATCCGGTTACCGGAAAGTGATATTTTGGTTACCTTTGGCATAAAACTTACCACCCATGCCAAAAGGAATTTATAAAGTGCCGGTAGCTATAAATGAACCGGTAAAAAGTTATGCGCCCGGAAGTGCTGAAAGAAAAGAACTACAGGCCAAACTGAAAGAGCTCCGTTCAAAAACCATTGATGTTCCCATGTATATCGGGGGAAAAGAAGTGAGAAGCGGGCATAAGATCCGCCTTGCTCCGCCCCACGACCACAAGCATACATTAGGCTATTTTCATAAAAGCGATAAAAAACACGTTAAGCAGGCGATAGATGCCGCATTAAAAGCAAAAAAGAACTGGGAAAATCTTTCGTGGGAACACCGTGCTGCGATTTTTCTGAAAGCAGCCGATCTGATTGCTGGCCCTTACCGAAGCAAACTGAATGCAGCCACCATGCTGGGCCAATCGAAAAATGCATTCCAGGCCGAGATTGATTCTGCCTGTGAGATTATCGATTTCCTTCGATTCAATGTACAATACATGCAGGAAATTTATCATCAGCAACCCAATTCCGCTCCGGGTATGTGGAACCGGCTGGAATGGCGCCCGCTGGAAGGATTTATTTACGCGCTTACACCTTTTAATTTTACTGCTATTGCCGGAAACCTTCCTTCTTCCTGCGCTATGATGGGAAATACGGTGGTGTGGAAACCTTCCAACACCCAGGTATATTCCGCCAATGTGCTGATGGAAATTTTTATGAAAGCCGGATTACCCGATGGTGTAATTAATCTTATTTATCCTTCGGGGCCTGATGCAGCAGACGTAATTTTCAATCACCCTGATTTTGCAGGCATCCACTTTACAGGTAGTACAGAAGTATTCCAAAACATCTGGCAAACGATTGGTAACAATATTCACAAATACCGTTCCTATCCCCGGATTGTGGGCGAAACAGGCGGAAAAGATTTTATCATGGCTCATCCCAGTGCTGATTATAACGTAGTGGCCACTGCTATTTCAAGAGGGGCTTTTGAATTCCAGGGACAGAAATGTTCCGCTGCTTCGCGTGCCTATATTCCCGCCAGCATTTGGCCGGATGTAAAAAAACAGGTGCTGGAAGACCTGAAATCAATGAAAATGGGCGGCACCGAAGATTTTACCAATTTTATCAATGCTGTTATTGACGAAAAATCGTTCGACAAGCTGGCCGGTTACATTATGCGGGCGAAAAAAGATAAAAAAGTGCAGATTGTTGCCGGAGGAAAATGCGATAAAAGCAAAGGGTATTTTATTGAGCCTACTATTATCCAAACCAAAGACCCGATGTATGTCACCATGTGCGAAGAGCTCTTTGGGCCCGTGCTTACCATTTATGTTTATCAAGATACTGATTTTGACAAAACACTAACGCTTCTTGACAAAACCTCCAACTACGCACTAACGGGATGCATCATTGCGCAAGACCGTTACGCTATTGAATATGCCACTAAAAAATTACGTAACTCTGCCGGAAATTTTTACATTAATGATAAGCCAACCGGTGCAGTAGTAGGTCAACAACCTTTCGGAGGTGCACGCGGCTCAGGAACCAACGACAAAGCCGGTGCCATGATCAACCTGCTGAGATGGGTTTCTCCAAGAACGATCAAAGAAACGTTTGTGCCACCGGTGGATTACAGGTATCCTTTTTTGCAGAAGGATTGATTGCGGGATTGCAAATCCCTTGTGATTGGGTGCGGGATTGTAAATCCCGTACAGCGGGGGATCAACTATGCTAAAAAGATAAAATCAGTATTTTTTTTCATTTTCATTATAAGATTATTAGTTTTTATATTTTTTATACCTCAGTAATTATTAATTAATAGTTTCCCTTATCCTGTTTTTTGTCAAATTTTGACATAACCAAATACTATGTCATGCAAAAAACAATATTATTTCTATCCATAAGTTTATTGTTGCTCTCCGCCTGCTCTATTGAAAAGCGGCATTATACAAAGGGATTTTATTTTCATAAAAAACCGGTCATTAATTTCAGCCCGGAAGAAAAAAAAGAGCCGGTCATAATCCAGGAAGATAAGTGTATTCACCCTGAAGAAGAACAAAGTTTACGGGTCGTTTTTCAGGACAGCCTTCCGTTAAACGAAACGGTAAAACAACCACAAAATGTTTCTGTTGATTCCAGGGTTTTGAAAAACAGTGAAACTGTACTGTTAAAAAAAGAAGAAATAAGTAGTTTAAACCACACATCAGTCGTTGTCCCTGATTCCACTCATCAAAACCAGGTAAAACAAAACAAAAAAAACATGGCCGGCAGCGATGAACTGGAAGAAGAATTTTTAGGTGCAAACACTATGTTTTCACTGTGCCTTTTGTTCATTGCTGTTTTTGTGTTTAATCCCAGCCTGGGTATGTTTTGGCTTGCAGCGCTTCTCTTTGGCCCGATGGGTGTAATTTGTTCACTATTTTCTCTTTATTGTATCGCAAAAGCAGCAAGAGGTTTACTAAATAAATGGTACTCACCGAAAGAAAATAAAACAATTCTATGGTTATTGGCCTGGGCAGTTTTTAATCTTCTGATTGCTGTTCTGCTAACACTTATGCTGATTGCGATGTTTGCTTAAATATCCCTGTTTGCTTTGCTCACAAAACAACATGTTCACTTTGGGTAGCTTAATTATATTCTAAAAAATCTTACCGATTTCATCAGGTTTCCCATTAACCTCATGGCCGGATTACCGATATTGGTAACGTTTTGCCCTTTGATACTTTTTGTTTTAATTTACAGCAGTGAATGAAAACATATCCATCTACATCATGTCGGCTTTGTATATCCTTGCCGGCATTAATCATTTTGTAAATCCTAAATTTTATCTGCGCATCATTCCCGGCTGGCTCCCTTTTCACAAAGCAATCAATTATTTCAGTGGTTTATGTGAAATTATTTTTGCGGTTCTTTTATGGTTTGAAAATACCAAAACAACAGGCGCTTATCTTATAATTGCCTTACTAATTGCTGTTTTTCCTGCCAATATCAAAATGTATATGGATTTCAAAAGGAAAAAACACAACTACACGTGGGTTACATTGATTCGTTTACCTTTACAATTCCTGCTTATCTGGTGGGCGTGGATCTATACAAAATAAGTATGGTGGCAGAAAATCAATACAGCTATAAAGTAAAAAAAGGCGCTGCCGACCCTTTTCGGGGAGATTGGTATACAGATGAAAAAATAGTTCATTTAAAAGAAGAAGCCGTTGAACTGGCAGCAGAGCTTACATTAGCCAATTACCATGAATTCCTTTCAGGCTGGGAAGAATTCGGTTATGAATGGTCGGTTTTTGAAATAAAAAACGGGGAAGAAAAGAAAATTTGGGAAGGATATGCGTTTATACAGAAATCATTTACATACAATAACCAGAATCCCGACAAAAACAACGGATGGTTATAACTTCTTCCGTTCTTTCTTCCCATAAAACATCATCACCAATACGGGCAGTAAAATCATATCACCCAATACAGCAAATATCAACGTTAGCCCGATCAGCAAACCGATATAAAACGTTCCCAGGAAGCCGGAAAAAACAAGGGTAAGAAATCCGCCAGAAAGAATAATAGTAGTAACATAAATAGCTTTTCCGGTAGTAAGATACGTTCGTTTTATGGCATATTGCAACGATTTTCCTGAAGCCAGTTCAAGTTTCAGTTTGCTGATGAAATGTATCGTATCATCTACGGCAATCCCGAAAGCGATAGTAAAGATCATTGACGTGGATACTTTGAGATTAATATCTGTAAATCCCATCAGGCCAGAGATCATAATCAATGGCAGTATATTGGGAATAACAGCAATGATCACCATCTTCCACGATTTATACATTAATCCAACAATTAACGCGATCACTGCCATAGACAACATCAGCCCCTGCATCATTCCATCAGCGAGGTAGGCACTGTTTTTATCTATAAGTGTAGCGGTTCCTGTAATTTTATAATCCAATCCCGGGGAAATATTTTCCCTGAAAAATTTTTCAAAAAGTTCATTTCTTTCACGGAAAAATTTCCCTCCGGAATCAAAACATTTGCCGTAGATTCTTATTCTTTTTCCGTCACTTGTGATTACTTTTCTCAACTGTTCTCCCGAATGAAATTTTTCTGCTTTCGAAATAATGTTTACCATTTCTTCTTCCTTTTCAGGCAAAACATAATATTCGGGTGAGCAGGTATGCAGATTACGGTTTATGGCTTTGATCACTGTATTGGGAGAAAACACTGTTTTTAATCCATATTCCGACAGAAGGAAATTTTCTATTTTTTGAATCTGGAAAGCAGTAAACTGATTGTAAAGAAGCGTGTCATTCTTTTTATTGATAAAAACTTCCATCTCAAAGGGCCTGACTCCCGAAAACTTTTCTTCGAAAAATGAAAATTCTTTCCGCAACTCACTTTCCGGTTTAAGATCTTCAAGCAAAAAATTATTGGAAATAATCATAGATGTTCCCCATGCCCCGATCAGGCCAATAACCAGTGAACCCGTTATCACTTTATATTTCGACCGGATAAGCCAGCTATAGGAAGAATGTAAAAAACCATACCAGGTTCGCTGTTTTTCCAGCGATTTAATTTTTGGTGCCGGCATCAGGATTAAAAGCAAGGGTAAAAAGGTGTAGGCATGTAAAAATGCTATCATCACTCCCAATGAAGTATATAGTCCGAAAATACGGATCGGTTCTACAGGAGAAATAAGCAAGGTAAGAAATCCGATGGCTGTGGTAAACGAAGTAAGAAAAGTAGCCAGGGCCACTTCACGATACGCTTTTTTCAATGCCTCTGTTTTTGAAAGTCCTGATTTTAATTCATCAATATAATGAGAAAGGATATGAACCGCATCCGACATTCCTACTACAAAAACGATAGTGGGCAATAGCGTAAGCAGGATATTCAGTTTTTCACCCACCACACCCATAAAGCCGATGATCCAGACAGAAGAAATTACCACCACAAGTATGGGTATCCAAACACCCCAAAATGTGCGAAAAGTGAACCACAGGAACACCACCACCAAAACAAACGAAGTGCACGCGAAAAAAAAGAATTCTTCTCCCATCATCGACACATACTTTCGCTGCACAATGCTGCGGCCCGTTATATGAAATTCATCAAACCCGGCCTTGCTTACCAGTTCTTCCACCTCTACCGACAGCACATCACATTTTTCTTTAGAAAGATACTGTTCGTGCTCTACCAGCAATGCAATAGCTTTTGCATCTTCCGAAACAATATTTCCCTTGTATAACGGAGAAGAAAACAAACGAATGGAATCATCGTGGTACATTTCAGGTTGACGGATGTGTATAAGCGGACTTTCGTATACCTGTTTTGCCAAAGTCGATTTTATCCATTCTGTGGAATTTACCACCGAATGAATATGGGTTACATAAGATGCTTTTTTTAGTTTTTGAATAAGTGAATCGGCTTTAAGAAGGAAAGCCTGGTCAAAAATCCCTTTCCCGCTTACCAAACCGATAAGTAAAAAATCGTTATCCGTTCCAAATAGTTTCCTGTGTTCATTAAAAAATTCGGTATCTTCATCACCGGAAGGAAAGAATTTTTCGAAATTGAAATGAAATTGTACAGAAACCGCCTTATATCCGAGGAAAAAGGTGAGTGCAAGAAGCAATAAAAGGGAAAATAAAGCTGATCTTTTCGACATAGCCGGGCCTGTTCAGAAAAACAACCGTAAAGTAACCAATTTATTATGGGAGTAAGCGAAAATGACCTTTGATTTTTTAACTTTGCAGGGATGAAAAATTTCAACATCCCGGCTTTTTACCGGTCGCCCCTTACCGGGAGAATCAAAGAACTGCGCAAGTCGGGCGACCCGAGAAAAAAAGACTTTAGCCCCTTTGAACTTAGCCTGGGCCCGGTGAAATTCCTCATCGCCCGTCATTTTGGCTTTTGTTATGGAGTGGAAAATGCTATCGAAATTTCCTATAAAGCCATTGAAGAAAACCCCGGAAAACGTATTTTTTTACTCAGCCAGATGATCCATAATCCTGATGTAAACAACGACCTGCTTTCGAGAGGGGTACGATTTATTATGGATACGGACGGACAAACTTTCATTCCCTGGGAAGACATAAAACCCGATGACATTGTTATTACCCCGGCATTTGGAACCACTCTTGAAATCGAAAAAAAACTGCAGGATATTGGCGTGGAAGTTCAACGCTACAATACTACCTGCCCTTTTGTGGAAAAAGTGTGGAACCGGGCGGAAAAACTGGGAACAGAAAATTATACTATCATCATCCACGGAAAAAACAAACATGAAGAAACCCGGGCCACTTTTTCGCACAGCAGAAAAAATGCGCCTTCGGTAGTAGTAAGGGATATGGAAGAAACCGTTTTACTCGGAAAAATTATCAGCGGTGAAATTCCTGCCGCACAGTTTCAGGAACTTTTTGCCGGAAAATTTTCGGATGGTTTTGATGTGAACAACGATCTGCTTCGCATAGGTGTCATCAATCAAACCACCATGCTGGCCACCGAAACACAAGCCATTGCCGACCACCTGAAAAATGTAATGTTAAATAAATATCCCGCAGACGATATAAAATTACACTTTGCTGATACCCGAGACACGTTATGTTATGCCACCAACGATAACCAGCAAGCTACTTACGGCTTACTGGAAAAAGAAGCCGATTTTGCCATTGTAATTGGCGGATACAACAGTTCCAATACAACACATCTCGTGGAATTACTCGAACAAAAATTCACTGCCTTTTTCATTAATGGCAAATCCTGCCTCCCTGAAAAAAATACCATTCAGCATTTCGATATTCACAAAAAACAAATTAAAACAACAAAAGGGTTCCTTCCCGAAAAAGAAATAACCACCATTATCATCACCAGCGGTGCCAGTTGCCCGGATGTGCTGGTTGACGATGTGATCCGTGAATTTGCCTCTTACTACCCGGGCGTACTTTCTCCCGAAGAAGCAATTGAACGATTAAATCCTATCTCCTGATTATGCCGGTAAAAGCCGAATTTATTCTTTACGTTAAAGACCAGGAAAAAAGCAAATCGTTCTGGTCGGCTATACTTGAAAAAGAGCCGGTGCTGCATGTTCAGGGAATGACTGAATTTATGATTACCGAAAACTGCAAACTGGGCATTATGCCCGAAAAAAATATTGCACGAATTATTTCTCCTGCTGTAGAAGATCCTTCCCTGTCATCAGGAAAGTCGCGTTGTGAAATTTATCTTTATGTAAACGATCCCGATCTCAGTTTGCAAAAAGCCATCAGCGAAGGTGCCCATCCCGTTAGTAAATGCGAAAACCGCGACTGGGGCGACCGCGCAGGCTATTGTGCCGACCCGGATGGGCATATTGTGGTGTTTGCCCGTAAAATTTAAATCTTCACCAATCGCCCTTTATTGAATATCGCTATGGCTTTCCCTTTCAGTTTTTTTCCAATGAAAGGAGTATTTTTTGATTTGGAACGAATGTCTTTTTCGGTAAACGTCCATTCTTTTTCAGGATCGAATATGGTAAGTTCTGCTTTACTGCCCACCTCTACTTCTATTCTCTCTAGTCCGAGTAGTTTTCTCGGATTGGTGGTCATTTTTTCCACTATCTCATCGGTTTTCATGTGCTTTGAAAGAACAGCGTTGGCCGCACCGAAAGCCGTTTCCAACCCAATGATCCCGTATTCTGCATGATCGAATTCTACATTTTTACTTTCAGGGTCCTGCGGACAGTGGTCGCTGCAAATGCAATCAATGGTTCCGTTTTTTAATCCTTCTTCAAGAGCGCGGTTGATGGATGCTGTCCGCAGAGGCGGAATCACTTTCAGGCTGGTATTAAATTCTTCGAGATCAGCATCTGTAAAATACAACTGGTGAGCCGCCACCTGGCAACTAACGTTCCATCCCTTGCTTTTAGCTGCTTTTATAAGGTCGACACTTTTGGCAGAGGAAACCGCAACAAAATGTATACCCGTTTGGTTGTATTCGGCCAGGTAAATATCACGTATCACCTGTATCTCTTCCGCCAGTTCGGGAATTCCCTTTAGTCCAAGTAAAGTTGATTGAATCCCTTCATGCATCATTCCTCCTTTGGAGATAGAAATTTCATTGGGAAAACTCATTATTCTTCCGCCAAAATTTTTTGCGTACAACATCGCTCTCGACATCAGGCCCGCTTTCACATAATTTTTATAATCACAAAACGCCACCGCTCCGGCCAATTTCATGTCATACATCTCTGAAATATTTTCTCCGTCCATTTGTGCCGATAGCGAACCACAGGGAAGAATAGTAACCGGAAGCGGAGTGCTTTTGCTCATTATGTATTCCACCTGCGATTTGCCGCTTACCGGTGGCTTTGTTCCCGGCATGGCTACTATAGTTGTAAATCCGCCTGCCAGCGCTGCTGCTGCTGCCGTTTCCAGCGTTTCCTTATGTTCCTCGCCCGGATCACAAACATTCGCACACATATCCACCCAACCTGCTGAAATATGAAGCCCGTTAGCTTCCACCACTTCATCTGCAGCTTCGTTGCACTGGTCATCCACACGGGTAATGATTCCCCGGTCGATAAGAATATCTTTTTTCTTGCCGTTGTGAGGCGAATTTTTTCCGGTAACCAGGATGTTGCGGATCAGTAGCTTCATGTTTTTTTAATTTATGTTTTCCAGAATCGCATGATCAGAATTTCGAACAAAAGAAATATCAGCACAAGCAAAATACAATGTTTCCAGTATTCTTTCGTGTCGTCAATGGTTTCAATATCCAGTTGTCCCGCCACATTCGATTCATCCACCGCACTGATATTTTTTATTCCTGCCTGGCGGGCTACTTCTGCCACTTCGGTGGGCAAAAAACAGGTGAGATCGGATTCTTTTCTTCCGTAATTGTAGCCAACACCCAGAATCTCTTCTTTTCCTTTCATCAGTGTATAGTTGCCGGCTTCTTTCACCTGTGCGTGGGCATAAACAGAAATATTTCCATCCGTATTTTTTATTTCGGGAACGATAGATAATTCATCTCCTTCTTTTTTTAATTCGTAAGTGGTTTCTGAAGAAAATTCATTGTTGCGTACATCTATCGGTTCATCCCGTCCTATTTGCTGTGCGCGCACGGATGAATTCTGGCTCCATTCTGCTATCCGCAATACCACGGGAACAAAAACAGCATGGCGTGAAAAATTTCCGGCTTTTTCATCCAGGGGCACTGTGCACACATAAAAATTCCCGCGTTCATATGAGGTTTTCCCCAAAAACAGGTCGCTGTTCTTTAATTGCATCAACACTTCTATCCTCGATAACGAATTATTGATCGTAGTATAATGCTGCCTTACGGAAGGAAGATCCATGCTGGCGGGATTTTTTTCAAACACATTGGCATAAAACGGAAGGCTCAGATCCATCGGTGCCGTTTTCTGCAATGATGTGTCCACGCCTGTAAAAGTAATTCCATTGGCGGGACGCAATAATTCGTTATAGGTGTTCAGATCGGCTTTCAGTGAAGGAAAAAACAACACATTTCCTCCCTGTTTTACGTATTTCAGCAATTCGGCAGCTGTTCCGCTGGCAACAGACGGAATTCCGCAAAGTATCACTAATCCATATCCCGTTAGTTTCGAATAATCCATTCCCGAAACATTTACAGAAGCAAGTTTAAAAAACGGATCTTTCCTGAACAGGCGGTTGATATAGGAAGAAGCAGTGTCTTTTTCGCCATCAGGATGTACAGCCAATACTTTCATTTCGCTTTTAACATTCCATGAGAAGTACCAGTAATTATCGTTGGTTACTTCTTCATCGGGAATACTGAGCATCGCCAGCTGAATTCCGCTTTGTGTGTTCGTAAAATACAGGGTAGAATCCACATAGCTGTCCGGACCAACGGAAAAATTTCCGATAGCTTTTGGCGCCCCGTTGACAGTGAGCTGCAACTGGCGGCCGGTAATTTCATTTTCAGAATAATTACGTATCCGAACCACCAGTTTTTCCTGTGCATTCAGTTGCCGCACCGGGGTTTCGAACCAGGCGGTATCAATACAGACATTATTTCGTTTCTGTGCTTTAAGGGCAATGAGGGTTACTTTTTCATCTGTTTTTATTTTCTCAAAATCGCTGGTATTTTTCTGGAAATCGGATATCCATACGATTCGTTTGGAAGATTCTTTTTCGGTAGCCAGCAGGTCGTTTTGGCGGGAGAATACTTCCGACAGGTTACGTGTAGCAGCCGAAGGTTTTATCCCGTCTACCATGTCCATAAATTCCTCCCGGCTTACTAAACGTTGCTGGTATCCTTCAAAATCGTTGGTCACCAGTTGAAACAAGTCGCCCGGACGGTATTGTTTGGCCAGTTCTATGGCACGGCTGCGGGCCACATCCAAAAGCGGACCGTTTACCCCTTTGGCTTCCATGCTGAAGGAATTATCGATGTATACCGAAATTATCTTATTCCCGCGTTTTACATCCGACTGGCTGCCCGGAATAAAGGGTTGCGCAAAAGCGAACACAAGGAAAGTAATAGCCAGGATACGACAGGCCAATATAATGAGGTGTTTGAGGCGGGAACGGCTTTGGGTTTGTTCTTTTACTTCCTTCAGAAAACGGGTATCTGAAAAGTAAACCCGCTTGTATTTTCGGAAGTTAAAAAGGTGAATAATGACGGGAACCGCTATGGCCGAAAGGGCAAAAAGAAAAGCGGGATAGACGAAACTCATTAAAAAACAAAGTTAGAAAAATATCTTGTTAAAATTCATAAAAAATGTGATTTCGGGGGCTGTGAACCGGAAAATAACGTATTATTGACCCATCAAACAAACGGCATCCCGCCTGACCGGGATATTGGAAAATAGTTGCACTAATTAGCTAAAACCCTGTTTCTGTAAAGAGGCAGGGTTTTATGTTGAAAAGCCGATTATGCGATTTCAGAATACATGATTTTTGATCTTTGATTTATTCAGATTTTGTTAAAAAGATAAAAACAGGCTTTTTTCTTACAGTTTTTGGGTAAATTTAGTGCATGAAGAAAATATTACAATTACTTGTTATAGCTTCTATATTTCTTTTTACAGCCTGCGAAAAAGCGGAACGGCCGGAAGAGAAAACGGAATTTGGCGAATGTGGAACGATGACTCATTCTACAAATGTGGGTATGGGATTAAAATCGGATGCGGAAATCCACCAAATGGTAGATGAACGGATCAGTTATTTTGTTTCACAGTTGGGAAGTGAAGATGCGTTCGAACAATTCTATGGGAAAACCATCCATGAGATCAGGCAGGAATTTATACAGGTATTTACAGATTCGCTGGGGAGAAAGTAAAAAAACACCGGATATTGTTCTGAAATGAAAAAAGTTCTCTTTTATGCTTTAATACTACTCTCTATAGAAGCATTACTGATTTGGCTTTGGATACACACCAATCAACCCGATCCAAGTTCTTCCATTGTTGGCATGTATCTGATTCCGGTAATATTCATTTTACATCTTTTTGCAGGAATATTCCTGTTTTTTTATACCAAGCCCTGGGGAAAATCATTTATAATTAACGCCTTCCTCTCCCCGGTTGTTTTTTGGATATTTTGGGATTTTTATTTGAATGATCTTTTTGTCGGGAATTACGAGCATTATATTTTTTCGTACAAGAATAAATCATACACCCTGATTGTTCCGCTAGATACATCATACGACAACATGTTTTATCTTGATGAGTCAACTGGTGAAAATTCCTTTACAAGCATTGATGCGGGAAGATGTTTCATAAAAAACGATACTATTTTTCTTCAGGGTGATTCCATCAGTATGAAAATTTTCAATAGCATTCTGATAGGGTTTCCTGAAAAGGACACAAAAATTGAAATGGGGGTGGTTTGTTATTAAATCCCTATTAATGAATGAAAAATCATTCTATTATACAATCCCTTTCATCATCTTATATTTCCTTTTCAGGTGTATTCCAAACATGGGTTGGTGTAAATAAAATGATATGGTAAAAGGATCATTCATATTAAAAGGAAACCATCTCGTAAGCGGAATCAATAACGTTTTAACCAACCTTCTTACAGAAGGAAAATCATCTTCTTATCCATTTGAAAACGGAACCGTGTATTTTTTTGATGAACACGATTGGTTTACCACTACCAATTATTGTATTGTAGCCGTAATTGACAACCGGTTATTTGATGCAAAAACAAATTCCCTGGAAATCCATTGCTACACCCTGGGTGGAAAAACCGGAATTTTTGAATGGGATCTCTGGAAAAGGGAAAAAAAATGTCTTTCCGGTTTTCACAAACTGATATCGGGTTATTGCAAAGGTTATGAATGGCAAATAGAGCCACTGGAGATAAAAAAATCGTGAACAATGGAAATCCGAATTCTTTATTCCGCTGTTGCATTTTTTATGATTATTGTTTCACTACAACGTACAGGGTTTTTTCAAAAGATTATTACCTGCGGTTTATGTTTGGCAATATTTTTATCCTGGATCGAAAACGAAAATATCAGGTTTTCCGCATTTATACTTTTTAATTTATCTGTATTGTTATCCGTTTATTACGGAGCCACCCAAAAACACCTGTTACTTACTGAAAAAGTTATCATCCTTACTACAGGAATTATAATTTTTTTGAGAAGTTTTTTCGGAATGATGCACTGGCCGGGAGCTGTCCCGGTTGGCTTATTCATGATTTTACCTGTATTAGGTTATATCTATTTATTGATAAATAAAAATATCTTAAAAAGTAAAGAAGCTGGTTTTTTAACCCTGTTAATTTTCCACTGCATGGTTGTTTTCATTCAAATGATGACCTGATATTGAACCATGAATAATAAAACTCAATTCACCCCTTCTTTAATCTTATTTCTTGCCAGTTCGCTGGCGAAGTCGATAAATACTTTGTAAGCCAGTGTAAAGGTAAATTTATCTTCCGCGTGTTTATCTATAATATTTCTGCGGCCCAGTGAATTGACAAAAGTTTTCCGGGAATCCTTGTCACGCAACTGTTTGTTGGAATTGATCAGGTCGGTATAGTTGGAATTCTCAAAATATTTATCCACGCGCTCCTGGTCCCACTCCGAATACTGGATCTCTTCAATAAAGTTTCTTCCATCGCGGTCGAGTTCGTAGCTGAGAATAGCAAAGAAAATACAAATGTCGCGCGACAGTGTTTCGTTACTTTCACCCGAAAGCAAAAAACAAAAATCATTGGTCATCCGCAATTCATAGTCGAATGACATTTTAAAGAATTCGGTGTAAAATTCACCGTTTTCCCTTATAACCTGGTAAAGCGGTTCGGAAGGAAGGATGAATTTTCCATCCAGCAATTCCTTTACTACCTGTTTATGCGATTTCGGGTAATCCATGTTTGCTTATTTTAACTTTGGGAACGCTTAAAATGGCGTCCTGCATTTTTATTTGGGTATGTTTCTTTTCGGGATCGGCTTCCAGTACCATGTCGTCTTCAAAAAGAAGAGAAACCATGGAGAAGAATTTTTCCTGGTCTACATCAGAAAAATCACGGTTGGCGGTATCGCTGCACCATCCGAAAAAGTCTTCAATAGGCAGCTTACTTTCCATTCTCGTTTTATACAATTCCCGGTTGAAAATCCACTTTTCCTGGAAAGTGATTTCTTCGCTGAGTAATACAGGTGTATCATCGAGGAATTGCTCCACATATTCTTTGGCGGTGAGATAAAAATTGCGTGAGTAAGCGCGTTCGAGTGTAGTTTTGAAAATGCGCGGCACCCTGGTTTGATACGGCTTGCGCAAAAATTCAATCCATCCCGAAAGAATAAGTGATTCAGTTTTGATACGTTCAATAAGTGGCAATAATTCGTTGGTGAGAATTTTAGATTGTTTCAGTAAATCATCATTCGACTGTACCAAAAACCCATACAGTTTTTCAAATTGCTGGCGTGCAATTTCATCGGGAAAATCAAGGCGTTTGATATTTACATAATACGCCACCTCGTGTAATTGATTGGTAATGGAAGCCTGCTGGTTCACATCCAGGATTTCATTCAGCGGAATAATGTAATGTTCAATCCATCCCGAGGCACGGTGCACTTTTTCGCGGTAATCGATTTTTTCGATGTTGGCTTTCAGTGCGCGGGTTTCGGAAAGAAGTTTTGCCGTATTTTTCTCAATAGAGTCCACAAAATTTCGCACTTCCGAAAGAATATCTTCAATACGTTTAATGAGAATTTCCCTGTCGCCATTGATCCCTTCCTTAATTTTTCTAAAAAGAGCAAGAATAGAAAATCCGTATTTTTCGATTGTTTCGGGAAGTACGGGTTTAAATTCGTTGGAGATAAACTCGATCAGCTGGAAAAAAACGGGACGAATTTCAAAATCGTCATTTACGTTTCTCACGATTTTAAACTCCAGCAGTTTGTCTTCCATATCGTGGCCGTATTTTTTTACAATGGCACGAAATTGCTGGTTGCGTAAAAATCCTTTCTCCATCTGCTCGCTAAAAAGCTCCTGCAGCATGTCGAAGTGATTCCACACGAAGTATAAAATAGTACGGGGTTCTGCTTTTACTAACATATTATGCTTCGGCTATGGGTTCGCTGTAAATGGCATTTAATCTTTCGTTGATATTGATCTTTCCTTTGCTTGGATAGATGAAGTAGTATTTGCTGAATCCCGGAACAGGATCGGGCGCAGCAAAAATGGGAATGAAATTATGCTCGCGGCAGAATTTCACCAGCTCGGGGCGATTGTGTTTGTCGATAGTAGCTACCTCGTCAATGAACAAAGTAATCCTGTTGTCTACATCAGTAACCGCCAACCGGTTGATGATTGACATGATAATTACTAAACGGATCATTCTGTCAGTTCCATCCGATTCTACCTGGTTCGCAAGATCCACTTTCTTTAACATTCCTTTCAGCATCAGGTGAAGTTCGATATCAAACAATTCATCGAAATAAACTTTTTTGGAATTGTCGAGGTATTGGTTGAGAATTTTAAGATTCTCCGTCTGATCGAATTCCAGCATCAGCTGTCCGTTGATTTCCTGGATTTCTGAAATGGCTTTAATTTCTCCGAGTACGCGTTTGTTATCCAGCAATTCAATCTGCAGTGATTCGATATCCGAAATCCGTGTTCCCGCGAGTTTCGAGTTGAATTTGGTATAAATAAATTGTTTGAATTCTTCGTAACGTTTCAGCAAATTGAAAGCCGGGTTAGCAAACTGTGTGGAAATACTTGCCAAAAGCCCATCGATACTTTTTTCCTTGTCATTCAAACAGGCAATTTCTTCTTCGAAATAGCGAATGAATTCTTCTTCATCGGCAATAGTGCTTTTTAAAATGTGGCGCAGGTTGTCGAATGCTTTGTCTTTTTGTGATTTCAGGTCGGCCCGGTCGGCATAATGCGCTTTCATTTTGTTGTAAATAAGATCAAGGTTCTCATTATTTTCACAGGGAATGGGCGGCAATCCGAGGAAATCAACTTCCTGTTTTCTTTCACGGAGAAGTGTTATGCGTTCTTCTGTTTTTTTACGGTCATCACGGATAGCAGCGAGCATGTGTTCCTTGGTCATGATCTCCTGCATGGTGGATTTTAATTCGCGCTCCAGCTCGTCTTTTTCTTCACGCAGCTTCTCTACTTCGAGGCGGAAAGAGCTGAGTTCTTTTTCTACCTGGGGTTTTGTTTTTAATTTTTTGATTTTTTCTTTTATCTCATCAATGTTTTCACGGATCTGCGAAAGCTGAAGGTGAACATTTTCAGAATCTTTAACTGTATTCAGCAGTTTTTCGAATTGATCGCGCTCGCGTTTCAGCTCAGTCAGTTCTTCATTGATTTCATCTACTGATTTAAACTCTTTCAGAGAAATACCTTCCACGTCAATTTCACCGTCAAAAATTTTCAGTTTACGGGTGGCGCGTTTTACTTTTTCAAGCACTTTTCCCGAGGGAAGAGATGTTACTCTTTCAGAAAGTACCGTGTTGAGTAATTTTCTTGTATCGGCATCATCCGAGATTTTATGAATGAGCAGGTCATTGTAGTTACGGGCCTGGTTTTCTTTTTCACTTATGGCTGCACTCAATACATCAATTCTTGCGCGGATATGGTTTCCGGTGTAGCGCTGGCTTTCTACCTGTGTAATCTGTGATTCGATCTCCTTACGGTTTTGTTCCAGGTTATCGAGCGATTCAGTGAGGAATTCCAGGTTTTCGTAGGAGTTGATTTCATCCAGTTCCAGTCGCTTGTCGTCAACATAACGTGTGCGATTGATAATATCCGATTCCTTTTGTCCGATTCTGCGGTTCAGATCCTGCTCTTTGGGACGAAGGAATTCTCCGATCTCATTTACCAGTTCAGAAATTTCTTTTGCTTTGGTATGAACTTTTTCTTCCAGTTCGGGGAGAGTGGTTTTGTATGATTCTTCAAATGCAAAAACCAGCTCACTGAGAATTCTTGATTTGGATTCGTATTTGTTTACGATTTCGCGGAAATCGAGGAAATCATCTTTTACCGAACGAATATTTTTTATTTCGTCATTGAGGCGCAGAAGGTCGATGATGTCTTTTTTGTTTTTCTGGGAGAAATTAAGCACTTCATTTTCGCGGTTATCAGCAATGATGAGTGCATCTTTAAGTGTTTTGTTGGTGATGAGTTTGGAATTGATCAGGTAGCGGTACACTTTCGAAAAGTTATTGCTTAATCCGTCAGATTTCACGTTTTCCTCCAGCCAAACGGCAGCATTGTTGTCGCGGCCACGCTGGTAAACAAAACTAAACACTTCCGATTTGCTGTTGAATTTATCCAGCGGCAATCCTTCCTGTTCGAGGCGCTCCTGCACTTCTTCAAATTTCAGCAACCGTTGCTGGGAACCATCTTCGCGGAAGAAAAAATCTTCGCGGAATTCACTGGGAAAAGTATAATATTCGAGTTCGCCTTCAGTATCACGTTTGATAAGCACGCAATAACTGGAGCTTTTAAAAATTTCGAAAACGATATAACTCTGGTTGGGTGTCGGGAAATAGTGGTGAACCGTTTCCTTGTCGCCTTTTCTTTGTCCGGAGAACGACATTTTGTTTCCATCGATGATGAACAAAAAGTTGAGCGCATAGATGAGCGTACTTTTTCCGATGTTGTTGGGTCCTACGAGCTGAAGCGAGTCGCAGTCATCCACGCGAACGATGGCTTTTCCGTATACACGCGAGTTGAGAACAGCAATTTTTCTAAGCATTTTCCTTGTATTATTAAAGTATCAAAGATAGCGATTGACCCCTCGTGAAAAGGGCGGGCTTTTTGTGATTTGTCAACATTTGACACCAACTGTTGATAAGTTGTAATTGGCTGATCAATCAGGCAAAAAGCCTGTGAATATCTTTTTCCGGCACCTGAAAAACAGGCGGAAAATGTTAATTACTGCGCCTGAAAGGGCGAGAGCAGGTATAAATTAATTAACTGAAAATGAAATGGTTTTTGAGGAAGAAAACAAAAGTTTTTCCTCTTGCATGACTCCTTAAAACCATTATTTCTCCATCACCACTTTTCCTGTACGCAGTGTTCCGTCAGAAAGCAGCAGCCGATAGAAATATACCCCACTGCTTAAATCCGACACCGTTAGTGAAGTGGATTTGCTGTTCACCGCTACCGATTTCACTACCTGCCCCACTCCGTTCACCAAAATGAAAGAATGTGATCCGGAAGGAAGCTGGCTATAATTGAACAGGTGAAGATTCAGCTGGCTGTTGGCAGGATTCGGATAAATGGTATAAACTACATATCCGGATAATGTTTCCTGTACATTAACTCCTGTTGAATCTATAGTTACACAAAAATCTTCCACTTCACCAAATTGGGGACTGTTGCAGGGCAAAGGTTGTGTTGTGCTGGTTCCGCCCACATATTTCATAGTGACACGCATACGGGTGGTTCCCGGAAGAGCTGTTAGAGGAACATTCACTGTGCCTGTTACTGCAGCGGTAACATTTCCCCCTGAATTATAGGCAATCTCAGAAGGATCGGAGAATACGCCATCCTGGTCATAGTCAATCCACACTACAAAATGTTCATCCTGTGCGCTGGTGGCATAACCGGGAGTGAGTGTAATAGGGTAAGAAGAACCTGCATTAATCACTGTATTCATGCCTGTATAAACGTATCCGGCATCTGCCCCGGATGTGCGGCTAATGGTATTGAAATCCACTCCTGCTATCCATTCGTTGATTACATTGGTTCCCTGCGAAGCACAATACGCTGCATTTTCGCATGTCCCGCAACCGGTAGTGCTAAATACCGCAGACGGGCCGTAAGCAGTAGTTCCGGTATCGCAAACCGTTGATACCTGCACTTCGTAAGTGGTACAATTGGTTAATCCTGTTATAGTATAAGGGCTGGTCACATTGTTTTGCGTTGTCCACGTAGATGTTCCCACCGGGCGATACTGAATATTGTAGGCGTTGGCAGCTACAACTGCATTCCATGTGATAGTTGCACCGGAAGATGTGGGCGATGATGCACTAACGGATGATGGATAAACGCAGCATCCATCGGTAGTAAATGTCCCTGTCACAGAGTTTCCGCTGGTATCGGGGTTGCAATAGGTTACAATGGTGTATTCGTAATCAGTACAACCTGTCAGTCCTGTGATGTTTACCGAATTGCTTCCGGTAACCAATGCTGAATCCCATGTAGATGACCCCACCGGACGGATATAATACCAGAAATCATTGGCTCCATTGGGATCGCTCCAGCCCAGTGTTACCGAGGTGTCACTAACGTTGGAGGCACTTAAGTTGTAGGCAGGCGCACAGCTGCCTGTACCGCAGTTGTTCATCAGGTACATAATGGAGTTATTGGCGTTGAGCCTTCCGTTGGTAACTGAAATTCCTGTCATTGCAGGGGTAACATCCACGCCATTCATTAATGCAGTTAATACCATATCAGCACCGGCCTGCGGGTCGGCTTTAACGGTGGTCATAAATGAATTGCAGGGAATGGAATAAATCAAACCGATTACACCGGCCGTAAGCGGACATGAAAAAGAAGTTCCCGTGGTAGAGGTGTATGTATTTGTTCCGGTGGTGGTATACACATTAATACCCGGTGCACCAAAATCCACATGAGTGGCCCCGTAACCACCGGCCTGGCCATCGTTATTATCAGTACGTGTAACAGAAACCATATAATTACTCGGACAGGCGGTGGGCATATCTCCCACTACGTCCACGTTGGCGTTATTATTTGTAGTGGCAGCGGGATTTAAAACTCCGTAGACACCGAGGGTATCATAAAAAGCACACCACAGCGGGTAGTTATTAGGATCGGCATTGTCAATTCCCCAGGAGGCGGAAGTAGCCACAACGAAGGCTCCTTTTACTCCATTGGTTTGATCATAAAGTTTTCTCATTTCCAGCGGATAGCTATAAGCAGAAATAACGGACGATTCACTGGTGTTAAAACCTGAAACGAGCATTAACTTCACATTCCAGTTGGCTCCTGATACGCCTACAGAATTATTTCCGCGCGCACCGGCCATTCCCATACACTGGGTTCCGTGAGATCCTGTTCCATGATTATCGTTACTGTTATTTACATTCCATCCTTCATAGTCGTCTACATATCCGTTTCCGTCATCATCCAGGCTGTTATTCGGAATTTCCTGGTGATTGCGCCAGAAATTAGGTTGCAGGTCGGGGTGATTGTAATTGGCGCCACCACCTTCCACCACACAAATAACAATGGTATCTCCGAAAGCAGTTAAACCACCTGTAGTTACATCCCAGGCAAGATCGGAATCTATATCTGCATCATTACCATTGAGGTGGTGCCACTGGTTTCCGATATTGGGATCGTTGGGCATGGTAGAGCGTTCCTGCACATAGTGATTGTTTTGCGCAATGCGTATGCCGGGATGTCCCCATAACTGATTGAGCAATGCCTCGTGTGAAACCGCATGATGATTAAAGTTGATTTGCCAGATGCGCATGTGTTTGGAGAGTTCTCCGGCAACAGAAAGGTTATAATGTTCGGGGAAATTTTTTATTATTTCAAAAGGTGAATAATTGCCTTTTACCTGAACCAATACTTCACCCGGTATGAAAGCAGTTTCTGTTTCGGGGTTTAATTGTGCAAAAGATGAGTAATGTGCCAGAAAAGCGGCAAATAAAAAAGTAAAGATCTTTTTCATGTGTTTAATTTTGGGAAATATAGGAAAAAACGGGATTGTGTACAACTGAATTTTTACCAACGGCATAAATGAATAAACAAAAACCCCGGCTTCTGTTAAAAACCGGGGGCTGAAAGGGTTTTGCTACCTTGTTTATCTAACCGGATCGGCAACCGGTTCTTTGGGAAGGGGAACCAGTTTTGCCTTTTTTCCGTTATGTTTTACCAGCCAGACGGACTGATCAGTTTTTCTCACTGTGCAATAATATCCATCCACTTCGGGGTTGGATATGCGGACGAATTCGTTTTTCAGAATCGTTTTTCCTTTGCGGTTGATCAATCCGTAAAAATGAGGTTCCTCACCGGCAGCGCCATTTGCTTCAGTCATAGTTGCAAAATGGTCATAAAAACTATACACATCGTAATAAACGGGTTCTATAATTATTTTACCGTCAGCATCAGCAACACCTGATTTATCCCCAGAATAAATCCGGTAATAACGGGACTCATCGTCAGTATACATGATATTGATATTATCTCCCCTGCTCTTCACCATCAATTCGTAGTTTTCGTTATAGGCATAGATTATTCCCTGTTTTGTTGCTTTTACGGTGATGTCTTCATAATAACCGCCCGGCCAGATAGAATCGTATTCGGGTTTCAGAAATACACTGAAATTATCCCTTGAATCAATCAAACCGTATTTTCCATTTTCTTTAAAAGCATATCTTCCGTTATGCACTTCGTATCCGGGCCAGAAAGATATTTTTTCTGTTTTATCTGAAGCGGTTTCAACCAAATACATTTTTCCGGATGTTGTTTTGTAAACCAGGTTGGAATTGTGCAACTTCTTACACTCCGTTACTTTTTCTTCCGATAAAAACCTGTTCTGATTCGTACTGAAAAGTTTTTCATCACATATAAAAAATCCTGACACAGCTTTTATGCCTGCCACACTATTGAATTCAACAGGAGTGAAATTATTTGTATATGTATTGAATAACCCTTTTTTATTTTTTTTATGCAGTATAAAAAATTCATTGTATTCACCACCTCCCTCCATTACAGTTATGCTATCCAAACCACCTGTTTCAATAACAGAAAGTGTGCCCTGCCAGTCGTGTATAAAATACGTTTTATTTTCGCTGGTAAATGCAGTGTGTTCACCGGAATTTGAGCATGTAATATCCTTCACGGGCTGGTCGTTCAAAACATTAAATCCAAAACCGTTATATTCCAGGAGGTAAGTATCTTTTCCTTTTTTGGCCTCATATTTCCCCGAATACTTTATGGGTTTGATTCCGGAAAATGGCAATTCAGTTACTTTTTTGTATCCAATTTTATCTTTCAAACTGAAAATATTCCACAGTTCGGAACCCTTTTTCGTATTTACCAAAAAGATAGTATGAGTAGTGTCGCCCGACACCAAAGAAGTAAAAGACGCAGGCACAGATTCAAAGACCATTCCTGTCATTTTTTTTGCAGTAATATCAAACACTCCGCATTTGTTTTCACCCTGCTGAACAAATACAATATTTTTTAACATAGTGTGAACTGGTTTTTCTCCGTTTATCCATTCGTATAATTTATTACCGCTTTCATCTGTAAGAATTGATTTTTTTCCATCCAAAGCAGCAAAAATATTTTTAAATCCGGCCGGATTAGATGCGGGAATAATCGTTGCAATAAACACGGTATCAAAAAATGCGGAGGACAGCTTAAAATCTTTTCCGTTATAATTGACCAAAGCAGATTTTTTTCCGTTGTTGAACCAGAAATTACCTTTTTCATCGAAAAGTGATGTAATCGTATTGTATTCATAACGTCCAAACATTTCGCTCACCATTTTTCCATCTGTATCATATAAAAAAGTTTTATCCTTTTTACCGGCATAGATCAGAACCGGGTTATCCGTTCCTCCTTCCAAATCGTTATAAGGGAAAATGGCCGGGGAAATTTCATCCGCTCCGCTGAGCAGAACAATTCCTTTATTATCCACCAGCGAAAAACCATCATCGCTTTTCACCACATATCTTCCGTAGGCACACTGAACGGGATCAGTGTTTTCATCTTTATGCAAAGGGCGAATATATTTTTCAAAAGAAAGGCTGTCGCCCTGCAAAAGATTTGTTTTCCAAAGATTCGTTTCCTTCTCACTTTTTGTAATTGAATTGAAAGCAGCATCAAGAAAATGATAATTAAAATTTTTATCCATTACCATCCATTCGTTCCCCGCAGCGTAATGCCTGATGATGGTTTTATCTTCCGTCCATTTACCTGTATTCATGTTATACAACAATGTCCTGCCCCGTTTTCCGCCTTCGGTAATCATAACCACATTTCCATCGGCATCCAGTGAATCCCACATATTTCCCCATTCATCAAATAGCTGGTAAGGATGTGTATATTCATCGTTATTGTATTCGTTTATGATCACCCATTCATTTTTTACCTGCGCCTGGAAAAAATTACAATTCGTACGCAGGTCGGCCTCTGCGGGAAGAGAAAAATTCTTATCATTTATATGTACTTTTTTATTGCCCGAAGCATAATCACCGGTGCTGTATAACCATTGGTTATCTGCCACCATATTTTGATTACTGGCCGAGATCAGTAAACCTGATGCTGCAGGAATGAATTCCTTCCCTTCAGCATTTACCATACCCAGTTTTTTATCTTTCACTACCAGGTAAAAATCATACAGTGATAACGATATCTCATCCCATTTCGGAACAACGGCCCATTTAAGATTTCTCAATTCGTAAATACCATATTTCCCATTCAGCCTTACTTTTACCGGAAGGTGATAGTTATACAGTGAAGTATAATCAATATCCAAAGGCTGAAACCCGGCATTGGAATTATAACCCGCCCAGGCTGCCATCCGGGCAGAAGAATTCAATAATTCAGTTGCCGTTATATTTTCAAAAGCAGGCTTACCGGAAAGATCATAGCAGGAAAAAAAAGTTTCATATCGCTTTTCGTAATCAATATACCCGCATGAAAAACCGGTTTTTGTTTTTTGTACAAAAGAAAATTTCTGCGGAATGATCCAGGTATGTTTTGAGATGTCGTATACACCACTCTTGCTATACCCGGGATCTGGCGGTGGATACACAAAGATCGGATTTCCTGAAACATCATATCCGGAAATGGAATCCATCATCTCTCCATAGCCGTCATATACTTTTATAGGATCAGTAGATTCAGAAGCAGGCAGATAATCATTTACCACCAGCAGGTTTCCATATACAGCAACGGAAGAAGAAATTGCATACCCCATTCCCAGGTAATTTTCATCTGTTTTCATCCAGGCTGTTTCACCCATGGGAATAAAATATTCGTTATTGAGGCGATACATTTCAGCCGGCATCTCGTAATTCATGTTTTGCTGGGAGAAAACGGCAAAAGAATCAAGGTTTTTAAATGTTTTTTTTATTCCCATGATCTCTGCTTCTACCGCCAGCTTTCCTTTATTTACATAGGCTGTATAATTTTCAGTCAGGGAACGGTATAAAAAATCGTTTACCGGTGGATAAGTAACGTCACAAAACAATGCGCTGAAAATTCCGTATTTGTTGTTTTTATAAAATCCAAATTCGGGCATACCCAGAAAATCTTTTCCACATTCCTTTAGTTCGGTTATATCATTTCCGGGAAGGAATTTTTTTACCAGGTTTTCATTCCATTCCGCCTTTTCAATTTCAGTTACCGAATCGTAAATCTTGAAATTTTTATCTGCCAGGTAAACATCAGAAAAAATAGTATTGGAAGGATCTCTTTTTGTTTTTGACAACACCAGGTTATCTTCATCATATTTTACAGAAAAAAACTCCGGCTGAACAAGCCATTCACCGGTTGACATATCCAATACACCGCTTTTCTGTGTAGCTTCCTGGTAAGACCATGCCACTGTTCCATCCGTATTGACAGAATCGCCTCCGTCAACAGTTATCAGATTATACCCTTCCCTGTCCAGGTATTTACGAATAACCACCAGGTGTTTGCCTTTAACGGTAACCGACCATTCGCTATTAACAGAAAGAGGCATATAATTATACCTGGCTATGGCCGAAGTCCATGATGAGTCGGGATGAGGCATTTCATAAACCGAATCATTCATAACAACCTGGTATTCGTATGCGTGAAAAAAGCCCAGTCTTTTGAACTTCGAGGGAAAAGATTCCTTATGTTCATTTGTATAATAACCAACTGCATTATTTTTTACTGCAAAATATCCGTTTAACCCGTCATAATGAATGATAAAATCAAATTCTGCATTACGGATAATTTTATTTTCATTCTTATCAAACAATCCCCACTTTCCACCTGAACGAAATGCTACTATAGCATCGCTTTCATCCATATCAAATAGTTTATCTGCTTTCGGGGTACAATTAATCATACCCAATATATCCTGGGATTGCAGAGGTAAAGCGGACATTAAAAAGAAGAATACTATAAATCTTGCCTTTTTCATACTAATTGGTTTTTACAAACTTAAATGTAGGAGAACTTATCCGATATACGGTAAATACCGTATTATTTTTTTCCTCTTAGCCGGTGGAGGCTTAATTTTTATATATTTAGCACCACAATCATTTACAACCAACACTAAAATTCAACAGCCATGGATTCTTCCGTTCTCCAGTTCTGGTGGATACCTGCTATCCTTATCAGTTTTATCTTTTATAAATTTATTCTCCGTGTATTTTTCGGAATGGTCATTGTTCCCGAAGACCGTATAGGGCTGGTGACCAAAAAATTTGTGCTGTTTGGCCAGCATAAAGCACTCCCTGACGGAAGGATTGTGGCCACCAAAGGCGAAGCAGGTTTCCAGGCCAAAACACTGGCACCCGGACTCTACTTCGGGATGTGGGTATGGCAATATGAAGTAACCATGGAGCAATTTACCGTGATTCCCGAAGGGAAAATTGGCCTTGTTCTTTCAAAAGACGGGGCAGAAATTCCTACCGGTAATATTTTGGGGCAAAGAGTAGATTCTGATAATTTCCAGGATGCGGAAAAATTCCTGAACAATGGCGGACAACGGGGAAGACAAACTTCTTACATCACAGCCGGATCATATCGTATCAATACTATGTTATTTCAAATCTCGGTGACGGATATGGTGCTGATACAGGAAAGCAAAGTAGGAATAGTTACCACATTGGATGGACTTCCCATTGAAGCGGGACAGATTGCCGGAAAAATGATAGACGGGCATAACAATTTCCAGGATTTTGACACTTTTATACGCAATGGCGGAAACCGGGGATTACAACCACATGTTATACTGGCTGGCTCATACAACCTCAATCCCTGGGCTGTACAGGTGGAAGAAATTCCAATGACAGAGATTCCGATAGGATACGTGGGAGTGGTTATTTCCTATATAGGGCAGGATGGACGCGACCTAACGGGATCCGAATTCAAGCACGGAAATATTGTGGAAAAACATCACAAGGGAGTATGGCTGGAACCACTCGGCCCGGGAAAATATCCTGTTAACAAATACACAATGAAAGTAGAGCTTGTTCCTACTACCAATCTTGTGCTTAACTGGGCATCGGCAAGAAGTGAAGCACATAATCTTGACAAGAATCTTTCTACTATTACGGTGCGATCGAAAGATGGATTTCCTTTTAATCTCGATGTAGCACAAATTATTCACGTACCCACTACCGAAGCCCCAAAAGTAATTGCACGATTCGGAAACATGGTGAATCTTGTTTCACAGGTACTCGAACCTACTATCGGAAACTATTTCCGTAACTCGGCACAAGACAGTGATGTGATCGCCTTTTTAAGTACCCGGAAAGAAAGACAAGAATCAGCAAAAGCACATATTAAAAAAGTATTGGATGAATATAACGTGAATGCAGTGGATACATTGATCGGTGATATCGTTCCACCGGAATCACTAATGAAAACACTTACCGACCGGAAAATAGCAGAAGAACAAAAAGTGACCTACGAAACGCAAAAGCGCGCACAGGAAACACGCCAGGGAATGGAAAAAGAAACCGCTATTGCCGATATGCAGAAAGAAATTGTAAAAGCGCAGCAAAGTGTTGAAATTGCCGAACGCACTGCCAATGCTGCTGTAAAAAAATCGGAAGGAGATGCGGCCAGCGTAAAATTAGCGGTAAGTGCCGAAGCAGAAGCCACCAAAATGCGCGCCCATGCCGAAGCAGAATCTACCAAAGCAAGAGCAATAGCCGATTCGGAAGCTATTAAATTAAAAGCATCAGCACAGGCAGAACAAATTACGCTCACAGGATCGGCAGAGGCCGGAAAATTACTGGCTATTGGTAAATCAAATGCCGAGGCTTATGAACTGGCGGTAAAAGCCCTGGGCGGAGATAATTTTACACGATATAAAATCACCGAAGAGCTGTCGAAAGGAAACATAAAACTCATACCTGATATTCTCATAGGCGGATCTAACGGAAACGGAACTGCTATAGATGGATTGCTGGGACTAAAACTAATGGAAATGATGGATCCGGATAAGAAAAAGAATGAGGAAAAGAAAGGATAAGGAGGGATAGGCATTAGGTTATTGGTGGTGAGTAATGAGTTAAAAAGTGTGGGTCATCCGCGGGATTAATTATTGGGAAACGGCAGCACCTGAGAATTGGTTGAGTTGTTTCCTGCATTTTCATCTTACATCAATCCCGATGCCTGAAGGAGACTTACCATATGAGTCAGCATTCATCTCCGCATTTACTTCGTAATTCGCAATTCGTCAATCGTCAATCGTCATTCTCCATTCCGCATTTCAAATCAAAAAAACTTCCTCACCCTTCCACTTTCACCACATAACCCGACTGATTGCGGATGTTGATCACTCTTCCTCCATCGAATAAAAGATATTGTGCTTTAATTCCCCTGAGTGTTCCTTTTATTTCCGGGTTTTTCTCAAAATTCATACTCGATACTTTTACAGGATATTCCAAAACAGGGTAATTAAGATTTGTAATATGATTTTCATTCAAAACATACTGTTTAAGATCAGCAGGAAGCAAACCGGCCGCTGTATTCTTTCTTTCAGCAAGATCAACTCCCTGCATCACTTCATTCTTTAACATGCGTTGCCAGTTGGTTTTGTCGGGCATATGTTTTTTTAATTCCACTTCTATCAGTCCAGCGAGTTGCCGGTAAGGAACTTCTGCAAGAATAATGGCAGCGGTAGCACCCTGGTCGATCCATCGTGTGGGAACCTGTGTATTGCGGGTTACTCCTACTTTTACATCACTTGACAATGCCAGGTACACATAATGCGGCTGTACATGATGTTCTTTTTCCCATTGCGGGTCGCGGCCCTCGCCCAAATGCCCGCGGCATAATTCAGGTTTTACAATACAATCAGAATTTTCGGGCGAATTGATGAAACAGGGATAACAAAAACCCTGTCCGAATGATTTTTTGGTGGGTTTACCGCAGTTTACACACAAAATCTGCCCCGTATATTTCAGTGAAATTTCTTTCCCGATATAACTGTTAAGGCCTATCAGCTGTTCGCCCAGGCGCAATGAATACTGAACCTGGTCATTCAGTTCTGTTTTCATTTTTAATAACTGGCCTGTGGCTTCCATACATCGTATTTTTTATAAATGTAAATGATTTTTGCTTTGTGAAATCATAATTTAGTACAATTCTTCTGCGCCAATCTGCGGGAGATAAAAGTACGCATTTTGGTTTCCTGCAGATTCTTGCCAAAGCATGAGAAAGTTCGCGGATTAGCACAGAAAAGAAATCTGTGCTGGTGTATTATTGTTAATAATTTGTACTTTTAGCCATGCCGTTCAACTCCATTTTTTCGTGGCTGATAAAAAAGCGCATTCACCAGATAGAACTTTTTATGAAGTACCCGGTGGAAGTGCAAACCGAACATTTTCTAAAACTGGTATCGGCAGCGGCAGAAACAGAATGGGGAAAAAAACACGGATATTCTTCCGTTAAAAACTATTCTGAATTCAAAAACCGTGTTCCCCTGCAGGATTATGAACAGCTAAAACCGTATGTGGACCGGTTGATGAAAGGTGAACAAAACCTGTTATGGCCAACGGATGTAAAATGGTTTGCCAAATCATCGGGCACCACCAGCGACAAAAGCAAATTCATTCCTGTTACCCTTGAAGCACTGGAAGAATGCCATTATAAAGGCGGAAAAGACCTGTTGTGTTTGTATTATCACAATCACCCCAACCGGAAATTATACAAGGGCAAGCACCTGATTGTGGGAGGAAGCGCACAAATCAATTACCTGAGTAACGATTCGTATTTCGGAGACCTGTCAGCCATTATCATCAAAAATCTTCCGTGGTGGGCCGAGTTCAGAAGAACACCCAGCATCGACATCGCCCTGATGCAGAACTGGGAAGAGAAAATAGAAAAAATGGCCAGCTCTACTATTCACGAAGATGTATACATTATTGCAGGTGTTCCTTCATGGACGTATGTTTTACTGAAACGCATTCTTGAAATTACCGGCAAAGACAATATTGCTGATGTATGGCCGCGGCTGGAATTGTATATGCACGGAGGAGTAAGCTTTACGCCTTACCGCCAGCAGTTCAAGGACATCATCCGCAAACCCGACATGAATTACGTGGAAACCTATAATGCTTCGGAAGGTTTTTTTGGCATACAGGATACTTCTGATAAAAACGAATTGCTGCTGATGCTCGACTATGGAATTTTTTATGAATTCATTCCTATGGAAAAATTTTCAGCGGGAGCGGATGCTGCCATAGACCTTTCGCAGGTGGAAACAGGAAAAAATTATGCACTCGTCATCTCCACCAATGCCGGATTATGGAGATATGTAGTGGGCGACACCATTGAATTTACTTCCGTATCCCCCTATCGTTTCCGTATCACCGGCCGCACCAAACATTTTATCAATGCTTTTGGCGAAGAACTGATTGTTGACAATGCCGAAAAAGCCATGGCTATTGCCTGCGAACGAACCGGTGCCGCAGTAAGAGAATATACTGTTGCACCCGTTTATATGAAAGAAGATGAGCCCGGCACCCACGAATGGGTAATTGAGTTTGAAAAAGAGCCCGGTGATCCCGGATTTTTTACCGAAGTACTCGACAATGCCTTAAAATCACTTAATTCGGATTATGAAGCCAAGCGATCGAACAATCTGAATATGCGTTTTCCCGTTATTCATAAAGCGGTAACTGGCACGTTTTATGCGTGGTTAAGAGAAAAAGGGAAACTGGGAGGGCAACATAAAATTCCCCGGTTGAGTAACGACAGAAAACTGATGGAAGAAATTCTGAAAATCAACGCTTCTCTGAAATGAAAAAAATAATTTTTCTGCTTTCACTGCTCATCAGCATTTCTGTGAATGCCCAGGATTCTCTTGTTTCTTTCCAATCTGTTTTTAGCATCAAAGGCCCCTGTTCTCATTTCACTACCGATAACCTGGGCAATATCTATACTGTTCACAAAGACCGTATCACCAAATACTCACCGCAGGGAGATTCACTTTGCAGCCAGAGCTTTAAATGGATGGGAGAAATCACTTCGATAGATGCCACCAATGCTCTGAGGATTGTGGCATTCAGCCGCGACCTTAACCGGTTGATGATCCTTGACAATACGTTGAGTGTGCAGGGAGAAGTGATTAAACTGGAAGACCTCGGATTACAATTCACCAGCCTCGTTTGCCAGTCGCCCAACAACAATAACCTGTGGGTTTACAATATGGAAGAATTCCGTTTATTACGGCTCAACAAAGACTTTACCGTAGCCAACAATTCGGGAAATCTTACGCAGGTATTGGGAATCAGCATCAATCCTGTATTTATAGCAGAATACAACAATTACCTGTATGTAAGTGATCCTGATGTGGGAATACTGGTATTTGACATGTTTGCCGGGTATGTGAAGACGCTTCCGGTAAAAGAAAAAAATTATTTCCAGGTAGTGAATAATAAGATTTATTCTTTACACAATGGGATGAAATATGATAAGCTAAACTGGTATGATGTGACCGATCATTCTCAGGGTTCATATGAACTTGATTATTGGATGGGGAGCCAATTCAGAATTGAGAACAGCCGGTTGTATGTCAAAATGGAAGGAGATGGCCCGATTGATGTTTTTGATATTGTTACCGGCAAAAAATAACCTGTATCCTTCGCATTTTCTGCATTGTTGATAAATAATCCTGCAAGATTTTCACAAGAAAGCATACGGCTGTCTACAGCATGTAAAAAATTCTATTTTTGCATAACGGAAAAATCACCCGGAATTTTAGTAATTTGGAATCATTAAAAAATTCGTTTATGCACATTGCCATTGCGGGAAACATCGGATCGGGAAAAACTACTTTAACCACCATGCTGGCCAACCACTACAAATGGGAAGCCCACTACGAAGATGTTTCGCAGAATCCCTACATCAACGATTTTTATGAAGATATGCAGCGCTGGTCGTTCAACCTGCAGATTTACTTCCTGAACAACCGCTTTATGCAGATACAGGAAATCCGCAAAGCGAAAAAGAATTTTGTACAGGACCGTACCATTTATGAAGATGCCTACATCTTTGCCCCCAACCTGCACGCAATGGGACTGATGACTACCCGCGATTTTGAAAATTATTTTTCTCTTTTCAACCTCATGGAGTCTTTCATCTCTCCGCCCGACCTTTTGATCTATCTCCGTTCCAGTGTTCCCACTCTTGTTAATCATATTCAATCACGCGGCCGCGAATACGAAGAAAGTATCCGTCTCGATTATTTAAAACGCCTCAACGAACGCTACGAAGCATTTATCTCCACCTACGATCGCGGCAAACTGCTGATCATTGACGTTGACAATAACAAATTCCCCACCAGCAAAGAAGACCTCGGAAATATCATCCGCAGCATCGATGCAGAAATGCATGGTTTGTTTAAAGTGGCGAAGTAGGGGGAGATTTGAGATATCAGACGGGAAGATTTTAGATGTTAGACTTATAGGTGAAATTTAACCTGGTTTTGTTTTAAAACACTGCCCGATCCTAACCATACTACGTGCGTCATTGCAAGCCGGCCTGATGTAAACAAAGGAGTTTTCGACCGCGGCAAGCTGCCAGTGCGTTGGAATAATGAAACAAAATAAATCTGATTTCCCTTTCAATTCATTTATTAACCCATGTTAATTTGTAGAAAACTCCTGACATCTACATTTGAGCATGAAAAAAACAATACTCCTTATTATTTTATGGGTTGGCGTTATCGTATTTTCATCGTGCAGGAAAGCAGCCGGACTGGAAACCAGGAAAGAATTAGAAAAATTATTTGAAAAACTGGAAGGAAACTGGAAGCTGGAAGGTTATCAAAGGATTAATTATTATTTGCTGGGAAATGATACCACTGTTTACCCTCCGTCAAGATCATATGAATATATTCAAAATGATACTTTATACGCTGGTGGTGAAAAGGGATTTCTTGATATACATTTGGAAATAAAGAATTATAAAAAATTTGAATTTGAAACCAACTTTTACAAAGAGAAAGATATATTTTTACCTTTTCCATATATCAATGAATCGTCTGCAACATACAGTACTAATTGGGAAAGCATGGGAAAATCTCACTATATTTCTCTTGACGCCATTTACACTATTAGCCGGTTGGATGAAAATCATTTATCCTTATACTACAGCAAATCAGAAAGTCATGGAAATGGTGGCCTTTGGGGGGGAGTATCGGAAAGTTCCTCTGTTACCGTCCGATATGATTTTGTAAGGTAAAAAGTACATTTTCTGTTTTTTTTGCAGATGATTTCATGATAAAAAACATTGCTATATATTAACCAAAAACGAACCCATGCTACATTACCAGCCACACTACTACGACCTGTTTTATTTTCTCGCTGTAATTCTTCCTGTTTGGTATTTACTATGGGCTGGGAATAAAAAGGGAATTCCGGTTGTTCCATGGTCGCTTGTACTGATCACCACTATCCTATTTATTATACTCGGATCTAAAATATTTACCATATCCCCGAATCAATGGCGCGTTTTTTTTGAGGAAGGAGTTCTTCCTGCAAACACAGGCAGAACAGTTTTGGGCGCATTGGCCGGATGCCTTTTTTCGCTTTACGTATGTAAAAAATATTTCCAATTCAGTTATCGTGTTTTTGATCTTATTGCACCGGTTATTCCATTATCAATGGCTATTCAACGGATCGGTTGTTTTTTACATGGCTGCTGTTTTGGCACTTCAACTGATGCTTTTTGGGCAGTGCAATATGGATTTAACACCCCTGCGCATATTCACCACAGCAATGAAGGCTGGATTTCAATTAGTGATGTTGCTTCTTTATCCGTACATCCTAACCAATTATATCAGTCATTTTCGTGTATTATCATTTTTTTCCTTGCTGTATTTTATCTCAAACACAAACTCCATCGTCCCGGAAACTTATTATTGTCGGTAGTTGCATTGTATCTTGTCTCCCGTTTTTTCACTGAATTTTTCAGGGCGGATATCACCAACGGAGCAGCGGGTGAAACCTGGCTGGAATTAAAATATATTCAATGGATTTTGTTGTTTTTTGTTTTTACGCTATTTTATATTATCCGAAAACGCGAAAAAATAAAATCAGGCAGACATCCTATTAATGCTTTATTCACCGAATCAGTAAAAAAACACACTTTCATTTACTACCTGTTGTTTATTACCCTTCTTTTTTCATGGAGCTGGCTTCCATCAACAGAAAAACTTGTTATCTCTACGGCCATACTCTCTTCTTTTCTATTCTATTTAAAACATTTTTCAAATTCAATTTCTTTATCAGGATTCAAATGGACATTTCTTTCCTTATTCCCGGTTTTACTTGTGTTTTTTTCTTTCAACACAACACAGCCGGATACTATCCCGCAGAAAAAAAATTATTTCTCAGCAGGAGCTGGTGCATACACAGGAGATTACACCTATATAGTTAGAGGCTGCAATTCCAGCACCTATTATCATTCTAAATACAACATTTATGGCCTTGGAGTTTCATACAATCATTTTGATAAAGCAGGGAACAAATGGATCTTTACAGGAAGTTTTGCAAAAGGAATTCAAACAGAAGCCAATACAAAAAGACATTTTACAACCGTTTATAATCTTATCGGAGGAGGATTACAGGCGAGATATGAAGGAAAAAAATGGGGTTATGGGCTTGGGGGATATTATGGCCGGTTCGTTCTGGGAATAGATGCCGTACCCGGCCTGCCTTTTGTTGAAGTAAGATATGGCAACGTAAAAAAATTATTTTTAGCAAGCGGATATGGTAATCAGTTTCCCGGAGTATCAGGGCTTGAAAACTTTTATATCGAAACCGGAACATCTCTTTTTAATAAAAAACATGACTTTAAATTCGGGTTTACTTTAGCGGGATTTTATCTCAGGGCTAAACTTGACCTTCTTAAATCCAAATTATCAGCAGAACCATACATGTATGCCGGAAATTTTGATTCAGATCCTTATAACGGATATACCACTTCACGATTCGGACTGGCACTTTGGTGGAATTTCAGGTAAACAGGAGAAACGATTTGAGATTTGACCCTTCGACCAGCTCAGGGTGGGGATTTGAGATATCAGACGGGAAGATTTTAGATGTTAGACTTATAGGTGAAATTTAACCTGGTTTTGTTTTAAAACACTGCCCGATACTAACCATACTACGTGCGTCATTGCAAGCCGGCCTGATGTAAACAAAGGAGTTTTCGACCGCGGCAAGCTGCCAGTGCGGGAGACCTGAATCCGTGCAAAGGCTGGATACATTTTTCAAACAACTTTTTCTTTAAACTCTCGGTTGCATAGGAAAAAAGTAAAGGAAATTTTTCTATTTCGCGGCAATCCAATTTACTGATCCATTCATTTTTATTTTCCGGCCTGGTGTTTTCTGAAGATGCGCTATTTTTTTCGGAGGGGTTGCAGCTAAATAGTAATAAAAATAAAAGGCTATTACTTAAAATTGATCTATAAACAATTTTCATAAATACATTTTTTAGTTGAAGCGCCATCTTTTCAAGATTTGAGTTCAATCAAAACATAAAGTTATTTTTTACCATTTTTATTTATTGAAAACAAAACTAAACCAGTAACCATAAAAAACAAACTTAATATCAATAACTGAAACGAAAAATCTATCGGGCCACCGAAACCATTACCTCCATCTGTATTTCGAAACAGGAGAAATATCCCGATGATGAATAAAATTTTGCCCACGTTTTTTAAATGAAAAATATTCATAAATAATATTTAATCAATTCATAAATGGATCAAATCACCCGGGCTGGATTCCTTTATTTTTTTGATTATCTCTTCTCCATGCTCAAAAGACCGGCATGGAATTATAATTTTATTGGGCGGGTTTTTGATATCGTTCATCACTGCCAGGTTTCCTGCCATCATTTTTTCAATTTTCAATGTTCCGATGATTTTGGGGCGAATGATATGCATGCTTAATTATTCTATTCTACAGTTAATTTTGCGTTATAGAAACACTATTGAAGAAAACATATTTATTACAAGCCATCTCAAACCAATCCGTTTTACCCCCGTCAGCGGCTGGATTTTTTTTTCTTTTTTGAAGACCTGGCTTTTTTATTGAAGTCCAGCGCAAGATTTATCCAAAACTCAAATTCTTTTTTGGCTTTTAAATTATCCTCGTGAATAAAGAGATAGCCCCGGTATTCTTTATTTTTCATCTTCATGGTTTCGCATTTTTTTGTCCGCAACAGGTCATCGTGAATGGTGGGATCTATCCGGCACATCAGCTTGTCATCACCTGACGAAAAGCACATTTTACCATTGACCATAAAAGTAGTACCGCGAAACATCTTTTTTTCTTCAACATTATCCAGGTGCTGTAATGCTTCACGAACCCGGTTGGTTAGTTTTTCGTTGTGTGCTATAATTTTTTTTATTTTAAAACCGTTATTAAAATTACTCCTGGCCACCAGACTTTTGCCCTGTGTTTTATTTCCAGATTCCGTTTTTTTCAGTGAGGACAATGGGTGTATTACCAGTCACTACAATGGTATGCTCATGTTGAGCCATATAACCACCTTTGTTGCCCACCATTGTCCAGCCATCATTTAATGTCACCGCATAATTTGAGTGTGTTGAAATAAATGTTTCTATTGCAACAACAGAGTTATTTCTGAATTTTGTCAGATTAAATCTGTCCTTAAAATTGGCAATCTCAGAAGGTTCTTCGTGCAGGCTTCTGCCAATTCCGTGTCCTGTAAGATTTTTTATCACTTTGTAGCCGCGTTCTTTTGCTTCTGTTTCTATAAGGTGTCCGATATCTGAAACTCTTACACCGTCTTTGATATTTTCTATGGCTTTCTGGAGAATTTCCTTTGATGCATCCACAAGCTTCCGGTGTCCGTTTTTATCTTCACCAAGCACAAACGAGCCACCGTTGTCAGACCAAAAGCCATTCAGCTCGGCCGAAACATCAATATTCACCAAATCACCTTCTTTCAGTTTTCTGTTTTCAGACGGAATACCATGACAAAATTCGTTATTTACACTTATGCAGGTCCAGCCCGGAAAGCGATAAGTTAAAAACGGAGCTGATCTTGCACCAAAACCTGATAGTATAGTTGCTCCGAAGTTATCTAATTGTTTTGTCGTCATGCCCGGCTGAGCATAATTTCTCATTTCTTTTAGGGTGTAAGCAACGGCTTCGCTTGCCTTTTGCATCCCGATCAGTTCCTCTTCTTTTGTTATCGACATATTTGCCTGGTTAGTTTTTTATACGATGGCTCCATTGTAAAACTATAACGGTTTCGGAGATTGGGCCAGTTGTTTTTAAACTGTAAATTATCTGCAGTTACCAGCATTTATTCGTCCATCCAACTGTTCACACTTCCCGTCTGCTCAAGATACCATACAGGTGTTCTTTTCAATTTATGTATATTATTTCTTTCGTTTGTGTGTAAGTGTTACTGTTTTTAAATCTTTTCCGCTTGTGTCGGTATAAATCATTTCAAGAACAAACAGATCGTTGTCCACAAATGTAGTAACAGTCCGAACTCCTGCCACCTGGTTTGTTGTTACGTCAACATGATTTCCCCAGCATGTTATAATTTTTTCGTCAGACGATATTGTTCCTTCACTTGTCATGAAGTCAGTATGGGTGCTCTCAAAATGTATTTCAGTGTATTTGTTTTTGTAGCGGTCAAATCCAAGGTAGCGCACAACTGTCAGTGGTTTTCCCTCAAAACTGCTGTTGTATTCAAGTCTCATAAATCTTCCGTCCATTACCCATTCGGCTTTGCAGGAAGTTTTCCCGTCAATGTATTTTCCATTTCCGACCGGAATTTTTAAGAAAACATCCCAGTCACCCTGCATTGTATTATACACCGTATGTTCTTTTCCGGGAGTATTACGATCATTGCCTGGTTGCTCCTGTTGTCCGGAAACGGGCTCAATAGAAAAAATGCTTGCGAGAAAAAGTAAAAACTGAAGCGTATGTTTCATATTCGGTCTATATTATTAACCTGTAAGATGTAAACGTTTTATTTTCGAACTGTCCTGAGCAATTCTTTTTTTCGCTTTTCGGGTATGTCATTCCAGTGTACATTTAACAATGCTCCTTCAAAACTATACAAATAATAACAAACGGGAATGGTTTTACCGGGATAATTTTCCTTTATTCTTACGTATGCTTTTGAAGCGCCCATTTGTTGCAAGTCGGCAAGGCTATAAACACCAATTTCAGTTAATCGTTTGGCTATGGTTGGACCTATATTTTTAGCGCCTTTAAATCCTGTTACTGTTTTAGATTTCTGTTTCATGTTTTTAAACTCCTATAAATTGAACAATGTCTATAGCGATGTTATTGGGATCTTTGATTACAAAGTGTCGTTCACACCACACCACCATAATTGCGATAAATTTTCAGTCTGTCTATGTCTATTATGGTTGTCATAACGTTTGGCAGCTACCCGAAGTTGGCGTTTTTGGAACACTAAACTGTCTATAACCACAAATGCAAATTTAATGAATTAATGTTTATATGAGCACTTCCTCGCAATTTTGGGCAGGTGTTGTTAGTGGCAGATTATTCTTCATTTAAAAGCACATAACTTATTTTGTCAATATTTTCATAAAGCTGTCCAACTCCGGAAAGATTACTTAAAACTATAATTCCCTTTTGTCTGTTTTGAGAAAACTTAAGACTTGATGTATATCCTGTTGTCGCTCCATCATGAAAGTAAATAGTGTCATTTTCTTTATAGTAAATGTCCCATGCTAATCCAATGTCCACCTTGTCGTTAATTTTATAGGTTGCTTGTTTTGCCAATAGTATGTCTTGGTCAATTGATGATTTCGTGAAGAAGTTGTAGTCTAAAAAATTTAGGATGTCTGAAGCGCTGGATAAAATAGCTCCAGCACTTTCATATACTCCATAGTCGGGATTTTGCAGCATATTGCCAGTGCTGTCTCTGCCCGAAACAATTAATGAAGCGTCAATGTTTTTTTTGTCGCTACTTGTTTGCAACATTTTAAGTGGCAAGAGAATATTTTCCTTTAGAAGAACCGAATATGTCTTTTTTGTTGATTTACAAAGAATGTCACCTAAGATTGCAAAACCAAGATTAGAATATCCGAATTTACTACCTGTCTCAAACTCTAATTTCAAACCTTTCTTTAAATATGTGCTCAATTGTTTTTTGTTTAGAGACTTTTCCCTGGAAGAATTTGGCGCATTTTTAGGTAACCCAGAAGTGTGATTGCAAAGAGATAAAATAGTAATATTTTTCGATTGATTATTGTCATACTTTATTTTAAACGAATAATACTTTTGCAAGTCGTCTGAAAGTGAAACCACTCCTTTATTAGAAAGGTCAGCTATTAAAATCGCTGTAAATACTTTTGTTATTGAACCTATTTCAAATAACTTATTTTGATTTGACGTAATTACTAAAGAATCGTTCTCCTTTTTTAGTCCATAAAAAATTCTTTGGGAATTTTCGATAATTCCTATTGATAGTTCAGTTCCGTTAGGAAAGTATTTAGCGAGTTGTTTAATTTTATTGTACGTGTCTTGCTTTATTGTCTGCCCAAATGTCGAAATGGTTGTGAGTAATAAGAAGGGCACTATTTTTTTCATGGAGTTTCTTATTACTTTTCTGTCGGTCTATAATTTGCCCCTAACTTATTTATAGTCGAAACACCGTTTCGCCTATACAACCATTTTGGGTGTATAGCCGCCATAACGTTTCGGCTATTTCTACCCGTAAATTTAAAAAATTTTCACTTACTCAACACCTTAAACTCCGTTCTCCTGTTCAGCTGGCGGCCTTCTTCGGTGTCGTTGGTGGCAACGGGTTTTTCTTCTCCGTATCCTTTGGCAACAAGGCGATCTTTTGAAATATTTTTTCCGATCAGGTAATCCACCACCGCCTGTGCCCTTCTCTGGGAAAGCGAATGATTGTATTCATTGGTTCCCTTATTATCGGTATGGCTTCCCAATTCTATTTTCAGTGTGGGGTTTTCGTTCATTAATGCCACCAGGCGGTTTAATTCACTTACGGATTCGCTGCGCAAAGTGGCTTTGTCGAAATCATAAAAAATATTGTTGAGCGTAATGGTTTTTCCGGCTTCAAGTTTTTTCAGTTCCACATCCTTGGTAATTTCCTGGTAAGCGGCTGTATCGGGAATATTAAAATTCTCTGAATGGAACAAATATCCTTTTGCGCTAACAGTCAACCCGTAGTTTTTTCCCGAAGGAAGTGAAATAAGGTATTTTCCGGTGGAGCTATTGGAAGTAATGGTAGAATAAATTTCACCGGTGGAATTGTCGATAATCTCAATCGTTGATCCCAGTGGTAATTTAGTGGCTTCATCGGTAACGGTTCCTTTCAGCAGGGTGAGCTTGGGACCTTTCATTTCTTTTTCCTTTTCTTTTTCCAGCGGAATAAAATTCACTTCAAAAATTTCCTTTTCATTTTCTTTGGTGAACGAAGAAAAATAAGCGGTTTTTCCGTTGGCATGCATCACAAAATACACATCGTCATTGGGTGTGTTGACGGGTGAACCCATATTGACAGGTGAATTCCATCGGTCGCCACTGCGTTTGGCAAAATAAATGTCGAGTTTACCCAATGTATTATGCCCTTCGGAACTGAAATAAAACGTCACCCCGTCAGGATGCATAAAAACACCTTCTTCGTTTTTGGAAGTGTTGATGGTGTTTCCTAGATTTACTGCATCAGTCCACTTGCCGTTAGACTGCTGCCGGCTCATCCATATATCGCGCTGGCCATAACCACCGGGACGATTACTCACGAAATAAATCGTTTTTCCATCGGGAGAATAGCAGGCTGAAGATTCGTGGTGTTCGCTGTTTACAGGGGAAGGAAGTTTTTCGGGAGTGCTCCAGGCATTTCCCATCAGTTTTGATTCGTAGATATCGCCATTGCCGCTTACATCATCCTGGTAAAGGAGCATTTTCTGGCCATCAGCAGAAATACCGATGATGGAATTATGCCTTCCGGGCTGGTTAACGGGTTTGGGAAGAATAGTGGCAGATATATAGGATTTTGATTCTGTATTAAAATAAGAAACATAAACGTTTTCGTTCGACAGCGTTCCTTTTTTGATCTCTTTTTCAGAAACCGGCCTGCGGGAGGTATAAAACAACTGGCTTGCATCAGCTGTAATAACAGGAGCATAATCGGGAAATTTTGAATTAATTTCTGTACCGAGGTTTTTGATCTCAATCCGCACAGAATCGTTTTTTTGTGCAAACAACAGGGGCGACACCAGTACAAGTGCAAGGGTAAAAATCCTTCTCATAGCATTGTTTTTTCGGAACTAAAAATACAAATATTATTCCAGAGTCAAAACCCGGCCTGCGAATGAGGGGGCGGCCCACTTTGTGAGTTATGCCGGAGTATTTTATCCTTCTGGCTGTCCCGCTCCGGATATATTCCCCCGGGATAAAAACTTTGTGTTTTTTTAACACTTTTGGGCCGGTTTGTTCGTTACTTTTAGACTGATGGGCTTTCTTCTGAAAACCGGTTGTATTTTACTACTGTTGCTGTGGCAGCCCTGCTTTGTTATTTCTCAAAAAAACAAAGTGTACTATTCCCTCAGCGAAGCCCTGAAAAATCCCGAACAGGTTTATCACCTTGAACTACGCAAAAAAAGCCTCTCCTCACTGCCTCCGGATATCGGTAAACTGGTGAACCTTGAAACACTTATTCTCGAAAAAAATTATTTAAAAGCGCTGCCTCCCGAAATCGGTCAACTGAAAAACCTGAAAATACTTGACGCTGACCAGAACAGCCTCACCGCCATTCCTGCAGAAATAGGAAATCTTATACTATTGGAAGAACTGGACCTTGACCAGAATTATATCCGTGCTCTGCCCTCTTCCATCGGAAATCTTGTGAACCTCAAAAGCCTCGATATTCACAGCAACAATCTCACATCACTTCCCCGCGAGATCGGCAACCTTACAAAACTTACCGAAATTATTTTTACTGCCAACCGGATCGACAGCCTGCCGGTTGAATTTCAAAACCTGGAAAATATCACCACGCTGGTGATTGATAAAGTAAAATATATTCCTGCTATCGGAAAAATGCAGAAATTAACCAGCCTGAGTATTTATGAAGGAGGAATGAAAACACTTCCGGAAGACCTGGGCGAACTGAAGAACCTGAAAACATTGAAAATATACAATACACAAGTCAAAAAACTTCCCGATGGTTTTGGAAAATTAACCCAACTTACTGAACTGATTCTTTCCTATAACCAACTGGATTCACTGCCTGCTGATATTGGTAATCTTGTGTTGCTTACGCGCCTTGATGCAAAACATAACCGGCTTACAACATTACCCGGTTCCATTGGTAAACTCAAACAGCTTCAATACCTCGGATTAAAAGGAAACCTGTTAACCACATTACCGGATGAAATTTGCGGATTAACCGAATTGAACGATCTTGAAGTTTCGGAAAACAAACTCACTTCATTACCGCTGGATTTTTACCGGCTGTCGAAAATAAAGTATCTTTCCCTTTCCAACAATCAATTTACCAGGCTACCAGCCGAAATTGGAAAATGTACTCAACTTACCTATCTGAATGTTTCGGATAATAAACTTACCTCGCTTCCGGAAGAGATCGGCCAGCTGGTGAATGTTACTTCGCTTCATTTAAAAAACAATCAGCTTAAAGAACTTCCTGCAGGAACCGGAAAAATGAAATCGCTGAAAATTCTGCATGCAGAATACAATTCGCTCACCACCATTCCCTCTTCCATGAAAGATCTTTCCTCACTTACGGAGTTGCATATTCATCACAATAAAATCACGACACTTCCTGCAGAAACAGGTTTTATACCATCACTCGCTTTACTGGATGCTTCACACAACCAGCTAACCACACTACCTGCAGAAATCGGCAAGCTTAATTTACTGATAAGAATTTATCTTCAAAATAATAAATTAACCACTCTTCCTGTTGAAATTGGAACACTGACTTCCTTAAACGAATTGCATCTGGACAGCAATAAGATCACTTCCTTACCTGCCACCATCGGGCAAATGAAAGAATTAAATACGCTGGAAATAAATTACAATTTGCTACCGGGATTACCTGCAGAACTGGGAAGAATGCCACAGTTGAGTTCGCTTTCTGTTATGGGAAACCCGTTCTCCACCACTCTTGATCCGCTGGCGGGTGCAAAAGAATTGTCATTTCTGCTGATGTCGGAAAAACATTTAAAACTACTTCCGCTGGAAATGATCAATCATCCTCAGCTTATTGCTATTGAACTGGGAAATGAAAAAACAATAGAACTAAAATATCTTACACAAATTCTGATTGAAAATAGTTCATTCCCGCCCGAAAAGAAAAAGGAAATGCGCAGGCAGTTATGGGCGGATAAGATCATCCGGGAAATTATTTCCCACTCTTCTGTTCTTTACTGGGATGAACCGGGAACGAAAAGCTTTGCCCTGTTATACGGGTTGAAATCCGCCCATTCCACCGAACAACTGACAGCGTTGTGCAATGATACTTCTTCATTGTACCTGAGGCTTTATGCTTTCAGGGCGCTGGAAGAGCAAAACTATCCCGGAATTTATACTGTAATACGTGAACACATGTTTGACGATGATTTTGTGATGGAAGATAAATACACCGATGACGATATAACAGCCGGTGATATTTATACTTCATCACGACTGCTCACTGCTGCTCAAAAAAAGGAGACTGACAGCTTACTTTTGTATACCGACAACAACCTGTTACGTACAAAACATCTTCTCCGGGAACTGAAACCCGAAGAACGTCACCATCAGCGAATTTATGAACTTGCGGAAACATCAATGGAAGCTTTGCATCTGCTGGCAGAATACGGAGATGAAAAAGATAGCGTAAGGTTAAGAAATTGTATGATTAAAAAACATTATGATCCGGATGATATCACATCCATTATTGAAAAACATCATTTTTCTTACTTAAAACCCGTATTGGATTCGCTCATCGTAAAAAAAAGCAACTATTATTCAGGATTTGCCGGTGCGATGGCATCCTACCGGGATGAATATGCACTGAATTATTTTAAAAATCAATTTGAGCTGAACGAAGGATCCGGTTGGAAAAGACAGATTACAGATTTTGAAGGAATGTCTGAATACCCCTGCCCGTTATACGATAAATTACTTTTTGAACTGGCGGAAAAATATCCAGCGTATATTACCAACAAACTTTTCGACTACCTGAAAACGCGTGATATATACCGGAGTACAGAACTAGCAAAATCAACCCTTTCAAAGCTACATAAAGAAATTCCGAAAGAGGTTACAGAAAATTATATCCGGCACCTCGCCATTTATGATTTTAATGCGCTGGGTGATACTATTGCCGGCATTTTTTCTAAGGCAGAAAAAGAACAATATGTCAGCATTTCTTTTGACGGAATTCATTATAGGGTGGAACCAGAAAAAGATTATCATCATAGTTATTCTGATTTCACCGACTATAACCGAAAATACACCAATGTTTCCTTTTTTGTTGATCAGGCCCATTGTTTTAAAAGCGAAAAAACGGCAATAGCCATGCTTTCATTCATGAAAAACATTGGTGCAAACCTGAAAGAGATCACTTCCTGTATTTTATCCTATAACGAACCTGAATGGAACCGCCAGCTTATCGCGATTCTCGCAGAAAAAAGAAACCTGTATTATAGTATTGATGACGAAATAAAAGAATTGCTGGAAGAATACGGCTGGCTGGAAGAAATGAAAAAACTCACCAAAATATATCCCGTCAATCCAACCGGAAGCTGGGATATTATTTCTTACACTACCGAAAAAGGCGAAACCAAAACCGCGCCCTATTTTGCAAAACTTGAACTAACGGCAAGCTCCTACAGGCACCTGCATTGTTCCGACTGGCATATTGGTAAATACACAACAGAAAAACCGAATGCCATACAATTTGATTCGGTAGCTGAATATGAATATGTAAACAAAAATACTCCCGGGCTTGCTCTTTCGGCACCGCAACCCCGTTTTAGTTATTGCACCGGGATAAAAGACATGTCTGTCGTTACGGATTACGATCACTATCTCACTGAAATTTTATCATCGGTAACCCGTTATGAATTAAAAGACAGTACGCTTACTTTGTATGGAGAAGGAAAAAGTGTAGTAAAATTAAAACTGAATAACAGCTGGTATCCCGACTGGAGAAAACCGGT
>JBMORL010000119.1:0-5755 GCA_049322335.1 Bacteroidota bacterium
CGATTTTGGCAATGGCTGGGTAAGTTGCAGATTGGTAAGTGCAGCAGGATGCTGGTTAAACCACGCAGGTGAGCCGTTCAGCCATTCGTATAACATGATCCCCAGGCTGAACACATCGGTTGCTTCACACACCAGCTGCGGGTGGTTGAGCATCAGTTCGGGAGCGGAATAGTGAAAAGCAAAAGGCAATGGTGAATTTTCATCCCGTGTGGATTTTGAAAATTCTTCGCGTTTCCCTGCCAAACCGAGGTCGATCATTTTTATTTCAGGCTTCTGTTCCTTTTGCTGTATGATGAAATTGGAGGGTTTGATATCGCCATGAATAAAACCTGATTCATGCAGTTGTTGCACTGTTTGACAAAGGAAAATAAAAAACCTTATTTTTTCCTCTATCGTTTTGATCTTTTTGCCTGCTGAAGTGGAAATAAAATTTCTAAAATCCACACCCGGAATAAATTCCCTTATAATAAAAAAATGATTTTCGAATTCAATCCACTCCATGTGGGCGGGGAGAAAAGACAGCCCGGGATGAGCCTCAAATTCTCTTCTGAACCGTTTCCATTCGGCAGAATTTCCGCGATGGCGGGGATGAAGTTGTTTGATAACGACCGGTTGCCTGGTTTCGGATTCAATACCTTTAAAAACAACTGAAAATCTTCCGTTTGGGTGCAGCACGTTAGTTCCTGTAGTTTCATACAGGTAAACACCCTTTTTCCCGGGAAGGACCTGTTGCATCCTTAGTCTTCTTCTTCTTTTTTGTTATTGGTTTTTTCGGCCGGATCGAGTTTATTGCCGAATTCATCATACTCCTCCACACTCACCAGCTTATCTTCTTTGTATACCGCCTTTTTTTTCAGTTGCCCTTCACGGTAAAACTCCTTGTGTTCGCCATTTTTCTTTCCGTTCACATAAGCCGCCACCGATTTATCCTTTCCATCATCATAATACGTTCTCCACGTACCTTCGGGTTTTGTGTTTTTATATTTTTTTATAGATGCGATGTTCCCGTTTTTATGATAGGTAAGTTGTTCACCCTCTTCTTTTCCCTGTTTATAATTGGCTTCAATGAAAGGTTTTCCGTCTTCGTAAAACATTTTATACACTCCGTCAAGATAATCGGCTTTGTAATTGATCTCTGATTTAAGTTGTGTGGTACCTTTAAAATATTCCTTGAATGTTCCGTCTTTTTTATCTTCCTTATACGACTCCTCCTTTTTTATCATTCCATCATCAAAATAAAAAATCCAGGTTCCGTCTTTTTTTCCATCCACATAATAATTTTCCCATGCCAGCTGGTTGGGCGCATCATTTTCTGAACAGGGTTTGGGTTCGTAATAATATTTCCATGTGCCGTGTGGTAATCCTCCTTTAAACTCGGTAATGGTCCACAATTTTCCCGGTTTATTGTCTTTCGACTTATCCATATACCGGTCGCATTTACCGGTGGCATCATTCCTTTTGTATTCGAAGCGCTGGTAATAGGTTTTGGAGACGCCTTCTTCTTTTCCTTCTACAAAATGAGCTTCGCGTTCCAGTCTTCCATCTTCGTAATAAGTACGGCAAACACCGGTATAAGGCATTTGTGATTTTTTGTGAAAGATGATGTCTTTACGTTCATCGTATTCAAGGTCCCAGCCACAATCCGCTTCGGGAGCGGAACGGGTTTTATAAGTGGTGTCGGCACCCGGCTTGGGATATTGTGCCGACATTTCGCGTGCGCAACCGGTAAGAATCAGGAGTAAAAAAAAGTATCGCATGGTTTTTATTTGCTTTATTAATAACAAACTCTGTGCCCTAAAATTACAACGATTTTGCCCTGTTCCAATACACATCCATTTCGGCCAGCGTCATTTCCCCCAGTTTTTTACCATCTTTTGCCGATTCAGCCTCAAGGTATTGAAAACGTTTGATGAATTTTTTATTGGTCTTTTCCAGGGCATCTTCGGGATTTACGCCAATAAAACGTGCATAGTTAATCAATGCAAATAAAACATCTCCCAATTCTTCTTCTGTTTTATCTGTTTTGTTGTCGGCCTCGTATTTCAGTTCCTGTAACTCCTCTTCTACTTTTTCCCACACCTGTTCGGGTTTTTCCCAATCGAATCCTACTCCCCTTGCTTTTTCCTGGACGCGATACGCTTTAACAATAGCAGGTAAAGAAGCGGGAACGCCTCCCAGCACCGAGCGGTTTCCTTCCTTTAGTTTTATTTTTTCCCAGTTGGCTTTCACTTCTTCTTCATCTTTCACTTTCACATCGCCATAAATATGAGGATGTCTTTCAATCAACTTGTCGCATACCGAATTCAACACATCCGCCACATCAAAATCACCGGTTTCGGAAGCGATACGTGCATAAAAAACCATGTGCAGCATCAGGTCGCCCAGCTCTTTTTTGATATCGTTCATGTTTTTTTCTATGATCGCATCTCCCAGTTCGTAGGTCTCTTCGATGGTGAGAATACGAAGGCTTTCCAGGGTTTGCTTTTTGTCCCAGGGACATTGGGTTCGCAATTCGTCCATGATAGTGAGCAAACGTTCAAAAGCCTGTAGTTTATCCTGTATGGAATTCATTTTTTCTTTCTTTCCCCGTAAAAGTAGGTAATCAGCTGCAAGGAAAAACAGCAGGATTATACTATTTTTGCACAGTATGTTTAAAAAGCCGGTAACAGGATTTATTTTGATTTTCACTTTATTTGTGGAAGTACGGGCACAGGAACAAACTCCGTTTAGCATTGGCATAAAACCACAATACGGATTTTTAATTCCGCATCGTACATCCATGATCCATCTTGTAAAAAGCCACGTTCCATCGTGCGAAATTTTTATTGATTTTCCCGGAACAGGCAAGCAACCCTGGCATACGTGGTATAACCAGCCTTCGTGGGGCGTTACTTTTTATACCGGAAGTTTGGGAAACAAACAAAATATCGGGATGGGTTATGGATTGATAGCATACGCCAACCTGCATTTTATAAAAAAAACCAAGTTCGAATGGAATATCCGCATGGGAACCGGTGCAGGATGGGTACAGAAAGTTTTCGACCGTACAAGTAATAATAAAAACGTAGCTATCGGCTCACACCTTAACGGAATGATGTTGCTGAGCACAGAAGCTAAATTTATCGGAAAAAAACTTGATTTCGGAACCGGGATTACGATGACACATTTTTCCAACGGTTCATTTACTGTTCCCAATCTCGGGCTCAATCTTCCTTCGGTTTTTGCGGGAGTATATTACAAGATCGGAAATCACGAAACACAGGTGACACCGGTAGAAAGGGAAAAATTCAAAAGATATTCCACTACCACAGTTATTGCTTCATTCGGAGGAAAAGAAATTTATCCTGCCGGCAGCAAGCGTTACCTCGTTAGTTCTGTTTGTTCGTATTTCAATCGCCAGCTGAGTGAAAAATCGGGCTTGAATATAGGGCTTGATTATTATTACAGTGATGCCATCTATAACCGGCTATTAAGAGACACTTTAGCTACCGGTTCACGTTTCAGTTATTCGCAGCTGGGAATACATCTTGGCCACGAATTGAATATGGGAAGCATAGCCATGCTCGTGCAACTGGGAGCCTATGTCGTTGACAAATACAAAGAAGACGGCCCTGTTTACAACCGGCTGGGCGTTCGTTACTATGCCAAAAACAATATAGTGGTTTCGCTGATGCTGAAAACACATTTTGCCAAAGCTGATTATTTTGAACTGGGAATTGGTTACCGTTTTAAACACCCACCGCGTGAAAAATAGTTTTTTTATCATCGCCTGTGTGATTTTTCTTTTTTCCTGCGAAAAAGGATATGACGGAGTTTGCCTGAAAGGAACAGGAGATATTATTACCGGGGAAAGAACCATGAATCACCGTTTTGTAAATATCGACCTGGATGATAACGTGGAACTGGTGATTGTGCAGGATACGTATCAGCATATTAAAGTGGAAGCCGGGGAAAACGTAAACCCGGGCATTGTTACAGAAACAGATACTGAAAACGGGACACTAAAAATTTTCAATGCCAACGCCTGTGAGTTTTTCCGCAACTATAAACATCCGCTGAAGGTGTATGTTTACACCGATACGCTCAATAAAGTTACATTCAACGGAGGTGGAAATATCTCCTCGCAAAATACACTTACTTTTTCTTCGCTGACATTCGAGTGTCTCAACAGTGGAAGTGATGTAATTCTGAATGTGGATGCCGATTCACTGAAAATGTATCTTCACACGGGAAGCACGAATGTTTATGTGAACGGAACAGCTTCGTATGCTTATTTTTATTCCAGCGGAAATTCCATTATACATGCTGAAAATCTTGTGGCCAATGATGTACACGTGAACAACCACTCTACCGGTGATTTTTATGTAAATGCCATCAATACACTAAGAGCTGAAATTTTCATGTACAGTACTACATGGTACAAGGGAAATCCCGTAATCAGCCGTTCGGGGCCCGGAAGCGGAGAAATAAAACCAATACCTTAATATATGAAAACAATTTATTATTCATTCATTTTTTCTGTGTTGTTGTTTTCATGTTCGGGTGGAAAAAATGAAAAAGGAAAAAACAGTAAAGAAAAAGAAATGGTGGCTGTTGATATTGACTTTCTGGAAATAGACATCAATAATTCGGATTACGAAGTAATGGAAACCCCGGAACCGTTAGTCGATATTGATTTTAGAAATTTTTCATACCCGATGGAGAATGGCGATTCGGTAACGATTACAGACGGAGGGTTTACTGCCAAGGATTCACTTGGTTTTGATTCCGTTTCTGTAGTTCATGAAAGTATACGAACACATATCGGAGATAAAGAACTGAAACTGGTGGAACTGGAAAGGCATTATGGTTTTGGCTCCTCTAACCTGGTGAATTACATTTTTGCTTTTCAAAAAACCGAAAACACCTTGTTCCTTACGGGTGTTTTAAAATACAGTCCTTTAAAGCGTTCTTCTTTTGATGCACCCGTATTGATCCTCTATCCGGCACACGAAAAAGCAGACAACTTTCCCCGCGAGGTGTTGGTAAAAACCTGGATACAGGTGCGACAGGGTAATTTTGAGGTAATTAAGTCGGAAAAACAAGGTGAAAAATAACCGGGTTTTGGGGGACAATTGGCAGTATTTTGGCGTAACTTTGTATTAAAATCGTATTTTATGAAACTCATTCTTTTAACCATAGTTATCATGCTCATTGCCTTTGCCGGTATTGCCATTAAAATATGGAGTAAAAAAGACGGGAAATTTGCAGGTACCTGTGCCAGCAATAATCCGATGTTACGTGATGAAGGTGTAGCTTGCGGCATCTGCGGAGCAAAACCGGAGGAACAGTGTAAGAATAAGGATTGACCACTTTAGATAAAAATAAGAAAGCCCTTCTGAATCAGAAGGGCTTTTCTTTTGTCGGGGTGGTGTGATTCGAACACACGACCTTCCCGCCCGGGGCGGGACGCGATAACCTCAAACAAAAATGAATTGAAAGTCAAAACCGATATCTTCCAAAAACCGCTTTGCTCCGCGTTTTTTTATTTTCAGTTCCCTTTTGGATGCCATTGAACGATCACTATATTTCTCATGATATACCAAAATCCATGGGGCGCCATTTTTGGTGGAAATATTTTGCCCTGTATTATGCCTGATTAGGCGTTCATTAATATCATTGGTGTGACCAACATAAAACTTTTGGGCACTTTTACTATATAATATATAAACAGTATATTTTTTCATCTCTTAAATTAAAAAGCCCCCTGTTTTTT
>JBMORL010000120.1:0-51347 GCA_049322335.1 Bacteroidota bacterium
CTCAATTCTCAATACCCACATCTCTATACTCAATTCTCAATACCCACATCTCTATACTCAATTCTCTATACTCACATCTCAATACCCAACACCCCTAAAAACTAAAATTCCACGTTACGCTGGGCAGGATGGGGAACAACGATACCTGCTTTGCTTTTATTGTTAATGTTCCATCATACGGACTTCCGTCTTCCGTTATGTACAGGAAATAAGGATTCAGCCTGCTATACACATTGTAAACAGAAAAATTCCAGCTCGATTTGAATTTTTTGGTTTCTTTTCCTTTTAATGTTGCGGATAAATCGAGGCGATGATAGGCCGGCATACGGATAGAATTTCTCGGGGAGTAATCATATACCACTTCATCCTGGATCAAATACCAGGCAACCGGAAGCGTGATCGCATTTCCGGTAGCATATACAAACACCATCCCGAATGTCCATCGTTTATTCGGCTCATACACCAACGCTACCGAAACATCATGCCTGCGGTCGAATTTGGCATAATAGGTTTCGCCATTATTGATGAGATCGAACTTTCTTTTGGTCCACGCAAGGGTATATCCTATCCAACCATTAAATTTCCCTGTACGTTTTTTCAGAAAAAATTCAGCTCCATACGACCAGCCTTTACCGAAAACAAAATTATTATCCACATTATCCTTCACATCATCATCAGGCTGGGCACCTTCGCGGTATTCCACCTGGTTTTGCATGGTTTTATAATATACTTCCACTGATGTTTCATAAATATCTTCCTTAAAATTTCTGAAATAACCTGCACTGTATTGATACCCGATCTGAGGTTTCACCCGATCAGTACTCGGCACCCAAACATCTGTTGGCAACGACACGGAAGAAAGCGAAGCAAGATGAATGAACTGAAGATTGCGTGTAAAAGCCGCTTTTACCGAAGAAACTTCGTTAATGGTATAACGGAGTGAGGCCCTTGGCTCGGGGCCATGATAAAACGCAACGCTTTCTCCTTTTCCATAAACAATGGTATCTGAATTCCTGCCTGTGGTGGGGTCTTTCATGTAACGCGTAAATGGCCCCACCTGGTTGAACATCGAATACCGTAAACCAATATTTAACCGCAGTTTTTCTGTCAGATCAAAATCATCATCAATATAAACTGCTGCTTCGTGGGCATACAATTTTACTTTTTCACCAAGATCAAATTCTGTTTCTCCCTGGCTGGCCGATGCTGTTGAAGGAACAAATGTGTGAAAAGTATAAAGCGCACCATACTTTATTTTATGCCTCGGGGATGGAAAAAAGTAAAAGTCAAGTTTCGTACTATAATCACGGATACCCGATTTCATTGAAAACTTAAACGACTCCTGCTCCGCACCAAACTCAAATTTATAATCACTGAAAATGGTAGTGAGGTTCATAAACAATTTATCATTGAACAGGTGATTCCACCGCGCTGTTGCAGTGGCATTTCCCCAGGGAACATTCACAGTGAATCCTGCATCACGGTTACGGTAGGTAAACACATCCCTTCCGAAGTAACCCGAAAGGAAAACACGGTCTTTGTCAGAAAAACGATAATTGAGTTTGGCGTTCAGATCATAGAAATAATAACCGGTTCCATACATATTGGACGTTTCTTTCACAAATGGCTTCATTAAAGCATCGATATAGGTTCTTCTTCCCGAAACAACAAACGAGCTGGTATCTTTTTTAATTGGCCCCTGAACTGTTAGTCGTGAAGCTATCAAACCTATTCCTCCTTCTACATCATAATCATGGCTGTTCCCGTCTTTCATCGTTACATCCACTACCGAAGCCAGCCTTCCGCCAAAATTAGCCGGCATAGATCCTTTATATAATTCGATATTCTTTACTGCATCTGCATTAAAAACAGAGAAAAATCCAAACAGGTGTGAAGCATTATACACTACTGCTTCATCCAGCAAAATAAGATTCTGGTCGGGGCCACCTCCGCGAACATAAAATCCCGAATTTCCCTCACCTGCCGCCAGCACTCCGGGCAACAACTGAATCGTTTTCATTATATCCACTTCGCCCATAAATGCCGGAAGTGTTTTTATCTTTTCCACATCCATCGACACTTTTCCCATTTGTGTTCCTTCTGTGTTCTCTTTTTTGTCTCCTTTCACCACCACTTCTTCCATCTGGATAGCCGTTGATTTGAGTGAAATATTCACCCTTGTGTTTTCTTTCAGCTCCACTGTGCTGGTAAAATCATCATAACCTATAAAAGAAGCAACAAGCGTATAGGTTCCTTCGGGAAGAGTAATTGAAAAAAATCCATATGTGTTGGTGGAGGTGCCTTTTCCCACTTCTTTTACATAGATATTGGCCCCCAGCATATATTCACCGGTTGACTCATCTTTGATATATCCGCTGATAGAATATTTCTCCTGTGCCTGTGTTATCACTTCTGCCAGCAGGAAAACCAGCAGAAGGATGTGTTTCAATTTTGCCATAACGGCTGCAAAGTTTCAATTTTTAGTTCAATTCACACCAAAAATCCATGTTAAATTAAAAGTGAGACGAACGAATGGTAAAAACGGTTACACACCGGTATGAAAGGCCGGAAAATTAGCTTAACTTTGCCGCCCGTCAAAAAAATGGCCGTTGCTGAAAAACATAGTGTCTCCGTTAAAACACACATCCTCATCGAGGGCGCGCGCGTTCACAACCTGAAAAACATTTCTGTGGCTGTTCCCCGCAACCAGTTGGTGGTAATAACAGGACTTTCGGGATCAGGAAAATCATCTCTTGCATTTGATACACTGTATGCAGAAGGCCAAAGAAGGTATGTGGAAAGTTTATCTGCCTATGCCCGCCAGTTTTTAGGAAAACTGGATAAGCCGGATGTTGATCATATCCGCGGAATTTCTCCCGCTATTGCCATCGAACAAAAAGTAATTTCAAGAAACCCGCGATCTACCGTAGGTACCGTTACCGAGATCTACGATTATATGAAACTGCTTTTCGCCCGTGCAGGTAAAACCTATTCACCTGTAAGCGGAAAAGAAGTAAAACGCGAATCAGTAAATGATGTCCTCGGTTTTTTGCATGAGTTTAAAAACGGAACAAAAGCTGTTTTACTAAGCCCGCTGGTGTTAAAAAACGGCCGCACTTTATCCAGACAGGTGGAATTACTCCGGCAGCAGGGATTCACACGGCTGGAAGTAAATGGTGAAATTATTTCACTGGAAGAGATCAATCCGAAAAAAATAAAAAAAGATGACCGGTTATTTATAGTTATCGACCGCTTTTCGGTGGAAAAGGAAAATGAAGAAAACAACAGCCGCATAGCCGATTCTGCCGAAACAGCATTTACCGAAGGAGACGGGGAATGTATAGTGGAAATTTTTAATGAGAAAAAAACAAAAAAATCGTTTTCCAACCGCTTTGAAGCTGATGGAATAATTTTTGAAGAACCCAACGTACATTTTTTTACCTTCAATAACCCCGTGGGTGCATGTAAAACCTGCGAAGGATTTGGCAGCGTAATCGGTATTGATGAAGACCTGGTAATTCCCAATAAAGGATTGTCGGTGTATGATGATGCCATTGCCTGCTGGCGCGGAGAAACCATGAGCGAATGGAAAAAACCGCTGGTTATGAATGCGCATAAATTTAATTTCCCCATTCATAAACCCATACACCAGCTCTCTAAAGAACAGAAAAAATTATTATGGGAAGGAAATAAATATTTTGACGGGCTGCATGAGTTTTTCCGGTTTCTCGAAAGCAATATGTATAAAATCCAGTATCGTGTTATGCTGAGCCGCTACAGGGGAAAAACATTGTGTCCCGATTGCCGCGGAACCCGGTTAAGAAAAGATGCATCGTATGTAAAAATAAACAAACGGTCGATTGACGAACTGATGATAATGCCGGTAGACGATTGCCTGGAATTTTTCAGTGAACTGAAACTAAACGACCACGATAAAAAAATTGCAAAACGGATTTTAGTTGAAATTACCGGCCGGCTTAAATTTTTGCAGGATGTGGGATTGGGATATTTGTCGCTGAACCGGCCCGCCAATACACTTTCGGGAGGGGAATCACAACGCATTAACCTGGCTACATCTCTCGGCAGCAGTTTGGTGGGATCCATGTATATTCTTGACGAACCCAGCATTGGTTTACATCCGCGCGATACACAGCGACTGATCGGAGTGTTGAAATCGTTACGCGACCTGGGAAATACAGTTATCGTAGTGGAACATGACGAAGAAGTGATGAAAGCAGCCGACACCATTATCGATATGGGCCCTATGGCCGGCTCGCAGGGCGGTGAAGTGGTGTATGCCGGTGATCATAACGGACTGGTGGCTGCTGATAACAGTATCACTGCTGATTACCTCACAGGAAGAAAAAACATTACTGTTCCCGCTAAAACCAGGAAATGGAAAGATTATATCGAACTGAAAGGCGTACGCGAAAACAACCTCAAAAATATTGATGTAAAAATTCCGCTGGAAGTGTTCACGGTTATCACCGGTGTAAGTGGTTCGGGAAAATCTTCGCTTGTAAAACGGGTACTCACTCCTGCCCTCACCAAACATTTTGGAGGATATGGTGAAAAAAGCGGTCAGTTTGATTCGATGGGCGGTTCATTCGGAAAATTACAAGCCATTGAATTTATCGACCAGAATCCCATCGGAAAATCCTCACGCAGCAACCCTGTCACCTATATCAAAGCATTTGATGACATCCGCAATCTTTTTTCCCAACAGCAGTTATCGAAAATAAAAGGTTACAAACCATCACATTTTTCTTTTAATGTGGATGGCGGCCGTTGCGAAATGTGCGAAGGAGAAGGAAACATAACGGTGGAAATGCAGTTTATGGCCGATGTTCACCTGTTGTGCGAAGAATGCAAGGGAAAAAGATATAAAGAAGAAGTGCTGGAAGTGCAATATAACGGACTTAGCATTTACGACATATTAAATCTAACTATTGATGATGCTATTACTTTTTTCAGGAAACATCCCACCGCGGCCAACAGCCTGGAAGAAAAGATCGCAGCCAAACTGGATACTTTAAAAGAAGTAGGGCTCGGTTATGTTCAGCTTGGTCAATCCTCTTCCACACTCAGTGGCGGAGAAGCGCAGCGCATAAAACTGGCTTCTTTCCTCGGTAATGAAAAAGGAAACCTCAATACGTTATTCGTTTTTGACGAACCTACCACCGGTTTGCATTTTCATGATATTCAGAAATTACTTCATGCACTTCAATCCCTCATCGACAGGGGAAATTCGGTACTGGTTATCGAACACAATACCGATGTTATAAAATGTGCCGACTGGGCGATCGACCTCGGCCCCGAAGGGGGTGATGGCGGAGGAACTATTGTTTTTGAAGGAACACCTGCGGGACTGGCAGCAAGTAAAAACTCCTATACGGGGAAGTTTTTGAAATCGAAATTCTGATTACAACAAGAGTGTTTTTCTTATTTTTGAGTAACAGGTTATGAAAACAAAATCTCCCACCCTCTTCTATCTCCACTGGAACGAAGCGGAGCTGAAGGAAAAAATAAAACCGCTTAAAAAAGCCGGGATTACCGTTCATTCGCACTGGAGCCAGGAATCCACTCCCAAATGGGGTGATGAATTGCCTGAAATTTTTGTCATCTCCCTCGACCGGCTTCCCTCACATGGCCGGCAATATGCACAATGGCTGTGGGAAGCAAAAAAAAGACAGCATATTCCCCTTATTTTTGTTGGAGGCCAAAAAGAAAAAGTAGAAGATACCAGGAAAAAATTCCCGAAGGCTCTTTATTGCAGTGAGGAAAATTTGACTGGAATCATCGGGGATATTTTAAAAAATCGTTAAGTGGTGAATTCTTCTCCCAAATGAATACAAAAACCGAAAGCATCTCAATTTTCTTCCTATCTTTCCTGTCCCAACCTTGCAACTATGCAACTCTACCTTCAAACTCTCGGCTGGTGGAACTTTATCGGTTCCATTATGATGCTATTTTTTATCAATGAAAAATTCGGAAATAACATGCTGGTGGTATGGACCAAAATGTTTAAAGACGATTTTAAACTGGATTACTGGGGAAAATTATGGCTGATGTGGGCAGCGGGAATAAATATTTTTTTCGGACTCATCAACATTCTTTCCGTTCACTGGGGACACCTGGATGTGATGACGTTTCTCACCCAAATGGATGTGGGTATTTACATTGTTTTTGTCGGCCTCGTTATCTGGGGAATGAAAGCCGGCAGAATGGGATCAGGAGCCTGGTCGGCATTTGTGATATTCGGAGTATGGATTGGTTGGGGGATATTTTCGCTGATGCAATAATTTATTTTTTTCTCGCCACCATCAATCCATCCCTTACCGGAAGTAAAATGGGTTCCACACGCTTATCGTTATAAACAAAATTACTGTACTCCACCAGTGTTTGGGTGTCTTTGTCAAGTTTTTCATAAGGTTGTAATACTTTTCCGCTCCACAAAACATTGTCAGCAATAATATAACCACCGGGTTTTACTTTATCAAATACCAGGTGATAATAATTCAGATAATTTTCTTTATCAGCATCAATAAATACAATATCAAAATCTCCTGTTAGCTGTGGTATAACTTCCATCGCATTTCCTTTAATGTATTCAATCCTGTTATTGTACTCCGACTCTGCAAAATATCCTCTCACGCGTTCTTCCAGTTCTTCATTGTTATCAATGGTGATAAGTTTACCATTTTTTGAAAGTCCTTCGCAAAAACATAAAGCCGAATACCCTGTATACGTTCCAATTTCCAGTATTCTCCCGGGGTTAATCATTTTGCTGATCATACTCAGAAATCTTCCCTGGAAATGCCCTGACAGCATTCTCGGCATCAACACCTGCAAATGGGTTTCGCGGTTTATTTTTTTCAGCAATTCAGGCTCGGCTGCTGTATGTTCACAAGCGTACTTTTCGATCTCTTCAGGAAGAAAATGCATGGAATTAGCTTTTATAAATTAAACAATTCAATTTTTCCGGATTCATTATTTCATTGGCCACATCACAAAGTTCTGTTGATTTCAGCCGGTCTATTTTTTTATAAATTTCTTTTGCGGTAACTACTTTCCCCAAAGCAAGAATACTTTTTCCGGCACCAAGTGTTTTACTCAACCGGTTTTCTTCCGCCATGGCAATTTGCCCCTTTATTTGCTGCTTTGCCGTAAAAAGCTGTGACGGGGTGAGTTTATCCTTCGCCAGTTTTTTCATTTCTTTTTTTATGAGGGTAATGCATTTTTCCACGTTTTTTCTTTCTGTTCCGAAATACACTGAAAAAAAACCGGTATCCGAATAAGGTGTATAGTTCGATTCAATGATATACGCCCACCCGCGTTTTTCTCTCAACTCCACATTCAGGCGGCTATTCATAGCATGGCCACCAAAAATATTATTCAGCAGCGACAAAGCCGTTCGTTTTTCACTGGCATACGAATAGGAAATTCCTCCCAGCAAAACATGGCTTTGATGAGTATCCGGTTTTTTTACCTTAAAAAACGGCTTACCGGAATTTAAAACAACATGTTCAGTAGCTGCTGATGCAGTACTCTTTCCCGGGGAAAAATATTTTTTCACCATATGTTTCACAAATGAAAAAGACAAGTTACCCGAAACCGACAAGCTCATTTTTCCGGGAATATAATTTTGTGAAGTAAATGCCGACAAATCTTTTTTCCTGAAAGAAGAAACAGAAAAAGCACTCCCTAAAATCGGCACCGATAACGGATGTTTTTTAAAAATTAATTCTTCAAATTCATCAAAAATAATTTCTGCAGGAGAATCTTTATACGATTCTATTTCTTCCAGCACTACAGATTTTTCACGATTAATTTCACTTCCAGGAAAAACAGGATAAAAAACCAGCTGCGATAAAAGATAAAATGCTTTTTCAGCCTGCTCACTGTGTACCGAAGCATAATAACAGGTTTCTTCTTTGGTGGTGAAAGCATTCAGTTCGCCTCCTGATGATTCCAGGTAATTTAGTATTTGTTTGGATTTGAATTTTTTTGTCCCTTTAAATACAGAATGCTCTGTAAAATGAGCAAGGCCGGCTTTCCCGGCAGGTTCGTGGCGGGTGCCCGCTCCTATTGTAACGGCAATATGCACCACGTTAGATCCTGTAAACCGGTCGAAAACCAGTTGCAGCCCGTTTTTACATTCCGACACCTGCATTTACCTGTTTTTTAAAATATCACGTATCTCTGTCAACAGTTTTTCTTCATTGGTGGGCTCAGCTGGTTTTGAAGGTGCCGTTTCTTCTTTTTTCTTTATTGCATTCATTAGTTTCACCGTGATAAAAATAGCAAACGCTATGATAAGAAAATCGACTACGGCCTGGATAAACATTCCATACATCACATGCGCTCCGCCAACCGTTACTTCCAGCGATTTAAAGTCTGTTTCACCAATTAAAACACCCACCATCGGCATGATAATATTGGTGACCAGTGAAGTGACAATAGCACTGAAAGCAGTACCAATCACCACACCCACCGCAAGATCAACCACGTTTCCGCGCATGGCAAATTCTCTGAATTCTTTTAACATTCCCATAGTTTATTGATTTAAAATTTGAGCGAATATACAAATCAAAATCTCGCCCTGAATAACCGGGGCCAGCGCGCTATCAGTTTATCGCTTAGAACAGCCTTCCCCGTAAATAATCCTGCCAATGAGTCAAGTAAAATACACAATGGCAAAAATAATATGGCCAGCCACCCGAATTCCCAATCGCCTGTATAAACATTATTGATGGTAGAGGCACTAACACCCACCGAAAAAAATAATCCTACCAGGTAAAAAAATATCTTCGTCCTCTTTGGTGGTTCATGATCATGAATGTTGCCTTTTTTATTTTCGTATTCGAAGTGATGCTTTTTTTCTTTTCTTGATTCTTTCCTTGTCTCCCTTTTTATTTCCTGTTTCACAAGCCTTACTCCCGACAACAAATCGTCATGTTTTTTCCGTTTAACAGGATCCGATAAAATCTCATAAGCTTCTTTCAGTACTTTGAAGTATTCTGCTTCTTTGGCATTTCCGGCCAAATCGGGGTGATATTGCTTGGCCAGCCTGCGATAGGCCTTTTTTATCTCCTCCTGGCCCGCACTTCGCCTCACTCCCAAAATCCGGTAATAATTAAAATGGTCTGCCATCTACCAAATTTCGGCTTTTTATTTCCTTTTCCATGAACCTTGTAGTAAATTTGGTGTACAGCAGTAAAAAGGAAGAAATGAAAAGCACCTTTACATATAACAAACATCTGTTTTACAGTGCTTTATGTATTTTTTTAGCCTGTTATGGAAAGGCGCAATCACAAAATGGCACCAATCCTAACACCACCATCCAGGTAAATGAAAGCAATAAACAGAGCATTTCCAATAGTGTAAACGAGGCTAATTTTAACACTCAGCCCCCGGCCAATCTATCCGAACCATCCCGTTCGGGTAATGGCGCAAAGTATTACGAATCGCAATCACAAAACTACCGTGGCTATCTCGATTTTTCTCCGAAAGACGCCAACGCCTGGGAAAATTATTATAAATCCACGCGTTTTTCCAATTATTCCAAAACATCAAGTTCTATTTCTGCAGATGAACAAAAAGAACTGGATGCAATTGTAAAAGAAATGGAAAAAAATGTTCCGGGAACTTACCAGTTTCATTTCGTAACTTATCTCAATGGTAACAATGATGTAAATCTCATTCATCACCTTGAAAAAGCTTATGAGCTGAATCCAAACAGTACAGAACTGTATGAAGAGTTTATCAATTACTACGAACTTACGGGCAATGATTCCAAAAAAACTGAATTCGTAAAAAAACTAAACAACAGTAAGGAGATTCATCCGGATGTACTCGAATATAATTATAACCTGCTTAATTCGCTTGAATCAAAAGCCATTCTAATCACTCACGGAGAAATGGATACCTATCCCGGATGGATTTTGCAGGACGTAAAACGTACACGGGAAGATGTTAAGATCGTTTATCTTGAATTACTTGAAAAAGACGAATACAGGAATAAGCTGCTTGCTGAAACGGGAATAACAGTTTCTGCAGATTTTAAATCGAATAAATCAGGTTTTCTGAAAGAATTTGCTGAAAAAAGCTCAAGACCGGTTTATTTTGCTTCCACTGTTGCGCCCGAAATACTTAAACCTATACAAAATAATCTCTATCTAACGGGGTTGGCATTTAAGTATAGCAGCACCGAATTTGAAAATCAATCGGTATTGGCCACTAACTGGGAAAACAGTTTTAAAAAAGATGCGGTTTTGAAAACCAATGCACAGGGCACAATACAATCGAAGCTAAATATGAACTACATACCCGGACTTTTGATATTGATTGAATATTACAAGTCGGCAAATAAAACAGATAAAGCAACAATGGCCGAAGAAATGGCATTGAAACTGGCACGTGAAGGCGGAAAAGAACAACAGGTGAAAACCTATTTGAAAAAGTAATTTTAACAAAAGCCGCATGGGGCTTTTTGGGAAGAACTATAAAGCAAGCACTGATGAAGAATTGATGCAATGGGTTGCAAAGGGAGATAGTCTGGCATTTGAACAAATTTATGACCGCTACAGTCGCCAGATGGTTAACTACTTTTGCAGGATGCTTTGGAAAGACAGGGAAAAAGCGCAGGATTTTATGCACGACCTGTTTACCAAAATTGTCCACCGGCCCGATTTGTATGATGCTTCAAGAAATTTTAAAACCTGGCTATACAGCGTGGCCAACAACATGTGTAAAAACGAATACAGAAAACAGGAAGTGAGAAAAAACACAACAAACAGTTTGCACGACAACATCAGTGTTGCCGATTCCTCCTCCGCCAACGAAGGATTCGATCACGGAGTATTTAACGAACTGCTGAATAAAGAACTGGAAGAACTCGAAGAAGTACAAAGAACTACTTTTATTCTTCGCTACAAAATGGATATGTCGATAAAAGAAATTGCAGAAGTAACAGAAACATCAGAAGGAACAGTAAAATCAAGATTGTTTTATACTATAAAAAAATTATCAGAGAAATTAAAAATGTTTGATCCAAAACTCTCGGGAGCCTATGAAAAATAACTACACATATCAACAGGATGAACTGGATGCTTTGCTGATGAGTAAAGAGTATGACCAGCTGAATGCAAAAGAGCTGGAAATAGTAAACGAACAGGTTACCGGCCGCGAAGAATACAACCTCATGCGTTCTACTTTGCTTAATGTAAAAACTACATTTCACATGGAAGAACAGATTATTCCTGAAACTTTTGTGAAAGAAGATCTGATGGAAAAATTCATGTCGTATCATGCAAAAAAACCTTCCGGCTTTTGGGCAAATCTCAAAAACGGGCTCCTTCCCGAAGGAAAAAATTTCTTTTTCACCCCGGCTTTCCAACTCGCATCAGTAGCTGTTTTGGTAATAGGTATTTCTGTTGTGTATATGAATTTTTCTGAAGAAAAAACTACCGTAGCCCTGAATGACAATAAAGAAAATAAAACAACCGGGGAATTAAATGATGGAAAATTGATTCCCGGAAAAGATGTAACCACACCCGAAGAATCTCCTGCAGAAAACAACGAATTGGCAAATGGAATGCGCAGCGCAGTAGTTCCGGCAGATAAAAATGCGTCCGGTATTGCAACTGAATCGAACACAATTTCAGATTTTTCGGAAGTAGTGGTTGCTGAAATGGAAGATCTGAGAAAAGCAGATGAAACAAAAGCAGAAACAAAATCACTTTCAGAAAAAACAACTGAAATAACTGCCAATGAAAAATCTCCTTCACCGGTAATTACCAACTCAGGTACAACCACAAACAGAACATTTGATGCCGATGATCTTTCTTCTGTAGTTACCGAAGCCGATAAAAAGAAAAACAAAGACAAGGAAGAAGTACATTCTGCATACAGTAAAATGGAAAAAGAAAGAGCCAATAAAGATATTCCCTCATCCGGAATTTCTCTTGGAGAAAAACCGGAACTAACAGAATTTCTGTTTACTGCACTTTAATCTTTAAATTCCCAGCTTATCCCGAATCGAAATGTTCTTGGGTTCATGGGGTAATGTAAAACGGAATAATAGTTTCTTTTAAGCAATCCATCGTTGGCATGGTCAAGTGCCGCAAATAAAGTGACAGATTTTATTTTTCCTTCAAAAAACAATCCTGCAAAAGGATAATTTCCCGTTTTTCTGTCATTCTGTAAATAAAATTCCTCCAGTGAAGGAGACCAGGCATGTGAATAATAAGAAGTATAATAAAAAAATGTAATGCCGGCTCTGAAATCCATACTCCAAAGAGAGGACGAATAGGAAAAGGTATTTTTAGTGATAAAATTTGGTATTCTTAGTATCTCCTTGTTACTCGTTCCCTGGTAAATCAGCTCATTTTCCATTTTCCATTTCTTTTTTCCAATGGTATTTTTTAACCCGGATTTATAATAATAAATAGATGACGCATATTGTTCGGGAGAAGAAAAATGATTAAAATAAATAAAATTATCACTTGAGCCAAATTCCAGTTTCAATTCTGATTTTAATTCACTTGATTTTATTTTAATTGAACCGTTAAATTCTTTTTGAGGTTCAAAATCATTTCTCCATTTGAAATTATTGCTGTTATACACAAGCAAATTCATTAATGGTTGCTGCCTGAAAAATATAGCTGATATTTCTACCTCATCATTTTTTTTATTGACTCTAACCTTCGTAGTGCTCTCTAAACCAAAGTCTCCCTCGTTGTACCCAGATAAATAATAAAATGCTGCCATTTTTTCAAAGACTGACTTTCCAACATAAAATTCTGATTTTGATCCCACCCGAAAATTAACGGTTGTTGTATCAAAGTCAATATCCTGGTATTCTGAATAAGCAACATCCATGTAAGCATCTATAAATGAACTGTCGCTGAATTTATATCCGGTAAAAAACCGGTTACTAAATTCATTAAATAAATTTTTATCGTTCGTAACAAGTGAGTCATAATAAATACTTGAATAAAATCCCTCGGCAGGATTATCTGTATATGCCCTTTCATATGAGTTCATGAAAATTTTATCAGCTATATAAAAATGTTTATCCTTACCAAGCGGCAATATATTCTCTAAAAAAATGGAAAACTTATCCTTTATGTTCCTGGCACTATTCAGGTTAGTTTCATACAACATATAATTTCTGAATTCTCTTTCTTCAAAAGAAGAATCTGAAACTACTCCCCCATTTTCTTCCCGTTTAATCTTAACGAGTTCTGAAACCATGTTTAATCTGTAGTTCCCTTTTTTTGAATTAAAATGGATCCCTGCCTTTAAATCATCATAAACCGATAATTGGTTTCTGAAAAACCCTTCGTTATTTATTTTTTGATACGAAACCGAGTAAAAAAATTGTTGGTTAATCTGCTGATGGTGATTGATCTTAAAAACCTGTTCTTTGTTCGTCCCAACAAAATAAGTAGCTCTAACAACAGGGTTTGATGAAATAAATAGTTCTTGCTTCGAAAAAAAATGAAAAAAACTTGCTCCAAAATTATTATAGCCAGACATCATTCTTTGAATAGTATATTCCTTTGATCCGTTACCCAAAATAAAAATACTCTCGGGATCGTACGAATTTTTAAATAAACTACCTGTGCTATCTGTTTCTCTGAATATTTGTTCGCCTATATTGGCATTGTTTATATATACGTAATTACTATCGTCTTGACTTAAGACGCTACTTATTCGAAGAAGGAAAAAAAATATCAGGGGTGTTTTCTTCATCGGGTAAAATTACTACAAAAAAAAACCCTGCCTATTTTTCAATAAGCAGGGCTTTAAAAACGGCAACGACATACTCTCCCGGGTGTAACCCAAGTACCATCTGCGCTAATGGGCTTAACTTCTCTGTTCGGAATGGGAAGAGGTGGACCCCACTGCAATAGTCACCGAAAATCATCAATAAAATAAAAATACTGAAAGAGGATAAATTGAAAAGTTTGAGTTGAAGTAGCTATAGTTAAAAGCTTACGGGTAATTAGTATTGCTTGGCTTTGACATCTCTGTCTTTACACCTGCAACCTATCAACGTCATAGTCTTTGACGACCCTTAAAAGAAATCTCATCTTGAGGCAAGTTTCGCGCTTAGATGCTTTCAGCGCTTATCTCAACCGAACATAGCTACCCTGCGATGCAGCTGGCGCCACAGCAGGTACACCAGAGGTTCGTCCGACTCGGTCCTCTCGTACTAGAGTCAGGCCCCCTCAAATTTCTAACGCCCACATCAGATAGGGACCGAACTGTCTCACGACGTTCTGAACCCAGCTCGCGTGCCACTTTAATCGGCGAACAGCCGAACCCTTGGGACCTTCTCCAGCCCCAGGATGTGACGAGCCGACATCGAGGTGCCAAACCACTCCGTCGATGTGAGCTCTTGGGAGTGATCAGCCTGTTATCCCCGGAGTACCTTTTATCCTTTGAGCGATGGCCCTTCCATTCGGAACCACCGGATCACTATACCCTAGTTTCCTACCTGCTCGACTTGTCGGTCTCACAGTCAAGCGCCCTTATGCTATTACACTCTACGCACGGTTACCAAGCGTGCTGAGGGCACCTTTGGAAGCCTCCGTTACTCTTTTGGAGGCGACCACCCCAGTCAAACTACCCACCACACACTGTTTCCCTTTCGGGGTTAGACATCGAATAAGTAAAGGGTGGTATTTCAACGATGACTCCACCATGCCTAGCGACACAGCTTCAAAGTCTCCCACCTATCCTACACATCAATTATCCAACGTCAATGTGAAGCTATAGTAAAGGTTCACGGGGTCTTTCCGTCCCGATGCGGGTAAGCGGCATCTTCACCGCTACTACAATTTCACCGAGCTCACGGCTGAGACAGTGCCCAGATCGTTACACCATTCGTGCAGGTCGGAACTTACCCGACAAGGAATTTCGCTACCTTAGGACCGTTATAGTTACGGCCGCCGTTTACTGGGGCTTCGATTCAAAGCTTTGCCTTACGGCTGACCTCTCCTCTTAACCTTCCAGCACCGGGCAGGTGTCAGGCCATATACATCATCTTTCGATTTAGCATAGCCATGTGTTTTTGTTAAACAGTCGCCTGGGCCTATTCACTGCGGCCTCCTCTTGCGAGGGAGGCGCTCCTTATCCCGAAGTTACGGAGCTAATTTGCCGAGTTCCTTAGCCGTGACTCACTCGAGCTCCTTAGGCTTCTCGCCTTGACTACCTGTGTCGGTTTGAGGTACGGGTTGTGTATAACTGAAGCTTATTGGTTTTTCTTGGAAGGAACTACATGACTTTGCTTCACCCAGAGGGTTAGGCTCAAGGTACTATTCCGTAAGTACCTAGCCACTACGTCTCTTCGTCACCACATCGCATCATACACAAGTACAGGAATATTAACCTGTTGTCCATTAGTTTTCCCATTTGGGTACACCTTAGGCCCCGACTAACCCTGATCTGATTAACATGGACCAGGAAACCTTAGTCTATCGGAGAACGGGTTTCTCGCCCGTTTTATCGTTACTAATCCCTACATTTTCTTTTCCAGACGCTCCAGCATGCCTCACGACACACCTTCAATGCAGACTGGAATGCTCCCCTACCAATATTTCTATTTCATAGCTTCGGTAGTGCACTTGATGCCCGATTATTATCCACGCCCGATCGCTCGACTAGTGAGCTGTTACGCACTCTTTAAATGAATTGCTGCTTCCAAGCAAACATCCTAGCTGTCAATGCAATCGGACCACGTTTAATCAACTTAGCGCACATTTAGGGACCTTAGCTGATGATCTGGGTTGTTTCCCTTTCGCCCACAGACCTTAGCACCCATGGGCTCACTCCCGAGTATATTATAAAGCATTCGGAGTTTGTCAGGGTTTGGTAGGCGATGAAGCCCCCTAGCCCTATCAGTAGCTCTACCTCTTTATAACTCAACCTCGAGGCTGCACCTAAATGCATTTCGGGGAGTACGAGCTATTTCTCAGTTTGATTAGCCTTTCACCCCTACCCACAGCTCATCCGGAAGCTTTTCAACGCTTATCGGTTCGGACCTCCATTGGGTGTTACCCCAACTTCATCCTGGCCATGGGTAGATCACAAAGTTTCGCGTCTACCCCCACTGACTATGCGCCCAGTTAAGACTTGCTTTCGCTTCGGCTGCTCCGCTAAAGCGGATTAACCTTGCCAGTGAGGAGTAACTCGTAGGGTCATTATGCAAAAGGCACGCAGTCACCACACGAAGTGGCTCCTACCGCTTGTAAGCGTACGGTTTCAGGTTCTATTTCACTCCCCTGTTCGGGGTACTTTTCACCTTTCCTTCACAGTACTAGTTCGCTATCGGTCTCTCAGGAGTATTTAGCCTTACCAGATGGTTCTGGTGGATTCAGACAGGATTACACATGTCCCGCCTTACTCAGGATACTACTAGGTATTGAATTTATTTTGTATACGGGGCTTTCACCCTCTATGGCGCATATTTCCATCTGCTTCTACTATAGATTCAAAGTCCACATTGTAGTCCTACAACCCCAAAGTTGCCGAAACAACTTTGGTTTGGGCTATTGCCTTTTCGCTCGCCGCTACTGGGGCAATCACTTTTGTTTTCTTTTCCACCGGGTACTTAGATGTTTCAGTTCTCCGGGTTTGCGCGAGGCGCTATGTCTTCAACATAGCAGGTTGCCCTATTCGGAAATCTACGGATTAAAGGATATTTGCTCCTCCCCGTAGCTTATCGCAGCTTATCACGTCCTTCATAGCCTCTGAGAGCCAAGGCATCCGCCATACGCTCTTAATTGCTTTTAATTATTTTTAGTTACTTGTTTGATAACATCAAACTTTTCAATTTATCATTTCAATATTTCAAAGAACTTTTCCCGCGGAAGTGCGGATTTGTGGAGAATATCGGATTCGAACCGATGACCCCCTGCGTGCAAGGCAGGTGCTCTAGCCAGCTGAGCTAATTCCCCCAACGGTTTAATGTAGTCCCGAGCAGATTTGAACTGCTGACCCCTACATTATCAGTGTAGTGCTCTAACCAACTGAGCTACGGGACTAAGAAACTCAGGCCTCGCACCCAGTTGCATGAAGCATTTGGCTGAGTTGGGAAAAGATTAATAAAGAAGTAAAGGGGAAACAGCGGAATAAATCCGTTTTAAGGCGGACAGAAATTCACTTTCTCTAGAAAGGAGGTGTTCCAGCCGCACCTTCCGGTACGGCTACCTTGTTACGACTTAGCCCCAGTCACCGATTTTACCCTAGGCCGCTCCTTACGGTTACGGACTTTAGGTACCCTCAGCTCCCATGGCTTGACGGGCGGTGTGTACAAGGCCCGGGAACGTATTCACCGGATCATTGCTGATATCCGATTACTAGCGATTCCAGCTTCATGAGGTCGAGTTGCAGACCTCAATCCGAACTGAGACAATCTTTAGAGATTAGCATCCTGTTACCAGGTAGCTGCCCATTGTAATTGCCATTGTAGCACGTGTGTAGCCCAGGACGTAAGGGCCGTGATGACTTGACGTCATCCCCACCTTCCTCACCGCTTGCGCGGGCAGTTTTCTTAGAGTTCCCACCATTACGTGCTGGCAACTAAGAATAGGGGTTGCGCTCGTTGCGGGACTTAACCCAACACCTCACGGCACGAGCTGACGACAGCCATGCAGCACCTCGTATATTGTCCGAAGAAGGACCAGTTTCCTGATCTGTCAACATACGTTCAAGCCCTGGTAAGGTTCCTCGCGTACCATCGAATTAAACCACATGCTCCACCGCTTGTGCGGGCCCCCGTCAATTCCTTTGAGTTTCACCCTTGCGGGCGTACTCCCCAGGTGGATCACTAAACACTTTTGCTTCGACACTGACCGTATATCGCCAATGTCAAGTGATCAACGTTTACAGCGTGGACTACCAGGGTATCTAATCCTGTTTGATCCCCACGCTTTCGTGCCTGAGCGTCAGTACTGGTTTTGTGAGCTGCCTTCGCAATTGGTATTCTGTGCCATATCTAAGCATTTCACCGCTACATGGCACATTCTGCCCACATCAGCCAGACTCAAGAATATCAGTATCAATGGCAGTTCTGCAGTTAAGCTGCAGGATTTCACCACTGACTTAATATTCCGCCTGCGCACCCTTTAAACCCAATGAATCCGGATAACGCTTGCACCCTCCGTATTACCGCGGCTGCTGGCACGGAGTTAGCCGGTGCTTATTCCTACGGTACCTTCAGCCCTCTACACGTAGAGGGGTTTATTCCCGTAGAAAAGAAGTTTACAACCCATAGGGCAGTCATCCTTCACGCGGCATGGCTGGTTCAGACTTGCGTCCATTGACCAATATTCCTCACTGCTGCCTCCCGTAGGAGTCTGGTCCGTGTCTCAGTACCAGTGTGGGGGTTAGTCCTCTCAGACCCCCTACCCATCGTAGCCTTGGTGAGCCGTTACCTCACCAACTAGCTAATGGGCCGCATGCCTATCCTTAACCGCCTGAGCTTTAGGAACCAGGAGATGCCTCCCGGAAACGCTATGGAACATTAATTCAGATTTCTCTGAGCTATTTTCCAGTTAAGGGTAAGTTGCATACGTGTTACGCACCCGTGCGCCACTCGCCACCCAGTATTGCTACCTGTGCTGCCGTACGACTTGCATGTGTTAGGCCTGCCGCTAGCGTTCATCCTGAGCCAGGATCAAACTCTCCATTGTAAAAAGAATTTAATCTTTTGTATAATTTTGAATTTCTCGATTCCTGAATTAATCAGGGCATTGTTATTCGCTGTTTCTTACCTTACTTCAATACTTCAAAGAACATTACTATTTTTTTGTGCCTTTCGGCTTTAAAAATCATGTTAAAAAGAACGTTGTTTTTTCAAACGGGCTGCAAAGATAGATGCGAAATTGAATTCCGCAAACTTTTTTTTCTAATTTTTTTCAGCCTGTTAAAAAACTTTTTTCAATCTGGATGAAACATTGATTGCGTGAGCAATTTTTGAAGAACCAGATCCCTACAGATATCAATTAAAATTAACGGACGATCTTTAAAAGGGGCTGCAAATGTATCGGGGTGAAACGATATCTGCAAATAAATTGTCCCCTTTTTTTAAACTAAATTACAGGGCTTTGTTTTTCAAATGATTAGGGGACGGATACAGAAAGCTTTATTACTTTGCCATTAAAAAACCCGCGTTGGTGATAAAGGAAGGAGACGAGGTATTCTGCGACCTGGGTGGGGTTATGCGGTGCTTTAAAATCCGGAAAGGCCTTTTTCTTCATTGAAGTTTCTACTGCACCTAAAGATATACAATTACAGTGAATATCAATACTTTTAAGCTCTTCAGCTAAACATTCAGTTAAAGTAGATAATGCTGCTTTGCTTGAGCTATAAAAAATCATTCCGGGGAATTTCATAGTGCCTTCTACCCCGCCCATACTTCCAATGTTTACGATATGGGCTTTTTGATTTTTGGCTAATGAGGGATAAAGTAATTTGACAAGGTTGAAAGCTCCGAGTACGTTGGTATGATATATCTGATCGAAATCTTTGGAGTTGAGGTGTTTCCATTGTTTTTTTACGAGGACTCCGGCAAGGTTGATTAAGTATCTAACCTTTATTTTCATTTTACTAATTTCCTGCTGCAGTTTTTTGAGGTCTTTTTCTGATGAAATATCACAAGTGAACACCCATAAAGCCGGGTATTCTTTTTGGAGTGACAGTAAGTTTTTAATGTTTCTTGAAACTGCGATAACTTTTTCATCGGGATATTCGGAGAGAATGCGTTTTACCACTTCCCATCCGATACCTTTTCCCGCCCCTACAACAAGAGTAGCCATAGATTAAGCGAGTACCTCTTTTACTTTTTGAGCAGCTTCTTTTAGTTCAACAGCTGCCAGCACTTTTAATCCGCTTTCTGTAATGAGTTTTTTAGCTTCTTCGGCATTAGTACCCTGGAGACGAACAATAATGGGCACATTAATATTTCCGATGTTTTTATAGGCATCTACGATTCCCTGGGCAACGCGATCGCAGCGAACTATACCTCCGAAAATATTTACGAGGATAGCTTTTACATTTTTATCTTTAAGAATGATCCGGAATGCATTTTCAACTCTTTGGGCATTAGCGGTTCCTCCTACATCAAGAAAATTGGCGGGTTCTCCTCCTGAGAGTTTAATAATATCCATTGTTGCCATGGCGAGTCCCGCCCCATTCACCATACAGCCCACATTTCCATCGAGTTTTACATAGTTGAGCTCAAATTTTCCTGCCTCTACTTCAGTGGGGTCTTCTTCTGTAACATCCCGCATTTCTGCATAATCAGGGTGTTTGAATAATGCGTTATCGTCCAGGGTGACTTTTGAGTCAACAGCTATGATTTTATCATCAGAAGTCTTAAATACCGGATTGATTTCAAAAAGTGAGGCATCGCAACCGATGAATGCTTTATAGAGCGCTTCTACAAATTTCACCATTTCTTTAAATGCATTTCCGCTGAGGCCGAAATTGAAAGCAATTTTCCGGCATTGAAAAGGAAGCAGTCCTGTTTTGGGATCAATTTCCTCTTTAAAAATAAGATGCGGGGTTTCTTCTGCTACTTTTTCGATATCCATTCCACCGGCAGGCGAATACATTACGATATGACGGCTTTTTGCACGATCCAGCAAAATTGACATATAAAATTCTTTTGTTTCAGAAGGGCCCGGATAGTAGACATCCTGTACTATAAGAACTTTGTTTACTTTTTTACCCTGTGGCGGAGTTTGCGGGGTTATCAACTGCATACCAATGATCTGAGTTGCCTTTTCCCGCAGGTCGTCCATGTTTTTCGCCACTTTTACTCCACCACCTTTTCCCCGTCCACCGGCATGAATTTGTGCTTTTACCACAAAAAACTTTGTTCCTGTGGTTTCTGCCAGTTTTTTGCCGGCTTCCAAAGCTTCGTCAACGGTTGAAGCTACGATTCCTTCCTGTATGGCCACTCCGTAGCTTTTCAGAATTTGTTTTCCCTGGTATTCGTGGAGATTCATGTTTTTTTGTGATTTGTGCCCAAATGTAAGTTTCGTCTTTAAAACGCGCAACGGATTTTGATAAAAAAAACGGAATTGTGTAAAACAAAAAACCTGCCGGCTACGACAGGTCTTTTATCAAAATAGGTTTCTTTTTAATTATTGTCCTGAGAACTCGTAATCGCCTGTTTTGAAAATGGTAGTATTGTTAAGATTAAGCTCCACTACTTTCCAGGTAGTTTTTTCACCATTTTCGCTATAATGAGTACTTTCCATCATAAAACCTTTCGGATAGTTTTCCACATCATACTTTTTTCCGGAATTACCTCTTGAAGAGGAAGACATCATTTTATATGTTTTAAGAATATCGAGCGTTACTTTTGATGTGATCCAAACTTCACTTTTATCTTTATTTTTTGTGTTGGTTACCAGCCATTCTTCGCATAAATAACCCAATATAGTTTTGGTTCGGCCGGTTTTTACTACTTTATAGCTGGTGGAATCGGAAGTGTTTGAAGTGTTTTTGGAATAATCCTGTTTCATAGCGAAACCGGTTTTTTTGCTGTCTTCATCCATCAGCATAATCATAATATTTCTTTCGAACTCGATTATAGAAACTGTTTTGGATGGTTTTTTTGACTTTTCATTGATATATTCTCCGCCATAATAGCCTTCTTCGGCAAAAAACATACGGTGTTTTACGAGGTCGCCCTCTGTTTCGCCTGATTTTTTGTAGCTCTGTACCTCTACCAGTGCGTCATGATTGAATTTATATTCGCTTTTCAATTCACTTTTGCTCACCATACCAAACATACCGGTCGTTTGGGGTTGCTGGTTAGTAGTGGTAGTTGTATTTTGTGTTTTTGACGTTGTGTCGGTAGTGGTTGTAGTATTGGTTTGTTTATTTTTATTGAGTACGTTTCCTGCCTTGTTAAGCATAAGGTCGCGAACCTGTGCCGAAAGGCCGAAGGAAACCAGTACCAGTGAAGCAGTAATAATTTTTTTCATCGGGATGATTTTTATTGGGTAATTATTTAATTGTTGAAGACCTATCAAAATCTGTGCAAAAATAAGCAAAGTATTACATTTGTAAATAATCCTGCACAATGAATCTTACCAGCTATACCCTTTCAGGTTCGCAAAGTGATGTGAATTTTATTAACATTTCTGTTGAATTCTCTCATCTCAACAATACTTCTACTGCTCTTCAGCTCCCTTCATGGCGGCCCGGGAGGTATGAATTGGGCAATTTTGCAAAGAATGTGCGGAATTTTACTGTTACTGATGAAAACAAAAAACCAGTTTCCTTTTATAAAACTGCTAAAGACCGGTGGCAGGTGGAAAACGGGAATACAAAAAAAATAATTGTAAATTATCAATATTATGCTGCCGAACTGAATGCGGGATCCAGTTTTTGTAATGATGAGATGTTATATGTAAATCCTGTTAACTGTTGTATTTATATTCCCGAACGAATTAATGAATCGTGTAGTTTATGTTTAACTATTCCGGATGATTATACCATTGCAGCCGGAAAAAAATTTGAGAACAGAATGGCTGCATTTTCTGATTTTCATGAGTTGGCAGATACCCCGTTTATTTGCAGTGCAGGCCTGATTCATTTTGATTATTTTGTTCATGATTTTCATTTTCATGTGTGGATACAGGGGAAATGCCATCCGGATATCGAAAAAATAAGGCGTGATTTTTCTTCTTTTTCAGAAAAACAAATCAACAGTTTTGGCGAGCTTCCGGTGAAAGAGTATCATTTTCTGATTCACGCCCCTTCATTTTCATTTTATCATGGCGTGGAACATCAGTCATCGAGTGTAAATGTGTTGGGCCCCGGGTATGAAATCACCAATGAGCGTTATGTGGATCTTTTGGGACTATGTTCGCATGAGTTGTATCATTCGTGGAATATAAAAAGTATCCGTCCGGCAGAGATGTTTCCCTATGATTACACAAAGGAAAATTATTTTCGCACCGGTTATGTGGCAGAAGGTGTTACCACTTATCTCGGAGATTATTTTCTTTATGCTTCGGGTGTTTTTGGCGAGCAGCAGTTTCTGGAAGAAATGTCGCAGCAATTGCAAAAGCACATGGATAATTTTGGCAGAAGAAATTATTCGGTAGCAGAATCTTCATTTGATACCTGGCTGGATGGTTATAGCCCGGGAATTCCGGGAAGAAAAGTTTCTATTTATACGGAAGGTTGTTTACTGGCTTTTATTGCAGATATTCTTTTACTCAAACATTCAAAAAACAACTGTTCCATTCATCATGTGATGAAAGAATTGTATCATTCTTTTTACAAAAACCAGCGTGGATATACTGAAAATGATTATAAAAACCTGCTGGAAAAATATTCAGGAATTTCATTTGAGAATTATTTCAGTCAACTGGTGAATGGCACGGGAAATTATTTGCCGCTTCTGAAGGAATGTTTTGATTATACCGGTTATTTAATAGTTGAAAAAGATTCCGTTCATTATGCGGAATCGGTATTCGGATTCAGAATTATTGAACAAGGCGAAAAAACTTTTGTTTCGCTTATACATCCCGATGGAGAAGCGCAGCAATCAGGATTAGCAATAAACGACCAGGTGCTGTCTGTGAATGGAATAGGTATAAAAAACGATCTTCATAAATGGCTTAACCATTTGAAACCAGCTTCTGCAACCATTACTGTTTTACGTGCAGGTTCACCATATGAAATGAAACTAAACAACAGCGGCAGACCGGGTTTTAAAAATTATTACCTTGCCGTGAAGGAAAACAGAAGTGAAGCCGAACGTAACGCCCGTCAAAAATGGCTGAATCCTGAATTTTGAAAATGGAAGTAACTGCTGCTACATACGATCTGAAATTCTCAAGGATAAAAAACTTCCTGCTGGGAAAAGAAAAACCCTCATTGTATACACAAATTGCCTGTATTACCGGTTTTATTTCTTTTGCCTGGTTTTTTTCGTGGTATTTGTTAAACCTTCTGGCCCTGCATATGATAGAAACAGAAGAAAAACTGAAAGGGTTAAAAATGGTTTTTTACCAGTTAAAAGATAAATATGGATTATATGATGTTTTTACCACTTATTACCTGATGGTTTTAATCTGTTTGGCGGCTTCGGGAATCATGTTTGTGGGTTTGTTGTTTTCGTGGAGAAAAAAATTATGGGCGCCATACCTGTTCATTGTTTCACAAACAATCTGCATTATTATTCCGGTAGTTTTTATGGGTATTTCTTATTTTATCAATGAAATGAGCCCTGCCGAACAATTCGGGCCGTTTTTGCCTTTGCTGTTATTTATAATTGAGATTTGGAGAAACAGGCGGCAGATAACTATTTAACAGCTATCACAGAAATTTCAACTCTTACGTTTTTGGGCAGTTTGGATACCTGTACGGTTTCGCGTGCGGGATAATCACCGGTAAAAAACGAACCATAAATCTCATTCATTTGCGCGAAGTCGTTCATATCAGTAAGAAAGATCGTAGCCTTTACCACATTCGAAAAATCCATTCCGGCAGCTTTAAGTATGGCAGAGAGGTTTTGCATAATCTGGCGTGTTTCATCCTGAACCGTACCCGCTATCACTTCTCCTGTTGAGGGAATTATTCCCACACATCCACTTACATAAAGTGTTTTTTCATCGATTAGAACCCCCTGGCTGTAGGGCCCGATTGGTTTAGAGGCATTTTCGGTATAAATGATTCTTTTCATGGTTTTAGTAGTTGATTTCTTTGTACTTGTGCAAGCTAAAAACAGGCTTAAAAGTACAACAAAAGCGGATTTTATGAGGTTCATTGCTGTGTGATTTTTACAAATATTAAACAATAACGGCAATATGGCTTGAAACGGTTCCATTTTTTATAAATTCGCACATTAAATCTTGAATTATGAGTTACGATGTGATTGTTTTGGGCGCAGGCCCGGGAGGATATGTAGCCGCTATCCGTTCTGCCCAACTGGGATTAAAAACCGCTGTTGTGGAAAGAGAAAGTTTGGGTGGAATTTGCCTTAACTGGGGATGTATTCCCACCAAAGCGTTGCTGAAAAGCGCCAATGTATTTGAATATATCAAACATGCCTCCGATTATGGTATCTCCGTTAGTAACCCGAGTGCGGATTTTGGAAACATTATCAAAAGAAGCCGTGATGTAGCTAATGGAATGAGCAATGGAATCAGTTTCCTGATGAAGAAAAATAAAATTGATGTGCTGAAAGGAAACGGGAAATTAAAGCCCGGAAAAAAAATTGAAGTGACAGATGAATCGGGAAAATCCACTACCTATGATGCAAAACATATTATCATAGCCACAGGTGCCCGTTCCCGTCAATTACCTAACCTCAAACAAGACGGAAAAAAAATAATCGGTTACCGCGAGGCGATGAACCTTCCATCACAACCCAAATCGATGGTGGTGGTAGGATCGGGTGCCATTGGTGTTGAGTTTGCTTATTTCTATAATGCGTTGGGCACAAAAGTTACAGTTGTGGAATATATGCCCAACATCGTTCCCGTGGAAGATGAAGATGTTTCCAAACAACTGGAAAAAACATTCAAAAAACAGGGAATGGAAATCATGACCGAATCGTCTGTTGAATCAGTAGACACATCAGGAAGTGGTTGCAAAGTGAAAGTGAAAACAAAAACGGGAGAGAAAATTCTTGAATGTGATGTTGTGCTTTCTGCTGTAGGTATACAGGCCAATATTGAAAATATCGGTTTGGAAGATGTGGGCATTGTTACCGATAAAGGAAAAATTGTAGTGGGTGAATATTATCAAACCAATATCCCCGGTTATTATGCCATTGGCGATTGTGTTCCCGGCCAGGCATTGGCGCATGTAGCATCTGCGGAGGGAATTATTTGTGTAGAAAAAATTGCGGGACATCATCCAGAACCGTTGGATTATAATAACATTCCCGGTTGCACCTATTGTTCGCCTGAAGTTGCTTCTGTAGGTTATACCGAAAAGCAATGCAAGGAAAAAGGTATTGAAATTAAAGTTGGGAAATTCCCCTACTCTGCTTCGGGGAAAGCCAGTGCAGCAGGAGCAAAAGATGGTTTTGTAAAATTAATTTTTGACGCGAAATACGGAGAATTGTTAGGCGCTCACCTTATCGGGTTGAACGTAACTGAAATGATTGCCGAATGTGTGGCGATAAGAAAACTTGAAACTACCGGACATGAACTGATCAAAACCGTACACCCGCATCCCACCATGAGTGAAGCTATTATGGAAGCTGCCGCTGCGGCTTATGGGGAGGTGATACATTTATAGTTTATTAGTTGGGAAAGTTAGCAAGTTGAGAAAGTTAGCAAGTTGGGAAAGTTAGCAAGTTGGGAAAGTTAGCAAGTTGGGAAAGTTAGCAAGTTGGGAAAGTTAGCAAGTTGGGAAAGTTAGCAAGTTGGGAAAGTTAGCAAGTTGGGAAAGTTAGCAAGTTGAGAAAGTTGAAATAAATAAAAAGCCCGGAGCTTGCGCTGCCGGGCTTTTTTTTGAAGAATTTTACGATTTATCCCACAAGGTGGTCTTCGGTTTTTTTGCTGTTGTCGCCATACACATACTGGGCATCTCCGAATCCGAGGATTGGGAAGAAAATAAAACCAAGAAGTGCGAGGCCCACTCCGAATCCTGCAGATTTTCCGAAAGCTTTTGCCATCTCAATCATGATAATAAATAGCATAATGATGTTAACAAAAGGAATCAGTAAAAGGACAATCCACCAGATAGGTTTTTTAACGATTTCCAGCATTACGATATAATTGTAAATAGGAACAATCGCTGCCCAGCCGGGTTTTCCTGCTTTTACAAATACTTTCCAAATGCTTGCAATAATGAAAACGATTAGTGCAATGTAAAGAATAACTCCTACAATCATGATTTTTGGTTTTTTTGGTTAAACAATAGTTTGGTAACCCAAATATAAAAAAACCAGTTAATTAAAAAATTTTATCGATAATTTTGCCAGATCAAATGATGGCCCGGATGAAAGCAGATACGGCTGAAACCTTAGAAAACCCAGTGTTTTTAAACCTTTGCTGCTTTATTGCAATAGTTTTAAACAGCCTGTTAATTATTGCCTGTTTTATTACTCTTTTCAGCCTGCCTTTTGTAAAAGACTTTATGCCGGTGAACATTACACCCGAAAATGAGCTGCTTTATATGACCGGGGCCGGAATAATGGCTCTTATTTATATTTCTTCGCTTTTTGCATCTTTTCTTCTTATACAACTTAAACTTTCAGGGTTCATTCTTTTTTCGATTTCGAGCCTTATTATGATTACTGCACTGGTTATGGTTATCAATACAAAATTTGCCGTTGAATTGCATTACTGGATGCTGGGCACGCATGTTTTTTTACAGGCAGGAGTAACAATGTACATAAAAAAGTTCAGGTGGTGAATGGGTAGAATTCAGCGGGCAGCGGCAGGAGGCGGTAAGCAAGTCTCGGTTTTCTTCTTATCTAACATCTCTCAGTCTAACATCTAAAATCTCCTGATCTAATATCTCCTCCGTCACTGATTAAAATCCGCCATAGCCACCATCAGTTTTTCCAGTTTTTTTTCCATCTGGCGGGTGGTGCAGTTGAAGTTGTTGACGATCATCGTGAAAGCCAGCTTTTTTCCTGATTTGGTGGTAACATATCCTGCGTAACTTTTTACCCTTTGCATGGTTCCGCTTTTGGCAGTGAGATTTCCCTGCGCTTTGGTGCCTTTGCAAAGATGACTGAGCGTTCCCGATTTTCCGGCAACGGGAAGCGATTTTTCGAATGTTGAAGCATTTTTACTTTTCTGCATATACAACAAAATATCCACCAGGTGCTTTGCAGAAACGGCATCGAAGCGTGAAAGTCCGCTTCCATCGGTGACATACATTCCTTTTGTATCTATTCCTTTTGCGGCCCAAAAATTCGTAACCGCAGCTGTACCCGAACCTACTGTTCCATTTCCATACTTCACATAACCTATCTGGTTCATGAGGTGTTCTGCAAAAAGATTTACACTTACCAGGTTGGTCCAATAAACAATGGAGCTGAGATAAGGAGAGTAATGAATATACAGATCTTTTCGTGACGCTGTATCCGCCTTATTCATCATTTTCAATTCGAGTAACGTAGTTGCCGATTTATTTAATTCAACTCCTGCCTGCAACAAAGCATTTTCCAGTTCGAATGCTGCGAGATAAGAAGGATCGGGAATAGAACCTTTTACTGAATAATCTTCCTGCCCTTTGGGTAAATTTCCGCGGATATATCTTTTATAGGAATAGGGCGCACCAAAAATATAAGAATCATCATCATTGGTATTGGCTGTCACTACTTCGTTATCAAATTCGAGATCGGGGATGTAAGGCATAATGCATTCGATAACGGCCGAGTCGCCTGCTTTACTTCCGGTTTTAAATTTCAGCACACAAGTGTTGTCGTAAATAGAAATTCCGCAGGGTGCGGCACCATATCCGTTTCCTATATCGCCCCATGCCCAGGTGGAGGGTACCATTTCCCAGCCATAAACACTTGCATCGGCAATAACCCGCCCCTCTATTTTTTTAATTCCTGATTTGATCAGTGTATCCACCCAGGCATTCATAAAAAAAGGATCTTTTTCACTGGTAAAATATTTTGATCCCAGAGTTGGGTCTCCGCCACCTTTAATATAGAGATCGCCATGCAAAACTCCGGCAGTATCAATAGATCCGGTATACTGAAGAGTGGTTTTGAAGCGATAACCCGCCCCCAGCATTTCGAGTGCCGAAGCGGTAGTAACCAGTTTCATGGTAGAAGCCGGCACAATGCTCATATTAGGATTGTGCTCTGCAATGGCATTTCCTGTTTTCGAATCAACAGCCAGGAAAGTGAATGCCGCGTTTTTAAGATCGGTATCTGCAAGAAAGGTTTCTATAGCTTTTTCGAGAGAATTTTTAGATGTATCGGCCACCACCGCCTTTGTTTGAGCCAGGCAATGACTGCACAAAACCAAAAAGCTGAAAATAAAAATTATATAACGTAAAACATTCATCACCATAAAGATAATCGTTTTGCGGGTTTCTCACGCTTCAATGCTTATCTTTATCAAAAATTGAACCGCATGTGCGGCATTACCGGTGCATACTCATTAAGTGGCGTTGAAATAAGCGGAAACGGAAATGTGGACCTGTCGAACCGCCTCCTCTCCCGCAGAGGACCCGATTACGCTGCTTTGCATCATTGCGGAAAAGCTGTGCTGGGACATTCGCGTCTGAAAATCATTGACACTTCTGATGCCGCCAACCAGCCGATGACGGATGAAAGCGGGAATTATACTATTGTATTCAATGGCGAAATTTTCAACTTCCGCGAATTAAAGGAATATTGCCGGAAAAAATATTCCATTTCTTTTACCACCCACTCTGATACTGAAGTTTTATTGCGTCTGCTGATAAAAGAAGGCGAACAGGCCATTTCGCAACTGAACGGATTTTTTGCTTTTGCATTTTACGACCAGGCAAAACACCGGCTACTTATATGCCGTGACCGTTATGGAGAAAAACCTCTTTTGTGGGGCGAACAAAACGGAATGCTTTTTTTTGCTTCAGAAATGAAAGCACTGGAAGTTTACCTGGAGCAAAAAACGATAAACCATAACAGCCTTTTTGATTATTTCCGGCTAACCTATATCCCTGCACCGGAAACCATTTATAACGAAGTACACAAATTATATCCGGGAACTTTGCTAAAAGCAGAAAACGGAAAAACCGAAATAAAAACATGGTACAAACCCGTGCCGGGAAATTTTTCAGGAAATTATAACGGGGCGAAAACTGAATTACAAAACCTGCTGAGAGATGCGGTAGAAAAAAGAATGATCAGCGATGTTCCGCTGGGATGTTTTTTAAGCGGGGGAATTGACTCCACTATCATCAGCGGTATAGCAAGGGAAATTAATCCGGGGCTCCAGACTTTTTCAATCGGTTTTCCCAACGAATCTTTTTTTGACGAAACAGAATATGCGCTGGCAGCTTCCCGGCATCTTGGAACAAAACACGAAGTGTTCCCTATTTCCACCGAAGAAATGTACAATCACGCCAGTGAAGTATTGGATTATCTTGACGAGCCTTTTGCCGATTCTTCGGCTATGGCTGTTTATTTACTGAGTAAAAAAACAAGGCAAAAAGTTACCGTATGTCTTTCGGGAGATGGTGCTGACGAACTTTTCGGGGGATATAATAAGCATGAAGCACTGTTAAGAGCGGGGAAGAAAAATCTTCAGAATTCTGCTATAAAACTTTTGCATCCTGTGATCAGTTCCTTACCCGGATCAAGAGAAAACATTACTTCCAACAAAGTGCGGCAATTAAAAAAATATTCGGCACTGTTAAAGCTAAAGCCCGAAGAACGTTATCTCCACCTGGCCTCGTGGGCAGAAAAAGAAGAAGTGGAAAAACTGTTGCCGGGAAAGAGAGGAAAAAACACAGTTTTTGAAACTACAGGAAAGGACAAAATGAATGCGGCATTGCTGCATGACCTCAGGCTGGTGCTTACGAATGACATGTTGCACAAAGTAGATATGATGAGCATGGCCAACAGCCTTGAAATCCGCCCTCCGTTTCTCGATCACCGCGTGATTGATTTTACACTAAACCTGCCTTCTGATTTTAAAATTGAAAAAGGAAACAGAAAAAAAATATTGCGCGATACTTTTGCAGATTATCTTCCCGCTGAAATAAAAAAACGCGGAAAAAAAGGATTTGAAGTGCCGGTAAAAAAATGGATAACCACAAAATGGAAAAATGAACTGATAAATGAATTGTGCGACCCGGTTTTTATAAAAAAACAGGCCATTTTTAGTTCAGCAGGAATTGAAAAATTAAAAAAAGAAACAGAAAAGGGAACGATGAATGAATCGCTGGTGTGGAGTTATATTGTTTTTCAAAAGTGGTGGAGGAAACGTTTTTTATGAGCACGCCACGCATACTCCGCATCATCAATCGTTTTAATTTAGGCGGCCCCACTTTCAACGCTGCCTATCTTACCAAATACCTCGAACCGGAATTTGAAACGTTGTTGCTGGGTGGCCAAAAAGACGATTCGGAAGCGAGCTCGGAATTTATTGTAAACCAACTGGGGTTGCAGCCACGTATTCTTTCATCGATGAAAAGAAATGTGAATGCGTTCAACGATTTTCATTCTTACCGGGAAATAAAAAAAATCATCCGTGAATTTAAACCTGATATTGTTCACACCCACGCATCGAAAGCAGGTGCAGTGGGAAGAATGGCTGCATTTCATTGCAAAGTACCGGCAACGGTTCACACTTTCCACGGAAATGTTTTTAAAGGATATTTCGGGCCTTTGCGTACTTCGCTGGTAAAAAAAACCGAACGATTTCTTGCCAAACGCACAACGGCTATCATTGCCATAAGCGAATTGCAGAAAAAAGAACTGGTGAGCGACTTCAGGATTTGTGCAGAAGAAAAAGTACATGTTATTCCTTTGGGATTTGATCTCTCGCGTTTCCGGGAGAACCAGGAAGAAAAAAGAAAAAAATTCAGGGAAAAGTATTTACTCGGTGATGATGAAATTGCCATTTCCATTATAGGCCGCCTGGTTCCGATAAAAAACCACCGGTTGTTTATTTCAGCTGTTTGCGAACTTCAGAAAAAAACGAACAGAAAAATCCGGGCATTTGTAGTGGGTGATGGCGAATGCATGAATGATCTGAAGGGATTTTGCAGCGAAAACGATGTTGAATTTGCCCTGCCCGGTGAAAAAAAACCGGCACTGATCACTTTTACTTCATGGATAAGAGAAGCCGATGAAGTGAATGCCGGTTCGGAGATTATTGCACTAAGTTCAGATAACGAAGGCACCCCGGTGAGCCTTATTGAAGCACAGGCAGCGGGCAAACCGGTAGTTTCAACCCGTGTTGGGGGTGTAGAAAATGTAGTAAATGAGGGAGTTACAGGACTACTTTCTCCGTCCGGAGAAAAAGAAGGACTTGTGCAAAACCTACTTCAATTAGCTGAAAATGAATCACTCAGAATAAAAATGGGAAATGAGGGCTGGCACCGGGTAGAATCTAAATACCACTATACCAGGCTGGTGGAGGAAACAAAAAATCTGTATTACAGTCTGTTGAAACCATCAGGTTTCCAATGATTTCTTACCTTTGTTAGCCTAAGAATTTAATATGCGGTTGAAACTTGTTTTAAGCTTGTTGGTGGTAGTGGTTTTAATGGACAGTTGCTACGTCAACTCCAACCTGATGCTGAAAACTGACAAAAATTTCGTTTTTGATACTATTCCTTCCACTCCCCCGAGTGAATACCGGATCAGTCCAAATGACATTATCAGTTTCAAAATCTTTACCAATGATGGTTTTGAGGTAATCAGTATTGCCGCTGGAGTAAATGACCAGGGAGGAGCCAACCGGACCATGTTCAGAAATACACTCAACTATTTTATTCAGTCGGATGGCACAACACGACTACCGGAATTGGGAGTAGTAAATTTAAAGGGATATACTGTACGTGAAGCAGAGTTTTACCTGGAAACAAGATATGCTGAAAAATATGTAAAACCATTTGTACAATTACAGGTAATCAATAAACGTGTAATTGTTTTTCCGGGAAACGGAAGTGACGCCCAGGTTATAACACTTGAAAACAACAATACTACGCTGATGGAAGCGATTGCGATGGCAGGTGGAATTCCGGTGAGGGGAAAAGCAGCCAATATTAAAATCATACGCAAATCTGATATCCCTGGCGGACAAAGAAAAGTATACGAGGTTGACCTGTCGACCATAGATGGATTAAAACATTGCGATATGATCGTTCAGGCCAATGACTACATCTATGTAGAACCGGTTCCTCAATTAGGTAACGAAATTCTGCGTGATATCACTCCCATTATTTCTCTTTTAACCAGTGCTGTTTTGGTCTATTCCATTATTCAAAGGTTCTGAAAATGGTAAATGACGAAATTTCGAACAAAAACGATTCTTTCGACAGGTACCGTGAGAGGATTTCTAATTTCAGCAATGAGTTTGAGTTAGGATTATTTCTCGTCATTCTCCAGCGATCGCTTAAACTTATTTTCCTGTTTTTTGTTCTTAGTGTTATAGCCGCATTGGTTTATATACGCTATACTCCACCTATTTACCAGTCGAAATGTGTAATACAGGTAAGTTCTGAAAACACACAAAAAAAAGTTCTGGATATCAGTAATGAGGTAGATGCGAACCAGGTAGAAAAATCTATTGAGCTCATCCGGTCGAAACAACTTTTTATCAGGGCTGTAAAAACCCTGCCGCTTCAGATCAGTTATTTTGCAGAGGGAAATATTCTTACCGAAAACAAATATCCCCTTACTCCATTTAAGATTAAAAGCCTTGAGATTCTGGATTCTTCCATTTGCGGGACAAGGATAGATGTGGTTTTTAAAGATAAGTTATTTTATATTTCCTATACAGTAAACGGACAGCTGACAGAGCTGAGCGGAAAAATCAATTCTTATTTTGAAACCAGACATTTTAAAGGGTTCATAGAAATTTCTGATCCCGAAGAAATTGATTTTCTTCAAAAGGACACCAAAATATTTTTTGTTCTCAATAACATAAAATCGCTGGCCGACCAGTTGTTTGGCAGCCTGGCTGTGAAAATGCTTAACGGAAACGCTAAAACCATTGAAATTGCCTACAATCATAACAATCCCGTTCTTGCCCGCGACATTGTGAGGGCATTGGCCAACGAGTTTAATGCTTTTGACCTTGAACGCAAAAGAGAGAGTTCATTTAAGATTCTGAATTTTATCGACAGGCAAATTGATACCGTATACGCAAAACTTAAAACCTCTGAAATTGAATTAAAAACCTTTCAGCAATATTACAAGGTGCGCGATTTCCAGGGCGTTTCGGAAAACTATCTGGAGAGGCTTACTGTTTTGGAAGGCGACCTGATGAAAGAAGAGATTGAAAGTGAATTATTGAAAGAAATTGAAAATTCACTCAAAAGTTTCAACAACGAATCTGATGTTTATAATCTTATCTCCATTATTGTGGGAACACGGTATGAAAGTTCGCTCATTGAACTTGTAAAAGATCTTCACAAACTTCAGCTAACCAAAGAAAAAGAGCTTTTCCGTGAAAAAGCACAAAGCACTTCCATCAAACAACTCGATTACCAGATTGCTCTTCAAACCAGGCTGGTAAAAAAAGCCATTGACGCCCTTAATGCACAAACACTAAAAAGAAAAAATTCAATAAAAGAAAAAATTCAGCAATACGAAACGGTGTATTACGGTTTACCTGAAAAAGAAATTGAATACGCGAGGCTTGAACGGGTTTTCAATATCAATGAAAAGTATCACACGCTGTTGCTGGAAAAAAGAACCGAATATTCTATTCTTCTTGAAGGAGAAACCACACAAAACCAGATCCTCGAAGAAGCAGATCTGCCGGTTTCGCCCATCAGCCCCAACCGAAAAATGGTTTACATTACCTTTTTCCTTCTGGCAATAATTTCTTCAGGAGCGTTGGTAGTTATACGATATATCATGCATAATGATATTACAACATTACATGAAATTGCAAAACTCTCGCATGCCTCTATCAGCGTTTTGGGAATTGTTCCCAAATACAAACACGACATTCCGGTTTCGCAGCTTATTGTCGACAAGAATCCCAAATCGCTTATTTCAGAATCGTTCAGAACCATTCGAACTAACCTGCAGTTTATTTCCAACTCTCCGGAAAATAAAATTATTGCTGTTACCTCCACCATTTCGGGAGAAGGAAAAACCTTTGTTGCTATCAACCTGGCAGGAATTATTGCCTATTCAGGAAAAAAAGTAGTGATCCTTGACCTGGATATGCGCAAACCGAAAATTCACATCGGTTTTGGAACCGACAATGATTACGGAATGAGTACCATGCTTATCGGGAAAGATTCATTTGATAATTGCGTAAGGAAAAGTTCACTTGAAAATCTTCATTTCGTTACTGCAGGGCCTATTCCTCCCAATCCCTCCGAATTAATTATCAACGGAAAAATTGACGAAATCATCAAAGAGCTCAAGGAAAAATACGATTACGTGATTTTTGACAATCCACCCGTGGGACTGGTTACTGACGGTTTACCTATTCTTAAAAATGCCGATTACCCGATTTATATTTTCCGGGCTGATTATTCCAAAAAGAATTTTGTACAAAATGTCGACCGCCTGATCAATGAAAATAAAATAACCCGGCTTTCCATTATTTTAAATGGAGTGGACACTGAGAAAACAGGATATGGTTATAATTACGGATACGGTTATGGCTACGGATATGGTTATGGTTACGGATATTCGTACGGAAGCAATTATTATGCGGATGATTCTGCCAGGAAAAAATCGCTGAAAGATAAAATCAATCCCTTTAAGCGCAGGAAAAGAAAATGAAACCCGCCCCACCCGAAATCCCAGGATTGATTTTGATTGAAACACCGAAATTTTCCGATAGCCGCGGATATTTCTTCGAATCATTCAATCAAAAAAATTTTCAAAACTTTACCGGTTTGAAAAAAGAATTTGTGCAGGATAATCTATCGTCTTCTGTCATTCATTCTTTAAGGGGATTACATCTCCAGGTTCCTCCTTTTGCCCAGGGAAAACTGGTGCGTGTAATAAAAGGAAAAGTACTTGACGTGGTAGTAGATATCAGAAAGAATTCTCCGTTTTACGGAAAACATTATTCAGTTATTCTCTCTGAAGAAAATAATCTTTCATTATGGATCCCGGAAGGTTTTGCACATGGATTTACGTCACTCGAAAATAACACCCTGTTCTCTTACAAATGCACGCATTATTATAGTAAGGGACATGAGCGCACCATTCAGTGGAACGATGAAGTACTGAATATTAACTGGGGAACAAAAAATCCTGTAGTATCAGAAAAAGACAACCTCGGACTGCCCTTTGCGTCTTTTGAAAGCCCGTTCATGTATGGAAAATAACGAATACCTATTCTGGATATATTCTCTTTACTTCATTTTTATCACTGCGTTTACTGTGATTATTAATTCTATTTTACTTAAATTTTCAAAAACCCTGGGAATCCGCGAACAGGAACAAACCATTATACGCTGGAGCACTGTTTCGAAACCTGCACTGGGTGGAATTACTTTTTTTATCGCCTTTCTGATTACACTTGCCAGTTTTTCTATCTTTTTTCATAATGATTTCAATTTTCATAACAAATCTTTTTTGGGAATGATAGCAGCCGCCACCATGGCATTTATGATGGGGCTTGCCGATGATGCATACAATACCAAACCGGTTTTGAAATTTACCGTACAGGTTTTATGTGGGGTAATCATGATCGCTTCCGGAAATTACATTCAAACCACTCCCTACGAATGGCTGAATTACAGCCTAACTATTATTTGGGTAGTAGGAATTATGAATTCTATCAATATGCTGGACAATATGGACGCCATTACAACCAGCGTATCGGCCGGAATTATTGTGATGATGATGGTCTGTATTTCTATTTCAGGCGATATACAAAATCTTGATTTTCTTATTCTCCTCGGAATTCTTTCAGGCCTTATTGGTTTTCTTTTTCACAACTGGCACCCGTCAAAAATGTTTATGGGCGATACCGGGAGCCAGTTCCTGGGAGTAATTCTTGCCTTTTACGGCATAAAATATTTCTGGAATGCTTCTGATTACTTCGGACAGGTGATTCAAGCCAAACAAATTTGTCTTGTTCTCATTTCTTTCAGTTTACCTCTGCTGGATACCAGTATTGTTTTCATTAACCGCATCAGCCGGAAAAGCTCCCCTTTTATTGGAGGAAAAGACCATACCACCCACCATCTTTCCTATCTCGGCCTGAATGACAGCCAGGTGGCATTTATTTACATCGGACTGAGCATGATTTCACTTTTCTGTGTCATTGTTATTCAACGATTAATCAACGGATGGTCGCATTTACTCACTTTAGTTTTCTGGTTCGGTTTTTTTGTCGTATTTTCAGCATTATTTTATATTACCCGTACGAGTAAAAAAGATGGAAAACAGACCGAACAAAAAAAGCCTGATTAAAAAAACAGCACTGTCGCTGCTATTCATCCTTTGTGTTATTTTTATTACCAGCGCCCTTACTTTTTCCGTTGAAAACAAAAACGACAGCAACAACGATACCAATTACCGCAAACACGTTGCCGAAAATTACAAGATCTTTTCACTGGCCACACCCGAAGGACTCGACTTTTCAGGTGAAGCCGTTCCACTCGAAGATATTGATATACGGGAAAGATTAGATAAAGAACTGGTGATAAATACCTACTGGCATTCTTCCACTCTTTTTCTGCTGAAACGCGCCAACCGTTGGTTTCCGGTTATTGAACCCATATTAAAAGAAGAAGGTATTCCCGATGATTTTAAGTTTATTGCAGCCATAGAAAGTAATTTTGATAATGTGGTTTCACCTGCCGGAGCTTCCGGTTACTGGCAATTCCTTAAATCTACCGGGCAGAGCTATGGACTGGAAGTAAATTCGTTTGTCGATGAAAGATACCATGTTGAAAAATCAACACGCGCTGCATGTAAATATTTTAAAGACGCTTACAAACTATTAGGTAACTGGACGCTGGTAGCGGCTGCCTATAATATGGGTACAGGGGGAGTACAACAGAAAGTGACCGAACAGCAAACCACCAATTATTATAATCTTTACCTCAATACAGAAACCCACCGGTATGTTTTTCGTGTTCTGGCCGCCAAGGAAATTTTTAAAAACCCTTCGTTTTATGGATTCAATGTTCGTCCGAAAGATATGTATCCGCCATACGAAACCAAACTCGTGGAAATTGATTCCACCATCGCCAGCCTCAATGATTTTGCCATAAAAAATAACACCAATCTCAAAATCCTCAAACTTCTCAACCCCTGGCTTCGTGATTCATCGTTGCCTAATAAAGGGAAAAAGAAGTATTCCATCAAATTACCTGCTGATGGCTTTGATTTAAAGCCCATAACACCTTAACTTTGCGGCCCCGCGAAAGCAGGGTATCATGAAACAGGAAATTACCGCAGCAGAAGAACAAATTGAAGTTTACGGAGCGCGTGTACACAATCTCAAAAATATTGATGTACATATTCCGCGTAACCGGCTGGTAGTATTTACCGGCCTCAGCGGAAGCGGAAAATCATCACTGGCATTCGATACCATTTATGCAGAAGGGCAAAGAAGATACATCGAAACTTTTTCATCGTATGCCCGCACTTTTCTGGGCGGAATGGAACGGCCGGATGTGGATAAAATTACCGGGCTGAGTCCTGTTATTTCCATTGAACAAAAAACAGTAAACAAAAATCCGCGTTCGACTGTCGGCACCATTACCGAAATTTATGATTTTATGCGCCTGCTTTTTGCGCGTGCCGGAGAAGCATTCAGTTATGTTACTGGCGAAAAAATGGTGAAATATTCGGATGCACAGATACTGGAACTGATACTGAAAGATTACAAAAACAAAAAAATTGCCATTCTTGCTCCCGTAGTGAAAGGAAGAAAAGGACATTACCGCGAATTATTCGAACAGATTAAAAAAACCGGTTTCCTTCGTGTAAGAGTGGATGGTAAAATAAAAGAACTCGTAGAACGTATATCTGTTGACCGTTATAAAATACATGATATTGAAATAGTGATCGACCGGCTGGAAGCGAACAAAAACAGCGAATCACGCATTGCCGAATCAGTAAAACAGGCCATGAAATACGGAAAAGGCGAATTGATGATACTGGATACCGAAACAGACACCACCCGTTTCTTCAGCCGCTACCTGATGTGTCCCACATCGGGAATTTCGTATAACGAACCGGCTCCCAATCTTTTTTCCTTCAATTCTCCCTATGGCGCCTGCCACAAATGCGATGGAATAGGAGAAATTACAGAAGCTGATCTTGAAAAAATAATTCCCGATCCGAAAAAAAGTATCAAACAGGGTGGAATTGCACCTCTGGGTGAATTTAAAACCGCTTCCATTTTCAGAGAGATAGAAGCTTTGCTGGCTCACTACAAACTAAAAATCACCTCCCCGATTGAAGACATTCCTGAAACGGTGCTGAACAAAATACTTTACGGAACGGATGAGATCATCAAAGTTCACAATCATACCGGCATCAATGAATTTATTTCTGACTACGAGGGAGTAGTTAATTTTATTCTCCGCCATTCGCATGAAAATCCTTCGCGCACCATACAACGCTGGGCCCATAGTTTTATGAACCAGGTGAAATGCCCGGAATGCAATGGCAGCCGCCTGAAAAAAGAATCACTTTATTTTAAACTTGCCGGTAAAAATATTTTTGAACTCGCTTCTGCCGATATTTCCGAATTAAAAAACTGGTTTGATGAAGTAGAAAATCAACTCAGCGAAAAACAAAATAAAATTGCACGTGAAGTATTGAAGGAAATCCGTTCAAGAATAAGTTTTTTAATGGATGTGGGGCTGGAATATCTTACTCCCGACCGCAGTTCGCGTTCACTTTCGGGAGGAGAAGCACAACGTATACGTCTGGCTACACAAATTGGAAGTGAATTAACCGGTGTGCTTTATATTCTTGATGAACCCAGTATAGGCTTGCATCAGCGCGATAACGCACGGCTTATCGGTTCACTGAAAAAACTGCGCGATATAGGTAATTCGGTTATCGTGGTAGAACACGATAAAGACATGATTATGGAATCGGATTATGTAATCGACATCGGGCCCGGGGCCGGAATAATGGGTGGAAAAATTGTAGATGCCAATATTCCCAAAAAAATAAAACAAAGTGATTCGCTTACCGCAGCCTATATTACCGGTGAAAAAAATATTCCGGTTCCCAAAACAAGGCGAAAAGGAAATAACGAATGGTTGGTTTTAAAGGGTGCCAAAGGACATAACCTGAAAAATGTAACGCTTAAATTACCTCTGCAAAAATTCATTTGCGTTACCGGAGTTTCAGGAAGCGGAAAATCATCGCTTATAAATGAAACTCTTTACCCGATATTGAATACGCATTTTTATGACGCGGTTACTCCTCCTCTTCCCTATTCTTCTGTTGACGGATTGCAATTTCTTGATAAAGTCATTGAGATCGACCAGTCGCCTATCGGACGAACTCCGCGATCCAATCCCGCTACCTATACCAACCTGTTTTCCGACATCAGGAATTTATTCGCCCAACTACCCGAAGCAAAAATCCGCGGGTATAATCCCGGAAGATTTTCGTTTAATGTAAAAGGCGGAAGATGCGAAACCTGCCAGGGAGGCGGATTAAAAACCATCGAGATGAATTTCCTGCCTGATGTGTATGTGGAATGTGAAACATGCGGAGGAAAAAGATACAACCGCGAAACCCTGGAAGTGCGTTATAAAGGAAAATCCATAAGTGATGTGCTGAATATGACTATCTCCAACGCTATCCGTTTTTTTGAAGGTATTCCCTATATACAGCAAAAATTGCATACGATGGAATCGGTGGGACTCGGATATCTCACACTCGGGCAATCTTCCACCACTCTTTCGGGTGGAGAGGCGCAACGTATCAAATTATCAGCTGAACTCTCGAAAAGAGATACAGGAAAAACTATTTACATTCTTGATGAACCCACCACCGGCTTACATTTTGAAGACATCCGCCTGTTATTGGATGTTTTGAATCGTTTGGTTGACAACGGAAATACGGTGATCGTTATAGAACATAACCTGGATATCATCAAAACAGCCGATCATGTAATTGATATGGGCCCCGAAGGAGGAAAAAACGGTGGAATGATCATTGCTGAAGGAACTCCCGAAGAATTGTGTTATAGCCGAAACAGCCATACCGCCCGCTTCCTGAAGCCCGAATTATCGCTATAAACCGCATTTTACCCCTTTTACACCACCGTTTAAGCAGTTTGGCACATTTTTTACATCTTTTAACTAACAGTTTACGTTGAATAAGTAAAAACAACCTTATGGCTTTCTTACACAATGGCTCTGTAAATTCAACTCCGCAAAGATTTTATATGACAGACAAAGAAAAAAAGATCCACGCCAAATTCGTACATAAAAACTGGAGTGAGATTAAATCGGAAAACAGCTGGGCAATTTTTAAAGTAATGGCAGAATTTGTTGACGGGTATGAAAAACTCGCCCGCATTGGCCCCTGTGTTTCCATATTCGGATCGGCCAGAACTAAACCCGAAAATCCCTATTATCAACTCGCAGAAGAGATCGCTTTCGAACTCACCCAGCGAGGATATGGTGTAATTACAGGTGGCGGCCCCGGAATTATGGAAGCCGGAAACAAAGGCGCAAAACGGGGTGGCGGCACTTCTGTTGGCCTGAATATTGAATTGCCTTTCGAACAATATTCCAATCCTTATATCGACCGGGATAAAATCATCAACTTCGATTACTTTTTCGTGAGAAAAGTAATGTTCATCAAATTCTCACAGGGATTTATTGTACTTCCCGGTGGCTTTGGAACACTGGATGAATTGTTTGAAGCTTTGACGTTGATTCAAACCGAAAAAATAGCCGCCTTCCCGGTTATCCTGGTGGGAAAAAAATACTGGTCGGGCCTTCTCGACTGGATCAAATCAACTGTTTTGGCCGAAGAAAAAAACATCAATCCCATCGACCTCGACCTTATTCAACTGGTAGACTCTCCCGAAGAAGCCGTAAAAGCCATTGACGACTTTTATAACAAATACCTGCTTAAGCCCAATTTCTGACAAAAACGGTATTCAACAAAATTCTGTTGGTAATGATAAAGAGCGGTAAAATTTTACCGCTTTTTTTTGGTTTAGTTTTGTTTGAAACAGCGCAGGGATGAAAAAAGCCGTTTTATTTATATTTATTTTGTTATCCTGTCGTCTCCAGGCACAGTCATTGAAAACTAATCTTCCTGCTGAATTCATTGCCCTTCAGCCATACGATATCCAGCTGCTGCTTAACAAAGGAAATTGTACAGGAACTGCCTCACTGAAAATAATTTCAGGAAATGCAAACCCGGTAATTTATCCGGCCGGGATTCCGAACGGGATACTGACTGCTGAAGGAAATATTCAGATCATTACCTGGCAGGAAATTCCGACCGACAGCATAATAGCTTCGGAAGTAAGAATAACTTTCCCCGAATCAGCGGCCGGAAATTATGATTTGAAATTAATTTTGGCATATAACGATAATGGCACTTCAGCAGAAAAAATGCTGTTTTCACAGCCCGTAAAAATTCATCCTCCTTCCAAAGCCACAGCAGGGCGCATCATTACACAGATAAGCGAAAACCAGTATGTCATCAGCCTTGAAATTAACAAACCTTTATTGGGAGGATTTGCAAAGATCTATGAAAAACTTCCGGCCTCTTTAAAAGCCGTCTCAACAGAGTGCCGCCACTGCGTTTGGAAATCTGAACCAGGTATGCTAAAAATTTCGTGGGATGATTTTCTTCCTGAAGACTCGCTGGTAACCGTAAAATATAAACTCCATTCCACCTCAGGATTTCCTGAGTTAACCGGTACGCTTTCTGCCGAATTTCTTTTGGGAAACAATGATAATACCGCCATTGTAACTACCCAAAAAAACATACTGAAAACAGAAGAAGTAATTGCTGCAGTTAAAAATGAAAATCCTCCCGAAAAAAAAGAAAATCCCATTGTTGTAACCGCATCTGTAAACCCCGAAATCAGGCCCGATCCCGTTATTTCTTCATCAGATACCGTTTTTCGTGTGCAGTTTGCAGCCGGCCATCCCGGGGTTTCCAAAGAATATTTTGCTAAAAAATACCATATCACCGAACCCATTTATGTGGAATACATTGATGGATATGCCAAGTTTTCGGTGGGACAATTTGCTGATTTAGATGAAGCCCTTAAAAAAAGGAACCAAATGAACCAGTCGGCCTTTAAAAATCCCTTTGTTATCGCTTTAGTGGATGGCAAAAGGATAAAGTATCACCCTCCTACCCTAAAATAACTTGTAATTAAAGCAAATTTTGTATATTAGTATCTTGAAGTGAAAACCGTATTCTCCATAAAGTCCTGCCTGATAGCTTTTACAGCACTGGTGTTGTGCGTTCAATATGCCGGTGCACAGGATACTTCGGAAGTAAAAGAACCGGTGCAACCTGAAATTCCTGATAATGGTTTTGTTTTCCGCCCCACACTTGGCCTGGGTGTCGGCACCTTCACTTTCTTTGGCGATATTGCCAATAACAATAAAGGCTTTCATCCCAACGTAAGCCGCATTGGTTACGATCTTCGAATCAGCAACCCTCTTACTGATTATCTTGATGTGAGTTTTTATACCATTTTTGGAATCCTGAGTTCAAGTGAGCGTACTGCCACACGCAATCTCAATTTCATGTCGCAGATTCGTACAGGCGGAATGGTGTTGAGTTATAATTTCAATCAGATTCTTCCTGAAAAAAGAAAAATAGAACCCTATATTTTTCTCGGGGTGGAATCGTTTGAATTCCTTTCGAAAACCGACCTCTATGACCGTTTCGGAAACCGTTATTATTACTGGTCTGACGGGTCAATAAGAAACATGGATGAAAACGATCCCAATGCTGCCAATGCCATTTATCTCCAGCGGGATTACAAATATGAAAGCGATGTGCGCGAACTTAACCTGGATGGGTTTGGTAAATATCCTGAGCGTTCATGGGCAATTCCGGTGGGAGTTGGATTCCAAATGCACTTAAACGAAAGATGGAAATTCAGAATGGGAACCTCTATGCATTTTGCATTTACCGACCTGGTGGATGGCGTCACCCCCGAAAGTACTGGCGACCGTGCCGGAGACAGTAAAAATGATAAATTCCTTTATTCCTCTTTTTCATTGAATTACGATCTGCAACGACTCAGGCAAAAAGAAGACGAAACAGAAGAACCCATTATGCCACTGGATGAATTGCTGGCTCTTTTGGGAAAAGATACAGTGGATTCTGACGGAGATAAAGTAGTGGATTTTGTTGATGATTGTGCGTGGACTCCTGCCGGTGTGCCTGTTGATGAAAAGGGTTGTCCGTTTGACAAAGACCGCGACCTTGTTTTTGACTATGGCGATGATGAAAAAGAAACGCCCGAAGGAAATGTGGTAAATACCCGCGGAGTTACGTATACAGATGAAGACCAGGAAAAATATTTTTCATATTACATAGATTCTACAGGCGCCACTATAGTTTACGAACGGGTTGACCAGGAAATTTCCGGAAACATGGCAGGAAATAACGGCACTAACGGTTCGGGGTTAAACGTAAAAGAAAATCTCAACTATGTGGTGATTATAGGAACAGAAGAAAAGAAAATTGCAGCCAATGAATTACACAAGTTCCTTGGTTTTAAAGATTTCAGAACGGTAGAATCGGGTGATACCGTGTATTACATTGTAGGAAACTATAAATCCATTGATGAAGCGATAAAGCGAAAATACAATTTGGAAGAAACCGGGTGGAACGTAAGCGGAATCGGAACCACCACCACTTCATACACTACCGACAAATACGGAAACCGTGTGGAAGTAACCGGAATAACTACTGTACCGGAAGATAAACTTCCACAGGATTCTATAGTAGACACTAATCTTCCCACTACCGGGCAAGCTGTTTTCAGAGTACAGATAGGTGCTTTTTACAAAAAGATTTCTCCTTCGGTTTTTAAAGACGCAAAAGACCTTGTTTGGGTAACCGGTTCGGATGGAATTACGCGCTATTACTCGGGATCTTTTACTGATATGAATGCTGCTGCAGAGCACAAAATCAATATGATTACAAAAGGATATGTGGGTTCGTTTATTGTTGCATATAAAGACCAAAAAAGAGTTCCGCTGAATACCGTAGGTGCTACACTTGTAAATCCACGTGATAAGGAAAACCTGGATGAATCAAACGATCCCTCTAAAACAAAAATTGATAAGTCGCTTATCAAATTTAAAGTGCAGGTGGGTGCTTATAGAAATGATGTGCCTACCGAGATGCTGGACGTTTTCCTGAAAATAGGAAATGTGACGCCCTACCGTGACAATACGACAGGCATCACGCGTTATGTGACAGGAATGTATAATAGTTATGAAGAGGCAGCAAAAGTGCTTGATCAGATCAATGCAACAGGAGTGAAAGATGCCTTCATCATAGCTGATTTTAACGGACGAATCATTTCTTCGAAAGAAGCATTGGAATTATTGAACCAGAATTGATAATTTTGGCATAAACTTTGAACGATATATAAAAAACCAAAACATGAAAAAATTATTCCTCACTATTCTCGTTACCGGCCTTTTTGCTTCTGTAGCAATGGCGGATGGCGGAGATTCTACCAAAGCGAAAAAGAAAGTAAAACTGAAAGACCTTAAAGCCAAAACCAACAACACATTAAATGTTCCCAATCTTAAACCGGAAACAACAGATGGTGGCGGTGTTCCCAATACAAAACTTACTGTAAACGAAGAAGGTGTTCCTGCCAACGACAAAAAACAAAAATCAGGAACTACCGGCACTACCGGTAAAAAAGAAGAAGGACCTAAATAGATTAGTCATTTATTACCAATAAAAAAGGGGACGCTAAATAGTGTCCCCTTTTCTTTTCAAACAAACGTAAACCTGACTTAAGCTTTAATGATAAAAATGAATTTTTGCAATTCTTTCACCTGGTCGGTTACCTTTTTAGATTTTAAAAGATTTTTTGAATTGATAGTGATGTCGGATTCTTCTTTTGACTTCAAAAAATCATTGATGTAATTAATTTTTATTCCATACGCTTCACCATCGGCTGCGCTATTTTTTCCTGCCAGTACGCCAACAATTTCACCGTTTTCTGTAAATACAGGTGCTCCGCTGTTACCCGGGTTAACCGGAAGTGCGAATTGAAGGGCATTGGTATCGCTGTTGTAACCGGTAAGAGAACTGATGGGGCCTTCGTTATAAACAATTTCATTTTTGGGATAACCGAGAGTAAATACTTTTTGCCCGATTGATGGCGAATTGGAAGCAAAAACAAACGGAATTTTATCAAAGTTTTTAAAGGCAGGGTCTTTCACTTTCAGAATAGCAATATCCAGTTTTTTATCAAAGTCAATTACTTCGGCTACATAGCGTTGCAAGGTATCGTTTTTCTGTTCCACATAAACATATCCGCCTTTGCCTTTGCCTTTCACCACGTGATAATTGGTAAGCATATATCCGTCAACCGTTATAGCAAATGCAGTAGCTGTAATTTTCGTTTGGGCAGGTACACTTTCTTTGGTTTCCTGAGCAGAAGATTTTTCATTTACCGCGGGACTTGCATCCTCAGTCCTGCTAAGCGTCTGGTAGTCCTGCTCCTTTTGCTTGATAATGGTATTGGAGAAATGATAAATGGCAATGGCAGAAGTGCAGATAATAAGTGAAACCGATGCAGCAACCATCGCAAGGCGCATAAAGGAAACTTTCTTTTCTCCTGTAAAGATCACTGAAGGCTCTTCATATCCTGATTCACGGTGATATTTATTCATTTTAGCCTGTAGCTGTTCTTTTTGAATCACCCATGTAAGGTTTCTGCGGAGCTGAAGATGAAATTCAAATTCGCTTTTAAATTTTTCATCATTATCAAGACGTCCTTCAAAAGCCAGCTTTTCGGCAACTGATAATTCACCGTCAAGATATCTTTCTATCAATATGCTTATTTCTTCCCTGTTCATTTTATAATTCCTCTGTCCTGTTATTTACAATAAAAATCTTTTTCAGCCTGTTGAAGCATTTATACTTCTGGTTTTTTGCATTGGCGGAGTTGGTGTATCCCATTTTTTCTGCGATCTCTTCCATTGATTTTTTATGAAAGAAAAAATCGACCAGTATGGTTTTACATGGTTCTCCCAGTTTCTTTAAAGCACTTTCAAGCGACCTGATATCTTTTTCCTGGTATTCATATTCCTTTATTACTTCTTCTGCATCCCATATTTCTTCCTCGTTATCCAACCTCAGCACCACATTTCTCGAAAAAACCCTTAACTGCTTAAGCCACAGGTTTTTGGATATTGAATAAATGAATGTCCCAATGGAACAGGTCAATTCAAAACCTTCTTCCGAAATTTTCTGGTAAAACACCACGAAAGCTTCCTGGTAAAGGTCTTTGGCATCTTCTTCATCCCCCGAATTTTGCAGCACCATGTGCTGGATTTTCGGGTAATGTTCTTTATAGATGCGCTTTAAAACAAACTCATTTCCGCAAAGAACCTGATGGATAATTTTCTTATCCTCAGCCAGATAATATGTCCCGGGCTGTTCGTCCATTAATACCCTGTTTATTGAAAAGGTAACCCAATTTATAAATTTTTTTGGTTGGAGGGTTACCTTTTATTGATTTTGGGTATAAAGGGGCAGTTTAACCCTAAAAAAAGACCAAAAAATGAAAAAAGTAACAAGCATCCTGTTCGCAGGATTTTTCGCTGTAGCGTTGATCGCTTGCGGTGGTGAGAAGAAAAAAGCTGATGACAAAAAAGGTGGAGACACCACAAAAACTGAAGCTCCTGCTCCTGAGCCTACTCCTGAGCCTACTCCCGAGCCGGTTGACACGACTGCTGCTCCTGCAGACGCTGCTGTTGAGACTACCAAGTAATCTCATTCGAACGATAAAAAAGGCTGCCCGAAAAGGCGGCCTTTTTTATTTACAAACCCGTGCAACTGCCTCGTTCATAAGTCCGTCTTATGTTTTGAAACAAAAAATTTGGTTTGTTTAAGACATAACGAAATTTTCTATCGTTGAACTAAAGTTTTTCATAGATTAAATTTTTTGTTATACTTTTGTCAACAATTTTGTAAACAGGCAAAAAGGCTATGAAAAGACAGGATGAAATGTTTATTGGAAGAATTATCCCCGGGCATAGCTTTTTCTCACAGAAATTCAATTTAAAAAAATCTGAACTATGAATAAAGTTTTACTGTTTTTTGCTGCATTTATACTTAGTGCCGGAATTGCATTTTCGCAATCACACAACCAGAAATCATCGGAGTATCATATTAAGAAAACGGAAAAAACCGATATCTGGTTTGTGGCATTTAAAACCAGCGAAACCCCATTTCCCACCGAAGCATTTACATTGGCCAATGCTGATTATTTTATTACCACTGTTCAGGGATGGATCAGTAACAACCAGGCTCTTTTTGCATCCATCATCAATAATCGCGTAACCGGAAATTTTATTATTCTGAAAAGAAGCGATTATTATAAAATGCCTGCCGAAAAACAGGATCTGCTGAAAGAATGGGTGAAAAATATCGAACGATATTTCCAGATGCAGGATAATTACCAGATAGACGATGTAAAAAGATACCTGCTTTCTGCATCTGATTTTTCTACCCTGCAATCATTAATCAAATAATTTAAAAATCCAGCCTCAAAATAATCAAGTTATGATGAAACGTTTATTCTCATCATTGGCATTAACAGCAATATCCATTGTTTCTGTAAATGCACAGACCTACACTCACCCCACTGTTGGGCAACAAAACACCTATGCAGGAACCTGCGAAGTGAATACCTGCTCCGGAACCTACTACGATAATGGTGGTGTTGGAGGAAGTGCCGTAGCCAGTGGTGCTGCAGGTAACTATACCAATAATATTAATGCTGTTTACCGCACATTTTGCCCAAGTACACCGGGCGGAAGAGTAAGCCTTACGTTTACTGCTTTTACTCTTGAAAATCCGGGTGGCGGACCTGGCCCGGGCGGATGTTGGGATTATATGCAAATCGGAAACGGCCCGACACAAAACAGCCCCGTGATCGCACAGGGTTGCGGAACATCACTTAATGGAGCTACTGTAACCTCTACTGATGCCAGCGGTTGTTTAACTATTCGTTTTACTTCAGATAATACTATTAACCGTTTGGGATGGGCTGCCACTATCAGCTGTGTTGCCGGTGGTGGTCCGAGTGGAACCGACAACTACGACTGTATAAATGCAACGGGTATTTGTGATAACGGATTTTCATTTTCAGGATTAAGTGACGGCCCGGGATTAATTTCGGATGACTGTGGCGGTGCAAGCTGTGTGGTAAGTGAAAACTTTTCCAACTGGTATGAGTTTACCGTTCAAACCTCCGGAACACTTGGATTTGATATACAGGTAGGCGCCAGCGGGGATGACTATGACTTTGCTGTTTATCAATCCAACAGTTGTTCTGCTTTGGGAGCACCCGTTAGATGTTCTTATGCAGCTACTGCTGGTGCTACAGGATTAGGAAATGGTGCTGTTGATAATTCTGAAGACGTTAGTGGTGACGGTTGGGTAGCAGGTATGAATGTAACTGCAGGACAACATTACTATTTATTAATTAACGAATGGACCCCAAATAACAGTACATTCACACTAAACTGGACAGGTACTGCCACTGTAAATACTCCCACACCAGGATTTACAATCGGGGCAACCAATTATACCAGCCCTGCCGCCTATTCGGTTTGCCAGGGTGACCCTTTGACTATTTTTGCCAATGGAACCGGTGGAACATACAGTTGGTGGACAGCTCCGGTGGGTGGGGTTAATCTTGCCAATGGAATTTCTTACAGCCCGCCTACAGGTGCACCGGGTTCAACAAATTATTATCTGCAGGAAGTAACGTCTTCAGGATGTACTTCTCCAAGAGGAGTAATTACTGTAACTGTTACTGCGCCCCCATCTGCAACTATTTCCTATGCCAGCCCATTTTGTACAACAGCTGGTCCACAAAACGTAACACAAACCGGAACTGCTGGTGGAACTTACAGCGCTGCTCCAGCGGGCTTAACGATAAACGCTGCATCCGGACAAATTACCCCTTCTACAAGTACAGCCGGAACCTATACTGTAACTTATAGCATTCCTGCAGCAGGAGGATGTGCTGCATTTTCTACCACCGCTTCAGTTACCATTACTCAAGCGCCTTCTGCTACCATTTCTTATTCGGGATCTCCATGGTGTACGACTGCGGGTGTTCAAAACGTAACTCAAACCGGAACTGCGGGCGGTACATATACTGCTGCTCCGGCAGGACTAAGTATTAATGCCGCAACAGGACAGATTACTCCATCTACTTCTTCGGCAGGAACCTATACTGTAACGTATACCATCGCTGCTTCTGGCGGATGCGCTGCATTCACAACAACTGCTTCGGTTACTATCACTACTGCACCTTCAGCAACCATTTCCTATTCGGGATCTCCATGGTGTACAACTGCGGGTGTTCAAAACGTAACTCAAACCGGAACTGCGGGCGGTACATATACTGCTGCTCCGGCAGGATTAAGTATTAATGCTGCAACAGGACAGATTACTCCGTCTACTTCTTCAGCAGGAACCTATACTGTAACGTATACCATCGCTGCTTCTGGCGGATGCGCTGCATTCACAACAACTGCTTCGGTTACTATAACAGCAGCTCCTTCAGCAACCATTTCATATGCCGGATCGCCTTTCTGTACAACAGCCGGACCAGCTAACGTAACACAAACAGGAACTGCCGGTGGAACTTATACTGCTGCTCCTGCGGGATTAACCATTAACGCTGCTACAGGACAAATTACCCCGGGAACAAGTACAGCAGGAACCTATACTGTAACGTATACCATCGCTGCTTCTGGCGGATGCGCTGCATACACAACAACTGCTTCGGTTACTATCACTACAGCACCTTCAGCAACCATTTCCTATTCGGGATCTCCATGGTGTACAACTGCGGGTGTTCAAAACGTAACTCAAACCGGAACTGCGGGCGGTACATATACTGCTGCTCCGGCAGGATTAAGTATTAATGCTGCAACGGGACAGATTACTCCATCTACTTCTTCAGCAGGAACCTATACTGTAACGTATACCATCGCTGCTTCTGGCGGATGCGCTGCATTCACAACAACTGCTTCAGTTACTATAACAGCAGCTCCTTCAGCAACCATTTCATATGCCGGATCGCCTTTCTGTACAACAGCCGGGCCAGCTAACGTAACACAAACAGGAACTGCCGGTGGAACTTATACTGCTGCTCCTGCGGGATTAACCATTAACGCTGCTACGGGACAGATTACTCCATCTACTTCTTCGGCAGGAACCTATACTGTAACCTATACCATCGCTGCTTCTGGCGGATGTGCTGCGTTCACAACAACCGCTTCTGTTACTATAACAGCAGCTCCTTCAGCAACCATTTCTTATGCCGGCTCACCATTCTGTACTACTTCAGGACCCGGAAACGTAACACAAACAGGAACTGCCGGTGGAACTTATACTGCTGCTCCTGCGGGATTAACTATTAATGCTGCAACAGGCCAGGTTACACCGGGAACAAGTACAGCAGGAACTTACACGGTTACCTATACAATTCCTG
>JBMORL010000121.1:0-50487 GCA_049322335.1 Bacteroidota bacterium
TAGGTTGGGTGATGGTTACTGTTGTGGTGGCTGTGCATCCGTTGGCATCGGTTACCGTTACGTTGTAGGTTCCGGCTCCAAGTCCTGTCATATTATAGGTTCCGCCTGAGGCTGCAATTTCTGTTCCGGCTGGATTACCTGAGGTGGTTCCTGTCCAGCTTACGTTATAGCCGGCTGTTCCGCCACTGGCTGTGATTGTCCCTACTCCGTTAGTTCCTCCGTTGCAACTTACCGGTGTTGTGGTGTTGCTGGCTGTTACTCCGGTGGGTTGAGTAATGGTTACTGTTGTTGTTGCTGTACATCCATTGGCATCGGTTACCGTTACGTTGTAGGTTCCGGCTCCAAGTCCTGTCATATTATAGGTTCCGCCACTGGCTGCGATTTCAGTTCCGGCTGGATTACCTGAGGTGGTTCCTGTCCAGCTTACGTTATAGCCGGCTGTTCCTCCACTGGCTGTGATTGTCCCTACTCCGTTAGTTCCTCCGTTGCAACTTACCGGTGTTGTGGTGTTACTGGCTGTTACTGCTGTGGGTTGGGTTACGTTTACGGTAGTGGTAGCTACACAACCTGCTGCTGACGTTACAGTAATAGTATATGAACCTGCGGCAAGCCCTGTAATGTTATACGAGCCTCCGGAAGCAGCAATTTCTGTTCCGGCAGGATTTCCGCTGGAAGGACCCGCCCAGCTTACGTTATAGCCCGGGTTTCCACCAGAAGCAGTAACGTTGATAGATCCGTTTGTTCCACCATTACAGGTAACGGGTGTTGGTGTTCCCGAAATGGTGGGCGGTGCGTTAATGGTAACGCTAAGGTTTTCTGTATTTGTACAGGTTCCATTGGAAACTGTAAGAGAAACAGTAATTGTACCTGCCGTGCTGTAAGTAACAGCAGGAGGATTAACTCCTGAGCCGGTAGCCGGTGTAGCTCCGGCACCAAAATTCCAGGAATAAGAAGTGATTGAACCACTGGATATAGTTGAACCCGATCCGCTGAAGTTAAAACTGTTTCCGGTTAAACATTGTGCTGCAACGGGAGTGATGTTGGCATCAATAGTTACGCCCGGATTGATGGTGACGGGAGTATTGGTTGTACATCCGTTGGCATCGGTAATGGTTACTGTGTAAGAACCTGCCAGCAAACCTGTAATAGTATAGGTGCCACCTGATGCGGCAATTTCTGTTCCTGCCGGATTTCCGGAAGCGGCACCCGACCAACTGATGTTGTATCCCGCAGTTCCGCCTGATCCTGTAACCAAAATAGATCCTGTTCCACCAACACAAGCCGGGTTGGTAGGAACACCAGTTACTGCAACTGCTGCAGGTACGGTTACCACAACAGCTACAGTTGCAGTACAACCACTGGCATCAGTAACTGTTACGTTATATGTTCCGGCTCCGAGTGCTGTCATATTATATGTGCCGCCTGAAGCTGCAATTTCTGTTCCGCCAGGGTTTCCACTCGTGGTTCCTGTCCAGCTTACGTTATAGGGAGCTACTCCACCTGTAGCAGTAATTGTTGCTGTAGTTGTTCCTCCAAAACAGGGAGGGTTGGTGTGTGCCTGTGTAGCGGTTAATAGCGGTGGTTGGGTTATCGTAACTGTTCCGGTTGAAACACATCCGTTGTTGTCAGTAATAGTAACGTTGTATGTCCCGGCTGCAAGTCCGCTTACCGTATTGGCGCCTGCAACGTTATTAGCCGTTTGAATAGTTGTTCCACCGGCATTTGTCCATACAAAATCCCAGGGGCTTGCGCCTGATCCGGGAGTAGCAGTGGCTGTACCGTTAGTTCCACCAAAGCAAGTAACGTTGGTTTGAGTCATGGTGGGCGGGCCACAACATATTCCTATTGCATTAAAACTGGTGGCGTTATCATCATTACATCCATTATTTGACCATGAACCTGATTCTCCGTCACCGGAAGTATTTACGGTAACGTTAAGGTTCATTCCTGGAGTACAGGCTCCTACTGTCAGGTCCCAGCAAAAAGTCCAGCTGCATCCGGCACCATCACAGTTGTCACCAAAATTATTGTTGGCATTTGTTCCGGCATCAGGAGTATCAAAATAAAATCCGGTTCCCCAGGGTTGACCATTAACTGTACCAATTCCTGTAGGAAAAAATAACCAATCGCCATCGGAGCCGGGACCAGGAATATTTTGTACTGTATTAGCCGGGTTAGGATTTGTTATTCCACCTGTCCAACCAGCACCATAGGTAATTTGTACTCCGTGGAACCAGTTGGTATTTTGCTGGATCCAACCGCTTACCGTATAACAAAAAGTTACTACCTGACCTGCGGTATATCCTCCATTAACGGGTGCGGGAGTAGCAGTGATGGAAGCTGTTTGAAGGCAGTCGTTACAGTCAATATCATTATCTACAGCAAGTGTAAAACTTGCATCTGTTGCGGTTGCATTATTTCCGCTTATTTCAATCCAGTAAGTTTGACCGATCACTAACTGATAGGCCGTTAGAGTTCCTGAACCACCGGCAGGAATATTAGCACAACCCCAGGCCTGTAAATTATTGCAGGCACCTGTCCAAAGGGCAACACTTGCATTTGGAAACCCGGTGATATTAACGTTTACCTGGTTACCTGAAGCTACAAATGAATACCATGTATCCAAAGCGGGAGAAGCCTGTTGTCCGCCTCCACTGCAACCGGTTTGATATACATAAGGAGTAGCACCTGTAGCCCCTACGGTGCTTTGGTTGTTTAAAGTTGTAGGAGCACCATTTTGTAATCCTCCCACGCAAGCACCGGGAGCGGGAAGTGTTCCCATGTTGGTAGCGCTGCAGGGATTATCATTAGCGGGCTGAGCAAAAGCATGGGGAATTTCCGCCAGGAGTAAAAATGAAAAAAGAGTAATGTGTGGTAAAAATTTCAGTTTCATTTTAGCGGAATTTTACGTTTTCGTTAGGCCTAACTTCAATGATATTATCGTTTTCTGCGAGTTTAAAAACTGCTTTATGCCGGGCTTCGGAATAGGATTCGGGATAAAAAGTTATTTCGTGTTTCAACAGGTTTTTTGACTGAAGATCGGCAGCAGAAAAAATTTCTACTTCAGGCCCGTTTTCGAAACGGATAATGAAGCTGGAATTTCTTAACCGGTGATGGGAAAAATCGGCTTTATCAAGAGCACGGATATAGCTATCGATGTTACTGTATTTTTCGGAATCGATGATACGGTAGGTGACGTTATTTTTTTCGGAGGATGAATTCGTTTGTGCAAATGATCCGGGCAACTGTGCTGAAAAGACAAAGATCAGCATCAGCAGTTTCATCAGTTTGTTCATATTGTTAGTTTGGTTTTATAGTGCCGTTTTGCAGGCAATACAATATCGCCTGTGACCATAGCGACACATATTCAAAGACCGAATATAGGAAAGACGGGTTGCCCGTTTACAAAATATTCCAACTATAGTTGCTAACATTTTTTAGTTTGAAAACCGAGCGAAGAAAAAATAAAAATGTGCTTTGTTATTTTTCAGGATGAGTGATGAATTACCGCGCGTTTAGTTTTTTATTTAACACGTTGGTGAATTTATCTGATAGCAATTATGAAAAGAAAAAGCCCGCTTTTTTTTGCGGGCCCTTTCATGGATTTATGAATAAAAAAACTACTACTTATTTAAAAGTGTGACGCTTCCTTTGTAAGGTTCTTCACCGGAAATGGTTACGATCCACACATATGCTCCTTCGGGAGCCATTTTATTGTCTGAGGTATAACGTCCATCCCAGGGTTTGTCGGTGGTTCTTGTAGAATACACCAGTTTACCGGAACGATCGTAGATATTCATGGTGAAATCAACATCCATTATTTTCAATGCTTCAGGGATAAACGTATTGTTTAATGCATCTCCGTTAGGAGTAAATGTATTGGGAGCAAGCAGGCTGTATTCATTTTCTACCATCACTACCTGGCTAACGGTGTTGGAACATCCGTTTTCACCGGCAACCGTCAATTCAACAGGATAATTTCCTTTATGTCGGAGGAATAATTTCGGTTCTGCTTCATTGGAAACGCTTCCGTCTTTAAACTTCCAGTTGTATTGGCCGCGTGAACTGTTATTGGTGAACACTGTCCATGGTTTACCATCCGTATACACCTCGTTCCATGTAAAGGCAACTTCCGGAGTTGGTTTTACAACTATAGTTTTTTCAGAAACAGGTGATTTTTTTTCATCATTTCCATTGGTGAAATATAATTTCACGGTATAAGTTCCCGGATCTTTAAACGTATAATCAAATCCGGCTCCTGTAATTTCTGTTTCTCCTTCAATTTCCCAATGTCCGGTAAGTTTATTTCCGGTATTGGCACAAGTGAAATTTATTTTTTCACCTACACAATATTCTTCGCCTGAGAGAATTACAGGTGTAATTTTAGAAAGATCGGGAGCCTGAATGGTTGTGTTATTATTTAAAGGATTGTTGTTTACAGGAGTATTATTTACAGGAGTAACCGGATCAGGCCTGTTTACATTGTTATTGTTTACGACAACAGGATCAGGATTATTTACCGGTGTATTATTTACATTGTTATTTACAACATTACCATTATCAATATTGTTTTCCTTTACCTGAACAGCATGATCTTTTTGTTCTTCTTTATTAATGGAAGAAGGGATGATCAATGTATTGTTATCCTGTGTTTGTTTAATTACAGCTGTTCCCTTATCATTTTTAACGGTAGTTGTAGTATCACCTGATTCGCTGTTATAATAGAGCAACGCTGCAGTTCCCACTACAACAGCCACAGAGGCAACGGCCAGCCATTTGGCGGAAGAGTTTCCTCCGGCAGGTTTGCCCAGCGATTTCTCCATACGGGCCCACTGGGATGCATCATAAGGCATCTCGTAGTCTCCGAGAGAATTTTTAAGGGCATTTTCAAATTTATCTAACTTATTCATACTTACTTTATACTTAACTGTTGTTCCAGTATTTTTTTCAAATTCATTTTTGCTTTGGCGAGATTAGATTTGGATGTGCCGATATTAATGTTGAGCATTTCTGCTATTTCCTTATGCGAGTAGTTTTCATACACATATAAGTTGAACACTGTCCGGTAGGCGGGAGAAAGCCGCTGCATGGCATCCAGCACCATTTCGGGTTTGATGTTTTCGTAGATACTGCTATCATTTTCTTCTTCCATCCGGTCGGGGCTTTCATCATCTTCATCGTTGCTGATATTTCTATCATCTTCCAGCAGAACGATATTTTTGTTTTTCCGGAAATGGTCGATAGAGGTATTAACCACTATTCTGCGAAGCCATCCTTCAAAAGAACCGTTGAAATTAAAATCACCGATCTTTTCGAAAGCTTTTATATAGGCTTCCTGCAAAATATCCTGGGCAGTATCACGATCACGCGTATAGCGCATACAAACCGCCATCATCTTACCAAAGAACTCGCGAAAAAGTTGCTCCTGGCATCTTCGATCGCCTGCTGCACATCCTTTGATAGCACTTTCCAGTTGATCTGAAGACAGTCTCATCCTTTTTCTGTTAATTTAGACGGGGTCTTTTTCACGAGGTTGCCTTTTTTGTGGCCGGGTTTGGATTAAACTTTGTCAAAATTCGCCAAAAGCCTTATAAATATCGGCAAAAAAACCGGTTTTAAAAAGCTAATACCCATTTATTTGATATAATTTTAGCCCCGCAAATCACTAAAAACCAACTAAACCATAAAGCCATGAAAGTAACCGTAGTAGGAGCAGGAAATGTAGGAGCCACCTGCGCTGATGTTTTGGCTCAGAAAGATGTTGTAAACGAGATCGTTCTCCTTGATATCAAAGAAGGCTTTGCAGAAGGAAAAGCACTTGACGTTTGGGAAGCCGCTCCTATTTACCTTTGGGATACCCGTACAGTAGGGTCTACCAACGATTATGCAAAAACCGCCAACTCGGATGTGGTAGTCATTACTTCTGGACTTCCCCGCAAACCGGGAATGAGCCGCGATGACCTTATCGCTACCAATGCCGGGATTGTAAAATCGGTTACCGAAAACATTATTAAATATTCGCCCAATGCTATCATTATAGTAGTATCGAATCCTTTGGATGTAATGACTTATTGCGCTTACCTCACAGCAAAAATCGATTCGAAAAAAGTAATGGGTATGGCCGGCATTCTGGATACTGCCCGTTACCGCGCTTTCCTTGCTGATGAACTGAAAGTTTCTCCCAAAGATATCCAGGCTGTATTGATGGGTGGACATGGTGATACCATGGTTCCTCTTCCCCGTTACACTACTGTTGGCGGAATTCCCGTTACCGAATTGGTTCCGAAAGATCGTTTGAATGCTATTATAGAAAGAACAAAAACCGGTGGCGGAGAAATTGTACAATTATTAGGCACCTCGGCATGGTATGCACCTGGCGCTGCGGCTGCTCAAATGGTAGAAGCCATTGTGCGTGACGCCAAAAGAGTAGTTCCTGTTTGTGCCATGCTGAACGGTGAATACGGAATGAAAGATATTTATCTCGGTGTTCCTGTTATCCTGGGTAAAAAAGGAATTGAAAAGATTATCGAACTAAAACTCAATGATGAAGAAAAAGCCCTGCTGGCCGAATCTGCCAAAGCCGTTAAATCGGTAATGGATGTGCTGGACAATATGAAAGTAGTGGCTTGATTATTTGCGAATGAAATAAAAACCCTGGTGCAACATCACCGGGGTTTTTTGTTAATGAACTTTATAATTGAAACAACGTACAGGGGAATAATTAAATTTGTTTGACTTAAAAACCCGACATGTGAAAAAAATTGCTGCTATTGGAATTGTACTGATCTTATCTGCTGTTATTGTTTTGAAAAGTTGCGGAGGGAAAAAAAGTGGAGGAAAAGGAGATGATATTAAAAAGGATTCGGTTACACAATATCATCCGATAAGCAAAATCACCCAACCCATTTATGATAAACAATTGATTGCCGGCAACCCGGTAGATATTGAAATTCAGTTAAGCCAACAACCTGCCGATTTTGATTCGCTTTATGTAAAAGCAGATGGGAAAATTATTTTTTCTACCAATGAATTGAAGACCAACTACAACATACAGTGGAAAGACAGCCTGCAGAAAGTCGGTTATCACGTTATTGAATCGAGGATAAAGTTCAAAAACGGGAAAATGGAAAATATTCCTTCCCGGTTTTTTGTGTTGTCGGATGTAACGCCTGTTGAGTATACCTACACCATTGTAAATAAATTTCCACATGATGAAAATGCCTATACACAGGGACTGGAGATCAGCAACGGGAAATTATATGAAGGAACAGGACAATTCGGACAATCGCAGCTGCGGCAGGTTGATCTTTCAACCGGAGTTGTAAAAAATTCGGTGAAACTGGATGATAATTATTTTGGTGAAGGCATTACCGTGATGGGAAACAAAATCTATCAGCTCACCTGGAAAAATAAAACCGGATTTGTTTATGATAAAACCACGTTTAATAAACTGGAAGAATTCACCTATATCACCGAAGGCTGGGGACTGGCCAACGATGGGAAACATCTTATTTTAAGTGACGGCACCAGTCTTCTGTATTTTTTGGATCCGGTGAGTTTTAAAATTGTAAAAACACTTGACGTGTGGGATAACAAAAGTATGCAGGTGTTGCTCAACGAACTGGAATACATAGACGGAAAAATATGGGCGAATGTTTACCAGAGTGATATTATTCTTCAGATTGATCCTGTTTCGGGAAAAGTGTTGGGAAAAGTTGACCTGACAGGAATTATGAAACCCGAAGATACTAATGCCGGAGCTGAAGTGTTGAATGGGATTGCCTATGATACTAACGGTAAAAGGATATTCGTAACCGGGAAAAACTGGGGAAAATTGTATGAAATAACCGTGAAAGAAAAAGGAATTTAAGTTCAAATTCAAGTTTTATTGCCAACGCTCTAATGCAGATTGCTTCTCATACCAGGGCGCGTGATCGCAATGACAAACGCACCAATAAATTATAATAAATCACAATTTAAATTCCCGGATGATTTTTTCCGCGAGGAAGGAAGATAATTTATAGTATGATTCTTTTGTCCAGCCGGCAATATGAGGCGAGAGAATTACATTTCCGGAATTAATCAGGTATTGAAAAGGAACGGGCAGTTTTTCAGCTTCGAGGTTTTCGAAAGAGGCATGTTCGTATTCCAGCACATCGAGGCAGGCGCCTTTTATTTTTCCTGATTGCATGGCATTCACCAGGTCTTCGGTATTTACATTTTTACCTCTTGCCGTATTAATAAGCCAGACGGGTTTCGCACAACCATCAATAAAATTTTTATTCACCATGTAATGTGTTTCTTCCGTAAGCGGAACGTGCAGACTGATGATATCCGCGTTCTGCTGAAGTTCCTTTAGCGTTACTTCTTTTACATTTTCATTTCCGAATCCTGATTTATATTTATCATACGCAAGAACAACGCAACCCATTGCTGATAGTTTTTTAGCGAAGGTACTTCCCATATTTCCGTAGCCGATGATGCCTGTTGTTTTTCCGGCTATTTCCTCTCCCCTGTTTTCCCCGCGTTTCCAAATTCCCATTCTCACTTCCGCATCAGCACGTTTTAAATTATTAAAAAGCATCAGCAACATTCCCAATGCATGTTCACTAACGGCATCACGGTTTCCTTCGGGAGAATTGAAACAGATAATACCGCGTTGTTTGCAATATTCCATATCGATATTTTCCATACCCGCACCCGAACGCGCAATGAATTTTAACGCTGTAGCTTTGGCGAGAAATGCCTTGTCCATTTTAAAGCGGCTGCGTATAACTATGCCATCATAATTATGGATCAGCAATTCTATTTCTTTCTGTGAAGTGGAATGGTGCATAATGCATTTCACTCCTTTTGCTTCCAGCATTTCTTTCAACACAGGATGAACGGTGTCTATAAAAATTACTTTCATCTCAACCTGTATAAAGCATGTGTCCTACAATAAAATAGATCAGCACTCCCAGTAAATCGTTGGTAGTGGTAATAAAAGGCCCGGTAGCCAAAGCGGGATCAATTTTATATTTATTAAGCGCCAGCGGAACGAATGTGCCAAACACCGCAGCAAATACGATAACCGTTAGTAGAGCGATACTTACGGTAAGACTGAGATTCACCGAATCATTGACGAGAATATTATAGCCTAAAATCAAAGACGAACAAACCAAACCGTTAATGAGCCCGACAAAAAATTCTTTGGCTAATTTAGTAAACATGCTTTGCATTTCTATATTATCACCAGCCAGTTCCTGCACCACAATGGCAGAGGATTGAATTCCCACATTTCCTCCCATAGCAGCGATAAGCGGAATAAAAATGGCCATTTCGGGATAGATTTGAATTTCGGCTTCGTAACCCGATATTACCTGTGAAATAAGTACTCCTCCCAATAATGCGATCAGCAACCATGGAAGACGGGCGCGCGACAACCGCCAGATAGAATCGGACGACTCAACTTTTTCAGAAAGTCCGGATGCCAGCTGGTAATCGCGTTCGGCTTCTTCCTTGATCACATCCACCACGTCATCAATGGTAATTCTTCCCAACAATTTTCCCTTCTCATCTACTACAGGAAGAACCACGAGGTCATAACGTTCCATAATCTTGGCTACTTCTTCTTTTTTCTCATGTGTACTTACGGAATGAAATTGCGGATTATATAATTCGATAATGTGTTGTTTGGGAGTAGCTACCAGCAAACTTTTTAAGGAGAGAAGTCCGCAAAGTATATCATTATCATCCACCACATAAACCGTATACACTGTTTCCACTTCCTGGGCCTGCCTGCGCATTTCCACTATGCAACGATCTACAGGCCAGTTGACATTGGCTTTGATAAATTCACGAGCCATCAGGGCACCGGCTGTTCCTTCTTCATAGTTGAGCAGGTGTTCGATATCACTTACATGGCCTTCATCTTCGATTTTGGAAATTACCTCCCGTTGTTTTTCTTCAGATAATTCGCCCACTACGTCAGCTGCATCATCCGAATCCATTTCTTCGATGTGTTCGGCAATTTCTTTGGTTGTAAGTGATTCGAGGAGTTGTTCGCGGACATCATCATCCAATTCCAGAAGAGTGTCTGCTGCTTTATCGTTTTCTAATAATTTAAAAAGGTATTTTCCGTCATCAACATTCAGCTCATTGATAATTTCAGCAATATCCGCCCCGTGGAGTTCGCTGGTAACTCCCGTAATGAATCCATCGTTTCCTTTATCGATGGCTTCGCTGATCTGGTCTACGAGTTCTTTGCTGAGTTCAATAGCCATAGTGTGGCGATTTGCGGGCAAAGGTAAGGAAATATATTATGGAAAAGTTATTAAACGGTAATGGCTTTTGTCAATGAAATAAATTCCTCTACCCCCAGTTGTTCGGGTCTTTTAGTAAACAAAGGATGGTCGATATTATTTGTATTCAACGCTTTTATTGAATTACGTATCATTTTTCTCCTCTGATTAAAACATGTTTTTACCACCTGCACAAATAATTTTTCATCACAATCCAGGTGCTGAACATCATTCCGCTGTAAACGTATGACCGCTGATTTTACTTTGGGAGGTGGATTAAAAACATTTTCATTCACAGTAAACAAATATTCCACATTATAAAAAGCCTGCGTAAGTACACTGGTAATACCATACGTTTTCGTTCCCGGTTTTTCAGCCAGACGTTCAGCTACTTCTTTTTGAAACATCCCCGTCATTTCAGGAACCTGGTTTCTGTTTTCCAGGATTTTAAATACAATTTGCGATGAAATATTGTAGGGGAAATTTCCGGCCACTGCAAATTTTTCATTCATCAATGTAGCAATATCAGTATGCAAAAAATCTTTGAAATAAATTCTGTTTCCGAGCTGAGAAAAATTTTTATGCAGGTATTCCACCGATTCCTCATCCACTTCCATTACACTGATTTCAAATTCTTTTCTTTCTAACAGGTATCGGGTTAGTGCTCCTGTTCCGGGGCCTACTTCCAGCACTTTTTTGTATCCGCCAAAACCAGTCAATGCTTCTGCCACTTTCCGGGCAATATTCATATCGGTAAGAAAATGCTGGCCAAGATGCTTTTTTGGACGGATGGAACTCATCAATGAAATTTATTACTACAATATTACATTATTTTAAGTTAAAACGATAATCCGTAAATGCAAAATCCCGGAAACCGCAAAGACGCAAAGGAATCGCAAAGACGCGAAGAAAATACGGAGGAACCACGGAGGAAACGAAGGAAATGCACACAGAGTGGAAGAGAGTTTTTTGTTTAAAAAAATCCGTAAATACAAAATTCAGAAACCGCGGAAAACGCAGAGAAAACTCTTTATCATGGCTATGACACAGGTTCGCTCATCACTCATGACTCATCACTTCATCTTTCAGCCTGGTGAATAACTTCCAGTATCGTTCTGAAAGCAGCAAATTTTCCGGCATATTTTTCGGAGTGATCTTTTTGTAAAGCCGGGGCAAATTTATCGCGGTATAATTCGTAGGTGGGCATGTCTTTGCACAGGTATTGAATGGAATAAGAAATTCCCCCTTCGCTTTCGGCATGGATTTTACAAATTCTGTTTTCGAGAAAACAGCCGGTGGCGAGTACATCGGGAATGTGTTTTTCCTTCATCCATTGCAGCCATTCGTCATGAACGGAATGGTCGATGTTTACGGTGACGTTGTAGATGATCATTCGACAAATATAAAAATACAAAATGAAATAACCGCGGAGTTCACGGACTCGCCTTCGCGAAGCGCTTTGGCGGAGCAAGGGGAAATACACGCAAAGCCGGATAGACTTTTGGGAATATACTATTCTTATGTTTGTTTTATATACTTATGACAAGTAAAGGCAAATTGAGCTAAGAAATTGCAAAACCGCGGAGGGCGCTGAGATGAAGAGATTTTTTGAAAAATTTATTTTTTCTCGTTCACCGAATCAAAACCGGAGTTAAGGGAGTCGTAGTTTTTTTCGAGGGAGGAATAAGGGATGGTAAGCGACTGATAAGTTTCGGTAAGTGATTTAAAATTCATATATATTTCTGAAAAATCCTGGCTCATTACTTCATAATTGGTTTTCAGGGAAACGTAATCGTGTTCCGTATCGTGGTAACCGGAATCGAGGGAAAGATAATTTTTATAATCGGGTTCCATAACTATTATTTTTACTACATAACCGCAGGGGCGCGGAGTTCATGCGGAGAAAATTCAATTTACATCTTCGCCACGCAACTGCCGGAATCGTTTGCGTGATTCCACTACATAAGAGCTGCCGGGAAAATCGAACATCAGTTTTTTATATAATTCGGATGCCTTTTCGGTATTTTTAAAATAATAGTGGTTCAGCTCGGCAAGATTAAATAATGCGTCATCAGCCAGGATGTCAAAAGGATCGTTATCCAGGATAATCTGCAGCTCGGCAGCCGCCAGTTCATATTGTTGTCGTTTCATGGCAATTTTATATCGTACATAATGTGATTCGTCTTTGAGCGAATGCCAGGGATGTCTTCCGTTCAGTGTATCGAGTTTCTGAATAGCTTCATCATAACGGTTTTGGAACACCAGCAGATCGGCTTCAGCATATAATTTCATAGCCTCCACCATAGAATCCAACCCAAGATTATCGGTAATGAGCAACGATAGCTGCATGGCATCGTTACTTATAAATTTAGAAGTAGAAGTTTTTAAAACATCCAGTTGTGCCTGTGCCCAGTTAAAATCACCGGTATAAAAAGAAATTTTTGCATTCCTGAATTTTGCTTCCTGACCGAGTATATCCTGTTTGAAAGCAAGATCCACCTGGTAATAATACAATGACGCATCCCAAACTTTTCCCTGCATCAGCAAAACATCTGCCAGTTCCAGTTTCGTTTCTCCCTGGGTGATGTTACTTATGCCGGGCATATTTACCACTTCGAGCAAAATTTCTTCTGCTGCCTGTGGTTTGTGAAGATAAAACGCCTGCAGTTTCGCAAGGCCGCGCATGAGGTTAACGGTGGAAGGGCTCTTTTTTAGTTCGGTTAGCGTTTCGGTATAATTTTTTTCCAGTAAAAGCAAATCAGCCTGTTCGTAAATACCGCGGTTAACGACTTTTTTCGACAGTACTTCCACAAGTTCTATTTTACTATCCAGATAATGGGGATTATCTTTTCCCTTTTCGGTGATCAGGTATTCAAAACATTTAATAGCAATATCCGGCTGGTCGTTTTCTTTACAACTTCTTCCGAAATTGAACATCGTACGCCCCTCGTCATCTTTTTTTCTTTTGTCGTAAGCTTTCACCTGCACAAAAGCCGAATTGTAATCTCCCTTGCTTTGAAAAAACCAGATAAGCATTTCGTTATACACCTCATCATCGGGATTTTTCTGAACGCGTTTAAGAATTTCCGTACGCAGCATTTCCACTCTTGCGTTATTGGGTTCGTCAAAATTCACTGCGGTAGACAACAGTGATTGCACTACGGCTATTTCTTTTGGCGATTTATCCAGTTTAATGAGATATTGTTCCAGCATTCCTTTTATATCACCCTTCATTCCGAACACTTCGCCCTTTTGCTGACTAAAATCGAGATATCCGTTGGAAAGTTTTTCGGCTTGTTCGTAGGTTTTTAATGCATAATCGTATTCTGCTTTTTCCCTGAACGCATACCCAATAGTAAGGGCCTGCTGGTAATCACCGGTAATTTCTTTAATGGCGTTATCGAATTCTTTTTTTGATTTTTGTTCCTCACCCGTAATTTTATACAATTCACCAAGGTCGATATAAAATTTCGCGTTTCCCGGCTCGGTTTTCATGTGTTTTTTAATAAGCTTCTCTGCTTCTTTGTATTCTTTTATCTCAATGAGGCATTTCAGCAGATAACCATAGTAAAAAGAAGTAGCTTTTTTATCGTATAGTTTCTGGTAATACATGGCTGCTTTATCATATTCTCCTTCCTGGAAATAATGTGCAGCCAGCTGCTGATCGTTGGTGGGTTGTGCAGAAAGAAAATTTATTCCTGTAACAGAAAGAAAAAGTAAAAGGAATATTGCTTTAATTTTTTTCATTTATCAATGCGGCCAGTTTTTTCAATTCCTGTTCCCTGATCATGTTTTCAATAATGGGATTTAATGAATCGAAATCTTTAATTGCCTGATCATGTGTTTGTTTATATGCCTGATACGAAGAGAGGAGCCTCATGGTTGCTTCTGTTTCTGTTTTTAAATACACTTTAACAGAATCGGGGTTCAATGTGTGGTTTTTGATGTCGTTGGCGAGGTTATTGAGCTGTTGTTCGGTATAGGTAAATTCTTCCCGCAGTGTTTTGCGCATGCCGCTCATTTTCATCCCGGCCTTTTTAAACCCTTTATACGATGTTATCCGCTGGCCGATCTCCATAGTAAGTGTATCTCCCGGCTGGTACATGTTTTTGATTGCAGTAAGATTTTTAAGCGCGGTTTCGTTGATTTGTGATATCCGTTGTGTATCTATTGACATAAAATCCTTTTTGGCATTCTGCACCTGGGTTTTCAGGCTGTCGATGGTTTGCAGTTCATGGCTCATATCAGGACTACAGGAAATAAAGAACCCGGGCAAAATCATTGTTGCCATTAACACCACGAAAAAAATTCTTGTTTTCATCAGTCAATCATTTCAAATCCTGTATAGGGAATAAGTACTTCGGGTACTTTTATTCCTTTATCGGTTTGGTTATTTTCATAGAGAGACGCTACAATACGTGGTAACGCCAAAGCACTTCCGTTTAGTGTATGCGCCAATCTTGTTTTTCCATTATTATCTTTAAAACGCAATTTTAGCCTGTTGGCCTGGAAAGTTTCGAAATTGGATGTAGAAGAAACTTCGAGCCATTTTTCCTGTGCTGATGAATACGCTTCAAAATCGTAGGTGAGTGCAGAAGTAAAACCCATATCTCCGCCACATAAACGGAGAATGCGGAAAGGCAACCCGAGTTTTATTAATAAACCTTTTACGTGTTCCACCATAGTGTCTAAAGTCTGGTAAGAACGATCGGGATGTTCGATCTGTACGATTTCTACTTTATCAAACTGATGTAAACGGTTTAATCCGCGCACATCTTTTCCATAGCTGCCGGCTTCTCTTCTGAAACAAGGTGTGTATCCGGTAAGTTTTACCGGCAATTCTTCTTCTTTTAAAATCACATCGCGATATAAATTGGTAAGCGGCACTTCGGCTGTGGGTATCATGTAAAGATTATCTATACCGATATGATACATCTGGCCTTCCTTATCGGGAAGTTGCCCTGTGCCGTAACCGGAAGCTTCATTTACCACATGTGGAGGTTGTGTTTCGGCATATCCTGCTTTGGTGGCTTCATCGAGAAAAAAATTGATAAGTGCCCGCTGGAATTTTGCACCTTTTCCTCTATACACAGGAAATCCTGCACCGGTAATTTTCACTCCCAGTTCAAAGTCGATGAGATTGTATTTGGCGGCCAGTTCCCAGTGAGGAAGCGCGTTGGATAATTTTGGGATTTCTCCATGACGAAAAACTTCAAGATTTTCTTCCGGGGATTTTCCGTTGGGAACGATTGTATTGGGAGTATTGGGCAGTGTATAAAGAAGTTGTTGCACTTCTTTTTCCAGTTCTGCCAGTTTATCCTGTGCTTCTTTTGTAGAATTTTTTAAAAGAGATGTTTTTTCTCTGGCAGCATTAGCTTCTTCTTTTTTTCCGGATTGCATCAGTGCGCCAATCTCTTTTGAAATTTTATTCAGCTCTGCCAGTTGAGCATCCATTTCATTCTGGATTTTTCTGCGTGAAGCATCCACATCCAGAATTTTTGTAATCGTTTCTGTGGCATCAAAATTTCTTTTTTTGAGCCTTTCGATGGCCTCGTCTTTTTTTTCCCTCAGGTAATGTATTTCGAGCATGGGATAAAAATTGTGTTGTTATTGTCTGGTATAAAAGTAAAAAAAAAGCCCCCGTTTAAGAGCGGGAGCTTTCCTGTAACGGGTTATTTTTTAGTTGGCGGGTTCGATGGAAACATACGAACGGTCGTCTGCTTTCTTTCTGAAAACAACAGTTCCGTCAACCAATGCGAACAGGGTATGGTCTTTACCGATACCTACATTTTTTCCCGGGTGGTGTTTGGTTCCGCGCTGACGAACAAGGATATTTCCGGCAATAGCAGTTTGCCCACCGAAAATTTTAATACCCAGTCGTTTTGAGTGCGATTCGCGACCGTTTTTTGAACTACCGACCCCTTTTTTGTGTGCCATGGTGTTAGTTTTTTAATAGTGTTTTTACTGTTTTACCCTTCGATTTTTTCAATCTGAACCTGGGTGAAAGACTGACGGTGACCATTTTTCACCTTAAAGCCTTTTCTTCTTTTCTTTTTGAAGACGATCACTTTGTCGCCTTTCAGGTGCTTCAGGATTTTACCTGTAACTTTTGCACCATTTATAGCCGGGGCGCCAACGTTTACTTTTCCTTCGTTGTCGGTGAGGAGAACTTTATCGAAAACTACTTTAGAGCCTTCTTCTCCCTCGATACGATGGACATATACACGCTGATCTTTTGCCACTTTGAACTGCTGCCCTGCTATTTCTACAATTGCGTACATTTTTTCAGTTTTTTGGGTTAGACCATTTTTCCCTAAAAAGGGGCTGCAAATGTAATAAAGATTTTGGATTTTTCAATAGATACCTGTTGATATCTACTTTTTATTCAAAAGCCACACTCCTACCAATATAACCCCCATGAAAATGAAGTGGAAAGCATTCATGGGTTCTTTAAAAATGAGTCCCCAGAAAATGGCGGTTATCGGGATAAGGTAAGTAACGCTGGAGGCGAAGACAGCATTGGTCATTTTTACGAGATAGTTAAACAGGATAACTGCAAGAGCCGTGCCCCCGATAGCCAATATCACCGTATATCCAAAAGCGCTTTTTCCCGATGGATGAGACTGGAAAGTGTCCAAAAAATCAGTGCCAAACAACAGGTAAACCAGTAATACCGGCCCAAAAACCAGGAACGAAAAAGAGGTAATAGCCACAGAGTTCACGTCTGCAAGGTAATTGCGGATAGTATTTACACTAATGGCATAACACAGGGTGGCCAATAATACCATTGCCGAATAACCAAATTCACCCGAAATTTTATCTGTTCCATTCGCCAGAATTATTCCGATTGATCCTAAAAAACCGAGAAACAGCCCGAAATAATTGACGGTTTTTAGCCTGTTTTTAAACACCAGCACCGCTATGCTTACAGAAAAAATGGGGACAGTAGAATTGAGCATTCCTGCCAGCGAGGGAGTGATTCCGGTTTCGGCATAGGTGAACAGGAAAGCAGGCACGGCATTTCCCGAAATTCCGACCACGATAAGCGGTAAAATCTTGTTTTTCTTAATGTTTTTGAGGTGATAAAGTCCGAATGGCAACAGGAAAAGAAAGGCAAAACTCATACGCATGGCAGCCACTTCGTTCCAGGTATATACTGTTCCCGAGCTATCTTCCATTCCCAGTTTCATGAGAATGAAGGAGCTTCCCCATGTAAAGGCCAGCAGAAAGAGGATACTATAGGAAACCAGCCGGTTGTTTTGCATTATTTAACAGGATTACCGGGGCGAAGATAGCATTAACCATAGGATAAATCGGGTGGAATACATAAATTTGCCATGATGGAAGTGATGAAGAAACAACAGGTGAAAGTGGAAAATATGACCTGCGGCCACTGCAAAATGAAAATTGAAAAAATAGCCGTGGAACAGGGTGGAAAAAATGTGCATGTTGATCTTCAGTCGGGATTACTTGAGTTTGAATCGGATGATGAAGCCAGGGAAAAAGTGATTGGTGCCATCAATGAAACAGAAATATATAAAGCCAGATAAACTATGAAACTCAATTTGTTTTTTGCCGCGCTTTTAAGTACCGTTATTCTTACTTCCTGCGGAGGAGAAAAGAAAAACGATAAAAAAGAAGAAAAGAAAGACACTACTGCTGTAGTAACGGCACCAAAACCCGAAATACTGCCCAACGCAGTTGCCGAATTAGGAATAAAAGGCATGGTGTGCGAAATTAATTGTGTAGGCAGTGTTAAAAAAACTGTTCTGGCTTTGGCCGGAGTGGCTTCATGGGACATGGAGTTTGATTCGGAAAAAGAAGTGAATCATGCCCGGGTGAAATTTGATAAAACACAGGTAAGTGAAAAACAAATGGTAGATGCCATTCACCACCTGCATGACGGCCAATACAAAGTAGAGTCGATTGAAGTGCGTGACATGACTGAAGAAGAAAAGAAGACAGAAGCCGCTACTTCAGAAGTAATCGGTGAAATTGAATCAGTAGAGGAAGAAATTACTTCGGGCGGATCGATTGCCATGCCGAATATTTTTGATGTGTTTGGGTCGACACTGTAATTTTAAATACAAATAGTATAACTATTTCGGGCGGTTAAAAATACCGCCTTTTTTATTTCTTTTATTGAACGTAAGTAAGGTTAGGATTTTATGATTTTAATGCCATTTTTGTTATATTAGCAAAAACTTTATTTTCTATGAAACATATTTATTCTTTTGTTTTCCTATTCTTAATTACCTCATTATTATATTCACAAAGTGTAGACAATAAAATGTGGTGTCCGGACGGAAAAGTGCGTTCAGCAGAAGTTGATTCGGTGAGTAATACTTTATACCTGGGCGGGCAATTCAGTTACCTGGGCCCAACTAATCCTGGTTTTTCTGTATTTGATACAAATTATGTGGAACAGGAATTATCCATTCCTGACCTTTATAATGTTCAGGTTGTATTGCCCTATAATAACGGCTGGATATTAGGTGGAACATTTAATTCATTTAACGGAACCGGTAATGCTTATTTAGTACATATTGACACATTGGGTAATATTATTTATGACATGCCTGTGGTTTCAGGAAGTGTTTTTTCCCTTTGTATAAGCGGAGACACGTTGTTTTTAGGTGGTGATTTTTTTAATGTAAATGGTCAGTCAAGAAGCAAAATTGCTGCATGGAAATTATCAACAGGAACATTATTACCAATGAATTATAATGTTGGCGACAGAGTAAATTCTATAATTCCAAACGGAAACAAATTATTAATTGGTGGCAGATTCACAATGATAGGAGCAACGGTCAGATGGAGACTTGCGGAGTTGAACAGAAACACCAATAGTATAACTACGTGGAATCCGAATTCAGATGGTGAAGTGTATAGCATGCACAAAAGAGGAGATTCGCTATACGTTTGCGGAGGATTTAATAACATCGGAGGGCAATCGCGATTCAAATTAGCTGCAGTATCCGTTTCATCAGGAACTGTTTTGGGGTGGAATCCGGTAATAAATAATTATATGAGTTCAATTTATGCCAAAGATTCTGTGCTTATTTTATGTGGCGGTTTTACCCAGGTAAACGGTATACCAAAAAATTATCTGGCGGCAGTAAAATTTTCTGATGGCAGCCTTGTTTCATCGTGGGGTCCGGCTTTAAACGGTTTTGTAAGCGGAGTTATGGAATACAATGATAAAATGTTTCTTACGGGTGGATTTACATCCATTAACAGCATCAGCAGACGATATGTAGGTCTAATTGATAAAAATACATGTTCAACCATTACAAATTTTAACATAATTACAACGGGAACCGGAATACCCAAAAATGTATGTGTTGCCTACAACCGACTGGCTTTTTACGGAACTCATTTAGGGATGGGCGGATATTATTGCAATAATTTTGCTGCGATAGATCTGAATACAGGTAAGGGAAAACAAAATTTTATACCCGTTATCAGCGGAGACGTTCAAACTATTCTACTGGATAGCGGAAAACTATTTATAGGAGGAAATATAGGCGCTGTAAATGGTTTTCCCCGTGGACTGGTTGCATGTTTGGATACATCAGGTGCATTGCTTCCTTGGAATCCGAATGTTTTTGGCGGGATGGGCGCCTATGTACGTACTCTTGAAAAAACAGGTGATACGATATTTATAGGTGGAAATTATTCTCAAATTGGAGGAATCAGCCGACCAAATCTTGGTGCCGTTAACAGCAATACCGGGTCACTTTTTTCCTGGAATCCTTCTCCTAATTATGCTGTTTATTCAATAAAAAATTACAATAATAAATTATATGTTGCGGGAGTTTTTACTTCTATCTCTTCTACATCAACAAGAAAAATCGCATGTTATAATTTACCTGCTTTAACCATTACATCATTTAATCCTACCCCTGGCTCTTCTACTTTTTCCAATAACATTTTTACGATGGAAATCAGAAACAATAAAATTTATGTCGGAGGAAATTTTACAACATTGGGAGGATTATCCAGGAACAGGCTGGCACAAATTGATATTCCCAGCGGATCTGTGACTTCATGGAATCCCAACGCCACTGTACCTTCCCCGGAAGATGTTTATGGTATTTCATGTAATAATGAATTTGTGTTTGTAGTTGGCGCATCCGGGTATCATGGCGCTTTCCCGGTTAATAGTGGCACATTAAATTTCAATCCGTTTTTTTACAGCGGAACAACACCTTATACTTTTGAAGTATCATACCTGAAAGATGATTTTTTATATATAGGCGGTTCTTATAATTATATTACACTTGACAAATTGTATTACAAACCCTGGATTGTTCGTTTTTGTATGGGTCCGCCTGCGCCAAACAACTTTCTTTTATTTTCTGACAGCATTTGTGAAAATTCCGGTCCATATAATTACAGTGTAACACCGGTTGATTCTGCAGAATATTATATCTGGTCATATTCAGGAGCTAATGTCATAATAAATGATTCCATGAATTATGCTTCACTAATTTTTTTACCGGGAGCTACAACCGGTGTGTTATCCGTAGCTGCATACAGAAACTGCGGTGCAGGAAAATCAATTACCGATACTATTCATGTTTTCCCAATTCCAAACACTACTTACGGATCAACATTAACTGAATGGTGTATGGATGACGGACCAATTCTCTTAACGGGTGGCGGACCTTCGGGAGGCACTTATTCAGGACCGGGCATCAACTCAAATATTTTTGATCCTTTTGTTACGGGAAGCGGAACATTTGACATTGTTTATTATTATGAAAACGCGGGTGGATGCTTTGCCACAGATACAGGATCAATAACCGTACATCCTATACCTGTAGTTACGCTTGATGCTTCCGACAATATTGTATGTTCGAATGATGGGTTAATTCCGCTTATAATAAATCCACCGGGAGGAACATTATTTGGCACAGGATTAACCGGAATTAACTTTGATCCTTCGTCTCAGACTCCGGGAATTTATCTTTTTACATATTGGTATAATGATTCATTCACCTGTTTTAATTCTGACACAACCACTATAACCGTTTTACAAGCCGATAACGTTAATTTCAGTTTAATGACTGATACCATTTGTATCAATTCGGGTATCATAAATTTAAGTGCAACTCCGGCTGGAGGTGTTTTTAGCGGGACAAATGTAAGTGGAAACAATTTTGACCCCACCGGATTAACTCCGGGAAGTTATACCGTTGTTTATTCTTATATAAGTCCTAATGGTTGTGAAACAACAGAACAGGAAACAATTGTAATAGAAAACTGCCTTGGATTGGAAAACTACGAAAATCTTACTTTTATTATTTACCCCAATCCGGCATCTGACGAAATAGAATACTCATCAGAAAAACATATTTCCTCAGGAAAAATATATTCCGCCAATACTTCATTCATCAACACCATTCAAGTAAGCGGGACATCAGGTAAAATAAATGTAGATTCACTTATTCCAGGTATTTATTTTTTAAGTGTTCTATTTGAAGATGGAGAAAGAAAAATGATAAAATTTGTGATCATCCGGTAAGTTTCACAAAAATCATTTTACCCATAATTCCGGTGACTTTGCATAGTTCCGGTAATCGCCACATTTTTCGCAATAGAAATTCCGGAAAGGTTCGTGGTCGAAAACCTGGAAACTGATATTGCAGGGACCGACAAACATGCTGCACCAGTTTTCGTTTCCCAATACAGGATATAACGCTACAAGATCATCATGATATTGGGTGGAATGGGTTTCTTCGATATGTGAATAACTGATTTTTGAGATGAGGATGACGGAAGGAATATGATTTCTTCCGGACAACATATTTACCAGCAACACTTCGTAAGCATAGTTGTATTTTTTAAACCATGTAAACATTTCAGCGATTTCATATCGCGAAGAATCAGTGGCCAGTGAATCGGAAACAAAAAAATCGCGGAGAAATTTTTGGGATTCATCACTGTCACCGGGTCTTTCGCGGCAAGCGCGGAGATGATAGTTTACAGCCGCTTCTACAGATAATCGCTTTTCTTTCGGATTGCGAAAAGTGGAATAGCAATTGTTTTGCAGAGTAGTATAGCGGTCTTTATCAGGTAAATTTTTATCCCGCAAAACGAAGCGAAGCTGATTATACCACACGTCAAAATGAAGTTCATCTTTATGATTCAATGCCGACCAGGCATTATACAGGTTTCGTTCGGTTTCAACAGAATCTTTTCCCTTATACAAACCGGCATCTGTTGAATAAATCACCTGATTGCGTTTAAAGTCCTGCGACAGGTTTTTGTTTTCAAATTTTACCAGGAATGAAGCCGGGCTTGTTTTATTTTTTATACGTTCGTAAACTTTATACTGAACAGCAAGGAGAGTGTCGTTATATGCATTTTTTTCTTCCGGTGATTTTGATTCTATAAATTTTTTGGAAAGAGAATTGTATTTTTTTAAGAGATGTTTTTCCATTCCTTTTTCTGTTACGGTATAATGCACAGACATGGTAATGATGGCTTTTCGCTGTTGTGCCAGGAATTTTTCATATTTCTCAGCCATTCCCGGTTCGTTGATCTTTTTTTTCGTTTCTTCACGGGAAAGGTTTTTGAAAATTTTCAATTCGTTGTTTTGTTTTACCTGTTCTTCAAATTTTTCAAAGTTTTCGCTGGACTGAATCGTATATTTTATTTTGTTATCCTGTTTTTCCAGTAAAGCATCAGCAATAGTTTTGGCTCTCTGCTTTTGTAATTCCCGGTTGATGTTTTCGTCTCCTTCAAGTGAAGAAAAGGCACGTATTTCCAGCGAATCCACTACAAAGTTATCTGTGATCAAAGAATCAAGAACAGGCTGGATATCTTTCCGGTTGTAGACAGATTTTCCCTGTTCAAAAGGTATTTCGAAAGTGAGTTGTTCGTATTCTACCGAAGGGGTGTATTGAAATTCCGGAACCTCCAGCAAAAAAGGCATCGGGAAAATTTCACCAGGCACATCTCCGCACACATCCGAAAAATGCCACACGCGGCAAACTTTTTTCTTTTGTATTACTACCAGGTTGAATTCTATGTAACCACTAAACCTGTCTTTCGGCAATTTGGCAATGGTATATTCAAAATATTTTACTTTTCCTTCCCCGATTTTTTCTTTTACCTTTTTGTATGTTTTCTTTTTTCCCACACCTTTAAATCCTTTGCGTAACTCTTTTGCATAAAGCGGCTGCAACACTTCACCCGAAAAAGTACATTGATTATTTCTCCTGGAAGGTTTTGTGTAAAATTCAGGATTCCCGCAGTCGTATGGATTGTACATCATTACTTCTATGGCCAACCCGTTTCTTCTTTTTTTCAGCAATTCATTCATCATGGAAGGATCGGGAGAGATAAAAACAATTTTATTTCCGCGTGTTTCAAGGCGATTGAGATAGATGCTGCTATCAATGGTGCTGTTACACGAATTACAAAACTGTATGGAATCTTTCGGGGTTTTCAGTTTCCACGCATGTTTTCCCGGGTGACGTTCATGGCCCGTTTCTGAGAAAGAACTTACCAATGGCGGTTGAACGAAATCAGAATAATTGAAAAAATCTTTGTTCTCGGAAAAATCATATTTAAAAAGAATATTGGCAAATTTCTGAACCGAATATACTATGTTTTTTTCCGGATCGATCATTACACTAACACCCGTAGCGTTATACGAATCCGTTAACATATTTTTATAATGGCCGGGTGAATTTACCCAGGCAATAACCAGGTTTGTAGCTATTTCTTCATACGTAAAGTTATTTCTCAGTTTCCCTTTTTTGTCGGTGATCTGCGTTCCAAACTGCGAGCTCACTATATTTTCTCCCACGAGATAATTTACTGCACCAAAATATTCAGCACGCAGTTGCGGGGTTTTGCGGCCGGGGATATCGTTTTCGTAATGATCGAGCCGGCCCAGTTTCACCAAATAACCCGCATGGTATTTTGAAGCCACATACAAAATAGAATCGTTAGCCAGCGGCTGTAATCCTTTAGCAGCACGCACGCTGTCGACTTTTATTTTGATAAGGTGTTCGAGGTATTTTTCATTCCCCGGGTGACGGTAAATATCCGAGGGTGATTGCGCAGAAGCATCCAGCGAAAGGAAAATAAAAATTATCAAAACGATATGTTGGGTGATGCGTGCCAGGATTTGAATATAACGTGCAGGGGTGTATTTTGTTACGCGCGGGGGCCTCTCCCTGCCACGCTAAACGCGTGGCTGTCCCCCCCCTTGCGGGGGAAGGGGGTAAAGTGATAGTGTGAATTACCCTGTGCTGGCGCACAGGGTGCTCACATTTAGAATGGAATTTCTTCGAAATTCCCGGATGATTCAGCGTTTTTTCTGTTGCGAAGCTTTGAGCATTTCGATAATTTCTTTTTGCGACTGAATGATATCGCGCAGTGCCTTTATTTCATCGCGCAGAGTGGAGATTTCATCTTTTAGTTCATCCGACAGGTTTTTTTTGCCTTTGTAGGAATATTTGGGTTCGGAAACAAAATGTTCTACTTCATCGGGAGAAACTTTGAGGGCCTTGCAAATGGCTTCGTAAGTTCTTTCGTTAACATTTCCGGTTTGTTCGATGTGGGAGATGAGGGGGCGGGTTTTGTGAATGAGGTCGGCCAGTTCCTGTTGTGAAAGTCCACGCGCAATACGAACTATTTTTATCTTTAAGCCTAAGTGCATAGGCTCAAAAGTGATTATTCCTTAATTTACTTTTTGTACTTTTTATTGTCTTTTTGATAATTTTTGTAATTTTGAGACTATAACCCATAAAAATGAAAAAAGTTTTCGGAATTATCTTAGTACTTGTTAGTATATTTATGGTACTTGGGGGCGTTGCCGCACTTCAAAAACGATCCACCTATAATGATAGTTTTGAAGGAAGGTTTAAGAGTGAATTCAGTCAACGTTACCGTAGTGAGAGTAATGAACAAAAAATTGCTGCTCTTGCATTGATCGGAGGGGGTGTTGTACTTTTTGTTATTGGAATTGTGATGGCATCTTCCTCCTCATCCAAAAAAACAACACAATCCAAAACAGGAGATATAGAATCAAAAGTAAACAAGCTGGGAGACAAAGCGGTTGAACTTTATAACAAAAAAGATTATCCATCCGCAATGGCGGTATTGCGACAAATCCTCGAAATTGATCCAAATAATGCCACCGCCCATTACAATTTATCAAGTGTATATTCATTAATGCAAAATAAAGATGCATTTTTTGAATATTCACGTGCAGTAGAATGTGGTTTTATGAAGTTTGAACGTATCAGGGAAAATCCTGCATTTGAATGGCTTCGCGGTCAACCTGAATTTGAAGAATTTGTAAAAAACGGATATAAACCATCAAGCAGTAAACCAAATATACAAACAGCAACAAATACTCCCACTGTTCAACAGGAAACCGGGGATATGTATGCGCGATTGGAAAAATTAGGGAAACTCAGAGAGCAAGGAATCCTGACTGAAGAAGAATTCCAAAATGAGAAAAAGAAAATTCTAAATTAATGTCAGCTTTTTTAAATACTATATGCTTCCGTTTCCAAAATACTTTTCAAAGTCAAAAACAATTTTAGCCATTAGTTTAATCCTATTTATTATTTCAGGGTTTTTGTTGCTTTTAATATGCAGTTGAATTATCTCAAATAATTATTTTTTTCTGATAAGTTTAATAAACTCTTTTACCAGATCATTATCTATTGTTACTGCCAGGTTATAGTGTTTTATTTTCCACCCATCGGAAGTAAGTTCCACTACCCCGCTTCCCCGGCAAATCCCCATCCAGGTGTCGAGTAATTCATCAAACCATGCCGTTTTACGGTCGGAACTGAAATAAATATGACGATCATACGGCTTAAAATTCCAGGCCGTTTCTTTTTCAAAATGCTTTTGCGCCCATTTTTCAAATTCTTCCTTTGTCCAGTTTTCGGTTTTATCGGTACCGAGATAAATGGAACCTTGTGTCATGCTTCCGAAAAATATGGTTTCATCGGCTGTTGCGGCAGCCCGGTGCCAGTTATTGAGCAAAGAATCTATTTTCTGTTTTTCTATTGCGACTTTAACTGAATCAGAAACACAATCCGTTCTGCGCGTATCCGACAGCTGGATAATTTTCCATTTTCCTTCTCTTTTGTATAACTGGAAAGCATCCACACCGCAGTGGGAGAATTTTTTTCCAATGTAAAATTCATATTCAGCCCAGCAGGAAGCGAGCAAACCGTTAATGCGAATATCCCATGAAATGATCCGTTCGTCCCATATTTCAGTGTGGGGAATTGCCACTGCTTCGGTGAGATCGTTTACGTGGTCGGTTACCAGCGATGGGTTTCCTTCTTTGAATAAAATGGTTTGAAGACGTGCGTCTTTTTCGAAGCAGGAATTGATTTTTGAGGTATCGCTGGTTCGCATGCCGTCAAAGAGTTGGGTGATGACGGATTTTATCTGAGACTCGTCTGATTGGGAAAAAGAAATGAGGGGAAAATTGAAAATTATAGCCAAAAGAAGAAATTGCGAAAAATGCTTTAACCGCAAAAGCGCAAAGGAGGCGCGGAGGGCGCAGATTGCCGCGGTCGAAGACTCCCTCGCAATGACGCGCAAAATACAGGAAACACACGGAGGGCACAAAAATTTATGCAAAATGGAATTACGATAACAGGTTAACTCTATACTCATGTCTCAATGCTCTATACTCATATCTTAATACTCACTTTATCAACCCAAGGCAGATTTTAAAGCGGATGATTTTTTTTATGGATTCGTATGCCTGATTTTTGAATTCTTCATTCTTTTTTATTTCGTTGAGGATGTCGTAATATACTTCGTATTCTTTTTCGGGCATAAGGATGATATCGCTGCCGGCCATTACCGACTTTAATCCGCAATGAGGAACGGAAGAGACGCCTTTCATTGCCATGGCATCGGTAATTACAATTCCTTTATAACCCATTTCGCCCTTCAGCAGACCGGTGATAATGTTACGGGAAACGGTGGCAGGTAAACTATCCGTATCGTATTTTGTATTGTTGCTAACGGCAATATGGCCAACCATAACAGATGCCACATTATTTTGTATTAATGGCAAATACACTTCCACTTCTTTCATGGTACCTTCTATAAAAACCAGTTTTTTATGTGTGTCACCCTTTACGTAACCATGCCCGGGAAAATGTTTTGCGGTGGCGGCAATATTGTTTTTCTGCATCACATCAATAAATACATTGCTGTATTTGATGATCGTATCCTTGCTTAGTCCGAAACTACGGAAGCTTACGGTTTCGTTGGGAGAAAGATCGACAACAGGAGCGAAATTGTAACTGATTCCCATTTCTTTTAGCTCTTTCACAATTTTTTCCGACTCTAACCTTACTTCTTCAGCTGATTTTATTTTATTGGCATATTTTACAGGTATCGTTTCCTTTATTTTCATGTTGAACAAACTCAGTTCAGCATCTGCGGCAAATACCAGCGGCAGGCCTCCGTTAGCAACAGAAAGGCTGTCGAAATATTTCGTATAATTTTTGAATTCATATTTAGTTCCTACCAGTAAAATAACACCACCAATTTTTTGTTCGCGGATGAGGCGCGCAACAGTATCTTTATTTTTACCCACTTTTGCACCCGATGACATGATCATTTGTCCCACCCGTTGTTCATCGGTCATGGCATCAAAAATCATGTTTACTTTTATATCCAGGGCAGGATTGGGAATAAAAAAATCGGAAAGAATAAAATGAGGTGAAAGGGTGTCCTGGGAAAACGATTTAAACATTATACCTAATAATAATATGAGAATATAATATTTTTTAATCTCAGCATTAAAATATGTACTCCTTTTTCCCGCAGATTTCGCAGATGAACGCAGAAAAAATACAAAATGCTTCATGTTACAATGTATTTAAAGTGTTCACTATTTTTTTCCTGTAAAACATCGCCTTATTGTAATCTTCGGTTCCTTTAAATTTTTCAAAGCGTTTCAATACAAAAAACTTTTTCCATTTTTTGAGGCACCAAAAGGCTACTTCTCCGGAGATAACTATGGAAAAGTAATAGCAAAGAGTGAGCCAAAAACTTCCGGAAAAAATAAAAAACAGTATGCAACATATCAGCCTGAAGACCGGGAAAAAAACCATGGCTGCAGATGCTTTGATAGAACTGACAAATCCAGGATCTTTGATTAGTTTTTCAGCCAGCCGTTTGGGAAGAAAAAACGGAAGTGCATTATGGATGGCACCGAATAAAAATACAGGCGATAATAAAATCAGCAGAAAAACTGTCAACGGGTTCATTTTTGTTTCTCTTTGGGTAAACAAATGATCGCGGAAATCATTTTTTCCAATGATAGAAAAATATTCTTTTACTTCATCTTTCAGCACCGTTGCCTGTTCCTGGTTTCCGGAAATATATTTTTCGGTTTTCCCAATAAGGATTTTTGAATTTTTAAATTCTTCGAGATTATCGGTAATATTTTTTTCGCTGGCATCAATAATGCGCAATCCTTCCGTCATTTCATTAAAGTTATCGGAAGGAATATGAATCATCAGTTCCTTTATTCTTTTTTCCAGTTCATTTTTTATAAGGGCATGGGCTCGGCCGGGATTGGTTTTATATGTTTCATAATAATCTGCCAGCAAAATGGGATCGCCTACCTGGAGTAAAACATTACGGTTGAAATTTTTTGCGTCTTCATAGGTAATTCCAACCGGAAATATTTTCAGGTTCAGAGAAAAATTATTTTGTTCTTCTGCGGCAAAGGCAATACGGGTTAATCCTTTTTTCAAGGGAAGTAATTTACGCCTGATATTATGTGTGCCTTCCGGAAAAAGTACCAACCGTTTTTTATTCGAAAGCAGCCAGATGCAGTTATCAAAAATTTCATCGTTCTTGCCCATATTTTCGGTTCCGTCAACATCTTTCCGGTAAACCGGAAGCATATTAAGCCTGCGCAGCATATAATTGCTCATCTTAGATTGGAATATGGAAGCGCGCACCAAAAAACTCAATTGATGATGCCAGCCGCTGGGGCCTGTCATGAGAATAGCATCCATAAATGCATTCTGGTGATTGGGAGCAATAATTACCGGTTCATTTTCCGGGATTTTATCAAAACCGATGATTTTATGTTGTCTGAAAAATCTCCTCACAAAAAACACCACATGAGGAAACATGATATGAATAAAGTGTTTTCGGCCTTCTACTCTCATCTTAATTTTGCTCCCAGTTTTTCTTCGAGCGACCGTTGAATGTCATTCATCACCTTTTCCACCTGTTGATCGGTTAATGTTTGTTCTGTATCCGATAGAAGAACACTGATGGCGTAAGATTTTTTTCCTTTTTCAATATTTTTTCCTTCATACACATCAAACAGTCCTACTTTTTTTACCAGTTTTTTCTCCGCTTTATAGGCCAGTTCCTCTATTTGTGCGAATGTGATTTCCTTGTCCAGCAACAATGAAAGATCGCGCCTTACTACGGGGAATTTTGGTATTTCCTTAAACCTGATAGTTACCTGTTTTATGAAATCAAATAGAATATCCATATTAATTTCTGCATAAAACACGGGTTGTCTGACATCGGTACTTTTCACTATTTCATCTTTTACTTCTCCTGCTTCTGCTATTATTTTATTGCGGATCTCATACGTTATTCCGGAATGAAAAATGCTACTACCGGTTTCATTGCAACGCATCTGTTCTGCTAATCCCGTTCTTTCGAAAATTGCGTTTACAGCTGCTTTAATGGTGTAAAAAGACGAGCGGTGATCGGGTGCTGTCCAGTTTTCTGATTCTGCTTTTCCGGTAACAAAAACGGAAAGTATATTCTGTTCGGAATAATTTTTTTCGTTTTTAAAATATATTTTTCCGAATTCAAACAATTTCAGGTCGTATTGCTGCCGGTTGAGATTATAGGCAATAGATTCCAAACCACTGAACAAAAGCGATTGGCGCATAACATCCAGTTCGGAACTCAGGGGATTAAGCAACTTTACTGCTGTTTCTTCTTTCGTATATCCGATCCGGGTGAGTGAATTATTCATCATTTCACTATAACCGGCAGAACTCAACAGGAGTGCAACAGATTCGTTCACCTGTTCAACAGAAGGCCGGGGAAAATGATTAACAGATGCATTTATTTTTCCGGGGAGTTCAATATTGTTGTATCCGTAAATTCTCAGAATTTCTTCTGTTACGTCTGTTTCACGCGTCACATCCACACGATACAAGGGTAGTTCCAGTTTCAGAATATTTCCATTTTCATTCAGGGTTTTAATATCAAGAGACTGCAAAATATTTTTAATAGTTTCTGCCGGTATATTTTTTCCGATCAGGCGGCAGGCATGTTCTATAGAAAAATCAATTTGTAAAGGCGTAACCGGATTCGGATATGTATCGGTAATTTTCGAAGCCACTGAGCCGCCAGTGACTTCACAAATCAGCAATGCAGCACGTTTCAGTGCATAAATTATATTTTCGATATCCATTCCCCTTTCGAAACGAAAAGAAGAGTCGGTATTCAGTTCATGCGCACGTGCAGATTTTCTTGTGACAGACGGGTCGAAATAAGCGCTTTCAAGGAAAACCGAAGTGGTTTGTTCACTCACACCTGAATGAAGCCCACCGAAAACCCCGGCTATACACATTTCTTTTTCAGCATCACAGATCATCAGTTCATGTCCGTTTAATGTTCTTTCGGTTCCATCCAGCGTTACGAATTTTTTCCCTGCAGTTGCTTTTCTCACCACAATTTTTCCACCGGCAATTTTATCCGCATCAAAAGCATGAAGCGGTTGTCCGCATTCGTGCATTACGAAATTGGTAACATCGACAATAGCATTAATCGGGCGAAGCCCGATAGCTTTCAGTTTTTTCTGCAACCAGGCGGGAGACTCAACGGCTTTTACATTTTTGATGACAAGTCCTGCATAACGGGGGCAGGACTGCTTATCCTGAACTTCAACAGCTATTTTCTGCGGATCATCTCCTTCGTGAAAATTTTCCACAGCCGGTTTTTTCAATACTGATTTTAACCCGCGTTGCAAAAGTGCGGCATGAAAGTCGCGTGCCACGCCAAAATGAGAGACCGCATCAATACGATTGGGTGTTAAACCGATGGAAATACAATAATCTGTTTCTATTTTAAAATAATCAGCTGCTGCACTTCCTGTTTTTGCCGATGGGTCGAGCACCATAATTCCATCATGAGAAGTTCCCCAACCTATTTCATCTTCGGCACAAATCATTCCATTGGATTCCACTCCGCGTATTTTACTTTTTTTAATGGTAAAACTTTCTCCCGAAGATGGAAAGAGTGTTGCTCCATTCAATGCCACTACTACTTTTTGTCCCACTGCCACATTCGAAGCTCCGCAAACAATTTGAAGGGGTTCGGCTGTTCCAACATTTACTTTAGTAATACTTAACCGGTCGGCATCCGGATGTTTTGTTTTTTCGAGTACTTCACCAATTACCAATCCCTGTAATCCGCCTTTTACCGTTTCGGTTTTTTCAATACCTTCTACTTCAAGGCCAATGTCTGTCAGCACTTTTCCGGTTTCTTCCACAGTTAAACCGGTTTCGATGTAATCTTTCAGCCAGTTGAATGAAATGTTCATGAGATGCGGGTTTGGGACAAAAATAGCACAAAATCCCTCTCCCTGTCTAAAACACGCTTTGCGTGTTTTGACTGTCCCTCCCCCTTACGGGGAGGGGAGTAAAGTAACTTATACCGGGGAATAAAAGCCAAAGCCTTTTGGCTTTTTTATTTCTGCTGCATGTATTGCTGCTGTTTGGCTTTGTCATCGGGGTTGCCGTAAACGGGCGGGCAATCCATTCCGTTGGACTTACGCAGCCATGCGATGCGGATGGTAAAAATCAGCGGGCGGTAACGGCTGCTGAAATTAAAAAAAGATGATTTGAAATTATCCCATTCGTAGATATTCAGAATGGGTGTTTCAAGTGAGGGGATGATAAAAAGTTTGTCGTTCCATTTGATACCGTACCCGATTTTATAATGCAACTGCGCCATAAAGGAAGCCGGAGTATTTTGATTCTGAAAAACAGTGTTCCCGTCATAGGCTGTTTTGGTAATCAGGCGGTAATCGGCATTTATTCCAATAGAGTTTTGAATAAAACGGTAATCGGAAATCTGTATGATATTGTTAAGGTTAAAATTTCCGGTAAGGTAACTGTACCCGAATTTTCCTTTTCCATCGGTGGTGAGAATGGTGGACGAACTGCTTTCCTGCAGCATTTCACCGGTGAATTTTTCTTTTCCTTTTATCTGTTTGAAAGCAAGGCTGTAATCCATATAATTGATCCACGTTCCATATTTAAACAACCTGTATCGCCCGAATTCGAAAGCAAACCCCAGTCTTCCGCCCGGGTCGAAAGTGACATTATATACCGTATCGCTGGCATCATATAATGTTTCCTCTTTGTTTTTAAAACGGCAAAGAGTATACGTTAGTCCCGGAGCCAGGTGCCAGCCACCCAATTTATAATGACCATCCATTTCCACCAATGGTTCTTTTTTGCGCTGGTAAATTTTCTGTGAAAAAGCAGATAAAGAAATCAGGCAGACGGTTAAAACAAGAATGGAAGTTTTCATAAGGCTAAGGTACGATATTAAAGGGGGAAACGTTTCAGGAGACGGGGGTTCTTTTCACAAAAATGTGTTAGATACCGGGGGGTGCCTCTCCCTGACACGCTAAACGCGTGGCTGTCCCTCCCCCTTTACGGGGAGGGGAGTAAAGAGAGGGTATAATGGTCTTTGCGCAATGCGGAAAGATTATTATACAGAGGGATTCGGTCAATAAAAAACAGTATTTAAAATAAATTTTAGCTCCCGGTTAAACTTATGGCACATTTATTCGTCATACTGCTGAAAAACAAAAACACGTATATGAAAACCATTTTAAAGACCTCATTAATTGTTATAGCCACCGGGCTGGTTTTAACTTCCTGCCGGAGAGAGCGCGATGCGGATACTGATACATCAGCTGCAAGCGACAATGCGTTGGCTGAAAATTGTTATGGCGATATCCAGAATATTGCTGACGAAGCTTATGCCGGAAACCTTAATGGTTATCGTGCTGATACGCTGGTATTCGGTTGTGCTACCGTTATCCGCGACACTATCAGTTCTCCACGAACTATTACTATTGACTTTGGCACCACCAATTGTCCTTGTACAGATGGAAGAAACCGCAGGGGTAAAATCATTACTACCTATACAGGCGGATATAAAGATCCCGGTACAGTTATCACCCATACAACAGATGATTATTTTGTAAACGACAATGAAGTAATCGGTACAAAAGTGGTGACCAATATGGGAACCAATACAGATGGAAACATTTACTATACTATTGATGTCAACGGAACGGTGATAAAAGCCAATGGTGGCGGAACATTAACCTGGACCAGCGACCGGGTAAGAGAGTACATCCAGGGTGCTTCAACACCTGAGTGGGATGATGATGTTTACCTGATCACCGGAACAGGCTCGGGGACACGTCCCAATGGTCAAACTTTTACTGTAACAATACTTACTGCCCTGAGAAAAGAGATCGGATGCCGTCATTTTGTAAGCGGATCGTTTGAGCTCCTTCCATCCGGAAAACCGGCACGTATTCTTGATTATGGAAACGGCACCTGTGATAACCAGGCTACTGTTACCATCAACGGAAACACCTACACTATCACGTTACCCAATTAAAATTTTGGTCTTGCAGTTTAACTACGCAGAGGGGGGCCGGAAACGGTTCCCTTTTGTGTTTTTATAGTTTGATAGTTTTGAAAGTTAGTGAGTTTTGAAAGTTGCAAGTTTTGAAAGTTAATGCCCTGAAAACACCCAACTTTCTCAACTCCTCAACTTACCAACTTTCTCAACTATTGAATTTGCAAACTTTCTCAACTTTTCCCTATTTTTGTGCCCCTTATAAACTAATGAGTTATGGCATCTACCGCTGATTTCAAGAACGGACTTTGTTTCCGTTACAATACCGACCTGGTAACGATACTCGAATTCCTTCACGTAAAGCCCGGGAAAGGACCCGCTTTTGTGCGCACTAAATTGAAAAGCCTGAATTCAGGAAAAATATATGATATTACCTTCAACTCGGGAGTAAAAATTGACACTGTTCGGGTGGAAAGAAGAAACTACCAGTTTCTGTATAAAGACGACCAGGGTTATCACTTTATGAATACAGCCGATTACGAGCAAACGTTTGTAGAGGGGTTTAAAATCAACGCGCCTGATTTTTTGAAAGAAGGCCACGAAGTAGAAATTACTTTTGATACAGACGAAGACAAAATACTGAGCGTGGAATTAAAACCTACCGTTGAACTCGAAATTACCTATACCGAGCCCGGAATAAAAGGCGATACCGCTACCAACACCTTAAAGCCCGCCAAGGTTGAAACAGGTGCTGATGTCCGCGTACCGTTATTCATCAACATTGGCGACAGAATCAAAGTGGATACCCGTACAGGACAATATATGGAAAGGGTTACGGGGAAATAATTGCAGGTTGAAAGTTTTTTCTGAATAACTTTCAACCTTCAACTTTTAACTTTCAATAATGATCACATCCGAACAACTGCAGAAGACATTAGAACGCATTGAAGCGTTGAGGGGGTATCTTTGACATTGATAAAAAGATAGTCGAAATACAGGAAGAAGAATTACGCACACAGGATCCCGATTTCTGGAATGATCCGGCCAAAGCAGAAACTGTTTTAAAAAAAATCCGCGAGAAAAAATTCTGGACCGAAGGATTTGCCAAAGCCAAAGCACAGGGCGATGACCTTATCGTGTTGATGGATTTTTATAAAGAAGGCGGTGCCACCGAACTGGAAGTGGAAAATCAATACAACGAAACTATTTCCACTATTGAAGCGCTGGAGTTCAGAAATATGCTCAGTGCTCCCGAAGATAAATCAAGTGCTGTTTTACAGGTAACAGCCGGTGCTGGTGGAACAGAAAGTTGTGACTGGGGCAGTATGTTGTTGCGCATGTACCAGATGTGGGCGCAGAAAAACGGTTACAAAATCACAGAAATTGATTTGCAGGATGGTGATGTGGCCGGAATAAAACAAGCCACTATTCAAATTGATGGTGATTATGCCTTCGGAAATCTGAAAGGTGAAAATGGTGTTCACCGTTTGGTAAGAATTTCTCCCTTTGATGCCAATGCCAAACGACATACTTCATTTGTTTCGGTGTATGTTTATCCTTTGGTGGATGACAGTATAGATATCGTGGTAAACCCTGCCGATCTCGAGTGGGACACTTTTCGTTCTGGCGGTGCGGGCGGACAAAATGTAAACAAAGTGGAAACAGCTGTCCGTTTGCATCACAAACCTTCCGGCATCATCATCAAAAATCAGGAGTCGCGTTCGCAACACGATAACCGGGCAAAGGCGTTGCAACTTTTAAAATCGCAGTTATTTGAAATTGAAATGCGCAAACGCAGGGAAGCGGTAGATAAAATTGAAGCCGGAAAAAAGAAAATAGAATGGGGATCACAGATACGCAGTTATGTTTTACATCCCTATAAACTGGTGAAAGATATGCGAACTGATTTCGAAACTTCGGATGCTGAAGGAGTATTGGATGGAAAACTGGACGGATTTATTAAATCATACCTGATGGAATATGGAGGGAGTTGATTTGAGGTTTTGTGATCCGGAAATTTTGAAAAGTATAAATTCACTTTCAACTATTCTAAATTTAAAATTTAAAGATCCAAAATTTCTAAATTCTTTCTTGCTTTTTTAAAAATGAAAGAAATCAGTAAAAACGAAACCGAAGTAATTGTTTACCACAACCCGCGTTGCAGCAAGAGCAGGTGTGTTATACAATTATTAAAGAAGAAAAAAATAAAATTCAGCGTGGTGAAGTATTTGCAGGAAACCCCAACGGAAGCAGAATTAAAAAAAGTATTAATGAAATTAAACCTGAAACCTTTTGATATTATCCGGCAGAAAGAAAAATATTTTCAGGAACGATTACTTGGATTGAAATTGAAAGATAACGAATGGATAAAGGTGATGATTCAAAACCCGGAACTGATAGAAAGGCCGATAATAGTAAAAGGAAACAAAGCCGTAATCGGCCGTCCTGCTGAAAAAGTTTTTGAATTATTTTGAATTATTTCTCCTAAACCGGCCTTTTTTGATTCACGTAGCATTTTCGAAAATCCTTTGTGCGGCAGGCCCTGTGAGTAGAGATCCACGAGTCCCGCCAACCGGTTACAAACACCTGGCGGGACGGCTTGGGTCTCGTGAGGAAAAGGATTTTCAGAAAATCAAGTGAATCAAAAGCAGCCTTGACTTTTTGCTTCTTTTGTGTCAAGACAAAAGAAGAAAAGCATTATTTTGACAGCGTTAGGAAAATAATTTAGTGTAAAAAAGGGAAATGAGGATTAATCCTTTTTCTCTTTCTTAAAGAAACTCATGGTCACCCAATAAGGAATTAAATACCCCGCAAGGTAAACCAGCATCCAGAAACCCAGTCCTAAAATGCAGAAAGCCAAAGCCAAACCAAGTGCCGCCATAATTATTTGTTTTAACGGGTTAAAAATAATAAAGAATTGTCATAATACAAGCTTTTCATGATTCCGAAATATGGATATTATTAGTGGAAATACCATGTAATTAGTTATATATCAACGACCTCTTTTGAATGTTGTAGCATTTTCGAAAATCCTCTGTGCGGCAGGCCCACGAGTAGAGATCCACGAGTCCCGCCATCCGGATTCAAACGCCTGGCGGGACGGCTTGGGTCTCGTGAGGAAGAGGATTTTCAGAAAATCAAGACATTCAAAAGCAGTCTTGACTTTTTGTTACTTTTTGGTCAAGCAAAAAGTAAGGAAATGCTAAATTTGAACACATAAATTCAAATATGGAATATAGAATCGAACACGACACTATGGGTGAAGTAAAAGTACCTGCCGACAAATACTGGGGTGCACAAACCGAACGTTCACGCAATAACTTTAAAATCGGGCCCGAAGCTTCGATGCCGAAAGAAATTATTTATGCATTTGCCTACCTGAAAAAAGCAGCTGCTCATGCCAATCACGATCTTGGTGTTTTATCAGCCGAAAAACGCGACCTTATCTCAAAAGTATGTGATGAGATATTGGCTAAAAAATTAGACGACCAGTTTCCGCTGGTAATCTGGCAAACCGGATCGGGAACACAATCCAATATGAATGTGAACGAAGTTGTTGCTTACCGCGCTCATGTTTTAAGCGGAGGAAAACTTACTGACGACAAAAAAGTGCTTCATCCGAATGATGATGTTAATAAATCTCAATCTTCCAACGATACTTTTCCCACAGCTATGCACATCGCTGCCTACAAAATGGCTGCTGAAGTAACGATTCCCGGAATTGAAAAGTTGAAAAATACGCTCGCAAAAAAAGCAACTGAGTTTAAAACCATTGTAAAAACAGGGCGCACCCATTTTATGGACGCCACTCCCCTCACCCTTGGCCAGGAATTTTCGGGATATGTACAACAGCTCGAAAACGGGATACGCGCCATCAAAAACGCCCTGGAAATGGTTCGTGAACTGGCCCTGGGAGGAACAGCAGTGGGAACCGGCCTGAACACACCTAACGGATATGACGTTGCCGTAGCAAAAAAAATTGCTGAATTTACCGGCCAGCCTTTTATTACCGCACCCAATAAATTTGAAGCGCTTGCTGCCCACGATGCCATGGTGGAATTATCAGGCGCATTGAAACGTGTAGCCGTTTCACTGATGAAAATTGCCAATGACATCCGCATTTTAAGTTCAGGCCCGCGTTCAGGAATCGGTGAAATTATTATTCCTGATAACGAACCGGGTTCTTCCATTATGCCCGGAAAAGTAAATCCCACCCAACCCGAAGCAATGACGATGGTAGCTGCACAGGTGATGGGTAATGATGTGGCTGTTTCTATTGGCGGATCAAACGGGCATTTTGAACTGAATGTATTTAAACCTGTAATAGCAGCCAATGTTTTGCAATCAGCACGACTGATCGGTGATGTTTGCGTTTCTTTCAATGAAAAATGCGCAGAAGGAATTACCGCCAATGAAAAAATTATCAAACAACACCTTGAAAATTCACTGATGCTGGTAACAGCGCTCAATACGCATATCGGTTACGAGAATGCAGCCAAAATTGCCAAAAAAGCGCACAAAGAAAATAAAACATTGAGGCAAGCCGCCATCGAACTGGGCTTACTAACGGACGAGCAATTTACGCAGTGGGTAAGGCCGGAGGATATGACGGGAAGTTTGAAGTAGGATTTTGAAATCCTGGAAATTTTTAGATTGAACTATTTAATTTTCAGGTTTCAGTGAAAAATAAGACATAATCAGAGTCACCCGGATTAACAACTAAAACCTGTTATATGAAAAAAGTATTTATATTGTTTTTGCTTGCGATATTAGCACTTCCCTCGTGCAGGAAAGCTGAAAATGATCCGTTTTTCAGTATACATAGCAGAAAAAGCCGCCTGACAGGAAAGTGGAAAGTTACCGGTGGATACCTGGAACAAACAGAGCAAACAGGAACTTCCACCAATCTTTATTACAAAGTAAATCTTTATGAAAACTCTGCCGGAGTTTATGCTTCGATTTCCAACGCATGGGAATATGGTTATGGAAATGCGACCATGCATTACGAAGAAAAATTTGAATTTGAACGAGACGGCTCGTTTACCCATTACCTGCGTTTTGATGATGACACATGGGATGAAAATGGCCAATGGAATTTTACAGATGGTGTAGGCAGAGACAGAAAAAATAAAAGTGAAGTATTGCTGATGTATAATTCATCTGTAACCAGTTTTTACGGAGAAGAAACATGGGACGGAGAAGTCAATTCAGTAATCTACGACTTACTTGAGTTACGGAATGACCGGATTACTATAGAAGTGAAGTTTAAATATTATGATCAAACGGACGGATCCTACCTTTACTACACTGAGCACAAGATACTCGAAAAAGACGAATAACATTATTTTATTTCACTTCACCACCACAATCTTCTTCTGAATATTTTCGCACCCGGTTTCCACATTCAGGAAATATACTCCTGCTGACAGGTAAGAAAAATCAAATGTTTAATACTATAAAATTACGTTAAATAAATTGGATCAAATCATAAATTATTAAACATATTTTATTGTTTATCAAGCATTTATGGCTTGTTTTGGATTTTAAATTGATTTTTCTTAAATTTCGATTTATAACAGAATTGATTATGAAAAAGATAACTTTGAGTTCTTTTGGCTTTTTGGCTTTTTGGCTTTTTGGCGTGAGGTCAATTTCGGCACAACAAAACAATTTTCCGTGTATATCAGCCAATACGGTTGAAATTAATAACATATGTAAGTTTAGCTCGTATTCTTATATCAATAATAGTTGGCTGAAATTTGTTCCCGACACGAGTTCTTTGTTGATCAATATTTCGAATTCAGGTAATACATCAAACAATGCCCTGGATTCAATAATCATCTTTGAGTCAACCTGCGACACTTCAAATATCATTTATGCATCAAAAATTGATAGTGGGTTTTTATATATCTCACTTCAAACTCTTTCAATTAATACCGAATACTTCATTCATGTTCTCTGTACAAATAATATACCGGATGAAAACGACAAATTTGAATTATGTATTTACAAAGATTTTAATAATTGTGGTATTGAATTGTTTGATCATTACATTTTATTGAATGAGGTTCCTATAATTCCAACTTTTGGAGTCATAGACCCAACCAACATTCCCCAAGGGTTTTATACGATAAATTGTTTTCAAACTGGTGGTGATATTATTTTAGAAAATGAAAACACATATGTTCATGTTGGCTCATTAGCAAATGATCCTATTGTAGTCTATAATTTTTTAGATCATACTTATATCGCATTATCGATTACCCAACCAAGTGGAGTCGGCACGTTGCATTTTACTTATAATTTACCCCCGGATGCATATGCAGGCGGAAGTTTTTGCATTGAATGTATTTTATATAATATCATTGGACAAGAAGCAGTATGCTCAGATGAAGCTTGTTATTATATCTGTCCTGATGAACCAATATTTTCTCAAGATCAAAGCATTTGTTTAGGTGAATGTGCGACTCTTGAAGTAGTAGACGGAAATACTTATACCTGGACTGACTTATCTACAGGATTAGTCATTGGAAATTCGTCATCAATTTCCGTTTGTCCACAGACCACTACATCTTACAAAGTGACGGGATTTCACTGTCAAAGTGTTGAATATAACCACATTTTTACAGTTACAGTAAAACAACCTCCGGTAATAAACATAATTGGAAACCAAACTATTTGTGAAGATGAATGTGTTACTTTAAATACTTCGGGTGGTTTATCAACTTTTGTATGGTCACCTGCCACCGGATTAAATAATCCAAACATCGCCATTCCAACTGCATGTCCCTCTACTACCACGACCTATACATTGAGCGGGGTTGGCTCTAATGGTTGTTCAAATTCAGCATCTACTACAGTAATTGTAAATCCACTACCTGTTGCACTTATTGACGGCTACAAATATACATGCTGCGCTACCAATAATGTTTATATTGCTACCCCGGGCTTTGTTTCTTATGATTGGGAAATAAGCAATAATGTTTTTTTTACCGGTGATGGCACAAATCAAATAAATGTGTTTTGGGGCTCTCTTACCGGGACAAGTCAAATTATCACTCTTTTTATAACTGACGCAAATGGATGTTCAAATAAAATAATTTTTGAAGTAGCGCCATGCTGCGAATTACCCGTTGATATTGCAAATTCTATTGATTACACTACTCCTGATTGTGGCCCTGTTTTATTATCTGATTTAATAGCAAATAATGGCTGGACTTCATTGATAAGCGGTAGTCAAATTGAAATAAATGCCGATTTAATCGTTGACGTGAATCTTACTATACAGGATCAATCAACAGTTTATGTAGCACCTGAAAGAAAAATAATTGTTGAGCCGGGAATTATTTTGAGTATAGTAAAAAATTCTGTGGTTAAAGCTAAATGTAATGATATGTGGGATGGAATATATGTTTCGGATATTTCTTCCACGGTTAGAGTATCTGAATCGGTTATTCAAGATGCGCTAAATGCTATTGTTTCAGAAAATGGAGGATTGTATCGCATTGATAAAAGTTCATTATTAAACAATCATATTGGTATTTGGGCGAAAAATTACAATGGAAATCATGCCGGATATATCCGAGAGTCCGAAATAAGATCAGTCACCGGAACACTTTTACCTCCATATGCAGGAATATTTAGCAGAACTTATTACGGCATTAGGGTAGAAAATGTTAGAGATATAAAATTCGGAGACGCAAGTCTGGTAGATTACACAAACGATTTCAGAAATCTTGTGTTCGGAATAAAAGCAGACTTATCCAATATCATTGTTGTCAATAATATTTTCAGAAATATTGTTAATCCCAATTCTCCAGCAGGCTGTAAAGGATGTGATTGCCAGGAAGGAACGGCCATTTGTGTTACTGCCAATAAATTAGCAACTAAAACCGCAATTATTGGTGGAAGTGGTTTAGAAAAAAACACGTTACGCAATTGTTATGAAGGTATAAAAGGATTTAATTATGTAAATCTTGAGGTTAGAAACAATGATCTTCGTGATATAACATCCCATGCCATTTTTAACGATAATTCTCCGAATCAGATTTCAAAAATACTTAATAATAGAATCGTTAATTTTAATGTTGGTATAAGGTTTAATGGGATTTCCGGAAGTAATAATACTATTGTTGGGAATACTTTGATTAACAATCTCAATATTACAAATATCGTTATCACAAATGTCGGAATATACATAGACAATACATTTAAACAACATCCGCAAAATTTAGTTATTGGTCAAAACGACATCAGAAGTGTAAAAACAGGAATATGGTTAAGAAATGTTTCCGGGCCTGATGTGAAAATTACGAATCAAAACCTGATTAAATTTAATCAGTTGGCTTCAAACAATTTTCTACCCGGTGCTACTTATTACGGAATTCGGATTGAAAACTCAGACGATATTGAGATTTCTGATAATAGAATTGAAAAGCCCGGTCAGATAATTTCATCACAATCAGACGCAAAAAATTTAATTGGCATTAGTGTTGAAAATAGTCCTGCAAGCAAGGTCACGTTGAATGAAATGAAAAAGATGGGAAAGGGAATCTTGGCTTATAATATTTGCAGCAAAAGTATGCTTGGTTGCAATACGTTAAATAAATGCTTTGATGGATTCTATTTTACAGGCAGTTCTGCTAATCAAAATGGCGCAGATATAAGTTATCAAATAATTAATCCTAACACCGGATTACCATTGCCAACGGGTAATATTTGGATCAATTCTTTTAATTCAGATTTAGCTGGATTTATTTTTCCGCCCATTGAATGGTACACGAATAATAGTTATAATCCAACAACGCCTTCACTTATATCAGGAAGTTTAATAGACCCCTTAAATCTCAATCAGGCCATTAATTTGGGAAATGTAAGCCCCGACTGTAGCGTGATTTTACAATCAGCTTCACCGCCAATGAAGAGAAAAGCTGAAGTTGAATTTATTGCATCAGGTTCGAATATGGGTTCTTCGGAGTATAAATTTCTTACCGATCAATACGGATATAAATCAATCGAAAAAAATGCATGGTTGAATTTAAATACGACTGACGATATCGTGTATCAAAATTTTCATGCCAGTTGCTTACCTACAAACATATCAAAACTAAAACAATTTGAAGATTTTGTTTGTACTGAAGATTACTCCAATGCGGAAATCATTACGAATGCTTTTGTTTCTAATAATGATATTGAAGCCACTCATAAAATCGTCAATGATTTAGTGATCAAAAACTATAATATAGGGCTTGACCAACAAGATTCTACAATGCTTGAAAACATTGCGTATCTTAATCCAAGTATCTATGGAGAAGCTGTTATTGATGCGCGTGTAATATTAGAATGGGATTTACCTATTGAAGAAAATCCGCAAGCCAGAAGTGAAGTTTTTCTTGCGGATAATAAAATATGTAATGATAGAAAATTAGAAGTTAACATATATCCCAATCCTTCTTCCGATAGAATCATCATAGAGACAAATGGTAATAGTTACAATATTTTTATTATTGATATGCTTGGTAAAATTCAGGTCAGTAAAAATCTAACTGGAACAAAAAGCCAATTAGACGTTTCGGTATTACCTGTCGGAGTATATATGATAAATATTATTGAAGGAGATCAATCCGTCTCAAAACGTTTTATCCGAATCAATTGAGAATAGAGAGAAAAATAGTAATTCCGTTTTTATTCTTTGCAAAATTTGGTTTTGCTCAGCAAAATTTTGTAAAAAATTCTTCCTTTGAGGATACTGTTTCCTGCCCAAGTTATCAGGGTAATTTTGATAAATGTTTAGATTGGTATAACCCTTCAGCAAATACTCCCGATTTTTTTCATATTTGCTCTGCATTTGATGCAGGAGTTCCAAATAACTTTTGGGGCTACCAAATGCCCAAGACAGGAATTGCTTATGCAGGTTTTCTGACGTATAATCCATCAAATGGGCGTGATTTTGTCGAGGGCGAACTCATTTCGACTTTATCATCGAATAAAAAATATATTTTTCGGTTTTGGATTTCAAAATCAAACACATTGCATGCCGAAATAGATAGCATTGGGGTATATTTTTCTGATACTTTATATAGCGAATTAACAAACCTACAAACACTAAATGTAATTCCGCAAATAAAAATCCCTGTATCATGGAATTCAGATACAACTTCGGATGGTTGGAGAGAAATAAAAGCGGTTTTTAATGCTCAGGGATTTGAAAATTATTTTATAATCGGAAATTTCGATGATAATGCAAATACAACTCTTGATACAATTGGCCCGGATAAACCGAATACCCCCGGTTGCTATTATTATATTGATGATGTTAGTATTGAAGAATGGATAGAATCTGATTTAGTTATTGAAATTCCAAATGTTTTTACTCCCAATGATGATGGGGTCAATGATTATTTCTCATTCACAACTAATGAACCTGTTGAATTTAAGGCTACAATTTTTAACCGTTGGGGTCAGGTAATAAAATATAATGAAGAATCGGCTATAATAGGTGAGAATAAAATTTGGGATGGAAAAAATAAAAATAATGAACAAATGCCTTTCGGGGTATATTATTATTCAATAGAATTTAACACCGGAACTGAGAACAAAACGTTTAATGGATTTATAACTATCATTCGATGAATTTTAAATTATTTTTCTTACTACTAATTTTCGTTTTCTCATTCAACGAATTATCAGCGCAGAGGCACTTCAATTTATTTTTATCTAACGGAATTTCTGTATCTACTATGAAACATGATAACACAATAACAGATGATTTTGATATGAATCCGGTTGTTGGTTTTTCTGGTTTTTTGGGACAGGAAATAGTTCTAAAAGATAGATTTATTTTTCAAAACAGAACAGGATTCGTTCAAAAGGGAAATTGGTTTAATTTAGATTACGCGGATATATATGGAAATATTTTTTATAGTGAAAAAGTAACTGAAAGAATAAACTATTTTTCCGAAATTATAACATTTGGCTTTGATTTTTTGAAAAATGAAAAACACAATTTATCCTTTCATCTAGGATTTCGGGGTGATTTTTATCTGGACGATTTAACAACTGTAACTAATTCGCTTAATGGAAAACAAAGTTTTAAGTCTTACGAGGAATCGAACAAATTTATTTATGGTTTTTCAGAAATGATAAGTTATGAATATTCATTAAACCGTTTTCAAATCGGGGTTGAAACAATATTTAATCAAAACATTAATAAAATTAAAAACAAAATTTCGGAAACAAGTGGAGCCGATATTCAGGACTACACAGGAATGGTATTACTAAAATTTTCCTATCGTTTGATCAGTAAATAATCACTTCACCACCACAATTTTCTTCTGAATATTTTCGCACCCGGTTTCCACATTCAGGAAATATACTCCTGCTGACAGATAAGAAAAATCAAATGTTTTTATTTGTGTAGTCCCGGAAATGGTTTCTTCCTCCACTATGTTGCCCGATACATCCGTTATACGATAATACACCGGTTTAAATTCGGAAGGAATAATAAACTCCATATTGATTATTTCACCGGGATTGGGATAGATATTTATTTTCTCTATATCAGCCGGAATTTCCTGTCCCTGTGTGCAACTCCAGTTATAGTCGCATAATTGTTGGGCTACATCCGCTCTTCTTTCACTAACAAATTGCTTTAACCCGGGAACTATCCCGATCAGCGAAAACGACACTTCGCCATAACCCAAATTACTTTCAAATTGTTCGGTAGTAAACATCTGGTTAACGGCCGGCTCGGCATAAACGTAAGGGCGGATAACGTTAGCCAGGCTGTCTATTCGCGGAAAAATATTGGATGGATAAAAAACATTATTCATTAACCCGCATATTTCATTCATATATGTTTTTTGCAACGTAGGTTCGCGCAAACACTGATACACCAGTGGCCTTGTGTTCTGCGCATCGGCAGGCTGGTATTTGATATCGAAATCGATGCTGTTGGGAACCACCAGGAAAGCATACACACCAAATGCAAGACTCACATCCCAGGTGATCCATTCAAAAAGACCGCTGGCCGTATTGTGATACAGGAAAAAATTATGCGGCAAATAAAAATAGGAATCAAGATTACCGAACAAATTGTTGGCAGCCCAGGCTTTGAGATAAGGATCGATATTAAAAACGGTTCGTATCTGCGAATTGAAATTCACAATGGAAACATTGTTAATGTTCCCTATAAAATTCACCAAATCACTCCAATCGTTTATCGAATCATTTGTCTTCAGTTCGCAGTTGTCATAATAAGCGGTTTGATCCATTCCCTCCCACGTAAGCGGCATATTGGGTTCACATTTAAAAAGATTTCCGTTTTTATTTCCGAATGTGGTTTCAAGAAAATCGTTGTTGATGGTTTCCATTGCCTTATACAATCCCACATAAACACCTTCATAATACACTGCTGTATACGTACAACGCGGAGCGATCGTTCCCTCTTCGCGTAAAATATCAAGGAATAATTTTTCTCTTAACTGTGAAGGGTCAAGATAAGAATTGTTCAGATTCAACTTTTTCAGGTTATCATATTCCTGTCCCGAAACAAATTCGTTGAAATCAACCTGGATCGGTTTTTTATTCCCCGGATGATTGTAACTGGAATTTCCACGCCAGCGTATTCCCACATTGGTGATGGTATCCGAATCGATCACCACATCGGCCTGTAAATAGGTTTCCTGCCCGGTTTGGTCATCAATGGTTTTGTAATACGCCAGTGAATCGGTGTAATCGGAAATATAAAAATCAATGTTTATCGTATGTACAAAAGGGGCACTGAAAAAATTGTTGCCGGATTGGGAAAATGCCGGAGATGAAATAATAAGAATAATTAAATAAAATAAACAGCGTTTCATAGCGGGGTAAAGATACAAAAAAAACGGAACCTCACCCCCCGGCCCCCTCTCCGCGAGAGAGGGGGAGATACATTTTGGTTTCAGGACATATTTAGGGAAAAGTTTCGGAGATTTTCTTTCAAATTACAGCTAACCTCATCCCCTGCCCCCTCTCCCTGACCTCGGCTGGCTATCGCCATCCGGGTCTGTCCTTCTCCTTTGGCGGAGAGGGAAGCAGGTTATGCGGTGTATGCGGGTTGTTGTGAAAACTAAAGTTTTCACTTCTTTCGGAAGTTTTTTTAAATTGCAGTATGAAATTGCTGACGGGTATATTTTTAGTATTAATTTCTTCTGGTTGTTTTGCTCAACAGAAGCATGCGCCTATGACTCTCCGTGAAAAGGAATATGTAAAGCATGCCGACTCTCTTGAGAAAAAATACGGAAACAAAAAAAAGATAACGGGCGATATTCAGCTGGCTTCATTAATTGCGCTGAGTTATTATCCCGAACTGGAAAACACCAAAATAAAATTCAAATACAAAAAAATAAAATCCACAGCACAGGCAAGGCCCACTATTTTATCGTGTTTAAGAAACAAGAAAAAAAGAAAGTACCTCATCATTCTCAATAAAAACGAAAAACACGATGCTCCGTTGTATTCGGAATTTACTTTCAATGCCAAAGTGGGACTCATCGGCCACGAACTGGCGCATATATCAAAATTTACGAAAACCGGATTTTTCGCTCTTATTAGCGAAGGAATAAAATACAGGAAAGAAGATTTTAAATCGGTTTTTGAAAAAGATACCGATAAACGAACGATCGAACACGGCCTGGGATGGCAGATCTACGATTTTACCTCACAGTTACAAAGTAATCCTTCTGTTCCCGATTCCTATAAGGAAAAAAAACTGAAACTTTACAGCTCTTCGAGAGAGATTTATGATATAATGCAAGGGTTGGGGTATGAGATGTGACCCTTCGACTACGCTCCCTCCTTTGGCGGGCAGGCAGGACAAGGGTTGAAGGTTGTCCACCTGCGCAAAGCCTTCGGTGGATAAAAAGGTTGAAAAAAGACGGCACAAAAAAATACGGGTTGCTTTAGAATTGAAATAGAGTTATCTGAAAACGAGTCTGCATTTGAAAAACAATTCTACTGAGTTTACTCTTTCATTACTTTTATTATTTTATAAGACTGTGCTGATTTTATATGAATAAAATAAATACCGGAAGGATGATCTGAAATATCAATACCGGGATTATTTACAGATTCATTAAAAGTGATATTTTTTATTCTTCTTCCAAAAATATCTGTGATACAAATGGTTGATATATTCTGATCCAATCCTGTTTTAACTATGAATTTTCCATTTGTTGGATTCGGGAAGGGAAAAATATTATTCTTACTGTTGTAATTATCGGGTTCGCCAACTGCCTGGCATGAGCTTGCGTTACCGATGTCAATGACATAATCTTCGTTATAAATGTTAAAACAAGTAAGTGAAATATGCATATCGAGTACTGGTTCATAATTAAAAAATCCGATCCGGCTGCCTATTCCTTCTATCCAGAAATTATTGTAGGGAATATAGATGTTGGGATAAAAATTCCATCTTCTCAATAAATACCCGTTTATATTTACCGTATCAATATACTGAACTTTTGAATAAAACCCATTAAAAAGATTTATGGTAGGCGGAACATAAATAGAATCACCCGGCTGCATACCGAAATCATACAACAACACTTCATTTGTATCAGAAGGTTGGCCGTATGCGCAATAATCATTGAATTTGTAAAATACTTTAAGTGAATCAACACGATAAAATCCGCATGACCATGTTGAAGTATCATTAATATCTGACGAACCCCTGAATAGCCTGTTATAACTAACTCCGTTTAACAAAGTGTCGCCATTCACATAATACCTGTAAGTCACACACGGCCCGCCATTAATACATTCCAGTATTCCCCACGAGCCGGTGGAATCGGGAAACGGAAGTTTTGGTTGCGAAAGAGCAGTATCCAGAAAGAAAATAAATAAAAAAGAAATGTAAATGTTTTTCATCTGAAATTGTTTTTATCGGACAGATGGAACTCCATGAAGCGGGCAACTTTAAGGAATTTCATTTCTCTTCGTGTTTATTCGTAATCATGTTTGTTTCAATCTATAATAATAGGTTGGGTAATTTTCAGAGAACCATCATCCATACAAATAAAATACAAACCAGGAGATAATCCGGGCATCTGAACATGAGTACACGATTGAAGGAAATCCATTTCTTTGTGCCATACGGCTCTGCCATAAACATCTGAAACCGTTATCAGGGCCTTTGATTTATTATTTTTTTCAATAGCGCAAATTTCAAAATTTCCGTTATTTGGATTTGGAATTATTTGAAACTCATGAATATCCTTGCTAAATTCTTCCATTCCCACCCAACACCCGGGCGTTAAACATCCCATACTATCCACTTTGATGATCCAACCATCTTGTGTTGTACTTCCTCCATCCGGAAAAACAAAACCAGACATAACAAAACCTAAATCTGGAGTTTGTTGAATGCTATATAAATAGTTGTCTTCGTTTCTTTTCTGAAGTTTTCTCCGCCATTTTTCATTACCCAATGAATCAGTTCTTAATATCCAACCTACAGGGTTATTTATTGTGGAATCATAAAACATACCTGTCAACACCAAATCACCGTTTTCAACTTCAACTAAATCAGTAAAAACATCTATGACAGCAGATGCACCCGGATTTTGAAAGTTTTGTATCCATGCTGTATTTCCATTTGGAAATAATTTTCTCAAATGAGCTTTTTCATTTCCCGATCCTGACTCCCATCCTCCCCAAACAGCAAAACTTCCATCTTTTAATGTGCGAACCCATCCTGCTTCACTATCGGTGGTTCCAAAAACCTTTGGCCATCCAGATGCAATACTTCCTGCGCTATCTAATTTTGTTATATAAATGTCCCATGAAGAATTCCAGGAAATTGCATTTCTCTGCCAACCGGCAATAACAAAACCACCATCTAAAGTTGTATCAATACTGTATGCGTATTCATATTCATTTGTGACGATTTTTTTTTTCCATTGTAAATTACCAGATGTGTCACACTTTACAATAAGAATATCAAAATTCGTTGTTGTAGAATCATGCATTCCTGCAAATACATATCCATCGCGCGTTTTTTTTGCATCAAAAAAATCTCCTTCCGGTAAATTCCATTTATAACTGGTCCAAATTGTATCAAAATTAAAATTCATTTTTGAAACAAAAGGAAATGTTCCGTTTGTGTCTACTTCTTTACCGATAAAAATAAAATTAGAATCATCAGAAAATAAACTATTTGAACCAAGATAGTACGAAGCTGTTGGCTTTCCATGTAGCTTTTTTCTTAACGTGTCCCCATTGGTGTTTAATTCAATCAAATAATATTTACCGTTTGAGCCATAAAACACGACTCCGCTTGTAAAATATGAACCGTTTTGATATATCGTAGTACAAAATCCTTCAGGCTGTCCGACTACCTCATAATCCCGGTTAAATTGAGGTTGCCCAAAAACAACTGTTGGAAGAACCGATAATATGATAAAAAATATTTTCATTAATAAACAACCAATTTAATTACGTCTACCGGTTTCCCTTTGTTGTAAAGCATTGCCAGGTAAATTCCTTTTTTGACATC
>JBMORL010000122.1:0-49626 GCA_049322335.1 Bacteroidota bacterium
CGGAAGAATCGTTATCACGGTCGAATTTATTTTTATATCCGCGGTCGTCCCCGTCTTTTTTGTGATACGGTTTTTTGTAACCTGATCCGGAAGAATCGTTATCACGGTCGAATTTCTTTTTGTATCCGCGGTCGTCCCCTTCTTTTTTGTAATACGATTTTTTGTAACCTGATCCGGAAGAATCGTTATCACGGTCGAATTTCTTTTTGTATCCGCGGTCGTCACCGTCTTTTTTTCTTTTCAACTCTCCTTCTCCCGAATCTTCGTTGCGTTTGAATTTAGGACGTCCTTTTTTAAAGGAATCCTTGTCGCTGAATTTTTTGCGAAAGCCACCTTTTCCCGGCCTGTCGTTTTTAAATTTCTTTTTGTGGCTACCCATAATAATTAAAATATTGGCGCAAAAGTAGGAAAAATCAGCGGGTAAGTCGGAAAATGGCTAGGCCAGCGGATAAAAAGCACTTTCTATGTGCTCTACCACGGGTGAGTGACCGGGAGCCATTATAACAGAAATGATATCAAAACGTGCCTCATCTTCAATATCTCTTTCTATAATGTAGGCATGGGCGGCTTTAACGATTTGCCGTTGTTTTTTCCTGGTGACCGCCAGGGCGGGATCGCCAAAAATGCCGGTTTCACGGCTTTTTACCTCTATTATCACTATGTTTTCGCCATTGTGGGCTATAATATCCAGCTCCAGCTTGCCAAAACGCCAGTTTTTATCGAGTATGCGGTAACCCTTTTTTTCCAGCAGTTCGGCAGCTAAAATCTCCCCTTTTTCACCTAATTCGTTATGTTCAGCCATTTTATGGAACGCTATTTGTAACTCTATTGCTATCTTCGACCGTATAAATGAACTAAAATTATTGAAAATTAAAAAATTATGAAGGCTTTCAGGATCTTTTCCCTCTTATCACTGGCATTGATTGCCGTTGCTGCGTTTTGCTCTTTTGGCTTTCAGCAGGCGGGTGATTTTGAAGGGGTCATCGAGTTCTCTAAAAAAACCGGTTCCACCGAAGTAAAATATAAATACTACGTGAAAGGAGATAAAGTAAGGATTGAGGACTTTGGAACGGATGGTTCGTTGCAGGGGGTTATGCTGGTGGATATGAAAACCAATAAAGTAATTGGCTTAAATCCCGATAGAAAATTATATATGGATGTGCCCAACAACCGCCAGCGTAAAGATATGGCTGTTTCGGTGGAAAAAACGGGAAATACCAAATCCATTGCAGGATATACCTGTTCGGAATGGAAAGTGACCTGCGATGAAGACGATCGCGTTATCACGTATTGGATGGGTGAGGGGAAATTCAATTTTTTTATTCCTATGCTTAAAACGCTCAATCGCGCAGATAAACTTTCTACCTACTTCATTAAACTAACCGGTGCTGAAGGATTGTTTCCCATGCTGGGTGAAGAGAAAAAAAAGGACGGCACACTTATCACAACACTTAAAGTTACTTCTGTAAAAATACAAACCCTCGCGGCAACTCAGTTCGAAATTCCCAAAGGATATTCGAAATACGATAAATGAGAAAGCTGGTCTTTCTTTCGTTTTTATTTTTCTTTTACTTACCGGTAAAAGCCGACACCATTACTTTCTGGCATGTTCATCGTAACGCGGATTATATCGGTGATCATTGTTTTGATAATAAATCCTGTTTTGGAACTCATGTGGTTCTGGAAAAACAAAACATAAAACCCGAAGAAATATTTTTTATTTTGTTTGGCGGTTGTATGGTTCCTGAAAAACTCACTTTAATTTTACGTGAAGAAAAAAGTGGCGAAACCTGTTCGTTGTCACTGCCGGCTTTTGCCCGGGGAGATTTTAAGATCACGGGAAAAGATATTCTGAAAATAAAACCGGGAAAATATTATCTTGAATTATTTCCATCAACAGCCGATGAGCCTGCCTATTCCGGTTTTTTCGAATTGAGGTAAGTTTTTCTGATAAAAATTTCACCGGTTAAACAGCGTGTATAGAATATAGGCAATACACACTACATTCATTATGGTGGAAACCATTCTCATACGGTTTCTTTTTTTCTCCTCATACAAAAACTGGTATACAAAATACAGGCTGGTGGCGGCAAAGGCCACATCCATCACGCTCCTGGGATCAACGGGAATATCACCTATGGACAAATTTCTTTCGTTCGTGGAAAAAGTAACCACGCAGTAAAATATAAATAGTGCGACTACTGCTGAAAATGAAATGATATTAAATAATCTGGCATTCATAAAAATTGCAATAAGGTTTGGTGAATGTTTACTGATAGTTTTACTTTTCCACCTATCATCAATGCGCGGTTGTCATCCATATGTCCGGCAGGAAAACCAAAACAAACCGGGTAATTGTATTCTGAAACATGTTCTGCGATAATTTCTTCTGCAGTTTTTCCAAAAGGAACAGGGTTGTCTTTCATTCCGGTAAAACCGCCAACAACAAGCCCTGCTATTTTTTTTAATATTCCGCTTCGCTTCAGGTTGAGCATCATTCTGTCGATATGATACAGGTATTCGTCAAGGTCTTCGAGAAAAAGAATTTTTCCTGTCATATCGGGTAAAGAAACCGAACCGTTCAGGGCACAAATGAGTGATAAATTTCCCCCGCACAAAACACCTTCACTTGTCCCCGGCCGGTTATATGAATGGGCTTTGATTTCATATTCCGGTTTTTTTCCTTCCAGCAGAAGTTTAAAAGTTTCCAGTGCTTCGGGAGAATTGGACGCCATATTTACCGGCATGGTACAGTGCAGGGAAGCGATGTGGTGTTGGGAAAGCAGATGATTATGTATAACGGTTATATCGCTGTATCCTCCGATCCATTTCGGGTTTTTTTCCAGGGAAGAAAAATCTATCTGGTCGATAATGCGTAAAGAACCATAGCCACCGCGCACACAAATAACAGCTTTTACTTCCGAATCGTTTATGGCATCCTGCAGTCCTTTTGTTCTTTCTTCATCTGTGCCTGCAAACTGGTGAAAAGAAGAAGAAACATTTTGCATCACTTTCGTTTTATATCCCCATGAATGAAAAATATCAATAGCTTTTGAATAAGCGTCCCGCTCAATTTTACGCGCAGTAGCTACAATGGCGATTGTATCACCGGGATGCAGGGCTGGAGGGAAAATAACTGGCATGATGTTACAAAGGTAAAAAAATGTTGAATCCGCCAGTTGGCGGACGAGCCTTGGACAGAGTTTAATTCCCTGCAACTTACTGCGACAAAAAAAAACAGACATTCCTCTTACGAATACCCCGTCACGCGCTTCGCGTGACTGCGGGGACATTTATTGATAAATTGGTTAAATGGTTGAATCGTTTTTTTTGGTAATAAATTAAAATGATATCATACGGTGGTTCCCATGATTAAAATAACCGGTTAATCAAAACAGATGGTTAGCTTTGCAAAAAGAGTAATATGTCAATTTCAACCGAATTAAATCTTCGCTGCCAGAATCTTTGTGAATTATGCAGCACAGAAGTACCTGCCCGCGAATTTGCAGTGAGCCCCAAAAAAAATGATGTTGTTGCCCATGTGGTAGCTGTTTGCGAAACCTGTATGCGGGCAATGGAAAAAAAAGATTCTTTTCACTGGCGTTGCCTGGAAGGAAGCATCTGGAATCCCGAACCTTCGGTGCAGGCGTTGAGTTACCGGATTCTCCAAAATTACAAAGGAGAAGACTGGGCCGAGAATTTATTAAGCAGCGTTGAGCCTGAAGAAAATATTGTTGAATGGGCATTAAGTTCACTTACAGCAGAAGAAGTACACAAAGACGCATTCGGAAATAAACTGGAAAACGGAGATACGGTGGTTCTTACCCAGGCACTGAACGTGAAAGGTACTAATTTTACAGCTTCAAAAGGCACGGTGGTAAAACGGATAAAACTCGTTCACGATAATCACGAACAAATAGAAGGAAAAATCAACGACCAAACCATTGTGATTCTTACAAAGTTTGTGAAAAAAGGAGCATAGCTAAATGGTGCATTGAGCTTTATCTGTTTATATCTAACATCCTCCGGCTTAAGGTCGCGCAATACCATCCTGCAATTTCCCTCAGCCATCGGAAATAATTTATACATCAACGTAAAACGGCTTTTCAGCTTTTCAAAAATTAAGATTTACGAATCAGAAAAATGCTCTCACCTGTACGCTTCCGGTGTGAATGCTTTTGTTATCTTCTGATTTTCTTCCGTTGTAAACGAGATTCAGCTGCATGTTTTTGGAAAGGTTTTGCTGGAAGGTGGAAGTCCATGTGAAATTTTTTCCGGGCTTCAGCGCATTCAGCATTTCGAAAGCCAGTGAACTGTTGGTGGCGCCCGTATAATCTATCCGGATGAAATTGAAATTGGCCAGTATACTTCCTTTATTTACCATGTTATAACGAATCTCTGTCCCCGCGTCCAGTATTTTTGCAGTTTCTCCTCCCCATTCCGTTTTGTTGGATTTATCTGTGTATTCGCAGGTGAGAGAAATACGGAAATTGGTGGTGGGCTGGATATTGAATTTTGGTTGTACAGAATAATAACGGATGCTGTAATTTCTTCCGCTCAGAAAATCAGATGCGTTTGATTTTTCCCCGGTTTCAGCTTCGGTCATCCACGAAAAAACAGTATTGATGTTCCATCTTGTTTTCAGCAGATGAAATTCGTTTCCGCGCGAATCGAAACCGTTGGTGAGAAGTGATTTGCTTTGCGTTTTCTGATACGTATAATCGGCCCCGAATTTCTGTCCCGTGCGATTGATAAAAAAAGTATTTCGTATAGAAGAGTTGACAGAGATAAGAGAAGTGTCGGATATTTTTTCGGTAAACGGATTATACCGGTCCAGCACATCTTCGTTATTGGTTTTCCTGTCGATACGCAATGCGGTTTGATTGGAAAATACAGAAAGTTTTTTTCTCCACCCGGTTTTGTTTTTCCATATCATCGATGGATTGAGGTTAAGCGACTGGCTGAATTGATTGGTGTAGGTTTTAACATACTCGTTGGTAGGAGTAAAGGAACGAATGTAAGTAGCCTGGTCGGGAAAGGCGGCAATTTCAAACTCGTTCAGCTCTTTTACATTATTTCCATTGTAATCTATCCACGTATAAATTCCCTGCCCGGCAGGAACCTCCAGGTAAATAAATTCCCTTTTTAATTCCTGCCCGGTGCCAATTTCATAAAAAGTAGAAACCGTAACAGCCGATTTGAATGCTTTAAGGTCATATTCCAGCCTCGACACCACGGTTTCATCCGGTTTTTGTGATGTAAGTGTACTGTCTTTTATTTCCAGCTTCCGGTAAGCGGTTTTTCCCCTCAGCATATTTTTCGGATTTTTTACCAGGTCGAACGAAAAACCATAATGACGCGCAAGTGCTGAAGTACTTAAAACGTTAGTGTCGGCCAGCCAGTCGTTGCGCTGGCGGTAAAAAAGATTATACCTGTTTTTATTGGTATCGGCATTTTGTATATACACTTCATAATCATAAAACCGGTAACTGTTTCTCAGCAGGCTGTCCGAATTCTGATAATAGAATCGGTTGTATTCGTGTTCATCTTTAAATCCCAGGGTGATAAATGAAAATTGTTTGCTAAGCGAAGACCTGTGGCGCAAAAACTGTGATTTTGAAAATCCTTTTGTGTTAAGATAGCTCCCGGTAAGCGAAGCATTCCACCCTTTGTGTTTCAGCTGGCCGTTTACTTTGTTGATGATCCCGGTGTATTCGTTTCCGGCAAAAAAAGTATTGGCGCCTATTCCGAATTTTCCCACCCGGTCTTTGGCAATGGCGACTTCCGCATCACCTATATACTGGTCGCTGGTGATAGTGCGGTTAAGAATATTCCAGTTTCGTTCAAATTCAACGGCACGGAAACGCTCGATACGTGTAAATTCGGAGGATACAGTTTCCATCTGCACGTTGGTAGTTAGTTTTAAATCGTTTTTTTCCGACTTTAAAGGCGACTTGCTTTCAAATGTAAATCTTCCGCCATAACCGTAATCATCACTTCCATGCAATGAAGAAAAAGTATTGACATCATATCCTGAGGCCGCCATTTCCACTGTTGCTTTGGTGTTTTTTGAAAAGATATATTCTGCACCGGCCGTTACCATTTGCCTTTTTTTCGGAGTCACCAGCAATATAACGGGTTCGTAATTGCCGTTCATAATAATGTTGGCGCCCACTGTGTCGGGAGCTACCCATTTGTAGGTTTTCCCCAATGCCGTAAAATCCGACTGCACATAGTTTCCGTTTCCCGTACCCACATAGGTAAAACTGGCACGGTAAAAAGCGCTGTCGCTGCTGGTAGAAAAAACAAGCACAGAATCATATCCCAAACTATCCACCATTTTATACAGCACCATATTGTCGTCAAAGCCGATACTGTCAATACTCATGGTAAAAGCATCCTGTATGCTATCACCCACTGATGCTAAAAGGGCCTTGTCGTTAGCATCCAGATCCTGTTGCAGCGGCTGGTTTTTACTGTCCTGTTCTGAGTAAATATTCAGCCATGTTTTAAAATTTCCTTTTTTAAAAGTATTCACCGATTCAATAATAGAGCGCGCGTAGTTTTTATCTGAATATTGAAATTCCACTACAATTCTCCGGTCTTTGGTGATAAGGCGGTTGGGGGTAAAAGTAATTTCAGATGTATTGTAGTCAATAACGTAATCATTTTCCTGTCCGCGCTGCAGCAACTGCCCGTCAATATACACCTGTTCGGTGCCGGCCAGCACAATGATAAAGGTTTCATTTTCGGCTCCCCGTAATTTATAAGGCCCCTGGTTGCCTTCTAATCCCTGTATTACATTTCTCGAAAACTTTCCTTTGGAAACAGCAGCACTTAATTTTGTTTCGTATATTCCTTTGCCGTTAGTTTCATTGCCCAGCCTGGTGGAAAAAGAAGCTCCCTGGGTGCGCTTATTGTAGTTCAAAAAATAACCGGTGGGTTTTTTCATCCAGAAATCCCCTGCAATAAGGGAGGAACGGTCGTCAAACACTTTTATATACACCTGGTCGAAATCCTGCAACTGCTGGGTATTTCCGTCAGGCTGAATGGGAATATTGTCGTCAGTAACCGAAGCCTGTACCTGGAGTTTATCAGAAATTTTTCCCGATAACTGGAGATTGAGCGATGAATTTACCGCGAGGTTCTGGTTATTTCCAAATGAAACTCCCCTCGACACACTTCCCGATTTGTTGAGCCCCTCGGTAAGAAACGGGTCGTTGTTTTTGTCGCTGATGCTGAATGAAAATGGATTTATCACACCCTTATTATCAGGTTGCAGCACTTTTTTCGATTTGTGTGCATATTCTTTAGAGAAGTCGGCAGGGAAAGTGCGCCAGTATACCGTTACCGTATCACCGGGCATGGTTTTAAATATCACCAGTGACAAGGCTTCATTAACGGTAAATTCGCTTTCAGGCAATGATGTGCCGTTTAAAAAGATCAACGTACTTTCCGGCACCAGGCTCAGGGTGTCCAGTCGCAACGTATCATTGGAAATAAGGAATTTTTGCCTGTGCAGGTTACCCTGGCCTAATGCAACTGCCGCTGCAAAGAGCAAAAAAACAGTGAAAAACGATATTTTTAGCGGGTAACGGATGGTAAAAAAGGGTGACTAAAGTTACGATTAAAAATTTAGCTTAATTTGTACCCGCCCATAACGGGTTTTCTACAAACATAATACGTAAAGTGCTTACAAAAATTATCTCCTACAATGTAAATGGCCTGAGAGCGGCAATGGCCAAAAACTGGACAGGCTGGCTAAAAGCTACCGGTGCCGATATCGTTTGCCTGCAGGAAATCAAAGTAACTCCCGGTCAGCTCGATACCCACGGCATTACCTCACAGGGTTACGAAACCTATTGGTATCCGGCTGAAAAGAAGGGGTACAGCGGGGTGGCTATTTTTACCAAAAGAAAACCCGATCATGTGGAATATGGCTGCGGGATCAAAAAATATGATGATGAAGGCCGTATCATACGCTGCGATTTCGGAGATGTTTCCGTGATGAGTGTATACATTCCTTCGGGCAGCAGTGGTGACGACCGGCAGGCTTTCAAGATGGTTTTCCTGGAAGATTTTATGAAGTATATTCAGACCTTGCGCAAAAAAAGACCCGGCCTGATTATTTGCGGAGATTATAATATCTGCCATAAACCCATTGATATCCACAACCCCGTTTCCAATAAAAACTCATCCGGATTTTTACCAGAAGAACGCGAATGGGTCGACCGGTTTACTGAAAGCGGATTTATTGACAGTTTCCGGTATTTTAACAAAGAACCACATCAATATACCTGGTGGACTTACCGTTTTAATGCAAGGGCAAAAAACCTGGGCTGGCGAATCGATTACAATATGGTGGCTTCACTGCTGGAGAAAAAAATGAAAAAAGCCGCCATCCTGTCAGAAGCCAAACATTCCGACCATTGCCCTGTATTGCTGGAAATAGATTTTTAACGAAGTAAATAACACCTGTACATTTGTTTTTCATTCCAATCATTTCTTATATATTTACTTATATTTGCAAACCAGCCAAAAAAGCAACCTGAACAAATGATGAAAAAACCGATTTTATTATTTTCTGTATGTGCCCTGTTGATGGCCTGCGGAGGAGGAAAAAAAGATAACGGAGCCCAAATCGTTGAACTGAAAGGTGGTGTAAACGGGGGAGGGATTTTTAAAATCAACGAAGTTGAAGATTTCAAAACATTTTATCCCCTGAGCATCAATGATGCCACGTCTCACCGTATTGCCAGCCAGATTTACCAGGGACTGTTAAAATTCGACCAGAAAACACTGGATGTAGTTCCTTGCCTGGCTGAAAAAATGGACATTAATGCTGATGCGACCGTTTTTACTTTCCATCTCAAAAAAGGTGTAAAATTCCATAGCGATGATTGTTTTGGCGGAGGCAGCCGCGAAATGACGGCTGATGATGTGAAATACTGTCTCGACCGCATTTGTGAAGCAAATCCTGAAAATAAAGTGTACTGGTTGTTCCAGGGAAAAGTAAAAGGCTCTGAAGAATATTATCAATCCACCGTTTCAGGAAAACCTTTGCAGGGCGGTGTATCGGGAATTAAAGCCGTGGATGACCATACGGTAGAAATTACCCTCAATTTTTCTTTTTCTGCCTTCCCCAAAATTATAGCGCACAGCGGATGCTGGATTTATCCCAAAGAAGCATGGGACCGCTATAAATCAGAAATGCGTACTCACTGTGTGGGAACAGGCCCTTTCGTGGTTAAACAGATCAAAGAAGGTAATATGGTGTTGCTGGAAAAAAACACCAACTATTGGGAAACCGATGAACACGGGAATAAACTTCCCTACCTGCAGGGTGTAAAAGTGACATTCTATAAAGAGAAAAAAACCGAGCTGGAACAGTTCCGCAAACAAAACCTCGATATGGTTTGGAAATTGCCTGTGGATGAAATTCCTTCTGTGCTTGCGTCACTCGATGATGCGAAAAAAGGAGTGAATATCGAATTTGAAATCCAGCAATCTTCCGCACTTTCTATCCAGTTCTACGGATTCCAGACCCAGTCGGAAGTATTTAAAGACAAACGCATCCGCCAGGCTTTCAATTATGCTATCGACCGCGAAAAACTCGTAATGTATACATTGCAGGGTGAAGGCGATCCTGCGATCTATGGATTTGTGCCTCCATTCGGAAATTACCCTCATGAAAATATCCACGGATTTACTTTTGATCCCGATAGAGCGCGTGCGCTGATGGCCGATGCAGGTTATCCCAGCGGAAGAGGTTTTCCTAATGTAACCCTTCAGCTCAACAGCGGTGGAACCACCAACGAATTGCTTGCACAGGCCGTGAAAAGCCAGCTGGAAGAAAACCTGGGAGTAAAAGTAAGCCTCGAATTGATGCCGCTCAACCAGCTGATAGAAAATTTTGAATTGGGTAAAGCCGAATTCTGGCGCTCAGCATGGATAGCCGACTATCCCGATCCCGAAAACTTCCTCAACCTGTTTTACGGAAAAAATGTTCCATCAGACCCCAATGCAAAATCCTATATCAATTTTGCGCGTTACATCAACCCGCAATACGATTCCACTTTCGAAGCGGCTCTGAAAACAACTGACGAAAAACAAAGACTGGAATTGTTTGCCAAATGCGACCAGATTATTGTAGATGAAGCGCCCGTAATGCCAATCTATTACGATAACTATATCCGCCTCGTGCAGCTTAAAGTGCGTAATCTTCCCATCAATGCTATGGAATACCGCGACCTGAGCCGGGTATGGTTTGCCAAAGAAGATGAAAAAGAAAAATAAACGTTTTATATAACAATGAAAAAGGGATGTAAAAAGCATCCCTTTTTTTATGCCAGAATTTCCAAAAGCATTTCCTGTGCAATAGGTAAAAACGTTTCTTCAACAGGAAGTTTTAACCGGCTTTCAAAAACAAATGTGGCCGGCACTGTATATTTTTCATGCAAGCGGGTTACTTCTGTTTTGATATTCTCCAGTGTAGTGGAAAAGGAAAACCGGTAATCGCCAATATGCGAAGCCTGGATACTGAATGAACGGGCGCTGTTGTAAACCGACTGAAAAGAATAATCATACACTTTTATTTCATCGGCATTCAGCAGGAAAAAATATCCTTCTTTCAGGTAAACCGGTATAATGCCAACGGGAAAAACACGAATATCATAACGAATCTTCCGGTGCAGGTTTTCTACTTCCCTGAGATTTTGCTCCATGTTTCCCACCGAATAATCAATAATCATTTCTACTTCCTGCAAAAGGCTGTCATCGGCAGGATGTTTTTTATAGATAATTTTTGGAGGATCACCCTGTATCGATTCAATCTCTTTTTTCCAGTTTCCCTGCTGATCGTTTTTTTCCTGGCGGAATTTTTTCAGTTCTTCCAGGTGTTCTTCCAGGTCGCTGTAAAAAGGATAGATTTTTTGATCCTTTACATTTTTTTCACCTTGCTGAAGCCAGGCCAAAAGGACATACTTTTTCAGTTCAAAATCAATAGACGGCTCTATGAACCAGTTTTTACCGAGCATAGTGGCATGATTTTTACAATTAATAACGAACTGTTAAAAAAAGGGTTGCAAAAATACCCCCATTTTAACAAAAAGAAACTTACTTTGTTCAACCATATATTTTGAAAAACAAAAAGTTATGACAAAGAAAATCCTCCTGCCGGTGATGGCATTCGTTACCGTTTATTTCACCGCCTGCGTTCCCGGAAGAAAGTATGAAGAACTGGAAGCCAAGTACAAAGCGGCCGACAGCGAATTGAAAAACTGCCGCGATAGTTCCCGTAACAGCGCCAGCTATCTTAAGGAACTGGAACGCGAACATACCCAGCTCAAAAAAGCAGCAGAAGGATTATCCCGTGATACCTCTGTTCTCGGTTCTTCCTACCGCCAGATGCGCGAGCAATACGATAAGATCAATCGCCTCAATGACGAGATCATGAAAAAACTCGAGTTGCTGCAAAAGGGAAGTGAAATAGAATCGGGAAAACTTTCAGCAGAACTGGAAAAAACAAGAATGGAATTGCAGCGCAAAGAAGATGAGCTGAAACTCCTCGAGCGCGAACTCAATGTAAAAAAATCGGAACTCGAATTGCGCGAAAAACGCATCAAAGAACTCGAAGACCTTATTGCCAAACAGGATGCTGCTATTAAAGCTCTGAGAGATAAAGTGGCTGCTGCACTCATCGGATTTAAAGACAAAGGGCTTACCGTTACCGAGAAAAACGGAAAAGTATATGTGAGTATGGAAGCGAAATTACTTTTTGCGTCAGGAAGTTATAATGTAGATAAAGAAGGAAAAGATGCGCTGATCAAACTCGCAAAAATCCTGGAAGAACAAAAAGACCTCGAAATTTTAGTAGAGGGACATACGGATACCGATAAACTGAATTCACCCAATGTTCCCAAAGATAACTGGGAATTAAGTGTGCTTCGTTCCACCTCGGTAGTGAAGTTAATGCTGGAGAATAGTAAAATGGATCCCAAACGCATTACAGCAGCCGGAAGAAGCGAATACCTGCCGGTGGATGCTTCCGACAAAGCCAAAAACAGGAGAATTGAGATCATTCTCATTCCTGATCTGAACGAACTGTATAAGATTCTTGACAAGTAAAATTTTATCTGCGAAAATCTGCGCTATCTGCGGGAACCACATAACGTAATGTTTGTTTCCCGCAGATGTACGCAGATATTTTTTTCAGGGATTAAACCTTTTTCGTTCCGCATAGTCAAACCTTCAAACTACATTAATTATGAAAAACTATTTTTTTGCAGCCCTTGCGCTGTTGCTGGTGATGAGTTCCTTTACCATTAAACATCATTACCAGAAAGGCAACTGGGAACAACTCGGCACCCGCATAGTAAACATGTCGCTGGACCATGATGAAATACTGGTGACTGCCAAAGAAGGCACTTTCACCAAATTAAAAATACATGTAGCCAAAGCACCGTTGCACATTATCAACTGCAAAGTGGTTTTCGGAAATGGCGAAGAAACCAACCTCGACATCCGCCACGATTTTGCAAAAGGTTCCGACACACGTGTGATTGATCTTCCCGGGGAAAAAAGAATTATCCGTAAAATTATTTTCAATTACAAATCCAAACCCACCGCAAAAGGAAGAGCAGTGGTGACGGTGTTTGGGATGCATTGAGGAAAAAATAAAATTCTGTAAACAAAAAACGCATTGAAAATCTCAATGCGTTTTTTTATTTATATTGAAATAATTTACTTCACCAGCTTCATCTCATCCACCAAATGCTTCGCCCCGGCAAATTTGTCGATGACGAATAGAACATAACGGATATCCACTACGATGGTACGCTGTAAACTGTTTTCAAAAGCAATATCGCCACTCATCGATTCCCAGTTGCCGTCAAAGGCGCAGCCAATCAGTTCACCATTGGCGTTAATCACCGGGCTACCTGAATTTCCGCCTGTGATATCGTTGTTGGTAATAAATCCTACTTTCATCACACCGTTTTCACCATATTGTCCGTAATCTTTTTTCTCCCACAATTCTTTCAGTTTGGCAGGCACAATAAACTCTTCATTCTTCGGATCTTCTTTTTCCATAATGCCATCCAGTGTGGTATAATACAGGTAATGCATACCATCCTGCGGATAATAATCCTGCACGGTTCCGTAAGTTAAACGCATGGTAAAATTAGCATTGGGATAATATTTTTTAGCTGTATTCATTTTGCGAACCCCGTCAACATACAACCGAATAGCATCGTTAAGTTGGTTATTTACAGCCTCTGTTTTTTCAGAATAGTCGCGATATTTATTAATGAAGCCTAACATCAATGCGAAGCCGGGATCTTTTTCTATTCCTTCCAGCGCAGGTTTCTTCAGAAAATTTTCAAGGCGTGTTTTGTCGGTGAAAACAGATTTGGCATAATACTTCTCCGCAAATTTTTTGAAATCACCTTTATTTTTTTTGTGAATAGCGGTTAATTCTTTCGGACGATAAGCAGTGTCAATGTCGTTATAGTACAATTCCAGCATAGCAGCCATCAGTTTGGTGTCGGTGGCAGCGTTGTGATTTTTGAAATATTCTTCCATTTCGGGTTTAGCTGATTCTACCACTGCGGCAAGTGTTGCCTGGTCTTTGGTTTTTCCTTTCAAAGCCCCGTAAAGCGGAAAATACTTGGTAAAGAGCGTAAATATTTCTATTCCGAAAACGCATTCCTGGAAATACACATCGGCAAGAACAGTTTTGTCGGTAGTTGCAAAAGCGGTGGAAATATCGTTCAGTACATTTCCATACAGTTTTTTTCTGTCGTCATTGCCATTCACCCATGCGGCAAAAGCTTCTTCTTCGGCTTTTTTTCTTTCATACACATGCAGCCGTTTCAGTCCGCGTGTTTGACCGATAAAATATTTCCAGTAGTTGCTTATCTGTGCATAGTGTGATGCATACTGGATGCGAATGGCATCGCTGGCATCCATATCTTTTTTCATAATTTCCAAACGCGTCTGGCGCACTTTCACACGGGCCGGTTGTTCAAAATCGATAGCCTGCTTAACTCCCCATGACGTTAGAAACCGGTCGGTACTTCCGGGATACCCCATAATCATGGCATAATCATCTTTGTTCACGCCTTTCAGTGAAACAGGAAGAAAATGTTTGGGTTTATAGGGAACATTGGAAGGAGAATAGGCTGCCGGTTTGTTGTCGGTGCCGGCATATACTCTCAGCAGGGCAAAGTCACCGGTATGGCGGGGCCACATCCAGTTGTCGGTATCGCCACCGAATTTTCCGATAGAGGAGGGAGGCACACCTACCAGGCGGATGTCGGTAAATACTTCGTACACGAAAAGGTAATATTCATTTCCGTCAAAAAAAGGTTTTACTTCGGCTTTATAAGTAGTGCCCTCTATTGCTTTTTTGCGGAGTTCGCTCATTTTTTTCTGTGCAGCAGCCTGTCGTTCGGGGCCGGTAGTGATATCACCAATTGCAGCCAATACATCGCTGGTCACATTTTCCATACGTACCAAAAACTGGCAGTATAAACCGGGAACATTCATTTCTTCGCTTTTGTTTTTGGCCCAGAAACCATCTGTCAGGTAATCGTGCTCCACCGAACTGAATGATTGTACGGCATCAAATGCGCAATGGTGGTTGGTGAGCATCAACCCTTCATTGGAGATAATTTCACCGGTACAGAATCCGCCCAGCGAAACCACGGCATCTTTCAGTCCGGGTTTATTGATGTCATAAATATCTTCGGGTGTAAGTTTGAGGCCTTTTTTCTGCATATCCTCGTAATTCAGTTTCTTGAGGTGCATCAAAAGCCACATTCCTTCGTCTGCTCTTACGCCCTGGCCCAGGCATAAAGCAATAAGGATAATCGCAAGTTTTTTCATCATAATCAGGTCATTTGTTCGGGAAGGGCGAATTTATAATTAAATATTAATCCGGGATTAATTTTTCGATGAGCGGGCATTTTTGTAGACGGGACATAAAAAAAGGCGGTGTTATCCGCCTTTTACGATACTTTTTCAGATGTAATTAATCAACACCTTCTTCGCCTACGGTAATGTTATTTCCCTTATTTACGGGATTTCCTGTTCCGCCACTACCGGCTTTTTTCTTGTTTTCTTCTTCTGCCTTTTTACGGGCATCTTCTTCTGCTTTCTTTTTAGCAGCCTCTTCGGCAGCTTTTTTCTTTACGGCCTCTTCTGCTGCTTTACGTTTAGCTTCCTCTTCTGCTGCTTTTTTGCGTGCAGCTTCTTCGGCCGCTTTACGCTGTTGCTCTTCCTGGGCTTTTTTTATGGCTTCCTGCTCGGCAGCTTTTCTTTTTGCTTCTTCTTCAGCGGCTTTGCGTTTGGCATCTTCTTCTGCTTTTTTCCTGGCAGCTTCTTCGGCTGCTTTACGTTTGGCTTCTTCTTCAGCCGCTTTCTTTTTCATTTCTTCTTCTTTCAGTTTTCTTTCCACTTCGGGATCCACCAGTTTGGTTTTATTCACCGGACAAGCGCCTAATGTATCACCGTGTGCCAGGTGTGCCGGCCATGCATTTTGCGGAATGGTAAGTGTTTGCGGATTCCCTGTATTTCCGGGAGGATAGTGGCAGATGGTGATCTGGTTGTTTCCTCCTCCGTTATTTGGCGTATAGGTCATTGTAAACACATTGTCGGTCTTTCCGCAGTTATTGTTCACATAGATTTCTATAGTATTGGATCCTTGCTGCAGTGTAAGATTTCCGCTAAAACTTCCTGAATTCGGATTATAGCTGAATGTTTTGGTGGCTCCGTTCAGTTTGAAAGTAATTTCATTTTGTGCAAACGCATTGCTGATTTGTGCGGTTACAGTTAACTGATCGCTGGTAACGGTTGCATTTACCGGTGAAGGACTGGTGAGACTGATGGCAGGAGTACCGGTACAAGGCTGATAAATTACTACCGTTGAAGCATTATCGCTTCCGTCAATATTGGTGGCGATAATCTCAATGGTATTGTTGCCCATCACCAGTGTAGCCGGGCCACTGAATACATCCGAATTCGGATTGTAGGCAAAATTGGTCATTGCATTTCCGTTCACTTTGTAAGTGATATCAGAAGCTCCGTTTACATATTGAACGGTTGCACCAATATTCACCGAAGGATTCACGGAAGTGAAAGGATTGTTGGTGGGATAAGTAATCGTTACCACCGGAGGCTGAACTGGCCTGTTGTAGGTAATGGTAAAGTTAACCGTAGTGGTTCCGCACTCATTGGTAGCAGAAAGCACAAAGTTATTGGCGCCTTCGGCCAGTGTTACATTCGAGCTGAACTGTGCGGGCCTTCCGTTTCCGAGAGTAAAGCTGATGGTGTTGCCGTTTTGTTTCAGTGAAACAGCGGATTGATTCACCACATCTTTAATAGTGCCTTTTATTGTGAATGTATTTTGTGAAACAACAGTGTTGCCTGATGGCTGGGTAAGTGTGATGGCGGGTTTATTACATTCCACCAGTGCTATCTGGTAAACCACTGCAGCTGATGCATTGTCTGATCCGGCAGCGTTGGTGGCAGTTACTTCAAAAGTATTATTGCCGCTGTTCAGCACCACGTTGGCGCTCATGTTTCCGCTGGAAGGATCGAAAGTAAAGGTATTGTTTACCTGGTTATTGTATTTAAACACCACCTGGCTGGCTGCTGAAACCCCCTGAACGTTAGCAGTAAACACAAACTGTGGTTGCGTAACGGTTTTCGGGCTGGGATTCGGATTGGTAATCGTTACCGAAGGAGGGGGCAGGGGCTTGTTATAAGTGGTATGCACCACTTCAGTTACCGATCCGCAGGCATTGGTGGCGGTGATTTCAAACACGTTAACGGTTTGTGTGAGCGTCATATTGCTGGTTAGTTCACCGGCATTAAAGTTGAACGGCATCGGGTTCCCGTTGAGTTTGAAAACAATATTTCCTGAACCTTTAACATTGGAAACAGTGGCTACCAGTGCAAGATTTCCGTTGGTGATCACCTGGTTGTTGGGAGGAGTGATAAATTTCACCACAGGTTTGTCGCAGGGAGCAACAACCGGGTTGTAAATAATAACAGTGGAAGCAAAATCAGTTCCGTCATTATTTGTTCCGGTAATCTCAACGGTGTTGTTTCCGTTTTGAAGATTCAGGCTGGCGGCAAATGCATCGGATACCGGGTTAAAGGTAAATGCTGTAGAAGCGGTTCCGTTGAATTTGAAAAGGATTCCCGAAGCAGCATCCACATGGGCAACAGTAGCCGAAAGATTAAAGTTGGCGCTATTGGTGGTAAAAGGATTCACCGAAGGATTCACAATGGTAACCACAGGCGGAACCAGCAGTCGGTTATACACTACGGTAAAGGTAGCTGTAGCCGATCCGCAATCGTTGTTGGCTATAAATTCAAATGTATTTGAACCTTCGGCAAGTGTTACGTTGGCAGTGGCTACTTTGTTCTTGATGGAATACATCACATTCACCGGTGTTCCGTTTTTCTTCAGCACCAGCTGATTCTGGTTACTAACGTTCAGCACATTGATGCTGATAGAGTAATTGGCCTGGTTAACAGTAACGGTAGAAGTGGCCGGACTGGTTACAGTAGCTACAGGTGAAAGACATGGAGGAACAATATTTTCATATACAATCACAGTGCTTTCACTGTCCGTTCCATCGGTATTGGTGGCAGTTATGGTAAAAGTATTGTTGCCCTGCGCAAGTGTAACATTGCAGGTGAAGCTATGCGACACAGGATCAAAATTGAAACTGCTGTTGGCCGATCCGTTTTGTGTAAAGCTGATCTGCGAAGCTGCTTGTATGTTAATGATATTGGCTGTTAAAGTAAATGCAGGTTGTTGTACAGTAAACGGATTCTGTCCCGGGTTGATAATGGTTACTACCGGTGGAGTAAGAGGCCGTGTATAATTTACCGTTACAGTTGATGTAGTGGTTCCGCATCCGTTGGTAGCGATCACCTGTATGCTGTTGGCGCCTTCCTGCAGGCTCACCATAGCATTAAACGTGTTGTTGGTGGCATTATACTGGATCGTAGAATTACTTCCGTTCACTTTCATGGAAAGTTCGGAAGCTGATTCAATTCCGGTTACGGTTCCGCCAATGGCCACTGAACTAACGGCTGTGGCATATACGGTGCTGGAAGGATTGTTGATAATTACTACAGGGTTGTTGCACGGTGCCGGCTGGGGATTGTAAACAATTACAGTGCTTTTGCTGTCGGTTCCGTCTGTGTTGGTTCCGGTTATTTCCACAGTATTGTTTCCGGGTACCAGTGTAACGTTGCTGCCCAGCTGGTGAGTGGCTACATTAAAGGTAAAATTGGAAGTAGATGAACCATTCACTTTCATCGAAACACCCGAGATACTGTTTACATTAAGAATAGTAGCCATCACGCTGCAGGTTCCAACAGTAGTGGAATAAGGATTCACTGATGGAACAGTAATAGTAACTACAGGCGGAACCAGCGGACGATTGTAAGTGATAGAAGAGGTGCTGTTCACGCTTCCGCAGTTGTTGGTGGCTGTTACGCTGATGGTATTGGAGCCATTATTCAGGTTCACAGCAGCATTCAGTGTTCCCGAAGCAGGATTGAAGGTGAAAGGAACAGCCACATTATTTACTTTAAACTGGATGTTACTTTGTGCAGCTACATTCAGAATGTTGGCGGTGATGTTTTCTGTACTGTTGGCCGTGGTAAAATTGTTTGTACCGGGTTGAACCATAATAATCACGGGCTGGTTACAGGGCTCATTATAGATAATGGTGGTGCTTTCGGTATCACTTCCGTATGCATTTGTTCCGGTAATGGTAAATACATTGTTTCCGGGAACAAGTGTAGCATTGGAGGTAAATACTTTAGTGGTGGCATCGTAGTTGAAAGCTGTGCTGGCCACTCCGTTCACTGTATAGGTGATATTGGATGCACCCGCTACATTCAATACAGAACCAACAATGGTAGCTGAATTTACAGTGGTGGTGGAAGGATTGGCAGAAGGGTAAGTAATGGTTACAACGGGCGGTGGATTGCTATTCTGCTTCTGGTAAATAATAGTTGTGGATTTAATATCCGTTCCCACACTGTTGGTTGCGGTAATTTCCATGATATTGGCACCTAACACCAGGCTGGCATTGTAAGTAAGCTCTTTGGTGCTGAGGTTATAGGTGAAATTGGTAACGGTATTCCCGTTGAATTTTACATGAATATCACTTTGCGAGGTTACATGCAGCACATTTGCTTTCACCACTTTTATGGCGTTACTAACGGTAACCGGGTTTACGCTGGGATCAGTATAGGTAATCAGCGGAGGAAGTGCTGTGGGTTTTACATAAATAATGGTAGTGGTTTTGGAGTCAGATCCTGCCGCATTGGTTGCTTTTATCTCAAAGATATTGGCACCTTCTGCCAGGGTGGCAACGATGTTCATGTGTTTGGTGGCCAGGTTATAGGTGAAGTTGTAGGAAACCGATCCGTTTATTTTAAGTGTGATATCGTTTTGTGAAGCCACATTTAATACTGTTGCATCAATAGTGGTGGAATTCACATTTACGGTATAAGGATTAAGTGTAGGATTGTTGATGGTAACCACCGGTGGCAGCATTCCGGAGTTGGTTTGCACCTGGTAATTTAGGGTAGCTGACTCCACATCCTGTCCGGCACTGTTCACAGCTTTAATCTCCACCACGTTAGTTCCGGGGTTCAGCGCAATAAGGCTGGAGAACGCCTGTGTGGATGGATTGAAGGTAAAGTTGTTGGAAAGGACGCCATTCACTTTATAGGTAATGTTCTGCGCGCCCTGTATGTTAAGGATAGTAGCAGTAACATTAAATGTGTGGTTGTTGGTATTGTAAGGAGAAAACGGTGGATTGGTGTAAGTGATAATAGGTGCAGGTGGAGTAAACACCGGCATATCATAATTGATTACTACCGATTGATAATCATAACCGTCTTTATTTTCTCCGCGGATTTCAATTACGTTGTTTCCGGGCTGCAGGGTAATCGTGCTGCTGAACTGGCTGGTGGAAGGGTTGAATGTAAATCCATAGATAGGCGATCCGTTTACCTTAAAACTAACGTTGGAGGAACTGCTTACGTAGTAAATATTGGCATTCACTGTAAACACGGCCGCGTGGCTGGTAGCCGGGCTCATGGAAGGGTTGGTGATATTTACTATCGGAAGTTGTTTATTTACAACAACCGGATTGGTATTATTGGTAACCGTATTCTGATTGTTGGAATAATTATTTACGTTGGTTACGGTAGTGTCGGTATAATGGTGATGGTGTGTTGTACTTCCGCCACCTTTTCCGAGATGCCACCAGAGTTTGAGTGCTGTATAATGAATGCGGTCGTTGGTTTGTACGCCCAGTTTATGATTGATCTGTGAAGAAGATTTTCCGTCAATGATATCATTCATCGGGAAGGTTACTTTATGTTCAATTCCCATGGCAAAATGCGGCCCGAACTGGTAACCTAATCCAACACCAAGAGAAGGCATAAATCCTATTTTGCGTTTTGCATCCGGGTTCACATCGATTGCATTGGTTTCATATGTGTCATCATACATGGCGCTCAGGTCGAAACGCTCTACATTTCCTGAGTCGAGTGTATTGTAGTTGTAAGGCGTTCCGAAAAACTCGTCATACTGATTGGTCCGTACTTTATATCCCACCATTCCAATGCCGCCAAATCCATAAAGAACAATACCTGTTTTTTCACGCAGGCGGTTTAATGTAAGCACACCTTCGAGCGTATGTTCGTTGAAATCCATCAGGTAGTTTCTATGGAGATAGCCTAATGAATCAGCATAATAATTTAGTTCAGGTGAAGCATTATTGTTTCCATTGAAAATAGGATCAGACACCAGGTTGGTATCGCGGTTAAGATCATAACCCCATGTCCAGCCACGCAGATACCTGTAGCGCAAATCGAAGGCAAAGAATTTTCCTTCCTTTTGATATAAGGCTTTTCCGAAGGTGGCACCGAATCCAAATCCGGCAACTGCTTTCATATCACTTTGCTGCCACGTGCTTCCTATGTTGAAGCCCAGTTTCCAGCCACTGTCATTTTGATATTCAATATATTGCGCGTCAGCGGGACGGCTAATCAGGGATAAAACTCCAAAAATCGTTAAGATTAAGAAGGAGTAAAGATTACGTTTCATAAAGAGGTATTTTTTGGCTCAAATGCATTAATCGTACCAAATTGAGCGTTCAAATATAAAAAATAAGGTTTCAATCATTTTTTTAAACCTCGTTAGCGATATTTCGTAACTTTAATCGAGTTTTGAAAGGATCCGATGAGACCAGGAAGTCTACTATTTTTTCTGTTTTATACCTGTGCTACAGTAAGCTTTGCTCAGCCTGCCAATGATGATTGTTCGTCATTATCAGTACTTTGTCCGGGTATTACCTACTCGGCCACCAACGTTGGGGCGACAACAGAAATTTGTGCGAATTGTGCAGATGGCGCCACGGCTGCCGGATCTTTTTGTTTTGCATTGGATAACACTATCTGGTTCAGTTTCATCACCAATTCCGCGGGCGGAAATGCTTCTGTAAGCCTTGGCAATATCAGCTGTCTTACCGGTAGCGGAAACGATAATCAACTGCAGGGTATAATTGTTGCCACCACCACGCCATGTGATGCTTCCACGTATTCTGCTGTAAGTACATGCGAATCGGGATCAACCGGAATTTTTACACTGTCGGCAACCGGGCTTGCTCCCAATACCACTTACTATGTGCAGATAGATGGCGATCTAAACGGAAGTGGAATTACCAATGCTGCACAATGTTCTTTTTCCATAGAAGTTACGGGCCCCGCTGTTGAACTTTCGGCTAACACAACCATAACCGATCAAACCTGCGGAAATACAGATGGCCAAATTATGGTGAATTCTGTTTCGGGAGGAACCGGGCCATTTCAATATTCTATTAATGGCGGTGCATTCCAGGCATCCAATACATTCAGCAACCTCACAGCGGGCGTTTATATCATTCGCGTGGATGATGCCAGCGGTTGCACGGATATTGTGGATACCGTGGTTGTAAGCCAGGTAAACGGCCCTCAGAATGGTGTGGCTAATGTTACCAATGCTACCTGTGGAGCAGCCAACGGACAAATTGATATTACCGGAGTTTCCGGTGGCACTCCTGCTTATTCGTATTCGCTGAATGGAGGAGCGCCACAGGCATCCACTACTTTTTCGGGATTGCCGGCCGGTGTTTATTCGGTAACTATTTTCGATCAGCAGGGATGTTTTCAGCAAATAGATAATATCGTTATATCCAATCCCACGTCACTTAATGCATCGGTAGCTACTACCAATACCACCTGCGGAAATACTGATGGAATGATCACTGTAACGCCATCGGGAGGAACACCCGGGTATACTTATTCGCTTAACGGAGGTCCCGCGCAGGGTTCAAATGTTTTTGGAGGATTATCACCGGGAAATTATACCATTACCGTAATTGATAATAACGGTTGCAATTTTGTAATTCCCTTTAACGTTATCAGTGAAGAAGATCCTGATGAAACTTCCGGGATCAGTATTTCGGCAAGCCCCAGTCCGTTATGCCAGGGACAAACGGCTTCATTTACATCCACTACCACCAATGGAGGAACCAACCCCAACTACGAATGGTTTGTGAATGGAACATCGGTACAAAACGGATCATCCTCCACCTATTCCAATGGTTCCCTTACCAGCGGAGACGTGGTAACCTGTGTGCTTACCTCAAACGATCCCTGTGTGATCAATTCTACTGCAACATCCAACCAGGTGACTATGACAGTGCTGCCGGTAACCAATCCAACAGTAACCATTACTTCGTCCACTACATCGGCCTGTTCGAATGAAACGGTTAATTTTACTGCTACCGAAAATGGTTGCAACTCATCGGCCAGTTACGAGTGGTTTGCCAACGGAAGTTCAATCGGAACAGATACTTCATCAACATTTTCCACTACTTTATCTTCCACATCCAACGTAACAGTGGTAATGACCTGTAGCGATGCCTGTTCTAATCCGGCTACATCAAATACGTTGAATATACAGGTAACTACTATCAATGCAGATGCAGGCCCCGATCAATTAATAGGCGAGGGGCAGAGTGCACAATTAAACGGTTCGGGAGGAGGAAGCTACTCCTGGAATCCTTCTTCCACACTTAATGATGCAGCCATTTCTGATCCTCTGGCAACCCCCACCACTACCACTACTTATTTTCTTACCGTAACGTTAAACGGATGTACAGATACAGACGAGGTGACGATTGTGGTATCTCCGCTGGTGTATGCACCCAATACCATCACGCCTAACGGTGACGGGACAAACGATACCTGGATCATTCAGAATATTGAAACCTATCCTTCGTGTAAAGTAAATATTTACGACCGCTGGGGGCAAAAAGTGTATAATTCAGTGGGCTATTCCAATTCCAATCCATGGGACGGAACCAATAATGGATTATATCTGCCCGCATCTACGTATTATTATGTGATTGATTTAAATTCAGGACAGGGAAAAGACGGTGATATTTATTCAGGTTCAATAACTCTTGTATACTAAAAATGAAAAAATATATAACTATACTATTGTTTTTTGTTTCGCTGGCCGCGGTGTCACAGCAAACTCCGCAGTATACCCAATTTGTATTCAATCATTTTGCCCATAATCCTGCAGTGGCCGGAAGCAAGCCCTGCATTGATATGCGCTTAGGTTATCGAACGCAATGGGTGGGATTTGAAGGACAGCCCAAAACTATGTGGGCCAATATTCACGGATCAATTCCCAACAAAAAGAAAAAATACCTGAAAACAAAACACGGGTTTGGAATACATGCCGAAAGTGATAATACCGGGCCGATAGGAAGAACAAAACTTTATGTTGCCTATGCTTATCATGTGCCATTAACCCATACCCTCAACCTGGGAATGGGATTTTTCGGTGGATTTCAGCAGTACAGATTTGATGCGGGGAGGGTAACATTGTCAAATTATAACGATAACGCTATTCAGGGTTCATCCGCCAAAATGATCTGGCCCGATTTTACTCCGGGATTATATTTATACAGCGATAAGTTTTTTGCGGGAATAGCTATGTGGCAATTATTAAGAAATAAGCTCCCCAACCTTGGTCCCGACAGTAAGTTAACACATCATTTCGTGCTTACAGGCGGAAAGGTATTTGCCGGAGCCGGTGACTGGTCGTATGTGCCTGCCGCTGCTCTTAAATGGGGTCCGATGTCAAAGCCTGCAATCGATTTAAATATGCTGTTTGATTACCGTAATTCCCTGATTTTCGGTGTTTCATACAGGAATACGGATGCCATTGCCGCTTCTTTTAAAGTGAATTTTCTCAAGTATTTTTCCCTTGGTTATTCATTCGATTTCACTACCTCCAAAATACGCCATGCCAGTTCCAACACCCATGAAATCATACTGGGAATTTCTGCTTGTCCCCATAAAGGCTCCGAAATTGGGGATTGCCCCGTATGGAACTAAACTTTTTCACAATTTGTATAATAAAAATATGTATTTTAACTGTTCCTTTCTGAGCAACTACCCGCCCGATTGGAGCGTCTTATTAATAACATCAAGAGTGAAATGAACGAATGAAGAAACTGCTACCTGCTATATCACTGATTCTCTCTTTTTTTGCCTCTTTATCCTCAGAAGCTTCCACTTATTATTGGGTGGGAAATTCCGGAAACTGGAATGATCCGCAACATTGGTCTATACAGCCGGGTGGTGCAGGGGGTGCTGGTGTGCCGGGGGTGAATGATGATGTGGTGTTTGATAATTATTCCTTCAATAAACCCAGGCAAACAGTTGTCCTTCCTTCGGTGGTAAATATCCGCCATTTTACATGGAACACCACTCAACACAAACCCACACTCAGCGCTTTTGTTCCTGTGAATTTTGAGATTACCGGAAATTATACGGTAAACGGAAAGTTTAAAAACAGAATAACCGGACAGTTTATTTTTAACCCCTCATCCGATAGCCACATCAAAACTAACGGAGTGCACTTTTCAGCAGATGTAGTAAAAAAATCAGATAAAAAGTTAACGTTTGATGATGATCTTTACCTGGAAGGAAGCGCAAAAGTTGTTTTGGAGGAAGGAGATATTGACTTTAATCAGCACCATCTTCGCGCTTATACGATCGCACTTGTTTCATCTTTTACAAAATCACTGATAATAAACAATTCTATTCTTGTTCTTTTCGAAGATTTTGATGAAACACATCCCGGCTTAACAATACAAAATACCGGAATCAGGAAATTAATAACAGGAAACCGAGCTTCTTGTCCCCCGCTTACTGTTACTGCAGTTGTAACTTCCAATTATAACGGAGAAGATGTGTCCTGCAATGATGCCAGTGACGGAACGGTTTGTGCTGTTTTTTCAGGAGGAACCGCTCCCTATTCTATCACGTGGTTAGGCTCACCCGGATCCAACGATACCTGCTATACCAATGTGGATGCCGGTAACTATACGGTTGTAATTGTGGATGCTCTTGGTAATGTTTGCAGTGATGATGTGGATGTAACAGAACCTTCGTTAATGACCCTGTTTTCTGCTACAGTAACCAATCCCTCTTGTAATGGAATTTGTGACGGAAGCGCTACTCCTATCATTATAGGCGGAACCCCTCCGTATAGTTATTTGTGGAGTTCCGGTGAAACTACCCAAACAGCCAATCAGCTTTGTGTAGGATTAAATACGTTGGATGTAACGGATGTTAACGGTTGTCCTTATGACACCACCTTTTTTATTCTTACACCTACACCAATGACAGCGAATATTACTGTTACCAATGCTTCCTGCTTTGGTATATGTGATGGGGTAGCAGTTTCTAATCCCTCCGGAGGAAACGGGTCTCCTTTTACCTGGTCGTGGAACGGTGGGCCACAGGCATCTGTCGACTCTGCCGCCAATCTTTGTGCAGGAAATTATACGCTTCACCTGGAAGATAATAATGGTTGTGGGTTTGACACAAGTTTTACTGTTACAGAACCTGTTCCTATCAATATTCAGCTAACCAATACGGTGAACCTGGTTTGTAACGGAGTTTGTTCAGGACAGCTTACAGTAGTAGCCAGTAACGGAACACCTAATTATACCTATCAATGGTTTACTTCCGGAGGTGTTCCCTTACCCGGACAAACATCAGATAACGCCACCAATCTTTGCGCAGGAACGTATTATGTTGTGGTAACCGATGCCAATGGTTGTTCACAACAATCGGCTAATTTTACTTTAACACAACCGCCACCCATTACCAACACACCATCAGCGCAGGATGTTTCCTGTTTTGGACTGTGTGATGGTGTATTAACTATTTCCTCGGCAGGAGGAACACCGCCCCATTCGTATAATTGGATTGATGCCTCCAACGGACAAAGCGTTGGAACAGGCACACCGCTGGGAGGAATGTGTCCGGGAACTTATTTTGCGGTTATCACCGATGGAAACGGATGTATTGTTAACTCATCTCCTCTGGTAACTATCAATGAACCACCGGCTATACAACTTGATGTTGATTCACTTGATGTTTCATGTTTTAATGTATGTGACGGAGGGGCGATTATCGTTACATCTTCGGGAGGCACAGGCCCGCTGGCCTTCACCTGGTTCAATTCTGTTCCCACACAAATCGGTGCAGGTATTTCTATTATCAATCAATGCGCAGGCAGTTATTCGGTTACCGCAACAGATGCTAACGGATGTACCCTTAATGTTCCGTTTACCATTAATGAACCCAATAATTTTTTCATCGATCTTACTACTACCGATGCCAGCTGCAACGGAACCTGTGATGGTACAGCTACCATCAACCTGATTACCGGGCAAACAGCTCCCTATATCATCGACTGGTCAACCAGTAACAATACCGGTATGATTGAATCTAACCTTTGTAACGGAAGTTTTACAGTTACTATTACCGATGCCAACGGGTGTGATACTATTCATCCTTTTACGATCAATGAACCTACAACACTTACTCTAAGCCCTGCTTTTGCCGATCCCAGTTGCTCGGGCATTTGTGACGGAATGGCATCAGCTAATCCTTCGGGAGGAACACCGGGTTATACTTACGTTTGGCAGGATTCAGGTGGCGGATTTGTTGTTCCGGCCAATGACACAGTAACAGGATTATGCCCCGACACTTATACGGTAACCGTTACAGATGCTAACGGTTGCCCCGCTTCAGCAAATTATACTATCACCGATCCGGCAAGTATGTCGGCAACAGTAACTACCACTACATCTTCGTGTGGAGTATGTGATGGCTCGGCCACTGTAACAATAGTTGGCGGCACTCCTTCCTATTCAGTAGTGTGGTTTGATTTATCAGGAAATACTTTCGGTACCAATAATCCGCAAAGCAATTTATGTGCAGGAACGTATTATGCAATGGTTACCGATTCCAATAACTGTTCTGTATTATCAGATACTGTTCAGCTCACAGATAACGTAATTATTACCGGTTCGGCCACCGGAACCAATCCTTCCTGTTTTGGTTTTTGTGATGGCACAATCGATCTTACTTTTGCCGGGGGAAATCCTCCTTTTACTTTTCAATGGTTTGACCAGGCCGGTAATCCCATCGGACAAACTACCGAAGACGCATCAGGTTTATGTGCCGGAACCTATTACGTTGTTATCACAGATTCTGCCGGGTGCCAGTCGCCTCAAATCAGCGCTACACTTACCGAACCACCCCAATTAAGCGCAACAGTTACCGGACAAGATGCTACCTGCAGCACCAGTTGTGACGGGCAGGCAACTGTCACCGCTTCCGGTGGAACCCCTGGATATACTTATTCCTGGATAGATGTAGCAACAGGTACACCGTTAGCTCAAACCACTGCAACGGTTACAGGATTATGCGCAGGAGATTATGACGTAACGGTTACCGATGCAGGAGGCTGTACATTCGGGCCACTTACCATTACCATCAACGCTCCGCCAGCACCCACTTTTACTTTAGTTACCACCGATGCATTATGCTTTGGGGGTTGTGACGGAACCGCCACCGCTACCGGTTCGGGAGGAACACCGGGATATACATTTACCTGGTCAACCAGCCCCAATACCACGGCAACAGAAAACAATCTCTGCGCAGGTACCTACACCGTTAGTATGACCGATGCCAACGGATGTACAGTTGGGCCGCAAAGTTTCACCATCAATGAACCCACACAGTTAACTGCCGTTACGGTGGATGCGGCTCTTTTATGTAACGGAGATTGCAATGCTTCGGTATCTGTTACTGTAAATGGCGGAACTACTCCTTATTCTTATCAATGGAATGATCCCGGAAACCAAACCACTCCTGTTGCTTCCGGCCTTTGTGTGGGATCGTATGACGTAAATATAACCGATGCCAACGGATGTACACTCGGACCGCTGACGGCTAATGTCACCGAACCTACTGTAGTAACATTTACCACTTCATCCACCGATTCTGATTGTAACGGAAATTGCAACGGAACAGCCACGGCCAATCCTTTAGGTGGAACTCCGCCATATACTTATGCATGGACTGATCCTCTCAGTCAAACTACACAAACTGCAATTTCACTTTGTGCAGGAACCTATTCGGTTACTGTAACAGATGCCAACGGATGTTCGCCAGCTTCACAAAACGTAACTGTTAACGAACCCGCTGTGCTTTCTGTAACCGTTACTCCCACTGATGTTAGCTGTAACGCTTTATGTGATGGTGTTGCAAGTGCAACAATTACAGGTGGAACAGCCCCATTAACTATTATCTGGGATGATCCTGCTGCACAAACTACTGCAGTAGCCACCAATCTTTGCGCAGGAACATATACCATTGACGTTACAGATGTTAACGGATGTACGGCTTCAGCAACTACAACCATAAACGAACCCACAGCTATTACTGCCACCACTTCATCAACACTGGCCACCTGCCAGCAATGTGATGGAACGGGAACTGTAACTCCATCGGGCGGTGCAGGTGGTTATACTTATCAATGGGATGTTGCAGCTGCCAGCCAGGTTACGCAAACGGCCACCTCGTTATGTTCGGGAGCTTATAGTGTTATTGTTACAGATGTTGCAGGTTGTGCAGATACGTTTGTTGTAGCCGTCAGCGACCTTAACGGAGAAGTACTCACTATGGATTCAACAGCGGCTTCGTGTTTCGGTATATGTGACGGAACAGCAACGGTTTCGTTTACCTGTGGTGATCCTGCCTGTACAATTTTATGGAATACAGGAAGCAGCGCCAACACTATTTCGGGATTATGTGCCGGCACTTATTCGGTAACTGTTACCAATAATACCGGATGTTCAACTGTAGAAACTGTTCAGATTACTGAACCTGCTGTATTGGATGCCAATGCAACACCTACAGATGTGTTATGTAATGGCGATTGTACAGGAACCGGTGTTTCAGCTCCAACAGGAGGAGACGGAAATTATTCTTATCAATGGGATGCCGCTGCAGGAAATCAAACTACTTCCACAGCATTTAACTTATGCCCGGGTAGTTATGATGTAACCGTTACCGATGGAAACGGATGTACAGATACAGATAATATTACTGTGAATGAACCCACTGCACTTACAGCAACCACTGCCTCGGCCGATGCAAGTTGTAACGGGGTGTGTGACGGAACAGGAACGGCTTTTCCTTCCGGAGGAGTTGCTCCTTATACCTACATTTGGGACGATCCTGCTGCACAAACCACACAACAGGCTACAGGATTATGTGCGGGCCAATATAACGTAACGGTAACTGATGCCAACGGGTGTTCGTTCGGTCCGTTACAAATTACCATCAATGAACCAACAGCAATAACTGTAGTTACTTCAAATACATCTTTGGATTGTAACGGAGATTGTGACGGAACCATTACCGCTACACCTTCGGGCGGAACATCTCCTTATTTTTATCAGTGGGATGATCCTCTGAATCAAACCACACAAACCGCCACTAACCTTTGCGCAGGTACGTACACCGTTATAGTAACGGATGTTAACGGTTGTGCCGCTGCTCCTTCAACCGTTACTTTGGGAGAGCCCGCTGCCATTACTTCTAATTTTACGGTAACCGATGCCAATTGTAACGGTGATTGTAACGGGCAGATACAATCCAACGTAAACGGAGGAACATTACCTTACACTTTACAATGGAACGATCCCGCATCTACCACTACAGCTACTGTTTCCAATCTTTGCGCAGGAACGTATACACTGAGTGTGACAGATGGGGCCGGATGTACAGCGTCTTTAACGGCTACCGTTAACGAACCAGCTGCATTGCAGTCAGGTATTGCGTCTACCGATGTTTCCTGTAACGGAAGCTGTGACGGTTCTATCACTACGGCCGCTTCAGGAGGAACTGCACCTTATACTTATTTGTGGTCTCCTAACGGTGAAACCACTTCAGCAATCAGCAACCTTTGTGCGGGAACCTACTCAGTTGATATTACTGATGCCAACGGTTGTACGGTGAATGACGGAACTACCATTTCTGAACCAACAGTTCTTACTTTAACCACCAGTTTCGCGGGTTCCACCTGCGGAAATTGTGACGGTTCGGCAACAGTGAGTCCTTCGGGTGGACAACCTGCCTATACTTTCCAGTGGGATCCTGCCGCAGCCAGTCAAACTACACAAACCGCACTCAATCTTTGTGCAGGTGTTTATTCTGTGATTGTAACCGATGCAGCAGGATGCTCTGATACGGCATCAGTAGGTGTAAGCGACATTAATGCGGAGACCGTTACATTAACCATTACTGATGAATCCTGCTTTGGCGCGTGCGATGGAACGGCTACGGCTGTTACCGCCTGTGTTGACGGCCCTTGTTCTTATCAGTGGTATGATGGCTCAAGCGGATTGCCCATCGCGGGACAAACAGGAACATCCATGTCAAATCTTTGTCAGGATATTTATATGATCGAAGTAACCAATAACTCCGGTTGTGTAACCATTGTAAGCGACACATTGGATCAGCCCACACAAATTCTCGCTAATCCTGCCATCACCGGTTTGGATTGTAACGGTGATTGTGACGGACAAATTACACTGGTACCTTCCGGTGGAACAGGTGGATATACATTCAACTGGCCTTCATTGGGATCCTCAGCGGCAACAGTTACCAATCTTTGTGCAGGAAGTTATATCGTGGATGTATCAGATAATTCCGGATGTACAATAACAGATACTATTGATATAACAGCGCCTAACGCTCTTGCCCTTACTACTTCTCAAACCGATCCCTCCTGTAACGGTGATTGTGATGGCACCATTACGGTGAATGTGGCCGGTGGAATTTCACCTTATACTTTTGTATGGGATGATCCCGGAACACAAACTACGCAAACAGCTACAGGCTTGTGTGACGGAACATATTCCGTAATTGTTACCGATGACAGCTTATGTACAGACACCGTTAGTGTAACCATAACCGAGCCTTCCGTACTTTCAGCTACTATGTCGTTTACTGATGCTACCTGTGACGGTGATTGTGACGGAACCGCAACTGCTACTCCCGCAGGAGGAACATCTCCTTATAACTATCAGTGGGATGATCCGTCTGTACAAACTACGCAAACGGCCACCGCGTTATGTGCAGGAACCTATAATGTAATTGTAGGTGATGCCAATAATTGTTCAACTACTTTACCTGTAACCATCAGTGACCCGTCTGCTGTAACGTTTACAACAACCGTTACAGATATATTATGTAATGGTTCATGTAACGGTTCGATTGTGATCAACGCAGCAGGAGGAACAGGTTCCTATTCGTACAGTATTGATAACGGTGTCACTTTCCAGGCGTCTAATACATTCAGTGCATTGTGTGCCGGAAGTTATGATGTAGTGGTAATGGATTCACTCGGATGTTTGGCTACACCGCAAAATACAACCATTAACGAACCTTCTGCTATAACAGCTGCCACATCATCTTTTCCTGCTGATTGTAATGTAGCTAACGGTGCGGCCACTGTAGTTCCCTCAGGAGGTACACCGGGATACACTTACAACTGGTTTGATGCGGCACTGAATCCATTGGGACAAACTACGCCAACCGCCATAAACCTTAGCGCGGGAATTTATGTGGTGGATATAACTGATGTGAATGGTTGTGTTTTACAGGTGGCTGTAACCGTAAGTAACGTAAACGCGCCCACTATCACCGGAACAACAACCGATGTTTCCTGTAACGGAGATTGCACAGGAGCAATAGATGTAACCACCAGCGGAGGAAATCCTCCTTATGTATTCCTTTGGGTTCCTGACGGACAAACTACCGAAGATATTTCCAATCTTTGTGCGGGAGGCTACCTGTTGCAGGTAACGGATACAGCAGGTTGTATCAACTTCCAGAATTTTACGATCAATGAACCGGGATCATTGAATGGTTCATTCACCACTACCGATGCCACTTGCGGATTATGTGACGGAACAGCTACTGTTACCGCTTCAGGCGGAACATCGCCTTATATTTTCGACTGGTCTAACGGTGATGTGACTGCTACAGCTGACAGTCTGTGTTCGGGAGCTTATATGGTAATGATTACGGATGCATCGGGATGCAGCAACACATTTAATGTTTCCATTAATAATACAAACGGGCCAACAGAAACCATCAGTCAAACCAACGCCAGCTGTTTTGGTATGTGTGATGGCTCAGCTACAGTAACTCCTTCGGGAGGAACACCTCCTTACACTTTCTATTGGATTCATGATGGATCAACCACCAATTCGGCATCCAATCTGTGTGCCGGAACTTATTTCCTTGAGATCACTGATTCGCTGGGTTGTATCCGTGTTACCAATATAACGATCACCGAACCACAGCAGTTGACGGACAGCACGGTTGTTACACCTGCTACCTGCGGATTGTGTGATGGCCAGTTAAGTGTATTTATGACGGGTGGAACAGGCCCATTTAGTTTCCAGTGGGATGCAGCAGCCGGCAACGCAACCACTTCAATTGTATCCAGTCTCTGTGAGGGAATCTACCAGGTTGTTCCAACGGATGCCAACGGATGTTCGGATACTATTACTTTGACAGTAAACGGAAATAACGCTCCGCAACTGGCTGTTACCACTGCAGACAACACCTGCCAGGGTTCCTGTGACGGAACTGCATCTGTTTCAATGACCGGGGGCACACCTTTGTTTACTACCACCTGGCTGGATAACAACGGAAATCCTATCGGGCAATCGGGAACTAACGCTTCGGGACTTTGCGCAGGAGATTATATTGTTCAGGTAGATGATGCGGCCGGTTGTATTGCATTCGCCAATCTTACCATTGACGAGCCTGATAGCTTATTGTTTAGCCTTCCCAATACGCAGGAGCCTTCCTGCTTCAACACCTGTGACGGACAAGCCACTGCTATCGTAATTGAAGGAACTTTACCTTATACATTCCTGTGGAATGATCCTGGCGCACAAACTACCGCCAATGCCATCAATATGTGTGCGGGAACATTTGTTGTTACTGTTACCGATGGAAACGGATGCACCACATCACAAACAGTTACCATCAATGCTCCTGCGGCAATCACTATTGCGTTAGACAGTGTAGACGCCTCCTGTTCTACTGTGAATGACGGTTCTATAGACGCTACAGTGGGCGGAGGAGCAGGCGGGTATACGTATGCATGGACCGGGCCTAACGGATACACCAACAATACAGAAGATATTTCCAGCCTGTTTACAGGAATGTATTACCTTACCGTTACAGATGCTAACGGGTGCCAGTTAACAGACTCCATTATGGTAAATGCTATCCTGGTAGTGAATGCCTTTGCAGGAAATGATACCACTGTTTGTGCCAACTCCACTTTATTTAACTTAACTGCCAGTGGCGGGGTAACCTACGAGTGGTATGATGATTCAGGCAACCTGATTGATACGGCCCAGGTAACTACGGTAAACGTTCCCGGAACAACTTTCTTCGTGCTGATTGCCTATAACGGGTTGTGTACGGATACAGATACTATAAATATAACGGTTAACCCATTGCCACAGGCGGATGCCGGTCCTGATATTGAAATGGTATTGCTTTCCACTGCCACCATTGGTGGAAACCCGACTACATCAGCCGGAAATACTTTGTATTGGCAGCCTTCCACCTATCTTAACGATTCCACTCTTTTCAATCCTTCTGTTACACCCGACACTACCGGCACCTACACCTATGTGGTGACAGTAACCGATGCCAACGGATGTGTGAATACGGATACAATGGTCATCACTGTTCTTCCTTCCATCACTTTCCCCAACGGATTCTCACCTAACGGTGATGGAACAAACGATGTTTGGGAAATCGATTACATTTACCTGTTCCCCGATTGCCAGGTAGAAGTGTATAACCGCTGGGGACAATTGTTATTCCTTTCTATTGGATACCAGACTCCGTGGGACGGAACTTACAATAATCAGCCGGTGCCGGTGGGAACCTATTATTACATTATTAACCTCAATCACCCGTTGTATCCGGATGCGTACACTGGGCCATTGACTGTTTTAAGATAAGATTATGAAAAAAATATTATCCATATTGCTTTTCACGGCTGCCTGCACAGTAAATGCCCAGCATTATCCCATGTACAGCCAGTATTTTTTCAATGACTTTGCGGTAAACCCCGCAGTGGCCGGTGCCAACGAATGGTATGATGTAAGAAGCAATCACCGTTACCAATGGGTGGGATTGACCGATGCGCCCAGAACATTTACCCTTAGTATGTACGGCCCGAATAAAAAACTTAATATGGGTTACGGAGGATTTTTGTTTACAGATAATGTAGGCCCCACCCGCAGAACAGGTTTCCAGGCAGCGTATGCCTATCACTTAAAAATAAATGAGAATGTAAAACTTTCGTTTGGTGTTTCGGCAGGGCTCGTGCAATTTATGATTGACGGACATAAAATCAATACTCACGATCCGGGAGATGCTGTAATCAGTAACGGATTGCAATGGTCGATGGCATTTGACTCTCAGTTTGGTTTTTATTTGTATCATAAAAAATGGTATGTGAGCGGAACAGTGCCACAGCTGACACGAAGCAAACTTTATTTTTTCGAAAACCAAACGCTTACTGATAGCCGGTTGTGGCATCACTATAATTTAACCGGTGGATATACTTTCGATATTGGTGAAGATTTTCAGATTCAACCAACCGTGATGGTAAAGTATGTAAAACCTATTCCCGTGCAATTTGATTTGATGGCGCGGGCTATTTATAAAAAGCAGGTTTGGCTGGGCGGAGCGTATCGTACCATGGATGCTTTTTCACTGATGACCGGGTATACCTATAAGAATTACCTGAGCATTGGTTATTCGTATGATATTACTACCTCCAATATTCAGAATTATAGTTCGGGAACGCATGAGCTGATGTTGGGTGTGCGTTTTGTAAAGCGGGAAAAAGAATCGAGGGCTTCACTGGAAAAATAAATGCAGTATTTTTCTTGTTCTAAATGCCGGTAAACAAAGTGGTGAAAAAATAACCGCCTCCAATTAACCAAAGTAATAAAATAAATGCCAGTACCACCGGCTTGGATCCTGTTTCCCTGAATTTCGAAAAATTGGTTTCCATTCCCAATGCGCACATGGCCATGGTAAGCAAAAATGTATCAGCTACATTTATTTTATCTACCACTTCAGAAGGAAGCAAATCGAAAGAATTAAAAATGGCCACACCAATAAAACCAAAAATAAAATAGGGAATAAACACAGCTTTTTTCTTTCTTTCTTTTTGTTTTCGGTTTTTATAGCCGGAGAGAATAATGCTGAGAATTACCAGCAAAGGAGCCAATAACATTACGCGTGTCATTTTCACAATCAATCCGGTATCGGCAGCCGCTTCACTTACGGCATTGCCCGACACCACCACCTGTGCCACTTCATGTACACTTCCGCCAATATAAATGCCATATTTTTCAGTGCTAAAAGAAAGAGCTTCCACCTGGTAAAACAAAGGATATACAAACATAGAAATGGTGCCAAACAACACTACCGTTGAAACAGCTATGACCGATTTATAAGGATCGGATTTTAATACTGATTCGGTAGCTAAAACTGCAGCAGCCCCACACACAGCACTTCCCGAAGAAGTTAACATGGCCAGATCGCTGTCCATTTTCATCAACCTGATGCCGATAAAACTGCCGATAATAAATGTACTGGCCACCATCACAAGGCTTTGCATTAACCCTGCCATTCCCACCGATTCAATTTCCTGGAAAGTGATGCGGAAACCATAAAAAATAATGGCAGCTCTCAATACAAATTTGGTGGAATATATAATTCCTAACAGCCATTTCTGGGGCAGGTTTTTTCGTAAGGTATTGCCATAAACCATACTGATAAGCACCCCGATAATCAACGGACTCATTCCTGTTGATTTTACGGAAGGAATAAGGGAAATAACAGTGGAAATGGCTGCAAACAAGGCTACAAACAATAATCCTTTTATCGTATGCTCCCTGTTCTCCCTGTTAAAATAATAAAGCTTCAGCACGTTGAATTTGAATTCCGCAGACAAATATATGCCTAATGTCATTCATCAAAGGGGTGAATATGCCTAACTTTGTATAATTCTGTAAAACACAAAACTTTTTCACTTTATAATTGTCTTACAGATACAGGCAAGAAAATGATACTGAAAAAAGGAACCAAAGCGTATAGTGTTTTGAAAATGAAGTGCCCTCATTGCCATGAAGGTGATTTCCTGGTTTCGCATCCATACGACCTTAAACGGGCCGGGGACATTTACCCAAAATGCAATGTATGCGGTCAAAAACTTTCACTCGAACCCGGGTTCTACTATGGCGCTTTGTACATAGCCTATGGATTGGGAGTGGGATTTTTTATGTTGGTTTTTATCGGCATCTATCTTCTTTGGCCTGAAGCACCGGTTTGGGTATATGGAACCGCTATAGGTGGAGGAATGCTGGTGCTGGGCCCGTGGTTGTATGCCCTTTCAAAAATCATGTGGCTCAACTTTTTTGTGCATTACCATGACTATAGGAATGAAGAAAAAAATATTACTGTAACTCAAAATTTACATTCAAAATGAAAATCGAACAATTATACACCGGGTGTCTTGCGGAAGCGGCCTATTATATCGAATCGGATGGAGAGGCTGCTATCATCGATCCGCTTCGCGAAACCAAACCTTATACCGGCCTGGCAGAAAAAAATAAATCGAAAATCAAATATATTTTCGAAACACACTTTCATGCCGATTTCGTTTCAGGCCATGTCGACCTCGCTAAAAAAACAGGAGCTACCATTGTCTACGGTCCCAACGCATCGGCCGGATATCATATCCAGGTAGCCAAAGACGGAGAAGAATTTAAAATCGGAAAAATTACCATCGTTACATTACATACACCGGGACATACGCTGGAGTCAACCACATGGTTGCTTAGAGATGAAAACGGAAAAGATGTGGCTATTTTTACAGGAGATACATTATTTATCGGGGATGTGGGTCGTCCCGACCTTGCTATTAAATCGGATCTTACCAGTGAAGATCTTGCCGGAATGTTGTATGATTCGCTCCGCAAAAAAATTATGCCGCTTTCCAATGATGTAATTGTTTATCCGGGACATGGTGCCGGATCAGCATGCGGAAAAAACATGAGCAGCGAAACGTTTGCCACACTGGGAAATCAGAAAGAAAAAAATTATGCACTGGGAAATATTTCACGTGAAGATTTTATAAAAGAACTTACCACAGGAATTATGCCTGCGCCCCAGTATTTCGCCAAAAACGCCATGCTCAATAAATCAGGTTACGATAGTATTGATGAAGTTATGCAGCGTGGCGTAAAAGCACTAACGCTTGACGAATTTGCACAGGAAGTAGCTCATGGTGCGTTGATACTCGATACAAGAAATAAAACACTTTTTGCGCAGGAATTCATCCCGGGGTCTGTTTTCATCGGGCTTGACGGACAGTTTGCCGTTTGGGTGGGCGCACTCATTACCGATTTGAAACAACCCATGGTGCTGATTTGTGAAGAAGGAAAAGAAGAAGAAGCCGTTCTGCGTTTAGCCCGAGTAGGTTATGACAATACCAAAGGGTTTTTGAAAGGCGGATTTGCTACATGGAAAAATGCCGGAAAAGCTACGGATAAAATTCAGAATATTTCTGCTTCCGATCTTGCCGAAAAAATCAAAAAGGAAAAACTCAGTATTGTAGACACGCGCAAGCCCGGAGAATATTCGGCCGAACACGTGGAAGGAGCTGTTAGTTATCCTCTCGATTTTATTAATGATCATCCTGGCGATCTTGATAAAAATAAAACACATTACCTGCATTGCAAAAGCGGTTACCGTTCCCTTATAGCCGTTTCCATTCTGAAAAAAAATGGTTATAGTAATTTGGTGGATGTATTGGGCGGATTTACCGATATTGAAAAAACAACAATTCCACGTACAGCTTTTTCCTGTGCAGGATAAACTTTAAAAACCGGAAAAATGAAAAATCTTTTTTTGATCACATTTGTATTTCTCATGATCGCTTCCTGCGGACAACAACAGGGTAACGGAGAAACAGTTGCTAAAACTCTTCCTGTAAATGAATGGGAAGAAAAAATGAAAACCCAACCCGGAACGGTGCTGGACGTGCGAACCACTGAAGAATGTGCCGAAGGGATGATTGCCGATGCTGTTAATATGGATGTAAACGGTCCCGATTTCGAAAAGAAAATAGAAGCCCTCGATAAAAATAAACCTGTATATGTTTATTGCCGCAAGGGAAGAAGAGGAGAAAGCGCAATGGAAATTATGAAGGAGAAGGGATTTACAAATGTTTATAACCTCGATGGCGGAATTGTCGCCTGGATAGAAGCAGGAAAACCTGTGAAATAATTCATTCTTTTTTCTGCCGCTGTGGTTTTTGGTTAACTTTCGGCCTCAAAAAACCACGATGGAATTTTTTACCCAACCCTGGCCATGGTATATCACCGGGCCGCTTATCGGATTAATGGTACCCGTTTTACTTCTTGCAGGAAACAAACATTTTGGCATCTCGGCTTCCATGAAACATATTTGTGCTGCCTGTATTCCCAATAACCTCAGTTTTTTTAAATACGAATGGAAAAAAGAAACCTGGAACCTGTTACTGGCGGCAGGAATCATTTTAGGCGCATTTATTGCCGGGCATTTTTTGCAGAATAATGAACCGGTCATCCTTTCGGAAGGAGCAAAAGAATTATTTAAAGAATGGAGGCTGGAAACTTCATCCGCCAGCGAAAAATTACTGGCTCCTGCAGAAATCTTCAGCTGGAATTCATTTTTATCGTGGACCGGTTGGGTATTTATGGCTCTGGGAGGATTTTTTGTGGGATTCGGAACGCGCTGGGCAAACGGGTGCACATCCGGACATGCCATTATGGGATTATCGCTGCTCAATCCTGGTTCTCTTATTGCGGTTATAGGTTTTTTTATCGGGGGATTATTTATTTCACATTTTATTTTACCTTATATTTTTTAACCTATGAAACTTTTAAAATATTTTTTCATCGGAATTTATTTCGGAATAGTGCTGGTAAAAGCAGAAGTCATCTCGTGGTTCCGTATCCAGGAAATGTTCCATTTTCAATCCATTCACATGTATGGAATTATCGGGTTGGCAGTGTTAACCGGTATGATTTCCGTTTTTCTTTTTAAAAAATATAAAGTGAAAACACTGGAAGGCGAAGAAATGAATTTCAAAAAGAAAGATCCGCAGTACAAAGCGCATCTTTTGGGCGGAATCGTTTTTGGGCTGGGCTGGGGACTTGGAGGAGCTTGCCCGGGACCTGTTTATGCATTGATTGGTGCCGGAATTTATCCGGTGATGGTGGTCCTGTTTTTTGCCATATTGGGCACTTTTACCTATGGAGCACTGAAAGAAAAATTACCTCACTAACGGGTTACGGACATACGTAAATAGTCACCGGCAGATTAACTGCCGGCCAAAAATGGTGCCACTATGGCAAATTTCATTTCCCGGAAAAAGAAATAAAGCCACCAGCCCGCTTTTTGTTATCTTTGTGCTATGATCGAAATAGATAGTATCCTCATTTCTGACGACCTTTTCGAAAGAAAGTTTGTGTGTGATTTAAAAGCATGCAAAGGAGCCTGTTGTGTAGAGGGAGAATCGGGAGCGCCACTGGAAGAGGAAGAATTGGGTATCCTGGATGATATCTATGAAGATATAAAACCTTACCTGCGTAAAGAAGGCGTTAAAGCCATTGAAAAGCAGGGAAAATATATCAAAGACAGTGATGGCGACTGGACTACACCGCTGGTAAAAGGAAAAGAATGTGCTTACGTGATTTTTGATGAGAACGGTATCACCAAATGCGGAATAGAAAAAGCTTACGAAGAAGGAAAAGTAGAATTTAAAAAACCCATTTCCTGCCATTTGTATCCCATACGTGTTTTAAAAAATAAAAAGATCCACGCACTCAATTATCACCAGTGGAAATTATGCAAACCCGCCTGCGCCTGCGGAGAAAAACTGGATGTAAAAGTTTTCCGCTTCCTCAAAGAACCCATCATCCGCGCCTATGGGAAAGACTTTTTTAAAAAACTGGAATTAGCGGAGAGAGAAGTCAGCAGTCATTAGTTATAAGTTACTGGTTATTGAGGGATGGAGTTATTGGTTAATAGTCAGTAGTCATTGGTGGTGGTGGTTATGACGTGCGGGAAAAAACATTCAAATGAAAAAAATGCTATAATAAACTACTGCTTTTTCATTGGTAAATACGATTTTTTTTCACCACCCACCCACCCATGCCCGCTTACCACGTACTTCCATTTCCCAGCATTTCCGGGGCTTTCAGAGGGAAAAAGGGCTGTTTTTTCCTCAATAAAATATCAAAGCATTTGAATTATCCAAAAAAAAGTGAATTATTTTTTATGCACCCTGTTTTTGTTAATAGTTTATAAGACTGTTGGTGAACATCAGTTCGATTTTTTTCCAACTTGAACCCACGAAAAAATCACTGCGTTTTTTCACCCGTTTTTTGATATGTTGGACAAGGCTGAAAACCAGGCATGGCGCGGTTTTCAGCACGATTTAAAAAAGGCGATAAAGCCGCTTTACCACCCGTTAAATAAAGGATTTTTACCAATAAATGAGGCAAAGTAGCTGGCTTTCAAGAGGCTTAAATCAGGTTAAAAAATCGTGTTGAAAACTTAAACTTAATGTGAATTAAAAAGCGCCCCCGCACGATCGTTTTTTTTCAATTTTTGTTCCCCCGATTGATCAATCAGCCTGCCCAGTGCCGGCAGGTTGGATTAACCAAAACAAAAGCGGACAAAAAGACTAAAGCAAAAAACAAAAGTTGGTTGCCATAGGAAGCTTGTCCTCATTAATTAACGAATAAAAAAATAAAGTATGGAAAATTTTGAACCAATATTAAAAGAGAATAAAGACCGCTTCGTTCTTTTTCCTATAGTACATAATGATATATGGTCGTTTTATAAAAAAGCGGAAGCCAGCTTCTGGACGGCTGAAGAAATTGACCTCGGGGCCGATCTTTGGGACTGGGAAAACAAACTGAATGATGACGAGCGCCACTTCATTAAACATGTACTGGCCTTTTTTGCGGCTTCAGACGGAATTGTAAACGAAAACCTCGCTGAGAACTTCGTGCGACAGGTTCAATATACCGAAGCTAAATTTTTCTACGGTTTCCAGATCGCTATCGAAAACATTCACAGCGAAACTTATTCGTTATTAATAGACACCTATATAAAAGATCCTGTTGAAAAAGATAAACTCTTTCACGCCATCGATACCCTTGATTGTGTGCAGAGAAAAGCCAACTGGGCACTGAACTGGATTTCCAAAGGATCGTTTGCCGAAACACTGGTGGCTTTTGCTGCTGTAGAAGGTATTTTCTTCAGCGGAAGTTTCTGCTCCATTTTCTGGCTGAAAAAACGCGGACTGATGCCCGGGCTCACTTTCTCCAACGAATTGATCTCGCGCGATGAAGGATTACATTGCGATTTTGCCTGTTTGCTTTACACCAAACACCTCATTAATAAACTGCCAAAAGAAACCATTACCAAAATCATCACCGAAGCCGTTGCCATCGAAAAAGAATTTGTGTGTGATGCGTTGCCCGTTCGCCTTATTGGAATGAACGCAGCGCTGATGAGTCAATACATCGAATTCGTGGCCGATCGCCTGCTGGTTGAACTTGGAAACCCTAAAGTATATAACGTAACCAATCCGTTCGACTTTATGGACATGATCAACCTCCAGGGAAAAACCAATTTCTTTGAAAAACGAGTGGGCGAATACCAGAAAGCCGGTGTGCTCTCCAATAAAGAAGAAAACAAATTCAGCCTTGATGAAGATTTTTAAATGATTTAAAAAAACCAAACAAAACCAGTATTAACTACCAAAAACCACCTGCAGCATGTTTGTAGTAAAAAGAGACGGAAGAAAAGAATCAGTACAGTTTGACAAGATCACTGCAAGGATCAAAAAACTGTGCTACGGATTAAATCCCATTGTAGATCCCGTTACAGTAGCCATTAAAGTAATTGAAGGAGTGTATGATGGCGTAACCACCTCCGACCTGGATAACCTGGCCGCTGAGGTAGCTGCTACCAATACGGTAAAACATCCCGATTATGCTTTGCTGGCATCGCGAATCGCGGTTTCCAACCTGCATAAAAACACCAAAAAATCATTTACGGCAACGATGGCCGACTTGTATCAATACGTTGACCCGCGCACAGGCGACCGCGCCACACTGCTGGCTGATGATGTATATGAGATCATCGTGAAAAATTCTGAATTACTCGATTCCACACTTATCTACGACCGCGATTTCCGTTTCGATTTCTTCGGATTCAAAACCCTTGAACGTTCGTATCTTTTAAAACTGAATGGAAAAGTGGCCGAACGCCCGCAACATCTTTTTATGCGTGTGGCTATCGGAATTCATAAAGATGATATCAAATCAGCTATCGAAACCTATCACCTGATGAGCGAAGGCTGGTTTACTCATGCTACTCCAACTCTTTTCAATGCCGGAACGCCAAAACCGCAAATGTCGTCCTGCTTCCTGCTCACCATGAAAAAAGACAGCATCAGCGGAATTTATGAAACACTTTCGCAGTGCGCTAAAATTTCGCAATCAGCAGGAGGAATAGGGCTTTCTATTCACGATATCCGCGCCACCGGTTCCTACATCAAAGGAACCAACGGAACTTCCAATGGAATTGTTCCCATGCTGCGTGTATTCAACGATACCGCACGTTATGTTGACCAGGGCGGTGGAAAAAGAAAAGGATCATTTGCCATCTATATAGAACCCTGGCATGCTGATGTTTTCGATTTTCTCGATCTGAAAAAGAATCACGGAAAAGAAGAACAACGTGCAAGAGATTTGTTTTTTGCATTGTGGATCCCGGATCTGTTCATGAAAAGAGTGGAAGATAATGGTGACTGGACATTGATGTGTCCCAATGAATGCCCCGGGCTTTCTGATACCTATGGAAAAGCATTCGAAGAATTGTATACACGCTACGAAAAAGAAGGAAAAGGAAGAAAAACAATTAAAGCACAGGATCTTTGGTTCAAAATCCTGGAGTCGCAGATTGAAACCGGAACTCCTTATATGCTTTACAAAGATGCATGTAACGAAAAATCCAACCAGAAAAACCTGGGAACGATCAAGTCATCGAATCTTTGTACAGAAATCGTTGAATATACATCTCCCGATGAAGTAGCGGTTTGTAACCTTGCCTCCATCGCTCTTCCTAAATTTGTGAAAGACGGAGAATTTGATCATCAGAAATTATTTGATGTTACTTATGCGGTGACAAAAAACCTGAATAAGATTATCGACTATAATTATTACCCCGTTCCCGAAGCAAGAAGAAGTAATCTCCGTCACCGTCCCATTGGAATTGGCGTGCAGGGATTAGCGGATGCATTTATTTTGATGCGCTTTGGTTTTGACAGCCCTGAAGCAAGAAAATTAAACCGCGATATTTTTGAAACCATCTATTACGCTTCATTAACTGCTTCAAAAGATCTTGCAAAAGAATTCGGTCCTTACGAAACTTTCCCCGGTTCACCGGTATCAGAAGGAATACTTCAGTTTGATATGTGGAATGAGGTTCCGACAGATCGCTGGGAGTGGGATGTGCTGAGAGAGGAAATTAAAAAACATGGTGTAAGAAATTCATTGCTCATTGCCCCGATGCCAACAGCTTCTACAGCGCAAATTCTGGGTAACAACGAATGTTTCGAACCCTATACTTCCAATATTTATACAAGACGTGTGCTTTCCGGAGAATTCATCGTAGTGAACAAACACCTGATGCGCGACCTGGTGAAACTCGGATTGTGGGGAGAATCGCTCAAAAATAAAATCATTGCCGCCAATGGTTCGGTGCAGGACATTGCAGAAATTCCTCAGAACCTGAAAGAGATTTATAAAACTGCCTGGGAAATTTCTCAAAAAGCAGTGTTGGATATGGCAGCCGACCGCGGGGCATTTATTGATCAAAGCCAGTCGCTGAATATTTTTATGGAAAATGCCAATTTCGGAAAACTTACTTCCATGCATTTCTACGGATGGAAAAAAGGATTGAAAACCGGAATGTACTACATGAGAACCAAAGCAGCCACAGACGCCATCAAATTCACTTTAGAAAAACAACAAAAACTGGAACCGCTTCCGTTAGCCGAAAAAGTGGACGAAGAAAGAGTAGCTGAAATGGCCCCCGAACTTTCCGAAGAAGAAAAACTCGCACAGATAGCCTGCTCACTCGATAATCCAGAGGGGTGCGAAATGTGCGGAAGCTGAAAAGTAAAGAAGGAGGTTTTTAAATAAACAAATTAATGAATTTAAAAACCATTAAACATGCTTTAAGGTATATTTTTCCTAAAGCTGAAAATAAAAAAATAAAATTAGATGTTAATTTAAGAAAAAAGAGAAGAGTAGTTTTACAAAACAATAGAGATGAGAATAGTCAGATTATTAAAAATGAAATAAATTTTGAGATTAAATTGGAGTATTAAATTATAAAGACGAAAAGAGTGAAATACTAACAAATAAACCTCCTTCTGAAAAAACCCTATCGTTGTAGAAGAACGATAGGGTTTTTAATGTAAAAAATATTATCAAAATGAAATTCAAAAATGTATTAATTATTTTGGTTGCTATTGTTTATTCATGTTCTGAGCCAATGAATTCAGAAAAAATTGAACCTGAATTTCAGGAATCGGAGATATATAATGATACTTTAACTGAAAGAAAAAAAATCGATTCATTTAAAAATAGATTGAATAAACAACAACCATTTTATTTAAATTTTTGGAATGGAATGTCACGTGAATATTTTGAAATTGCATTAGATGTCTTAGTGGAAGATAGTGTTTTGGATGAACAAAAATATTTGCCATTTAACACAAATAAGAATAAATACTTATTAACCTTAAACCCAAATTTTACTGAATCTTCGCAGTTGGTGAGTATTCAATTAGATTTTAAAATAAAATCTAAAGATGAATTTAAAGAAGTATATGATTTGTATTTTACGAAATATGGAAAGCCTGTTACCCATATAAGTGATAAGACAAGCATTTTTGCGTTGATAGATGAAGGAACCACGAATAAAAAAAATGAAAAAGGGAACATACATCATATACCGACAGAAAGGGATTTTAATTTGTACGGTGAACAAACAAAGGATCATTTTTATTTTTATGACAAATCAATATTTGTAAAGGAAAACACACATGTAATGATTCAATTTTACGATCGTTATTTATACGATGAACTGATAAACTATGATTTAGAATCAAGATATACACTTATGATTTATTATAGAGATGCCACAATAATTTTTGAGGATAACTTGAAAAGCGTTGATGACGTGCAGTCAAAGCCGACAAAACATGAATTGGAAAGAACGAAAAATAGTATTTAATTCATTATTTCAAATTGTATCAACAAAATAAAAATGAAATTATAACCCCGTAGGAGCGGCATCTTGCATTTTTGGTATTCGTTTATGCCGTTGCACGAATACAGATTGCTTCACCCTGATTACAGGGATTCTTGCCTTCGCGAAGCGCTTTGTCGAAGCAAGGCGCAATGACTGCCCGCAAAGAGAAGTGAGATTACAGGGATTCGTAATGACAGCGCACAGATTAGTGGTGTATTTATTCTTTCTTCCTGTGTGATGGGTCATTGCGAGGGAGTCCTCGACCGCGGCAATCTGAGCGCGGGCTTTATGAAAGCGATTTTGTTTTTGTAATTGGTATTTTGATTTGCGAACCCCACGCACGAGCCCGGATTGCTTCACCCTGATTACAGGATTCGCAATGACTGCCCGCAAAGAGAAATGAGATTACAGGCATTCGCAATGACGGCCTGCATTAATCAAATCATATCCGGATGCCAATTACGCAAACATCATCTACCTGTTCCAAATTCCCTTTCCATTTGCGGAAAGCATCGTGGATGAGTTCTTTTTGCTTTTCCATAGCTTCGTGTTTCACAGAAAGGAAAAGTTTTTTAAGATTGGATGTTTTGAATTTTTTTCCGTTTTCACCGCCAAACTGATCTGCATAGCCATCCGTAAATAAATACATGATATCGCCTTTTTCAACGATGACAGTGTGTGTTTCAAAAGGAGCGGGTTTATCGGTAAAGCCGATGGGCTGCTTGTTGGGTTTGATTTCTTTGAGGCAAAAACCATGAGGGATGAGGGATGAGGCAAATTCTGAATTAGAAGATTTATTACTTGTCGCCTGTTCCATGTCCCCTTGACCCTTTTGTACTATCCACAACGGATTATTGGCTCCCGCCCATTTCATTTCATTTGTTTTGGTATGGATACAAAGCAGCGAAATATCCATGCCATCCTTTACTTCTTCATCGCTTTTGGCAAATTGTTCAATTACCATTTCGCGCACTTTGTCAAGAATTTTTCCGGGATCGGTGAGATTCATTTCTTTTACAGCCCGGTTGAGTGCATTGGAACAAATCACACTCACCATCGCGCCCGGTACACCATGTCCGGTGCAGTCGGCAGCTGCAATGAACAAACAATCGCCAGTTGATTCCATCCAGTAAAAATCACCGGCCACAATATCTTTGGGTTTATACAGTATAAAATTTTCGGGTAAAATCTTTTTTATGATTTTTTGTGAAGGAAGAATAGCATCCTGGAGGCGTTTGGCGTAAATGATACTGTCGAGCACTTCTTTATTTTTTTCTTCCACAAGCAATTTTTGCTGCTCAATAATTTTTTTCTGCCGGTTGGTAATCTTAAAGCGGTTGAACAGAAAAATAGTAAACAGTAATACGAGTGATATTCCACCAATGAGTGTATACCGGATAATATTGGATTGCGAAATTTCGATGTCTTTTTTGGTAAGTTCCAGCGCCTGAATTTTTGATTTTTGCTGAAGGAGTTCGTTTTCGGTGGCTGTTCTTTCGGTTTGGTACTTGATTTGCGTTTCTGCAATTACCTTTGATTTGTTTACATTAAAAAGTGAGTCATTGGCAACAAACTTTTTTTTCAGGTATTCTGCTTCTTCTTCAAAACTTTTTCTCTTCCTGCTGTTTTCAGCCATAGAGTTATAAATTTCTTTCAGCACCAAAAAGTCGCGAAGTTCTGTTGCTATTTTTTCTGCTTCCACATAATAGCCCATTCCTTCTTTTAATTTACCGGTTTCCGTTAGCTGAACTCCCAAAGCATGAATGGCGCGGATGTAATGTCCGGTTTGTTCGTATTGTTTAAAAATATCCTTTACCCGGGTATAAACTTCAATGGCTTCATTCCGGGCACCGGCTGAAACTTCCACTCCAATACGGTTCACCGAAATATTCATCATATTAAAATCAATAACAGCAATGTCAAATTCGCGGTTAAATTTTTTATAATAATATCTTGCCTTGGTATAATATTGCAGGGCGAGGTCATCTTTTTTCTTCAGGTTATAAGTTGACCCCAGGTTATTATAAACAAGCGCAATGTCTTCTTCGTTTTGGGTACGCAGTGCAATTACTTCGGCATATTTAAAATATTTTTCTGCATCGTCAGGCTGATTGTATTGATAATAAATATTACCAAGATTGAGATAAGAAGAAATTTTTTCATCTGTTGATCCCGCCCTGTCATATAACCTGAGTGATTGAAAATAATTTTCAATAGCATTTTCCTGATCATTGGTAAAATATTGAAGTATATATGCTTTCAGGGAAGTAAGCCGGGCCTGCCATAAATATTTTCCTGATATGGCGGCTATTCTTATTCCTTCTTCGGCCGACTTCAGGGCAAAACCCGTATTCACATTTTCAAACATATAGTAGTAAGCCAGTTCCCGACAGGATTTAATCCGGGAAGTATCTGCTGCCTTTTCATTTTTTATAATGGCCGTCAGGGAATCGGGCTTGTTTGCCCGGGAATGAATGTAAAATATTGAAAAACAAATAGATATAACGACTATCCGGAAAAATTCTATTTTAAAAACCTGTGGCAAAAATGACAGCTTTTTGTTATACTTGCAATGTATAAATAAAACCTAATAAATCAAATACCATGGAAGTAGCAACAGGAACAATTGTAAGTACCCGTAACGGAGGTGCTGAAGGAGTAATACAAGAGGATGGAACAGGCGCCCAGCTGAGTTTTATTAATCCGAGAATTCCGAGCGTAGGCGACCGCGAACGTTATGAATTCCTAAAGATCATTCAAAGCACTCCCAACGGAAGCCAGGTCATCAACATTTTGAAATCGAGATTGCCGTAACAACGAAAAGAATTTTGAAATGAAGGTTAATGAGAAATTATTAACCTTTTTTATTTTCGGCATATGTTGTTACACACGAACCCCAATTATACAAACATCATCTGTTTGTTCCATTTCTCCTTTCCATTTTTGGAATTCTTCATCCAGTTTTTCTTTCAGCTGATGGCAGGGAAGATGTGAATGGGAAGTTAAAAGTAGTTTAAGATTGCTGTATTTGAATTTTTTATTTTTTGCTCCTCCAAACTGGTCGGCATAACCATCGGTGAACAGGTAGAGCATATCATTTTTTTCAAGCGTTATCTCGTGCGACCGAAAGGGAATGTTTTGCTTATCGTGTTTTCCCACCGGCATTTTATCGGGATTGTATTCGGTAATGGTATTATTTCTGCACAGCCAAAGCGGGTTATTGGCGAGAGCAAACTTTAGTTTCATTTCTTTTACATCCAGGCAAACGAGACAGGCGTCCATTCCGTCTTTTCCGCCTTCGGGCGAACCGTCATTGGCGAGCGTGGAGATAATCAGGTTTCGGGTGTGATTAAGTATCTCACCCGGGTCGGTGATTTTTTCATCCACTGCTTTTTTCAGCGAGTTGATGTTAAGCATGCTCATAATAGCGCCCGGCACACCGTGGCCGGTAGAATCACAAACAGCAAGGAAAAAAGACTGCTGACTTCCACCTTCCACTGCCAACCGGCATTCCGTTGCCCAGTAAAAATCTCCGCTCACAGCTTCTTTCGGATTGAAATAAATGAAATAGTCTTTTACATAGCGTTTCAGAATCGTTTCGCCCGACATCAGTGCACGTTGTATTCTTTCTGCATAATTGATACT
>JBMORL010000123.1:0-49075 GCA_049322335.1 Bacteroidota bacterium
TGGAGTTTCAGTATCTTGAATTTTATCCTTCCAATCATCTTGCTATCTTCAACCGCTGGGGAAATCTTATCTACCAGAAAGAAAATTACGCCAACGACTGGAATGCGCGTGATTACCCGGATGGCGTTTATTATTATGTGCTGAAGGTGGGAGATAAAGAGTATACGAGCATTTTGCATATTGCGAAGTGAAATTCGGGCCTCACCCCCCCCCGGCCCCCTCTCCCGTGGAGAGGGGGAGATAAGTGAATAAATAATTTTTTCTCCCGATGGTTATCAGGATTGATTTAAACCGCAGAATTCTTTTGTGGGCTGTGGAAGTTTACATTTTACTCAATGGGTTGAGTATTTTTACTCAGGGTATTAATGTTGATTATGGAAGTGGCGGGAGGGCGTGGGTTTGCCCCTCCCTGACCGAACCGGCTATCGCCAATTCGGGTCTGTCTTTCTCCTTTGGCGGAGAGGGAGTAAAGGAAGATGTGAAGGGAGGACGAGAAACATCAGGCAGCTTTGGCCTCTTTTTTTGAAAATGCGCTTTTTGGCGTAGTGAACTTTGGAGAATATTGCGGAATATTGTGAGATTGACTAATATTGAATACATGAAAAAAATCTTTTTGTTTTTATTACCGGTGATGCTTCTGTTTTTTTGGAGTTGCGGGGGAGAAACCACACCAAAAGAAAAAACAACTGCCGGGAAAAAGGAATCAACGGATACGTTGCATAAAAGTGAAACGACTGCTGGTAAAAAAGAGTTTTATTATGGTATTGACATTTCTCAATGGAACGGAAACCTGCTGGAGGAAATGGATACAATGGACAGCCTTTCATTTGTAATATGCAAAGCTACTGAAGGAATAGATTACGTTGACCCCGATTTTTCTAAAAACCGGAAATTACTGAAAGAAAAAAAAGTAATCTGTGGTGTTTATCATTTTTATCATTGTAACGATGATCCTGTAAAACAAGCAGAATTTTTTACAGGCACCGTACAGCAATGGGAAAACAACGACATGGCTCCTATTGTTGACATTGAAGAAGCCAGTCTGCCGAAAGGAAAAAATGCCGACCTCACCAACCTGCAACCGGGACTGCTGCAATTTTTACAACAGGTGGAAACAAAAACACATCGCAAACCTATTATCTACACCGATCTTACTTTTGCCAATAAATTTCTTACCGACACCAGTTTTTCTCACTACCCGTTATGGCTGGCAGAATACAGCGGCAATACTACTCCCGCTATTCCCGCTGCCTGGAAAACCACGGGCTACAAAATCTGGCAAAAAAGTGATTCCTACTCTATCCAATCTGATGCGGTGGATTTTGATGTTTATTTCGGGGTGATGGAAGGGTTGTGGGAGTGAGCGCGGGATTCCCTCTCCCTGTCTGCACCGCACTTTGTGCGGTTTGACTATCCCTCTCCTTTGGCGGAGAGGGGAGTAAAACGGGATGATTAATATTAATAAACTATTTGCATAAAAAATCTGGTGTTTTCCGGGCGAATTTTTCTAAGTCGGAAAGAAATTCCTGAAAGGTTCGTTTATCGGTTGGAGGATCGATTGTAAATTCTATTTTAAGGTAGGTGTACCAAAAATGATCGCATTGAGGATCAAAATCAAACATTTCGATCTCCGGGATGAATAGCTTATCGGGGTAAAAGTATTCATCATCAAATAAGTGTTTTCTAATTTCAGCATCTATCACGGCCAAATCTAATTTTGAGTTACTTGAAAACACAACTTGATTCGATTTATGATAATTTGCTGCATCTCGATATTCATAACGGAAAATGACATTTTTCATTTGTTCTCGTCTTTTAAAGAACAAAAATAGTAGTGATTACGGAAAATCCGGTTTGCTTTTAAGATACCTAAATATGATATTTGAGTATTTTATTGTTAGTAAGTATAATAAAAAACTATAAATTTTAGTTTTTACTTTGAATCAAGCATGATAAATTTGTCTTTATAAAATTATAACCGTATGAAAATAGTTTCATTTTTTGCAGGAGCGGGTGGTCTTGATTTAGGATTCAGAAAAGCTGGTTTTAATGTGGTTTGGGCTAATGAATTCGATAAAGATATTTGGGAAACATATGAAAAAAATCACAAAGGATCTTTTCTTGATAAAAGAAGTATCGTTGATATTCCATCCGATGAGGTTCCTGATTGTGATGGCATAATAGGCGGTCCCCCTTGTCAAAGCTGGAGTGAGGCGGGTGCTTTACGAGGGATTAATGATAAAAGGGGGCAATTATTTTTTGAATTTATTCGAATTTTAGCTGATAAACAACCAAAGTTTTTTTTAGCAGAAAATGTTTCGGGCATGCTTTTATCTCGTCATTCTAAAGTGCTTGAAAATATAAAAAGCATGTTTAAAGAATGTGGATATGTTTTATCGTTTGAAATGCTAAACGCTTCGGATTTTGGTGTCCCCCAAGATAGAAATCGCGTTTTTTTTGTTGGATATAGAAAAGACTTGGCTTTAAAATTTAATTTCCCAGAACCAGAAACAAAGAAAATCACATTAGAATCCGCAATTGGAGACTTAAAAAATAGTGCCATGCCTGCGAAAAAAGGAAATTATACTAATCAAAATCTGTGTAAATTTCCAAACCATGAATATATGGTTGGAGATTTTTCGCCTATGTATATGTCTAGAAATCGTGTTAGATCATGGGATGAGGTTTCATTCACGATACAAGCCGGGGGAAGACACGCTCCTATTCATCCACAGGCGCCTAAGATGAAATTTATAGAACAAAATAAACGCGAATTTGTAAAATCAAAAATAAATTTATACAGAAGATTAAGTGTTAGAGAGTGCGCTAGAATTCAAACTTTCCCAGATGATTTTATTTTCTATTATAACCACATTGCTGCAGGATATAAAATGATAGGGAACGCTGTACCGGTTCAATTAGCAAAAGCTTTAGCAATTAAAATTTATCAAGATATGTCGTCTGAAAGAAAAGTTGTCTTGAAAGTAAACGGACAAGTATACAAACCGAAAAAAAAATTAAATGGGTTACTGGTTAAAGAAAGAATGCTTGAAATAGTAAACGCAACCTAAATATGCCTACACAAAAAGATGCTGGAAAAGCATTTGAATATGCTTTGATAACCGAAGCTAATAATGTATTATCAAATGCTTATGCTACAAATTTGGTAATTGATGCTTGCTACGAAAATGCTAAAGAATCCTTTCTTTTGTATACTGCTGATCAAAAACGAAACTATACAAGGGCAGCAATTGCTTCTATTAATCATATAATTAGCCTTGAGCCTCGACTTGTTAATCCGACTACACCGGATGACGTCATACAACTTCAATTAATGCCTGATCGGGCGGGTCAACAAGGAGATGTTAGGGATATTTTATTTATTAGATCCAGACAGAATTGGGAAATAGGTATTTCAGCAAAAAATAACCACAAAGCAGTAAAACATTCTAGACTTTCAGATCAATTAGATTTTGGAAATGAATGGATGAACGTTAATTGTTCTCAAGGATATTTTGATGCAATTATTCCTATATTTCAAAATCTGCGAAATTTAAGAGCTCGAAATGAAGTTTGGAGAAATGTTCGAAGCAAAGATCGTACGGTTTATATTCCAATTCTTGACGCATTTATTGCTGAATTAAATTTAATTAATCAACAAAACAATGATATTCCAAGAACTTTGGTGAGTTATTTACTTGGTAGACATGATTTTTATAAAGTAATAAAAAGAAAAAATGTTGTAGAAGTATTAGCTTTCAACATGAATGGTACGTTGAATAGGTCCATTAATGGTAATTTAGGTCGGACCGTTCAAAAATTAAGGTTGCCAAATCAAATTATTCAGTTAGCTTATAAGCCAAATTCAACCAATACGCTACTACTAGTTTGCGATCAAGGATGGACAATTTCTTTTAGAATTCATAATGCGGAAAGTCGGGTTGTTCCTTCGCTTAAATTTGATATTAACTTAGTTGGGCATCCTCAAACAATGTATTCCAACCATATTCACTATTAAATAATTCCGTTATCTAAAGTTGATTTTGAAATCAAAACATGGATTTTCAACTACGATCGAAAGATCAAAATTAATGCGCAAAATAAAGAGTAAGGACACAATGCCCGAAATTAAATTGCGAAAATCTTTATGGAGTTTAGGATATCATTATCGCTTAAATGTCCCCTTTTTACCGGGAAAACCAGATATTGTGTTTGCGAAAAAAAAAGTTATAATCTTCATCGATGGTGAGTTTTGGCATGGATATAAGTGGAAAGAGAAAAAAAATAAAATTAATTCAAACAGGCATTATTGGATAAATAAAATTGAAGGGAACATGCGAAGAGACAAAAAAAATAATCGCGAATTAAAAAAATTAGGATATTCTGTATTAAGGTTTTGGGAATCCGATATTAAATATAATTTAGACAAATGCTTGCGAAAGATTATTTGTAAATTATGAAATAGCTTGTAAAGCAATAATTCAAAGGATTTATCCTCACTTTTCTATAATCTCCCAAACCCCTTCAAGATAGATTTTATAACGACCAGGTTGTGTCTCCCCAGAAGATGCGATTATTAAAATTTTAATAGAATTATCTTTTTCTTGAACATGATACGTCAAGGGGAAATTTCTATATCCTGTAAACATATCTTGGATCAATTGACTTTGCACACTACCCGAGATACTTTTCATCAAGGAAAAATATTCCTCTCTAGAAATTTTTTGCAATAACTTATTAATATACTCAAATTTATACGGTTTTACGGATGATTGAATGTTTTCGTTTTTGCATTTTATTATCAGATCGTATTCATAATAGTCATCTTCCAGACCATCGAAAATTAACCCAGCTTTAATATTATCAATTTTCTTAAATTTCATATTACTTCTTCAATGTATCCATTAGTTTTTAAATAGTCTATTCTATAAACATCGGGGAATTTATATTGCACCCCCATCCCCACCTGCCCAAACCAAGGTATTGATTTTCCTTTCTTCACATTTGGAATTTCTTTTACCACTCTGTATTTTTTATACGGTTTGGTAGTTAGATAATTTTCGGGTAAAGCTCTGCTTTCAAAACTCGCACCCAAAGGAGAGACGAATGTTCCATTATCTGAAAAAACATTATCCACATACCTGCCACCATACCTGTCTATTTCCATTCCTATTTCCATTGTCACCACCTCAACATCAATAAAGCCGTCATTGGGCGGCCAGCCGTAATTAATATTGTGTTGATTGAATAGGTTTTCAAGCCCAGACCAATTTTCAGTTTTCCAAAGATAATAGGCTTGTTCAAATAATTCATTATTACTTGCAAATTCAGGTACGCTATTGAGGAAATCTACCCTCGAAACTCCTCTAACAATCTCCTCCCCTGCCCCCTCCAAAAACTCCAAAACACTTTTTCCCTGTTTAAAATAATTTTCAAAATAATCATCAATGGTAGAAGGATGCTGGCGGAGGTGGTTTTTGAAGAGGTCGTTGTCGGGAAGCACTTCTTCCAGGTGGCGGGAAAAGGCGGTGAACTGCGGATCGTCTTTGTGCGACATGATGCGCTGGATAACTTCTCCGTCAATATTGCGGCAAACAGGTAAAGCCAGATGCTCCTGCACTTCTTCGGGCAATTCGTGCATCGTGTATTGGAAAATATCGTCCGCCTTTTTTCTGAACATAAGTTCAGAACTGCGCATGGACTTGTAAACGTAGGTTTCTCCTTCGGCCAGTCCTTTGGCTATGCGCGCTTCTCCTCCTGTTCCCACCGGCACTGCCAGAAAAGTGGCATAGATCGTGGCGTTGGTATTGTCGCCCACACTTTCGCAATAAGCCATGGCGTATCCGTCCACTAAAAAATCCAGTCCGACTACAGAAGCGGCCAGCGAAATTCCATCCAGTGTTTGCAAATAATCTTCATGCGCCACCTGGTTAAATCCGTCTTTAAACCAGTGGGAAGGAATTGAACCAATCTCATCACGTACATATTTCTGAGCATACTGCAGGCAGTTGTATTGAGTGATTTTCGTTTCACGCAGGTTATGATGTATTTCTTTCCACTCGGGCTGCGGATGCTGCAATAAAAACTGCGACAGGAATTCATCCTTCAGGTGGAAATATTCTTTCCATGGCCACTGTCCGTTTACCATTGACTGTGTGAGGGAAGTAACCGGCAAGGTGTTGTATTCAGGGTTTTCCTCCAGCAGGTTTTTGCGGTCGTCCTGCAAAAAATAAAAATCGAAAACGGAAGAATAGCCGCGTGCATTCATTTCCACTTCTTCCTGCGTGGTGGACACCACATCGCCCTGCATATTGATGAAATAATAAAAGCTATGGTGTTCTTTCGGAATCTTTGAAAAAACATAATTCATTTTTTCATGCAGCGATGGAGGAGCATGTAGCGCTGCACTAAGATCCGTTTGAAAAGAAGCGTCAGAAGTGATTACAAGCGGAAAAAAATTGCGGTAATGATTCTGCACCGGAAAAAGTATGCTGTTGAACGCACAGGTATGCTCGAAATAGGGAAGAAAAAGCAAAATATCATTTGCGGATAATCCTGCGCGGCTGTAAATTTCTTCCGCCATCAGTTGTAAACTGTCATCGGGAACGATGTACGTTAAAGGAGAAAACAAACAAAACAACCGGTGGTCGCTGTGTTCTTCCAGCAGGCTCACTTTGTCGGCCCATTCGTAGATATAGAATTTTTTATCGGCTGTGGGAATGGCTGTTGCAAAGTTGGTATAGCCTCCTGCATAGGTTACGGAATGATTGATGAGATTTTCGCAATAGCCACCTGTCATTTTTTGCGCGGGCGAAAGCGCAACGATTCCGCTTAGTTTTTCGATATCGCTTTCAAAATACTGATTTCGCAGCAGGGCTGTTTTTTCCAGCCTCGCCTGGTGATCATCGCCACAAGCTATACTTTGCACCGCATCCAGGGTTGTTAATGCATAGATGAGTCCTTCTATGACATGGTAGGCGCGTTTTCCGGTATTGACGCAGGATTCATTTACACGTTGGCGAATGATATCCCGGTAAGGAAAAACCGAAGGAGGATAGCGCAGCTGATCGAGGTAAAAGTTTTTTTGCCGTGCTTCGGTATCATTTTTTATTCCGTAGCCTCTCACACGGGCGTAAGTGTAAATGCAAAGATGATCCGTGCCGATTCCCCGGTCGTTTAATTTTTTCAGTACCGAAGAGGAAATTTTTCCGTTGATTTCTTCTTTTAGCCGGTTAAGCTCATTCAGTTTTTTCTGGTTCAGCCACTGAACATTGATGTTATTGAGTTCAAACCGGTCGATGGAATCGATATCAACAATACTGTGGTTGAAATAAATTTTGAAATCATTTATTACTACAGCATAGAGTTTTACTCCTGTGGAAGAACCCGCGTTGAAGTTTTCCAGGTCGGTGGTAAGCTGATTGAATTCAGCAGAAGTAAGAACAGTATTTTGTCCGCCTCGTTCTTCTATCCACGCAGAAGAAGAAACAGGATCGGATAAAGAAAGGAGATAGCTCTTTTGGCCGGTTTTTTCTGATTGTTCGATCTTTTGAGCGATTAGCTCGGAGCAATGATCGATTTTGAGAGATAAGCTGTCAACTGAGGCAAAAGAAAAAGATGAAATGAAAAAGAAAAAAAAACATAATGAAGAGGAGGAAGTACGAAAAGGCGGGGTTTGAGGTTTGAGATTTGAAGTGAAATACCGGGATGCGGAAATAAGAACAGGAGAGATTTGAGATTTGATGTAAGAAGTGGAAAATGATAGCTTGCTGAGGAGGCCGTGGGGCGGGAATGCGCAACCCGAAGCTGAAATAATGAAATACGAAAATACTGAAGTACGAAAAGGCGGGGTTTGAGGTTTGAGATTTGAAGTGAAACGCGAAGGCGTAAAGAAGGAGATGAATTTTAAAATGACAGATTGCAGGAAAAATATTCCAAATGATTTTGCGTTGGAGGTACTAAAATGAGACATAAGTAGTTTAATTATTTTTTGTGTTGATCATAGCTGTTTTTATGCTTTTAACAAAAATGGAAATAAGTTCATTACATTCCGTTAACAGGAATTGTATTTTATTTTCATCTTTGAATAATTTTGACCGGTATAAAATTTTCAGACAATTATGTGACTCGCGTAGTTCTTTCAGGCATACTTTTATTTTATGTATAAAATCTTTTCTGGACTCTGCTGCACGGGATTCCCCATAATTCAGAGCAGGAGAAGTGCCACTCCTCAAAAGCTGTCCTCCCAGATATATTGCTGATTTTTTTTCAGGTAATTCTTCAATAAATTCAATCATCCGAACTGAAAATTCAATCAGTCTTTCATCCAAAGGGTATTTATTCTGTTCCATTCGTCATTCTTTAAATTACTTCTAAACTCTAATCTCAAACCCCGCCTTTTCGTACTTTTGTATTTCTTAGCGAATCTACATTCCTCCGGCTTTCCTCCAAAAAAAGTTTTCAACTAAGTATTTTTACGTATGTTCTTCTTCCGTTATACGTAATTCTACGTATATTGACAATGCGTTAGTTTGTATTTATATTTGCCGGTGAAAAATATGAATGATGAAAACGGTTGTTTTGGTTTTTTGTTTTTTTATTTCGGGACAAGCGATCGCATTGCGGATTATCAGTTCAGAATTTGTGGTGAAAGGAAAAGAAAACGATCTTCTTCTTTCACGGAAAATGACATTGCTGGGCGTGTCGGGCGACCGGCTGATGGAAACCTGTAATAAAAATGTGCTTTCGTTTTTTTTGCGGCATGGCGAAGAAATTCCCGATTCTACATGGCTGGATTCATTACAGCTACCGGTGTTGTTTTACAAATCGCTGCTTTATAATTCCTGGAGCAAAAAAGAAGAAGAAAATATTTATCGTTGTGTTTCCCTTCATAATTTATTGCTGCTGCATTTTATTGCCGGTAAATGGAACAAAACAGAATCGTTCCTTCAGCAATCAGGATTTTTAATCAATTCTTTTGCGCTGGGCCCTGCGAGAAAAGAAAAAAAGGCAAAGAGAAAAAGAGTTTATACTTCGTATTGACCTCACCCCCGGCCCTCTCTGAAAGAGAAGGGAAATAACTTTTTTAGAATAAAATCAATAGATTTTATTCTAAAAAAATGTTTCCGTAGTTATCGCATTTCTCCCCTCTCCACGGGAGAGGGGCCGGGGGTGAGGCTACTTGTAAGTCATTTTGATAATACTCTGTCCATTCTGTGCACTGCATGAAGCACAGGCGGCATCAGAAGTTTTGTAGGCGGCCTGATCAATGGTTTTTTTCAGAAGTCCTTCCCAGTCGGCAATGTCGTTGGTCATGAAACTTATTTCTTCGTGAAAAGCCTGGAGAAAACTATAAATAAAAAATCCGCCCTGCGCGCTATTACTCCATGAAACTTCTCCGGGAGAAGCAGCAGTGGCAATTAAGTTTCCGCTGCACTTGATAAACAAACGTTGCAGTTTTTCAGGTTTGAAATTAGGATTGGCTCGATTTCCCAAAAAGTTGGTGGTGGTCCTTGCATTTACGCCAATATCAGCATTGCAACAATCACCAAAAACAATATTAAGGCGCGCTCCCTTTGTTTTTATTTTATCATACACTTCCGAAAGTCCCATAGACGATTCATTGTCTACTTTCTGGTAACTATTGTAACGGAGATCCATTCGCGGATACTTATCGGTTTGATCACTCCAGCGGAAACCGTGGCCGGTATAGACAAACATCACCACATCATTTTTTCCGGGAGTAAGCCGGTCAAGGGTAGTGGTGACATTTTTTTTGGTGAAATCTTTTCCGTCAATCACATAAGGTTTGAATTTTACTCCCAACGCTTCCGAAACGCCTTCAAATTCACTGATAAGATTCCGTTTGTCTATTTCACAACTGGAACCGATATCCCCGATTTCGGTATTGGCTACCACTACCAGGTGTATGGTGACATTACCGGTTTCCGTATTGGTGTTTTCGGTATTTGTATTTTCATTGGAAACATTATTATTTCCATTGTTTGTGCTGGTATTATTTCCGTTGTTGTTATTGGTAGTTTCGGTTTCTCCTTCGTGATAAGAATAATCGGCTTCGGTATAATCGTAGGAGTTATCGAGTGTGTAATCTGCTCCTGTGGCCAGCGATATAAAACTGGCGAGGTCGGGTTCATCGCTCCAGTAGAACTGGCGGAGGTAATCTTCGGTAAGGGTAGATACATCCAGCTCTACATACGAATCCACTTTTTTGAAAGACTCGTCTTTCAGTTCCGGATCATCGCTGGTATAAGGAAGCTCCATGGGTTTTCCTTCTTCCCACATCCAGATAAATAAATCCGGGTGATAGGTTTCTCCCCCGCCTTCGGTAACGTAACGGGCATCGCGGCCTACGAGTACAAAATAATTCACCCCTTCTTCCGTCATGGAAACACCGGTGTAATCGGTATGCACTACTTTGTAACTGCCATCACTGGCGTTAAAGGCGGTGCGCATATAGCAGTTGGTTTCGTTATAATACACCAGGAAGCCGAGGTATTTGCTGCCATCACTTCCGGTGAATTGTAATTCGTAAAGGGATTGTGCTGGTGCGGGGATCAGTGTCCACACACAGAGCAACAGGAGTAGAAATCGTTTTATCATAGCTGGCTCGTTGGGTAGCTGCGTACTTCAAAAACAGTGCCGCAGGAACAAGCAAGATAATAAATTTTTATGCCTCCGGAAGCGGGACGGCATATTTTTTATAAAAACTGCGCACAGATCCCTCCGACCGGCCAAAAAGGGAGGCTAAAAATGAAAGGTCGTTGGTAAGGGAAACGGCTTCAGCGAATAATCGCCCTTCCTCTTCTCCCCAGGGTTCGTAAGAGCGGGGATGGGTTTTCCTCTGGTTGAGAATATAGTCGTTGGTAAGGGTTTCATCGGGACGCAGTATGGGCAGGGAAGAAATGGCGGATTTGATTTTTTGTATCAGCTCTTCCGGTAAATAATTAAATAGTTGGGCCGAAAAATAGTTGTCGGTTTCCGCTTCCGAACGTTTTCCGGTGAAATGCGGATTTTCATCCAGTATTTTTTTAATGGGTGAAGAAAGAAGCGAATAAGTGGTTTTATTCTTCAGCAATCCGAAGAACGTTAGTTGTTCTATACCGTCATCGTTATAGTCGCGCCTGTCGCCCGTAAGCAGCCGGGCCAGCTTGCGGTGAGAAACCACAAATCCCTTTTGCAGCATTTCGGTGGAATATTTTTTTATTTTTTCAACCGTGATCTCTTGTGCAATGAGTTTTTCATCAGAAGGCATTTCGGCTTCATATTGGCCGTTGATCACCGCGAGAAACAATTCGCCATAGCGGGAATATTTATTTTCAGAAACACCACTTACGTCCAGCATTTCTTCTTTTGTTGCGGGTTTCATTTCTGCCATCGTCATCAATGTGCTGTCGTGAAAAATAACATAGGGCGGAACGGATTCTGCCAATGCGATCTTTTTCCGGAGTTGCCTCAACCGGTTGAACAATGAATCATCTTCCACAGAAATTTCAAACGACTTTTTCTTTGAGCGTGATTCTTTTTCCGGTTTTTTGGAACGGAAAGGTTCTGTATGCACCAGCTGGATTTTTATTTCGCCATTGAGCACCCTTTTTCCGAAGGGAGAAATTTTCAGGTTGTTACTTTCATCATATGCCACTTCAATAAGTCCCAGCTGAATCATTTGCAGTAAAAATGCCTGCCACTGATCATATGAAAATTCTTTTCCTGCTCCATAGGTTTTTATTTTATCGTATCCTTTTTCTACCAGTTCGTGTACCCGTGAACCACGAAGTACATTGATCAGCATTTGCATTCCTGCCGATTCATTCATCCTTGTCATGGCCGACAATGCTTTTTGCGCAATGATGGTTCCTTCGCTAAGTGTGGGCGGATGGGCGCATACATCGCAGTTGCCGCAGTTTTCAGTGAGGTATTCGCTGAAATAGCTGAGCAGTATTTTTCTGCGGCAGATGCGTGCTTCACAGAATTCCTGCATGCGGTTCAGTTTTTCCATGTTGAGTTCGGGTTGTCCGCTTTCCTGTGCAAATTTGGCTAACTGCAGCATGTCGCCATAAGAATAATACACGATGGTTTCTGAAGGTAATCCGTCTCTTCCTGCACGGCCAATTTCCTGGTAATAGCTTTCTATGCGCTGCGGCATGTTATAGTGAATAACAAAACGCACATTGGATTTATCAATTCCCATTCCGAACGCAATAGTGGCGCAAATCACTTTCACGTTGTCGTTAATAAAATCTTCCTGCACCCGCGAACGTGAAGCGGCATCCATTCCTGCATGATAATAAGCCGCGTTGATTCCTTCTGAAAGTAAAAATTCCGCAAGCATTTCTGTGCCGTTTCGCGAGAGGCAATAAATTATTCCGCTTTCGTTTTTTCTCGTTTTAAGAAAATCACTGATTTCGGCATGTTTATTCCTGCGTGAAATATTGCTTCTTACTTCGAGCGATAGATTTTTCCTGTCGAAAGAAGAAATAAAAACGGAAGGGGCGTTTAACCGAAGCTGGTGAATGATATCTTTTCGCGTAATCTTATCAGCTGTAGCAGTAAGTGCAACGAACGGCACCCCGGGAAAAACATCGCGGAGTTTTCCCAGCCCGGTATATTCGGGCCGAAAATCATGTCCCCATTGAGAAACACAATGCGCTTCGTCAATGGCGATGAGCGACACATTTAATTTCTGTAACAATTCGGGAGAAAGAGTGAGTATTTTTTCGGGAGAGAGATAGAGCAGTTTTAGTTTTCCCGAGGATGCTTCTTCCCATAATTGTTGTTCTTCGGTATAATGTAAACTGCTGTTGATATACGCAGCGCTGATACCGTTAGCCAGCAGTGCTTCTACCTGGTCTTTCATAAGTGCAATGAGCGGGGAAACGACAATGGCGGTTCCGTTTTTCATAAGTGCGGGAAGCTGGAAGCAAATGGATTTTCCTCCACCGGTGGGCATCAGTACAAATGTATCTTTACCTGCCATAACAGAAGAAATGATCTCTTCCTGCAGGGGACGGAAAGAGTCGTAGCCGAAATGTTTTTTGAGAGAGGATTGCATGTTGAAGGTTGAAAGTTGAAGGTTATAAAATTAGGAGATTTTGGTGATTTATAAAGGGAATTTTTTTCTAAGTTCACAAATTGTGACCTTAAGATTAATGACATGTTATTTTTTATACCCGATTTTTCTCCTTTTTTTCTGAGTGGTTTCCATGTTGTCTTTGGTTATAAGAAAGTCGAGTGCCTGGTATATATCTTTAAACTGTAAATCATACTTTTCTTCCATTTCTTTTAGTTTTTGCGTGAGTTCTTTATGCGACAGGGCGAATTGACGGAGAAACACAAATGCTCTCATCACGGCAATATTTACACTTACAGCTTTTTTGGAATTAAGGATACCGCTTAGCATGGCTAATCCCTGTTTTGTGAAAGCCATTGGTAAATAGCGGGATCCTCCCCACATTAAACTTGAGGTCGCAAATTGCGATCTCAAGTTTTGCCATTCCTCGCGCGTTAATTCAAACATAAAATCAGGAGGAAAGCGATCCATATTTCTCCTTACCTGTTCCTTCAATCTTCTTGTCTCCACTTCATAGAGGCCCGCAAGGTCATAATCCGGCATCACTTTTTGGCCACGTACTTCATATATACGCGATGAGACTTTTGATAGATCCATATTCGTTTAAAAAAATGATTTTTATTTTTTGTACCCGATCTTATTTCGTTCCTGTTGTCCTGTGATTTGTTTATCTTTTGAGATCAGAAAATTTATTGCTTCATAAACATCTTTAAATTGTTGGTCATATTTTGATTCCAGTTCCCGTAATTTTTGAGTAAGCTCTTTATGGGATAAAGCAAACTGACGCAGAAATACAAATGCCCTCATAATCGTTATATTTACTTCGATGGATTGAACTGAATTTAAAACTGAGCTTAGCATAGCGACACCTTGTTCAGTAAATGCCATTGGGTTTACAGGGCTGAATTTCAAATTATTATTGAGGTTATCACAAATTGTGATAACCTCCTTCCATTCGGGTTTTGTTAACTGAAACATAAAATCGTAAGGAAATCTGACTGCATTTCTTTTAACGGCTTGCTTCAATACCCGGGTTTCAACTCCATACATTTCCGCCAGGTCGTAATCCAGCATCACTTTTTGGCCACGGATTTCATGGATTTTGTTTTGAATGGATAGAATCTGCATGTGTAAAATAAATTCAAGGCTGCAAATCTGATAAGAAAATATTTTATTTTTATACGTAGTTCTACTGAGAACCCCCGTTTTTTTTAAAAAACTACAAATTTTAGTTTTGGGTGATCTGTTTGACCAGCAATGGTTTTAGAGTTTACAGATTGTTTTACCTTTGTAAAAAAAATAATATGGATTTTGAAAATTTTAATGACGATCTTACTCCCGAAGAAAGGGAAGAGCAGGAAAAAGCATTCCGTGAAAAGCAGGAGAAGATAAAAAAACATCCGCTTAGAAAAAAAGCACACGAAATTTTTAAAACTATCCACTCCATGTTATCAGGGATGGACGAACAGGGAAAAGAAATGGTGGGCCACCGAATGCTGGAATCGGCTATGATTATTGAAGCTAAACTGGCTGGTGCGCTGGGATCGGATATGTGGCTGATATGCATGCAAAATGCCGCTATCGTCCGGCAGTATGCTTCCGAACTGCTTATTTCCAATCACAGTCTTGAAATGTTTACCGAAACGGATGAAAGCTACATCCGGTTATTCCGAAAAGATATGGAAGAATTCCGGGAGCTTTTTAAAGAATGGGTAACAAGTTTTGAGAAGCTGGATCGTTCGGAATATGAAGATGAATGGGGATTATTTATCCGGAAATAAAATGTATATCCGTCCCGAAATATTTTCATCTCATCCGGTTACCGCTGCACAAAGTACACGCCACGGAGGCATAAGCCGGGCTCCGTTTGACTCTCTGAACATGGGTTTTTCCACCGCAGACCTTCCCGAAAATATTTTTGAAAACCGGTCCCGTTTTTATAACGCGTTGAACATTCCCGAAGATAAAATTGTAGTAAGCAAACAAGTTCACGGAAAAGAAATTCTTTTTGCCACAGCTCCCGGGCACCATGAAGGATATGACGCTATCATTACTAACGTAAAAGGGTTATATGCAGTTGTATCTGTAGCTGATTGTACTCCTGTTCTGGTGTATGATCCAAAAAACAAAGCCATCGCTGCCATTCACGCAGGATGGAGAGGAACTGCACAGGAAATCGTTGCGCATACCATGGGAAAAATGAAATCCGAATTCGGGACACAAGGTGAAGATTGCCTGGCATGGATAGGCGCCTGTATCGGGTATGAACATTTTGAAGTGGGAGAAGAAGTGGCGATTCGGTTTCCGAAAACATTTCAGCGATATGATGCGGAAAGAAAAAAATATTTTGTTGACCTGAAGTCAGCCAATCTTTTTCAACTGGAGCAACATGGTGTAGGAAAAAACAATGTGGAGATTTCTTCTTACTGTACCATTTCTGATAACGACCGGTTTTTTTCTTACCGAAAAGAAAAAGGATTGACGGGAAGAATGATCGCAGTGATGGGAATGCACAGATAAATACAGGGTGACGCTCCTGATGGGGCCGCCCCTCAAATGAAACTTTTCCAAATTTTATTATTGCCGTTCATCCCTGTAAAATACGTTTTGAAAAAGTGTTGTAACTAATCTGACGGCTCTTCGTCCAATTAATAAAACAAGAGCCATGAAACACATTATTATTACCTCGCTATTGCTGGTTATGTTAACGAATGTTAATGCCGGCAACAATAATTTACTGCATCGCAAAGTGGGACAAAAACTTTATTCTGCCGCCAATGAAATGAAAGTGGAACAAAAAACGGAAGTTGTTTTCACCATCACGGTGGATGAGGAAGGAAAAGTAACTACCGACATTTCCGGTTGCGAAGAGAAGATGAAACAACTTCTTGGCGGGAAACTATCAGATCTCCACCTGAAAAAGAATTTTTCTCCGGGCACCTATACTTTCAAAGCCACATTGCTTCCTGATAGCGAAGTCAGATAAGCCTGAGGCGGGCTATAAGCCTGTGAACGTCCTCCTTTAAAAGATCGAGGTGAATAGCATTCACCCCACATTGTCGGGCGCCCTCCACATGGCGGACTGTATCATCAATAAACAGGGTGTCGGATTTACTAATGCCCGCATCACTGAATACAAATTCAAAACAACCGGCATCGGGTTTTTTTCTTCCCATCCGGCTGGAATAATATAGTTTCTTAAAAGGTTTCTCGAATCGTTTCAACCCAAATGAACTTTCCAGTTGCCGGACAACTGCTGAAAGGTGTAATTCGTTAGTATTGCTGAGGAGGTAAAGATTATATTTCTGTGAAAGTTTCTCAATAAGTTCCATTCGGTGCAGGGGAAAACCGATGAGTAATGCATTCCAGGCTTCATCAATAAGGGCAGAAGGAATATCCCGCGCGGCCATTCTTCGTATTTCGTTACGGAACGTTTCGGTAGTGATCTCTCCTCTTTCGAACAAATCAAACAGCGGTGTTTGATGTGCATGGGCATAGACTTCATTAAAGTTTCGTATGCCAATCGCTTCAAAAGCATTCACCGCCTTTTGAAAATCAAGGTCGTAGAATACTCCCCCGAGATCAAGAAGAAGGTTTTTTATTTTTTCAGGCTCGTGCATTTGCATTACGGTTTTTTAAAAATAAAAATATTTGATACATTAGGAAAATATTTTTTTCAAATGACCAAAGAAGAGTGCCTGTATTACTGTACCCAATGCACCAACCGGGGCTTCCACCGCGAAAAAGGCGTGGTATGTAAACTCACTAATGATGAGCCTGCTTTTGAAAGAAGCTGTGATGATTTTTTACGCGATGAGAATATGCTCAAACAAATGGAGCAGCGCAAAAAAGACCAGGAAGCCATTGAGCAAAGTCAATCGGTAATGGGGGGCACCAATGCCGGAATAATTGGCGGAATAATTATGATGGTGGGTGCGGTAGTATGGTTTATAGTAGGATATTATGCCGGCTATATTTTCTTTTATCCTCCCATTTTATTTATTATAGGAGTTATTGCTGTTGTAAGAGGGGTAATGAAGCAAAAAGAAAAAATGGAAGAAAAGAGAAAACAGCAAATTGACGTGCTGGATAACTTTAAAGACTTGTAACTTATTTTCCGTTTAAAAAGATCAGATATTCACCCTTACCCCAAAACCGCCTTGTCCCCACATCATAAATGGTGCGTCTGCGATTTCAACGAATAACACTCCGTCAATAAATATGGAGACGGGTGCTTCTTTAAAAGTATATTCAAGTCCCAGCACTCCGTCTACTCCCAAATCAATATTGGTTACTCTTACATCATTGGCATAATACCAGTTGGGGTCGCCATTTAACTTATACCTGTAGTTGTAGTAAAAATTCTGAAACCGGAGTTGTCCGCCAATACCATAATACCACGTCACTTTTCCCGATTCGCTTTTTTGTTTTTTCATGTCCTTGTGGATGAGGTAATGCAGCTGCATTCCTACAGGAAAAGTGGATTTATAGCCGATATACTGAAATTCGCTGTAGCCATATTTCTGGTGTTCATACCATTTGTCGAAGTTTTTGTCGTACCAGCCGCGGCCATATATCCAGTAGGTTCTTCCTACACTTAGTTCCCAGGCTTTATTTCCGTTGTATTTTTTGAAAGTGAGGCCGTTGGGATCTCCCAGCCTTATTCCGATGCCCAAATCACCGGCTGTTATGGTTGTAGCTGAAAAAAGTAAAAGAATAGTGTAGATTTTTTTCATATTTCTGTTTACGGGCATTTCAGGCAATGAGTTTCAAATGTTTTGTGATTTTTTTGGCTGATTGTTTTTTAATAGTGTAACTGATGAATGATGATAATTGATTGGTAACGAATAAAGATAAATGCTGCCTATTTAAGATTACATCCTTTTCTTTCTTTTGTCTTGAAACAAAAGAAAGAAACAAAGAAAAATTCAAGGCTTATTTTGCCCCCCTTGATTTTCTAAAAATCATTCTCCTCACAGAACCCAAGCCGGCACGCTGGCAAAGTTTACCGGGTGCGTGCCTCGTGGGTTCCTACTCTTTAGTCCACCGCACGAATGATTTTTGAAAATACTACGGGAAGCAAAATAGGCCACATTGATCCGAATATTAAGCTCTTTTTTTCGGAGTTTAAATATTTCGACACATACAGGAACAATCCAGGATCACTGCGCCACGACAAGAAATTTATTCAGCTCGGGTTGAGCGCTGGTGGGACGGCCGGTATTGTTTTTCTGCATTTCCAGCTGGGCTTTGGAAATAGAAAAACTGCTGTCATTCATCATTTTTACATTCCTGTTTTCCCATTCCCCGGCAGTATTGATGTCCCCCGGAACAGATGGCTGAACCTCTTTCACCACTTCCACATATTTTATCACGGGGATATTTACATTTTTTATTACTTCCTTTTCAACAGTAATTGTATCGGTTTTATAAACGGTTTGGGTAATCATTTCCGGTTCGTTTTTAACCACAGAACGGTTGCTTTCTTCTCCATAAAATAATGGTAAAAGAAAAATGATCAGTAATACGGCCGCCACAGCCGCTATTCCCGGAACGCGGAATAAAATAATTTTTTGCAACGGGGTTTCTCCCTGTTGTTTTTTTGCTTTCATCAGGGCCACAATCGACTTTCTCATACCGGAACCGTCATCTGAAGATTCTGTTTCACTCTGCAGAAACAGGCGTGTGCTTTCAAGCAAAATTCTTCGTGATGTATATTCGTTTTCCGTTATATATACCAATACCATTGTTCGCTCTTCCTCAGAAAGCAATTCAAACGGTTTGGTTTCTATGAGTTGCTGTATCACATAATTATCTTCCATATCTTTTTATTTTTTCAATAATGTTTTAAAAGCTTCGAGTTCGTTGGCCAGTTTGCGGGTGGTATAATAAATTCTTGATTTCACTGTGCCCACCGAACAGTTCATCATTTCCGAAATTTCCTGCAATGAAAAATCTTCCTGGAAACGAAGTATGAATGTTTCCTTGTGTTCATATTGAAGATCGTCCAGCGCTTTTGAAAGATGTTCATTAAAAATAAGGGCATCTGTACTTCCTATCAGTTCTTCCCTGTTCCGCTCTTTTCCGGCTATTTCATCATCATCCGTTGAAAAGGATTCGCGGAAACGATTCCTGTATTCTGTTCTGCACATATTGGCCGCCACAGTAAACACCCATGTGTAAAATTTTTTTTCCGGATGAAAAAGATGCGGACGTTCCACCAGTTTTAAAAACAGGTCGTGCAAAAGGTCACGGGCTTTTTCTTCATCCTTATTCAGCATTTTCACCATAAAACACAGCAACCGTTTATGATATCGCTTGTGAAGTTCTTCGAAAGCACGATGGTCGTTATGCACAATAAGGGCCATCAGGCCCTCATCGCTTTTGTTTTTATATGTGGTAAATAATCCCAATTATTTTTCAACTATTTCCATTACTACCCTGAATCCTACGTTTGTATCGGGGCCGTTATATTTTTGTTGTTTTCCGATAGCCGCATCTTCCGCCAGCGTGTTCCATCCTCCTCCTTTGGCAATTCCTTTTTCCTGCACCATTTCCGCTACATTACCTATCATGCAATACAATCCCCAGTCGGTGGGATGATAGGAATAATTGAGTACGGGAAAGATTCCTCCATCGTGACTGGGACAAACATTGGGATCGGGATTTACTTCGCGGTTGGTTTGTACATTGGCCAGGAAACAACCTTTCTGATTGGTGATGGTATCACGTTTGAATCCGTCTTCCGTATCTTTCAGGTATCCCCATGGATATTTATTATCGTTTTTCATTCCGCATCTTGCCATCCACTCCCATTCTTTTTCGGTGGGGAGGCGGAATTTCACTTTTTTGAATGTTTTTTTCTTGTGCTCAATGTTATTGTAAATTTTTGTCAGCCAGTCGCAATACAGTTGAGCAGCTTCATATGTGATATTGGAAACCGGGAAACGGTCGTCTTCTGGTTTTCCGTGTTTGAAATATTCTTCAAAAGTCAGCTTGCTGTACATGGGCGCCAGCATTTTTTCCCATTCCACTTTATCCATTTTTGCAGTCATCAGGTCGGAGTATCTTTTTTGTTTTAACAGGTCTTCGAGAAATTTATTGTACATAAAGTTACTGGTTTCGTATTGAGAAGCGTATAATGTATCGTTAATTTTTATCATACCATACATCGCATCGCGCGGATCGGTGATCACGTAAGATACCACGGTATTGCTCTGCCCGCTGATCATTTTATTCACTTCTTCGGCCTGGCCTGTTTTATCTGCGATATGATTGACGAACCCCAGCAAAATTTCCTGCTGTGCCGTTTCTTCTGCTTCGGCATAATGATTATACAGCGTAATAAATGGTGCAAGGTACGATCCGTTGAGGTGGTCGATCACCGACTGGCTGATATCATTATCAAAGTCTACTTTCAGGTAATCGGTTAAAAATCGTTTTTCATAGTTTCTCCGCAATACGGCTACATTGTCAAACCCGTCTTTTGAGTATTTGAAAGTAAGTCCCACCGAATAGAGGTTGCTTTCTATATTTCCGTAGTAAACCGGATCAACGGTATTGGCATAATAAAAAGGGCGTGAAGAATATTTTTGAATATGTGAGCAAATAGATTGTACGACAGAGATTTTATCCGTTGTTTGATTTCCTTCGGTGAATGCAGGGATTCCCATTTCCCGGAAATACAGATCGCGGTATTCTTTTTTGGTGATGAGATGTGTATTGATAACAGCTACATCTTTACGAATGTTTTTGGCATATTGCAACACCAGTGCGGGATAAGTGTCATTATCACCATTGGTAATAAGAATAGCATTTTCATCGCACGACATCAGCATATTGTAATTCCATGCATAAAAACCGGGGGAAATATCGTTGGAGAAAAACCATTTTTCACAAAATTCCTTTAACTGGGTTTTGTCGCGTTTCAGTTCATACATAGAAACAAAATCATCATAGGTCTCGGGGCGTGACGGATCGAGCCCGTATGCTTTCAGCAGGTGTGTAAATTGTGTATCGCTGTGATCGCTGTTCCAGTATTGGATATAATGTCCCTCAAATGTATCGGGAATATTTTTTTTCACTGCTTCTGCCACAGCATCCATATCTTTTTGTGTTTTAGGTCCGCCCATGAGTTTGATCATGCGCGTAGCGGTATAAATATTCATCCAGGCATCGGCATTCTGGGGATTGTTTTTCACTTCTTCTTCCCACAGGTGAAGTTGTTCCTGGTGCCACTCTACGGGCTGGTATTGTTTTACAATAGAATACACTTTTTGTTTTTGAACCGCGGGTCCGGCCTGCGCCTGTAAAAACATGGAACACAGGGAAAGAGCGAAAATGATCCTTTTCATATTACCGTTTTTTAGGGTTGTCGGGCAGTAATACTCAAAGATGGGGCAAAAGGTTCAAAAGAGGATAAAGTTTTTTAACCCGGGTTATCAAAAGCTATCTCAAAAATATTTATTCCGGGCATGACTTTAGCTACTTTTCATTAAATTAGTTGCCCGGCATTCAAAAGCCGGCTTCTATGAAAAAAACTTTTATTCTTCCTGTTTTAGGCTGGATAGTTATCGCAGGACTTTCTGATGTTTCAGCCCAGCAAAACACGACTGCATCAGGAGGTGAGGCCAGCGGCAGTGGTGGAACCGTTAGTTACTCAACCGGCCAGGTGGATTACATTACCGCTACCGGAACAGGCGGAACCGCATCACAGGGCGTGGAGCAACCCTATGAAATTTTTTCTACCGGTGTAAATGATCCTTCCGTTATGGCCGAAGCGGTGGTTTTTCCCAACCCGGCAGAAAATTATATTCTTATTTCCGTTCCGGGGCTTACTGATCCGTTAACTGGTTTTTTATATGACGCACAAGGGAAACTCATTCTTCAGCAAACTCTTTTTTCCTCCACCACGCGGTTACAGATGTCGCACCTCAGCAACGGAACATATTTTTTAAAAATCAATAACAGCGAAAACGAAATCAAAACATTTACCATCATTAAAAACAGATAATCATGAAAAAAATTTTTACACTAACGGCATTGGCATTTACTACGATGACCGTGCTGGCGCAGTCACCTCAAAAAATGACTTACCAGGCCGTTATTCGCAATACGGGAAACCAGCTGGTGGCCAATACCAGTGTGGGAGTGCAGATCAGCATTCTGCAGGGATCAGCTACAGGACTGGCTGTGTTTATTGAAACGCATTCCGCCACCACTAATACCAACGGGCTGGTGACCATAGAAATTGGCGGAGGAACTCCTGTAACCGGAAGTTTTGCCACTATCAACTGGGCGAATGGTCCGTATTTTTTAAAATCGGAAACCGATCCGAATGGAGGAACCGTATATAGTATTTCAGGAACTTCGCAATTATTGAGTGTTCCTTATGCATTGTATGCTGAAACTGCAGGTAACGCAGGAGGTTCACTGGATGCAGCGTATGACAATGGCGGATCGGGAGCAGGAAGAACAATTACCACCGATGCGGGTTCTGTGCAGATCAATAATTCAGGAACCAACACAACCGGAATGGAAGTAAATACTGCGGTAAATAATTCCACCGCCTATCTGGCCAATCACAGCGGAATTGGTGTTGGTTTTCGTTCGGAGAGCACCAATCCTGCCAATACATTTGCTGCCATACAATCCAATACCAACAGCAGCAATGCCAATAACTCGGCTATTCTCGGAAATAATTCGGGGGCGGGATATGGTGTGTCGGGACAAATTCCTTCTACTGCATCAGGACAAGCTGCCGTATACGGATCGAACCTGAGAACCGGTGGCGGACACGGAGTTTTTGGAATTGGATATAACGGCACAGTAGGTCAATCACAAAACACTAACGGTTTCGGGATATACGGAAGCAACAGCAATACCGGGGGATTAGGTATCGGAACTTACGGATTGGGGTTTAACGGAGTATACGGACAAACCACTAATACCACAACGGGGTGGGCTGGTTATTTTACTTTTGATTTGGGTTGTGACGGAACAGGATATTCTATTGGCGGATGGGTTACGGTATCCGACCGCAGATTAAAAAGCAATATTGTTCAGGTGGACAACGCGCTGGAAAAAATTTCGCTGCTCAATGGTTTTCATTATACACTTACAACAAAATCCACTACTCCCGGTGGAGACACAACGATTACATCGCGCCAGCAATACGGAGTGATGGCACAGGAAGTAGAAGAAGTTTTTCCCGATATGGTAAAGGAAAAAGCCGTTTTCATCAATGCCGGAGACGAAACCACTTACAAAACCGTTGACTACAACCAGCTCGTTCCTGTTTTGATTGAAGCAATAAAAGAATTAAAAGCAGAAGTGGAAGTACTTAAGAAGGAGTTGGAGGAGGTGAAGAAGTAATTTCCTCAATCCTCCCTACTACCATCATCCGCCATTCTCACCATTTTAGGTGTAAATTTAGCGAGAACATCGACCAGGTTACTTTGTGCAGCCATTACTGTGTGAATGTCTTTATAGGCCATAGGCGCTTCATCTAATCCGGCACCAATTAGTGTAACTCCGTGATCTTTTAGGATTGCACGCATTTCATCTTTTCGGATGGTTTTGATGGCTTGCGTACGACTCATTTGTCTTCCTGCTCCGTGTGAGGCAGAATGGATGGATGCGCGCTCTCCTTTTCCTCTTACCAAAAATCCTGGCGCTGTCATCGAACCGGGAATAATTCCCAATACTCCTTTTGCTGCAGGAGTTGCACCTTTTCTATGAACGATCACTTCATTTCCATTGTGAATTTCCTTCCATGCGAAATTGTGATGGTTCTCTACCCGCGCCAACAATGTTCCGCCAATTGCCCTGGTAAGTTTATTGTGAATAACCTCATGACAAGCGGAAGCATAATCCCCCGCCAGGTTCATTGCCATCCAGTATTCCTGTCCTTCGGCAGAATCAAGACTGAGGTATGCCAGATTTTTTGCTTCATTGGGAAGTTTGCATATTTCTTTGGCAAGCTTGGTGTAGTAGCCGGCAACTGTCGCCCCGAATCCGCGTGAGCCGGAATGTGTAAGCAGTGCCAGGTATTTTCCTTTGGAAACATTTAAACGTTCATCGTTTTCATACATCTCAATAATCCCCCATTCCACAAAATGATTTCCGCCACCGGAAGTGCCAAGTTGTGCGGCTGCTTTGTCATAAAGGCTTTTTATAAATGGCGTGGCGTTAAATTCGTCACGCACTAAAATAGTGTGATCAGATTTTTCATTTCCCCGCCATCCTGCTCCCGCACCGAATTTTGTATGCGCAATAAGTTCCCTTTTGAATTTATTTTCGTTTTCAAAAAAAGTTTTTTCAGGAATATCAAATACAGAAAGACACATTCTGCAACCAATATCCACTCCCACTCCGAAGGGGATCACCGCGTTATGAGTGGCTAATACGCCTCCAATGGGTAATCCATATCCCTGGTGAGCATCGGGCATCAGTGCACCGGCAACTGTTACCGGTAATTTCATGGCTATTTCCATTTGCGAAATTGCACCCTGTTCGATATTTTCTTTTCCATAAACAGCATACGATCCTCCCTTTTCCTTCAGGGGAATTTCCGGAAGTCCATCAACCGTTTCAGGTTTTTCTATCAGCTCATCCGCCAGTGCCGACCATGTTCCATCTTCCAGGTAATCCCCCGGTGAGGCAAGAATTTCTGAAAGCTGATTCAAAACTTCATCCCGGTTTTTTTCGCGGCAATGTTTTTCTATAAGCTGAATGGCAATACCAATAGCTTTTCCCTCAGGGAAACCCAACTGGCGAAGATCTTCTCCTTTTATATTCATTTTGTTCATTGGTTTAAATTTAATCTTTTTTGTTGACCCGCAGGGATTCGAACCCCGACTCCCGCATTAAAAGTACGGTACTCTAACCAATTGAGTTACGGATCGGTTTTATCAATGAGCCGAAAGCAGGACTTGAACTTGCACCCCGGTGATTACAAATCACCCGCTCTCACATTGAGCTATTCCGGCTGTTTATTTTTTATTTTTTTTCATCTTGTTGCTGTCGGGAAAGCAGGACTCGAACCTGCAGCCTCGTGCTTCCAGAGCACGTATTCTGCCAATTGAAATATTTCCCGCATTTGATTTCCTTTCCGCCACCCACCTGTCCCGGACATCGCCCTCTTTGAGACAGGTGGGTTACGTACTTGATTTATTTTCCCGGAACAAAAATCTGTTTCAGCTGATCCACGATCAGGTTTCCACCGGAAACAGAGATGCTGTTGATTTTATCTGCAATCTTCTCCACATACTCCATTTCTTTCAGCTTGAACAGCATTTCGTTTTCTTCCATGAGTTTGGCCGTGTTTAGCAAACTCCGGGCAGAAGCGGTTTCTTCCCTTCTCATAATGGTGTTGGCCTGTGCTTTTTTTTCAGCTACCAGCACCTGGTTCATGATGTCTTTTACATCACCCGGAAGAATAATATCCCTTACACCACAGGAAACTAACGTTATTCCCATTTCAGCAGCTTTCACAGTTGTTTCAGCGGTTACAAAATCGCTGGCGGTTTGTTTTTTATCCAGCAACTCGTCCAGTGTCACAGAGCCGATAAAAGCCCTCAGCGCAAGCTGCAACAGGTAATACAGCTGTTTTTCTGCTTCTTTATTCTCCAGCAACACTTTTTTTGCAGACTCTATTTTATACTGGGCATAAAAATTGATTCGCAATGCCGCCTTATCCTTAGTAAGGATTTCCTGTCCCGTTATTTCCACCTGCAGTTGCCTCATGTCTGCTTTCATTACAGTAACAGGGACAGCACTTTTCCAGAAGTAATAAGTTCCCGGTTCCAGTTCTTTTTCCGGTTTTCCATTTACTATCAGTATTCCTTTTTCCCAGGTTTCAATGTTGAAAATCCTGATATAAGAAATCACTTCCCTTCTCATCAGCACAGCGGTTTCTATTCCAGCAACCGGTTCTGTTGAATCAAGATTAACACTAACAAACCTGTAATTCACCAAACCTTTCCAAAAAGCATGTCTCCCCGGAGCCAGTACAGAAGTAAAATTGTTGTTCTCGTATTTTAATACGATCTCATTATCTTTCACTTCCACTATGTGTAAAGCAGCAGCCAGCAAATGATCCTGCAACAGGATATTCAGGTCGCAAACCGGCAGAAAAATATGTGCCATGTTATACACACGTAGTTCTTCGGTAAAACCCAACCAGTGCCTTCCTTCGGAAAGCATCCTGTTATAGCTGCCGTTTTTGAACACCAGCGCTTTTTGCCATTTGTTTACATTTACGATTCTCATAATTTTTATTTTAATAGTTCAACTTACATAATTTAAAAAAGGAAACTTCCAAAGCTACCCGCCACTGAACAGCGGAAGCAAGCTTAAGCAGCTTTTGCAACCGCAGTTTTTATGCAGAAGGACAAACTTTTCTTTAAGAGAGCCTTCACCATAAAAAGTACAACTGCTCCGGTAGCGGTATCTGCCTGCTTTCAGGCCGTTCACCGGCTGCGTATAACGCACTTGGCCTATACGCTGGGTAGCTTTGGTTGTTTCCGGATGGCCCTTTTTTTGGAAGGGGCCGGCTTCACTTTAACCATGGATCCTAAGTCCATTGCGTTACCACTTACGCCATCACATTAACAATGTGAGCGGGATTCGAACCCGCATGGGTCTGTTGCTCTACCAGCTGAGCTACATCTGTCAAAATTCAGATGAGGGGAATCGAACCCCTGACACACAGGTCACACCAAATCATCATTCGGGAACAACAGCATATTGAGTGGTACTCCATCAATACTCCGTGGTTACTGTAAAACCACCGGTTGGTTTTTCCTTCCTGTTTTTCGCACTTCTCTTTGGGAGAAGATTTTTGGCTGCCCATTATGATAAATGGTTCAGCACGTATCCGGATTCAAAGAACAATCGTTTAACGATACAAAGTAATTTCTTAACTACGCAATTGAACTGCGTAGATTAGAAAATATTTTATTTTTTTTGTTTCCCTTTGTTTGCGCGGGTTTCATTGGGAGAAAAGGGGTGAAAATCATTTATCTGCGCAGATAGATTGCGTAGATAAAATATTTTTTATATTTTTCGCTTCTTAATTTTTACTATGCCTATCAATAAACACGCCCTTATCCGCTACAAAACGATCGATAATTGCCTGCAAAACCGTTTCCGTAAATGGACACTAGACGACCTGGTGGAGGCCTGCTCTGATGCATTATATGAATACGAAGGCATTACCAAGGGCGTAAGCAAACGATCTGTACAACTCGATATCCAGAATATGCGCAGCGAAAAACTCGGTTACAATGCACCCATTATTGTGACCGACAAAAAATACTATTCCTATGGGGAAAAAAACTACAGCATTACCAATATTCCGCTTACACAACAAGACCTGGGTACGTTGAGTGAAGTGGTGGAAGTGCTGAAACAATTTAAGGGATTCAATTACTTCAGTGAACTGGGCGGGATGGTAAACAGGCTGGAAGATAAAATCTACAAACAACAGCATAAGGGAAAATCATTTATTCATTTTGAAAAAAACGACCTGCTGAAAGGATTGGAATTTATTGATCCGGTTCATAAAGCCATTCTGAATAAACAAACCATGGAGGTGTGGTATCAATCATTTAAAGCAAAAGACGCCACTCCGCTTGTGTTTTATCCTTACCTGCTGAAAGAGTACCGTAACCGCTGGTTCGCTGTGGGCATGAAAAAAGACGCGGGTTTTATCACCATGGCTCTCGACCGTTTTGTATCGGTAAAAGAATTACCAAAAGAAAAATATATAAAAAATACTTTGTTCGACCCTTCGGCATTCTATGATAATGCTATTGGCGTTACAAAAAGTATCAATCAGCGTGAATTACCGGTGATCTTTAAGCTGGATAAACAAAACACGCCTTACGCCATTACCAAACCCATACATCCTTCTCAAAAAATAATGAAAGAGGAAGAGGATGGAACCATTTTCTGTATAAACGTAATCTGGAATTTTGAACTGGAAAGGGAATTGCTGGGTTTTGGCGAGTCGGTTGAAGTGTTGGCCCCGCGTAACCTGCGAAAAAAAATAAAAGCAAGATTACACCAGGCTTTTTCGCATTACGAAAAAACCGCTTCTCCTCCTCCGCTTTCACAAGCACATCCCGGCAGGAAATAGTTTTTCTCCATAGTTATTTCAAAGAACTTTTTCACTGAAGAAGCATTTATTCTTTGGGAATAAATTTCTCTGCTTCGGTTATTTGTGGGAGTGGTGGAATTCGAATCCACTTAGCCATATGGCACCGGTTTTACAGACCGTTCTGACTCTCCGGCTTCAGCGCACTCCCGAAAACTGGCAGAAACAACAGGAGTTGAACCTGTATCACCGGATCTTCCATCCGCTGTATCTGCCCGATAGGTTACATTTCCTGTTTGGGTAAAATAAGAGACTCGAACTCTTTACTGCAGCTTCACAAACTGCCGTGTTGCCGTTACACCAATTTCACCATATTCACCTGGTCGGGATAAAAGGACTTGAACCTTTAGCCTTGTGCGTATAAGGCACCCGCTCTCACCATTGAGCTATATCCCGAAACGGGATGACAGGAATGGGATCGAACCATTATTACGGGAGTCAAATTCCCGCGTCCTTCCTTTAGACGACCTGTCATTGTTTCTTTTCAGGCAATAGTATTCCACTTCAACTACGTATATTCGATTAACGTTAGCTGTCAAAAATAAAAAACCCGGTCTTTTTCGGAGACCGGGTTTTGATTTTCAGATGACTTGTTCAGTCACTAAAATACATACCTGTCTCCGCGCATATGCGTATGAGCTGCAAATGCTGATAATACATTTTTTTCATAGTTATAAGTTTCATTTTATTTAAAATAAAAACCCCGCTGGCGGGCGGGGCGTATGTTGATGAAAAACTGTTTTATTCTTCAATACAATACACCCCTCCCTGTCTCTATATAGAGATGACGCAGATATCGCTGCGATAGTGTGTGTATGGTATTTTTTCTGATCATTTCCTGACAAAGGTAAAAATAATTTTCTTTGGTTTGACAAGATGAGATATTTTTTTTTACTTTATAAAAATTTATAGCCCAATATCACATAAAATGGTATGAAAGAAATAATAAAAGATAAACTACGCCTGATTGAAAGAGAAAAAAATGTCCGCATTTTGTTAGCCTGCGAAACCGGAAGCCGGGGATGGGGGTTTCCATCCCCCGATAGTGATTATGATGTGCGGTTTCTTTATGTGCATCCTGCTGATTGGTATATAAGTGTCCGTGAAAAAGATGATCATATTACAGTTCCCATAAATGATGAACTGGATATTACAGGTTGGGAGCTGAAAAAATCTCTTCAATTGATGATGAAACACAACGCGGCACTGATGGAGCGGTTACAGTCACCGATTATTTACAGTGAAGTACAAAATTTCAGAGAAGATTATTTTTCAATTGCAAAAGCTAACTTTTCACCGGTTTCGGTTATGCATCATTACCTGAGTATGTCGAAAAGTTATTTTGAAAAATGCACCATATCTGAAAGAGTAAAGCTTAAAAGTTTGTTTTATTGCATCCGCACAACTCTTGCCTGCCACTGGATATTGCAATATAAAACCCTTCCACCTATGGAGCTGGAAAAACTTTTGCCTGTAATTACTGATAATAAAGAATTGGTAAGCCACATACGCGAACTGGTGAAAATAAAATCCGGTGCCAATGAATCCTATATTCATCCAACCGAATTAAGAATCAATGAATATCTTGAAAAAACCATTGCATCCTGTGAAGAATCGGTTGCTTCTTTACCGGGTAATAAATATACCGCTGACCATTTGGATATTTTTTTGAAAAAATATATCTATCTTTTTTCATGACAGTACAGGAGCTTAAAGATAAAAAGTGCGTAATTTTTGAATGTATCAGCGGAAGCCAGGCATATGGATTAGCTACAGAAAAATCTGATGTTGATATAAAAGGTGTTTTTATCCTCCCAAAAGAAAATTTTTATTCTCTTGAATATGTTGACCAAATAAATGAAAGCAACAACAATGTTGTGTTCTTTGAATTAAAAAAATTTATCGAACTTCTTTCCAAAAACAATCCCAATATGCTGGAGATGCTCAGTATGCCTGAAGATTGTATATTGTTCAGACATCCGTTATATGATTCTATTGGTGCAAATAATTTTCTTTCAAAATTATGTAAGGATACTTTTGCAGGATATGCTATGACACAACTGAAAAAAGCAAGAGGGCTGAACAAAAAAATTCTTAATCCTGTAAGTGAAAAGAAAAAATCAGTTCTTGACTTTTGTTATGTGATAAAAGACCAGGGATCGATTCCGGTGAATGAATTCCTGAAAATAAATAATATACGGCAGGAAGAATGCGGGTTAGTTGTAATTCCACATATGAAGGATGTGTACGGTTTGTATTATCATCCCTCTGCCGGCTACAAAGGAATAATACAGGATGAACTATCAAAAGATGTTTCTTTAAGTTCCGTAAAAGAAAATGAAATTCCTGTTGCCATTTTATCTTTTAATAAAGATGGTTATTCAAAATATTGCAAAGACTATAAAGAATACTTTGAGTGGGTGGAAAACAGAAATGATGTGCGTTATCAGAACACCATCTCTCACGGAAAAAATTATGATTCCAAAAACATGATGCACACTTTCCGGCTTTTGGATATGGCTGAAGAAATAGGCAGAACCGGGAAAATAAATGTACGGAGACCCAATCGTGATTATTTGCTTGATATAAAAAGCGGCAAATTTGGTTATGAGGATTTAATTTCAGCGGCTGAAAAAAAACTGGAAGATACTGAATTGGCATATCAGGTTTCTTCTTTACCTCAATATCCTGATTTATTCAAAATCAATTGTCTTTTAGTTGAAATCCGCAGGCGTTTTTATCGTTTGTAATTTTGCATCATTTATCTCACCTGTTTACTTTTTCTACATTCTTGTTGCCGTTTAGTTTTCCCAACGCTCCCCCAACCGTCACCCCCGCAATAATAATCATTACAATATCTGCCTGCAACAGGTACCGCATTTCTATTTGCCGCAGGTAGCCGGAAATATAGAGGTACATAAACAAAGGGAAAAAAACATACACCCATCTCCATTTTTTGGGAAGCAGAAATACAGCACATATTCCCAATAAAATTAAAAGTGACCGGTAAATAAAAAGTGTACGAACTGCCAGTTTTTTTGTTCCTGTCATTCCTTCTTCAGAAGTAAGTGTTGTTTTGAAAAGCGCTTTACTGAGGTTGGCCAAAGGCATTTTGATAAAAAAAGTAATAGGGTGATTTTTAATAAATGATTTTTTGAGCGAAATAAACCCTTCAGAAATTTCTTTGTTGCATGATTCGCCTTTGTATTTCTCATAGGTTTTCCAGTTGTAAAACCCGGTGCCACAGGTTCGCGATAAGCCGACAAGAGAGTCAAATTGTTTTTGTTCATTCTCATCAGAAAAAACTCCATCCGGTATTTCAACGCGAGTGGTGTCTTTGGCAATTTTATCCAGGTAAAAATCGGCATCCTGGCTAAAACAATAAATCCATTCCCTGCAATAAAAAACATCTATGGCATAACAATCGTATCCGGTATCAACCGTATAAGTGGGAATAATTTCCCCGTGATTGATGTAGTTTCTTACCGGCCAGGGAAGATAAAGTATGCCAAAAGCAAATGACACCAAAAAACATTTTTTCACCCATTCCCCGAATGAGTGGCGATACGTCATCCACAGGTGCAGCCAGCTTACAGCAAGAAAAACCCCGAGATAAGGCCTGACATAAAATGAAACCGCAATAATTATTCCCGTAATAAAAACATTTTTTCCGGTGGTTTTGCGCGTGGTCATCCACCAGAGAAAAAATAATGTGCAAAACGTAGCCAGCGATTCGGTGCCGGTTATGGTATTCCAGATAATGATAAAGGGATAGCAGGCATAAATGGCAGCACATAACAAAGAAGTTTTTCTGTTTTCTGTTAGTGCCAGTACAATCAGGTATACCAGTAAAATTCCAATACAATCGAGGATAATTTGTGCGAATGCTACAACGGGATACACATATTCTTCACCCGCCAGGAGATAAAATATCCCCCAGAAAAAAGGATACCCGGGCAATCTTCCCATATCAGCCGTTTCGTTTTCGGGATCGAAAGTATAATTCCCGGTTTCCACCAGGTGGATAAATGCTCCTGAATAGGAAAATGAATCACCATTGGTATACTCTTTTCCTTCGCCATAATAAATAGTGGCGCCTTTTATCATAAACAGGATACGAAGTAAAAATCCCGTTGCTATTATGATATACAGCCATTTATTTTTTTTCATAAAATGCGGTGATTTCGTCACACACGGTTTTTACCATTTCAGCGGTAATTTCCACAAATAACGGAAGCCGGACAAGCGTTTTTGAAAACCTTTCGCAATGGGGAAGTTCTGTTGATTTGGACTTTGAGCTGTAAAACGGGCTTTTATGAAGGGATTGATAATGAAACACCGCGTGAACACCATTTGCTTTCAGGTGATCGATCAGATCATTTTTTTCATTTTCATTATTGCAAACGAGATAAAATATATGTGCATTGTTGGAGGAATAAGAAGGAATTTCGGGTAAGCTAAAATATCCTTTTTCTTCCAGTGGTTTCAAATTTTCGTAATAGACCTCCCATGCTTTTTTTCTGTTCGACTGTATGAATTCGATTTTTTCGAGCTGTGCATAGAGTATGGCCGCCACAATATCTGAAGGAAGAAAAGAAGAACCGATATCCACCCAGTTGTATTTATCCACTTCATTGCGGAAAAATGCAGAACGGTTGGTTCCTTTTTCGCGTATGATTTCAGCGCGTTTTATAAACCGTTCATCGTTTATCACCAGCATTCCTCCTTCGCCCGACATTATATTTTTGGTTTCGTGAAAAGAAAAAGTGCCAAAATGCCCGATGCCTCCCAATGGCTTGTCACGATAAAACGAATCAACTGCCTGTGCCGCATCTTCTACTACAAACAGATTGTGTTTTTTTGCAATGGCAATTATTTTATCCATGTCGCAGGCCATTCCTGCATAATGAACGGGGACAATTGCCTTTGTACGTGAAGTAATAAGCGGTTCTATAGCATCAGCATTGATATTGGGATGATGATCCATGCTGTCAGCAAAAACAATTTTTGCTCCGCGTAAAACAAAAGCATTGGCGGTGGAAACAAATGTAAATCCCGGTACAATTACTTCGTCCCCTTCACCGATATCCATTAAAATGGCAGCCATTTCTATTGCATCGGTGCAGGAAGTGGTGAGCAAACATTTTTTAAATCCGTATTTTTTTTCGAAAAACTCATGGCATTTTCGCGTATACATACCATCTCCGGAAATATGTCCGCTGGCCACTCCCTGCTGAATGTATTCCGTTTCCTTACCGGTAAAATAAGGTTTGTTAAAGGGAATGACCGGTTTCATTATCGGGGGTTTTTCACAGTGGTTTTGTTGCGATGAAGACTATTACTTTGTTTTGGTGATAACTACTGCCTGCTGAATTCCAAATCCGCCACCTGAATATTCTTTTTCAATTTCATAAAATATTTTGTTGATGGGATTGGAATACCCGGGATAATCGGAAGGATTGGTTACCAGCTCGCGGAGAAACCGTGAACCCAGGTAATACACCGAAGAAAAATCGATGATTTGATACTGGTGTTTTAAGGAAATGAGAAATTCGTTGAGTTTATCCAGTTTAATATAACGGTTAAAATCATGTTCCACCAGCGGAGGAAGAGACCTCAGCGAACGCATGGCATTAAGAAGAACCAGTGGTTCCCAGAAAGCTTCAGACAAAATAATTTTTCCACCGGGTTTGCAAACGCGTATACATTCATTTATTCCTGTTTGCTGCTCTTTCCATGTAGGAAGATTGATCAGCGTTCGGGTGGTATACACTACATCAAATGAATTATCATCAAACTGAATGTGGCGTACGTCTCCTGTTTCAAACGAAACATTTGCCGGAGAACCGGCTGCTTTAAGATTATTATTTGCTTCTTCAATCATAGCCCCGCTAAAATCAATTCCGGTAAGAGAAGCCGGTTTTTTATCCAGGTGATGCAGTACTGAATACCCATTGGCACAACCCACATCCAACACTTTATCGCCTGAATGAATGTATGGCCCGATAGTTTGTATTTCGAGGTCGATGGCAAAATTATCTCCCCAGCTGGCTGAATGCGATTTGCCGTGTTTCACTGCCTGTGATGACCAGAATTCAAGAATGTGATCTCCCATTTTATTTTTTATTTTATGATTCTTTCAAATATAAACTGTAAAAGTATAACTTCAAAGTTTCGTGTAAAAACCAAACAACAAATGTTTGAAAAGGCTATCAGGAAAGGTTGATCTTCTTTTCAGTGATGTATATCGGCCGGTTTTTTACTCCCTCAAAAGTTTTACCGAGATACAACCCGACTATTCCTATAATGCTGATGATAAGCCCCGAAAGAAACCAGATGGAAATAATAAGGCTGGTATATCCCAAAACAGTGATGTATCCCATCATCCAGGCGATTAAATAATACAGGGCAACGCCCATGGAAATGGCAGAAACAAATAATCCGAACGAAACAGCCAGTTTAAGCGGTTTATCGGAATAGGCAAGAATAATGTCGGTGGCAAAATTGAGCAATCTCGGAATGTTGTAAGTGGATTTTCCTTCGAAACGTTTGCCGTGTGTTATTTCGATGGAAGTTTTTTTGAATCCCACCCATTTCACCATAATGGCAAAGGCCCGTGTCGATTCGCGCATACGATTAACCGCATCAATCACTTTCCGGTGATAAATTCCGAAATTGGCTACTGATTCATCCTGCGGAACTTTGGTAAGCCAGGCAAATGTGCGATAAAAAAATTTTGAACTTTTTCTTTTAAAAAAACTGTCGTTTCTCCGTACCCGTTGTCCCAATACAATATCAAATCCTTCTGCTGCTTTATTATACAGTCGGACAATTTCTTCGGGACGATCCTGCAAATCGCAATCCATTACCACTATCCATTCTCCCGAAACATGATCGAGGCCTGCTGTAATGGCATGATGTTGCCCGAAATTGCGGCTGAGTTTTATTCCTTTTACAAAAGGATACTGACGGCAAAGTGCTTCAATTTTTTCCCAGCTTTTATCTTTCCCTCCGTCTTCTACCAAAATAATTTCGAAAGCGGGGGTGATTTGCGATAATTCTTTCTGTAAACGGGAGACGAGTTCTTCTACAATATTTTCGGCCTTATATACAGGGCTGACAACAGAAATATGGGGTGAATTATTTTGCTCCATTTATCACAGGTGATGCTTTTCAAAAATAAGAGATATTTTGATGCCACAGAGGATTTGTTTTGCGATACCTGCTCCAAAAACAGTGGTTAAAAATATACATAAAACGCTAACTATCAGTGTATAATATCTGTTTCAGGATGAGTACCGTTTCCCGGCAAGGACATAACCGGGGAAACCGAAACAGTGGAAAAAGATCATTCTGAAACCTGTGATAACCCGTATGAAACAAAATGATATAGCAAGAAATGCAAATAACATGTTATTTTTTGTCAATAATCTATTGCGCAATATTTGGTAATTTGCTGACATGAAAAGTGAACAGGAAAAAGATTACCGCAGGAAAATGGAAAAGGTAACGCAGTATGTAGTGAGAAATCCATCGGCCGATCTTTCGCTGGAGGTATTAAGTGAAATGGTCAATTATTCCCCGTTTCATTTTCAGAAGGTGTTTAAAAAATGTACAGGTGAATCGCCCAAACAATATGTTATGCGCATGCGGCTGGAAACAGCGGCACATTATCTTATTATTCATCCCCGGAAAACGGTTACGGAAATTGCCCTGGACTGCGGCTTTTCTTCTGCTGCCGTTTTTGCCCGTTCGTTTAAACTGCATTATGGTATGCCGGCCGAAAAATTCAGGAATGCGCCACCGGGAAAACGTTCTTTGAGTCCTACTGCCTCTTCACACCTGAAAAAAATACTGGATAATCATGAGAAGAAAACTGCAAAAAAGAAATTGCAGGTAAAAATAGAAGTAAAAAAATTACCGCCTGCCGAAGGAATTTACCTGATAACCGAATTCAATAACCTGGAAGGAATTAAAAAATCGCTGCGTGATATCGTTGCCAAAGCCAAAGCGCATGACCTGTTTACTGAAAATTCGAAAGTAATGGGAGTAATGTATCCTCACCATAATGTTTACAAAGCATTGGTTACCATTGAGCCCGGAGTGAAAATTCCTTACCAGATAAATAAAACAGAAATAGCAGGAGGAAAATTTGCCACGTTCCGCCTGCGTGCAAATATTCATGAGGCTTTTCAGAAAATCACCTTTTTCTATCATCAATGGCTTCCTCAAAACGGGTATAAAGTGGCCGATATATATGGCTTTGAACTGTTTTCAGAAATTCCTTCCGAAAAATCATATGAAATAACCGAACGTGAAATTCATTTACCGATAGAGCCGGCTTGATTTTTATTTCTGAAAAAAAACCGTGCAACTCAGCAAGAAATGCAAATCACAACACCTGACAGGCAAACTCCCTGTGCCGGATGAACCTTAGCTTTGTCGGGATAAAAAAACAATCTTATGAAAAAGAAAACCATTATCATCATCACAGCAGCATCACTTGCCGTGGGAGCAATGATCGGAATGCACTGTACCGGTGAATGCCCGATGAGCGCCATTCATTCTTCATCAGGAAAATAATTTCCTGAACAAAAAAGGCAGCTGTAACCCAGCTGCCTTTTTCATTTTTTCTTTTCGGATTATTCAAAAATTATTTTTGCCGTTCTCACATTTCCCTCCGACACTACACGAACAAAATACATTCCCGATGGAAGATCTCCGCGGTGAAGAATAACTTTGTTATTGGGAGTTGTACGGGCAAACACTGTTTTTCCGCTGATATCCATCACTGAAATTTCTGCATATTTTCCAATGATACCAAGACTTATTTCAACCTGGGAGGAAGATGGATTCGGGTAAACCAGCAATGCATTTTCATTACTTATTTCCTCTACTCCGTTGATTGTTGGTCCGTACGAGCAATTAAGCGTTTCGTTGCAAACAAAATGAGCAAGAAAATTTCTTGTTATATTCAGTGTGGTATCATAATACTGCGCATTACTTACTGCGGGAGTATGATCCTGTCCTTCATAAATTTCAAAGCAATGTTCAATTCCCACATCATTGCAGCGGGCATTGATGCTATAACTGCCATCGACCTGCAGCAGTGGATAGGATCCTAAAAGATAAATAATATCTGATCCGTAGGGAACTGTATTGTCGTTGGTTCCGTGAAAAAGCATCACCGGTTCATCTCCGGGTTTTATCCATGCCGTATCACCCACTGCGCCACACATATTGATCACACCTGCCACGTTCGAAGAATACCCGGGATTTCCGCTGATACCTTCCATTCCACCGGATAATCCCTGCTGCCCAACGGTGTCGATATAAGAAGGATATTCTGAAAGTTCATCGAGATAGGCTATGTGAAGTGCCATAAATCCACCGGCTGAAACGCCTGCAAAATAAATTTGGGCAGTATCTATTCCATAAGGATTTCCGTTTTCAAAACTTTTTCTGAAAAAACGAACGGCTGCTTTGGCATCATGCACAGCACGCATCACCGATTCGGCCGCATCAGTTGAGTCAGGGCCTGGAAAAGGAAAATTGGTCATGCCCACACGATAATTAATGGAAGAGGTAACATATCCCATCCGGCACAAGTCCTGCGCAAAAGGAACCACATCTGTTCCGGTTTTACTTCCACCCAAAAAATTTCCGCCATGCGCAATGATATACAACGGACGATTGGTTTGTGTATCTCCGGTTGGTTGATATACATCCAGCTTCAGTGAATCTACGTTTCCGTTGTAACGCGTATTGTATCCATAGGTGATGTTGGAAGTAACGGAATAGTTAAAAATAAAATCGTGGTAACGTTGTCCGCACTGCGAATTTACATCAGATGAAAATGCAAGTGTGGCCAGTAAAATAAAACCGTAAACTTTTTTCATAGCATATATTTTAAGTTCAACATTAAAAAACAAATTCAAATCCTATCCCGGGAATAAGTGCACGCGATTTGTACGTGCCTTCAAATTCCGTTTCCAGGTTTTTATCGTAACGTTCTTTTCCTTCTACAAACAAAAAGGAAAGATCAATGCTTATATTGCTTTTGGGACGAATACTTAATCCTGAGGTTATTCCCAGTTTATTTACATCGGGTGTTTCGGGAGTAAGGTAACCATCCTGTACCGGTGTCATATCATAATAAGTTCCCAGCCGTGCACTAAACATATCGTTGATTCTGTATTCTCCGCCCACACGAAAAATAAAACTGTTTTTGTATTTACGGGCAGAGTGCAGGTCGTCCAGTTTTTCGGTGTTATCGGCAAAATCGATGATGAGGGAATCATAGCTGCTCCATCCTACATAATTGATGTCAACAGCAATTCTTATCCCGTTAGATGTATATCCTGCTCCCAGCGTGAGAACAGAAGGAAGTTTGATGCTGGTGGAAAAAGTGGTGGTGGGAAAATATTGTTCGAGTGATGGCGGAACTTTAAATTCCGCATTACCGTTGTCAACCGAAGTTTTTACAGCCGAGCGGTAATCCAGTCCGAAACTTAATTTTTCATTGGGTTTAAAATAAATACCGAGATTGTATCCCATCCCTGATGCCTTTCCGAGAAGTGAACCTTCGCCATAACTTTCGGTGGAATCCTGAACGGGAACACCTTTTCGCAAACCGAAAGAACCGAAAGCATAAACAAACCCTGCTCCAACTCCCAATTTATCATTTATCTTATAGCTAAAAGTGGGTTGAAGAAAAATGGTTTGAAGATCGATTTCGCGAATAAGAAATTGCCCTATCCAGTCGTCTTCCCACTGTTGTTTGCTTCCAAATGGAGTATAGCAGCCAAATCCGAAAGAAAGGCCCTTTACTTTTTTTATTTTCCAGGCCGCATATACAGAAAAAGGGGTCCCGGTATTGTGAACGGTTTCTGTTGTATAATTTCCGGGGTAAGGCGCCAGATAGGTAACGCGTGGAAAGATGAAACTGATTCCTACATTAAAACAGGTGGAAGAATCAAGAAATGAAATTCCACCGGGATTAAAAAGAACCGTGGTGGCATCCGAAAGCAAACCCACACCTGTATGTCCCATGCCGGTTTGTTTTTGTCCCTGTAAATTCACCTGGAATCCGCCTGCGAAGGAAATCGCGGGCAAAAAAGCAAGTAGTACAATGATTATTCTGCTATGCATAACAATTAGGCGTGTTAAATATAGCAAAATTTTGAAAATAGGTGAGCGACCCCGGTTTTTTTAAGTTATCAAACTGATAATGTGCCCGTTTAACCCTTGTGGAATACGCCTTGAAATTCCCTTCATTGGGTGAAAAATTGTCATAAAAATGTTTTTATTAGTTCATACATTTGTGAACTATTGAACCATTGAAATGAAAAGAAAAACATACGAACTACAGGCAGAAATATGCAAGGCGCTGGCTCACCCGTTGCGGATAGAGATTATTGAACTGCTGGGTAAAAAAGAAATGTGTTTCAGTGATATCCTGAAAAAAACTGGCGGACTAAAATCCACCCTTTCTCAGCAATTATCACTGATGGTGGAAAAAGGAATTCTGCAATCGAGGAAAGACAGCCGGTGTGTTTATTTCAGGCTTACTTCTGCCAAAGTGGAAAAAGTATGCGGACTGATGCGCGAAGTGCTGATAAAAAATATCGATCATAAAAAGAAAATGCTGATGCAGGCATGAAAAAAGAAACCCGCCTCGGACTGAAAGAAAACCTGCCGCAATTTATTTTGCTGGTTATTGTCAACGCTTTCGTAGGCGGCATGGTGGGACTGGAACGTTCTGTTTTACCTCAGCTGGCCGAGGAGGAATTTCATATCGCGGCAAAAACCATTCTCTTATCTTTTATTGTTGTGTTTGGAATTACAAAAGCCATCACCAACTATTTTACCGGTACCCTCGCCCATCGTTTCGGAAGAAAAAATCTTTTGGTAGCCGGGTGGTTGTTCGCTATCCCCGTTCCGCTGATATTGATGTATGCCGAAAACTGGAACTATATTGTAGCGGCCAATATCCTGCTGGGCATCCACCAGGGATTATCGTGGTCGGCCACGGTGATGATGAAAATTGACCTGGTGGGAGAAAAACAGCGGGGATTTGCGATGGGATTGAATGAATTTGCCGGCTACATTGCCGTTGCGGTGGTAGCCTTTCTTACCGGTTATATTGCCGGTGAATACGGTGTGCGCCCCTATCCGTTTTATACCGGCATTGCATTGGTGGCAGCCGGATTATTTTTCAGCCTGTTTTTGATTAAAGATACCCGTCACCATGTTTCCAAAGAAGCAGAAACCAGCGCTGTTCCCCGCATGAAAAATATTTTTTGGGAAACTTCGTGGAAAGACAAAAACCTGGGCACTATAACGGTGTCGGGACTAGTGAACAATTTAAATGATGGTATGATGTGGGGTATTTTACCGGTTTTGCTGATGGAGCAGCATTTCTCTCCTGCAGAAACCGGTATCATCGCAGCTATTTACCCTGCCGTTTGGGGCGTGGGGCAGATTTTTACCGGAAAAATGTCGGATTTTTTCTGTAAAAAAAGTTTATTGTCGTGGGGCATGTGGCTCCAGGGATTGTCGCTGGTGTATTTGTTTTTCGCCCAATCGTTTTTTGAATATGTGATGATGGCTGTTTTACTGGGATGGGGAACCGCATTGGTATATCCCACCTTTTTAGCTGCCATTGCCGAAAACACACATCCGCACGACCGCTCAAAAAGTCTCGGTACCTTTCGTTTCTGGAGAGATTTGGGTTATGCTATCGGTGCATTGCTCACCGGTGTGCTGGCTGATATTTTTGGCACAGGCGAAGCGGTGTTAAGCGTAGCATTGGTTACCATAGCTGCTGCTGTATTGATTGAAAAAAGAATGTATTGCCGTGTTCACTCTATTAAAATTTGGGAGTGGATAAACCATAAATTTATCGGTAAATCCAATGATAAAGGACGCACGCACTGCCGTAAAATCACCATTACAGAATAAAACACTATGATAAAACAACTGGTTGAAAAAACTTTTTTGCCCGGAGACAGCGATGACGAAAAACTAAAAAAATCGACATTACTTCTTATGGCTTTCCCTTTTGGAGTAGCCGGGCTGTTCTGGGGCGCATTGTATTTTATCAATGGTTACGTCCTGCCCGGGTTTATTCCTTTTTGTTATGGAATACTTTCCATCATCAGCATAGTTCATTTTATTGTTTTTAAAAAATTCAGATTTTTTCGTTTTAGCCAGATTTTCCTGATTCTTTTACTTCCTTTTTTCTTACAAATCTCTCTCGGTGGATTTATTCCTTCCAGTTCTGTGATTCTTTGGGCATTGATTTCTCCTTTGGGAGCTTTGGTGTTTTATGATGTAAAACAATCGCTGTATTGGTTCCTGGCATTTGTGCTATTGGTGATAACGGCTTTTTTTCTGAACGATTTTGTATCAGGCTATTTCAGCCGAAATATTCCCGAAAATTTTATTGTGGCTTTGTTTATAATGAATATCCTGGGGATTTCGGGTATTATTTATCTCATGCAATTTTATTTTGTAGGCCGGCAAAGTGAACTGAAAAAAGCGGTGGAACAGAAAAACACGGAAATAACAGAAAAAAACAAAGAAATCACCGATTCTATCAATTACGCGAAACGCATTCAAAATACATTACTTGCACAACAGGATATGTTGAAAAAAAATCTCGGTGATTTTTTTATCCTGTTTATGCCAAAAGATATTGTGAGCGGGGATTTTTACTGGGCGTCTTTGAAGCAGGAAGCAGCGGCAGGAGTCAGCAGCAGTAAAGAATCATTTTATTTAGCCGTTTGTGATTCTACCGGGCATGGGGTGCCAGGGGCATTTATGAGTTTGCTGAATATTTCATTTTTAAATGAAGCTATTAACGAACGAAATCTTAAGCAACCCAATGAAGTTTGCGGATATGTTCGGAATAAACTGGTAGAAAGTATTTCGCAGGACGGAGGAAAAGACGGGATGGACGGTGTGCTGATAAGTTTGGATACCGAAAAAAAAACGATGAGTTATGCTGCCGCCCACAATGCACCCGTGATGATCAGGAAAAATACGCTCATTGAACTGGAAGCAGATAAAATGCCTATAGGAAAAAGCGAACACGAAAAGGAGTTTAAACATTGTGAGATTTCACTGGAAAGAGGGGATATGATTTATCTTTTTACCGATGGTTATGCCGACCAGTTTGGCGGGCCCAGAGGAAAAAAATTCAAATACAAACAAATGACAGAACTGATGATGGCTATTCATCAAAAACCATTACAGGAACAAAAAAATATATTGGCAAAAACCATTGAGAACTGGAAAGGTGATATGGAACAAACGGATGATATTCTTATTATCGGATTCAGAACAATATGAAAAATAAATTAATCGGGTTTTGAAATGGAAGAACAGTTTCTTTCCATACTTACCTGTCCCCGTTGCGGACACAAAAAAACCGAAGAAATGCCGGTGGACGCCTGTGTATATTTTTATGAATGTGAAAAATGCAAGTCGCTGCTTAAACCCAGAGAAGGCGATTGTTGTGTTTTTTGCAGTTATGGCGATAAAAAATGTCCGCCTAAAAAAAACGGGGACAACTGTTGCCTGTAATCTTCAAATCTTCCCGACAGATTTATTTCGAAAGCTCAAATGTTCCCGTGATCACTTTTTGGGTAATGCTTCCTGAGGAATATTGAAGAGTCTCGCTTCCTTCGAGACGGATTTTGTTTTTCCCGGTTTGTTCCCCGGAAATAGCGATAGCCAGTTGTGTAAAGTTTCCGGAAAAATCTACCGTTTGTGATGTTTTGGCAACAGAAATGGCATCTTCAGAAACCGACCAGTTGAATGATTGACTGTAGGTGTCACCATCAACCGTAAAATTATAACTTCCCGAACCATCCTTATCGAAAACAAATTTCCCTGCATTGGTAGTTGTACCCATAGTTACATTCTGTCCCGAACCGCTTTGTTCCACTTTTTGCCAGGTAACGCTGCTGATATTCCATTCCCCGTCTTTTTTATGGAGAGTGCGTTCCAGTTTTTTTTCTTTTGAGCAGCCGGTAAATGCAACAGCAAATAATACGGCTGTTGCCAGGGTGAAAAAGGAGTGGAGGTTTTTCATAGCTATGATTTTATTTACTGGGCGTTACAAAAACAATGCCCTTTTTTACGCTTCTTCGAGCACCTGCAAATCAATTTTTTTCATTTTCATCAGTTCCTTCATTACATTCTGTCCTTTGCCGGGTTGTGTCATCAGTTGTCCGAGTTTTGCGGGAATAATCTGCCACCACAACCCGAATTTATCCACCAGCCAGCCACACATACTTTCTGCGCCACCGTCTTTTGTAAGTGTATTCCAGAAAAAATCGATTTCCTGCTGGTTGTGACAGATCAGCACGAAAGATACGCCTTCATTAAACGAGTGCTTATGTTCTCCCGGGCCATCCATAGCAATCATTTTGTAGCCATCGAGGTTGAATTCAGAATACATCACTTTCCCGGCATTGGGATCGTCCTGAGGATAGCAGATCATCAGATCGACTGCTGAGTTTTGAAACAGTTTTGTATAAAACTGAACTGCTTCTTCGGCTTTTCCGAATTTGTTTCCTGTATATAACAGGCAGGGGGTTAGTGTTTGTTGTCCTGCTGGTTTATCGTTAATGGCCAGTTGCCAGGTGACCCCGAATTTATCTTCCAGCCAGCCATACCATTCGCTCCATGGTTGTTTGCCAATGGGAATTAGTGCTTTTCCTCCGTCTATTAATTTATTCCATGCTGTATTGGTTTCTTCCACTGTGGGAAACAACACAAAAAACGAAACCGATGGATTGACTTTAAACACAGGCCCGCCATTGAGTCCCATGAATTTTTTTCCGCACAGTTCAAATTCCACTACCATAGGTGTATCGGTGATAATTTTTGCATGGTGGAAAACGGAGCCATACAATTCTGCCGCTTCCTTAGCTTTTCCGTCAAACCAGAGGCAGGGGTAGATAGGATTTTTCATGACCGGGATTTGGAGTGAAATGTAGTGAATTTTGGGTTGTACTCAAAAAGATATCTGCATTCTTTCATGCAGTAATACAATTTCGGGCAGAACTATCCGTTATAGCTAAAACCAAATCCCGGAATCATGAAAACAACCACTTTTATCGTCCTGATGTTTGCTTCTGCAACAGCATTATTCGCCCAGGATGAGCCCTCTAAAAAATTACCGCCCTGCAATATGCTTCCCAAAACAGGAGAAGTAAAAAGAATCTACGAATTACCGGCAAAATCCGATTACAAAATTTATGACTCCAATGGCCAGCTGGTAGAAGGAGGAAGCGCTGAATTCATCGACATCACTACTTATAAAAAAGGAACGTATTTTATTCAATATGACGGGAAGAAAGAAATGTTTTTGAAGGAGTAAATAATTTTAATCCGCCAGTTGGCAGACGAGCCTTGGGTTCCCCACAGCAAGCTGCGGGCATATTTATTCAAATTTTTAGCTGGTTTATGTTTTTTCATTTGCAATTTTTAAGAACAGGCTTCTTATGGATTCAACACCTGTTAAAACAAATTTCTTTTTGCTGCCTTTTTATTTCACCTTAAAATCCCGTTTTTGAACTAAATCCGTTTCAGGGTGCATAACCTGATAGAATTGTTGTTCCGGATTATTCCAAATTCTTTTCTTTTCTCAATACATTTGCACTTTAATAGTAAGCATGAGAGTTATTTCAAGAACCGTTTGGATTCTATCAGCAGTCAGTTTATTAACGGATACCGCAAGTGAAATGCTCTATCCCATTATGCCGGTGTATTTAAAAAGCATTGGTTTTTCCATTATTCTCATTGGTATTTTGGAAGGAATTGCGGAAGCAACAGCGGGATTAAGCAAAGGATATTTCGGCAAACTTTCGGATGTAACAGGTAAGCGTGTGCCATTTGTACAATTAGGTTATGCATTGAGTACTCTGTCAAAACCGATGATGGCTGTTTTTACCTATCCGCTGTGGATTTTCTTTTCGCGCACATTGGATCGTCTCGGAAAAGGAATAAGAACCGGGGCAAGGGATGCACTTTTATCTGATGAAGCGACACATGAAACCAAAGGGCGTGTCTTTGGTTTTCATCGTTCCATGGATACATTTGGCGCTGCGATAGGGCCGGCTTTGGCACTGCTGTATCTTTATTTTTATCCCGAAGATTATATCACACTTTTTTATATTGCATTTATTCCCGGACTTTTTGCCATCGCACTTTCTTTTCTGTTAAAAGAGAAAAAGCGCGTTGCACATGAAAAAACAAAAGTTTCTTTTTTCGCTTCCTTCGGGTATTGGAAAAATAGTCCGGCTGCTTACAAAAAACTTGTTTTGGGGCTTCTTGTATTTACCCTTTTCAATAGTTCTGATATGTTTTTGCTTCTTCAGGCAAAACAATCCGGACTGTCTGATGCAGGAGTGATTGGAATTTACATTTTCTATAATCTGATTTATGCGTTATTCGCCTTTCCAATGGGAATCTTAGCAGACAAAATCGGATTAAAGACCATTTTTGTTTTTGGAATTTTCATTTTTTCAGGAGTTTACTTCGGGATGGCATTCATGAATAGTTTTTACGGTTTCATGTTCCTGTTTTTTCTCTACGGAATTTATGCTGCTGCCACCGAGGGAATTTCAAAAGCACTTATTACCAACATTACCGATAAAAAAGAAACGGCAACCGCCATTGGAACATTCACCGGGTTTCAAAGTATCTTTGCTATGCTTGCAAGCACTTTGGCGGGAGTGATTTGGTACTTTACGAATGCAGAAACCACTTTCGTTATTACAGCAGGCGTTTCTCTTGCTGTTGCATTCTACTTCATATTCTCTATTAGGCATATAAATGACTGACTTACAAACAATAACAGAGAGATAAGTATGGCATAGATAAATTATCTATCTTTGTATAACGTGAAAACGATTTCATCCATATTGACTTTGTATTTTTTGTTCTTGCTTGTTCAACCGCTATCAGGGCAGTTTGAATCATCAAAATCAGATACCTGCCTGGAAAATTGTTGCGGTGAAAACGAAACAAATTCACCCCCGTCATCTGATGATCAGAAAAAAGACTGTTCGGATGCATGTAATCCTTTTTTAAGCTGCTATTCATGTTTGGGATTTTTAGCCCCTTCAGGTATTCATACCATCACCCAGATTGAATTTAAAAGGATCGTTGTTCCTGCTTTTTCTGAGAATACTCCCTTGTCCGTTTCCATTGGTTTTTGGCAACCGCCAAAGATATCCTAACTGTTTTTCTTTAGTAGAAAATCAATCCTGACAGGATTGCATTGTTGCGCATTTATTTGCGCCATGATTCATTTATTTAACAGTTAAAAATATCACCATGAAAAAAATTATTTCAGCCATCATAATAATGGCAATGATTTCGGGTAAATCAATTTTTGCCCGGCCGGTTGCAGATACACCTAAAGTTACCATCAGTAAAGTTTCAGGCATTTCCCGCAATAGCGATTTGCCATTGATAAAAAAGAAACTTGTCAATGAAGAAGGCATTGATGAAGTTACTTATACCGAAGCGAAATCCGGCCCGGACACATTCACCGTAACCTGTCATTCCCCATTTATTACAGCACAAAAAATCCGTGAACGAATAGAAGCGGCACCGGGTTGCGACAATCCGAATGTTTTTCCATACAAAATAAGTCCTTTAACCACTAAAAAAAACAAACTATGAAAAGTATAATCACCATTCTTTTTGTTTTATGCTTTTTAATTCCATCACAGGCACAGGTCGTGAGCGGAAAAGTTTTTGGAAAAAGCCAGAATGAAAAGGAAATTCTTATGGGTGCAACCTTATTATGGTTAGGCACTACGAAAGGAACCATCACCAATGAATTGGGTGTTTTTGAAATCATCTCTGATAGTATCACTGATAAAAGATTAGTGGTGCGTTTTGTGGGATATGAAACTGATACGGTTACTGTCACAGATCAAACTTATATCACCATTACACTGGAAGGTTCAACAACCCTCAATGAAGTGATTATTCGGTCAGACAGGCCTGATGTAATTATTTCAGATGCAAACACCGTAAAAACAGAAGTAATTACACAAAAGGAACTGGGAAAATCTGCCTGTTGTGATCTTGCCGGATGTTTTGAAACTCAGGGAACGGTTCAGCCTCAAACAACCAACGTAATTACCAATGCAAAAGAACTTCGTATTCTTGGATTGTCGGGTGTATATAACCAGGTATTGATGGATGGAATGCCATTGGTTCAGGGATTGTCATACACATATGGAATAAGTGCTGTTCCGGGAACATTAGTTGACAATATTTACGTTTCCAAAGGAGCTAATTCTGTTTTGCAGGGATTTGAAAGTATAAGCGGACAAATTAATGTAGAGCCCAAAGAAGGCGATCAGGGCGAAAAACTTCTGTTGAATGCATACATCAATAGTTTTCAGGAGAAGCACTTCAATACAAATTATTCGGTGAATAAAAATAAGTGGAGTAATATCACTTCTGTTCATACGGTACAACCCGCTTCAAAATTTGATCGTGACGATGACCAGTTTCTCGACTTACCACTTTTGACGCGTTATATGTTTTACAATAAACTAAAATATAACGATGATGATAGCCTGGGCTGGAGTTCGCGAATTGGAATTCGATTTGTAGATGAACAGCGAATTGGTGGTCAAACTTTTTTTAATGCGTCTTCTGATGCAGGAACGACCAATGCATACGGCCAGGTGGTAAAAATTCAACAACCGGATATTTACACTAAGACCGGATATCGATTTAATGATGACCATAAAATCACTTTCATTGCATCTTCCTTTTACCACAAACAGGATTCATGGTTTGGAACTGTAAAATATAATGCCGGTCAGCTTAATGTATATGGTAACCTGCAACACGAATGGCGCTGGAAAGAAAAACACGATTTGAAAACCGGCATCAGCTACAGATACATGAAACTGGATGAAACCATATCATTTGCAGATACACTTATTTCCCGAACCTATTCAGGTAATTATTTGAAGGAAGAAATGATTCCGGGAATATTCGCAGAAAACACTTTTCGTTTTTGGGATGACAAATTAACCTGGATAACCGGGTTAAGGGGCGACTGGCACAATCAATTTGGTTTTACACTTACTCCAAGAACCATGATGAAGTATGAAATAAAAGAAGGAAGCATATTACGTGCATCAGCAGGAACGGGATGGCGAACAGTAAATATGTTCAGTGAAAATATCAACCTGCTTGCCAGTTCACGTGATATTGTTTTTGTTGAACAACTGCGTCCGGAGCGCGCCTTTAACACGGGCATAAACTTTACGCACAAATTTGAGAAAGGCAATACAACCGGCCTGTTTACAACCGATTTTTATCATACCGGATTTCAGAATCAATTTTTTCCGGATTACAATACCGATCCAACGAAAGCATACATCACCAATTTCTCCGGAAGATCTGTTTCAAATGGGTTTCAAACTGAGATCAGCGCCAAATTTTTTAACCGCCTGAATGTAAAAGTTGCCTATAATTATCTGGAAGTATTCAGGATAGAAAACGGAACGAAAAATCTGCTTCCGTTCAATCCAAAACATAAGGTGTTAAATACATTTTCGTTCAAGCCGCTTTCTGATAAATGGCATTTTGATATGAATGTTCATTGGTATGGTAAACAAAAATTACCTGAGACAGGCAGCAATCCCATAGAATTTCAACGGCCGGATGAATCAAAACCCTATACTTTGGTAAGCGCACAATTTACCTATAGTGTTAAGCAATGGGAATTGTATACCGGATGCGAAAATATTTTTGATTTCAGGCAAAAACGCCCG
>JBMORL010000124.1:0-47621 GCA_049322335.1 Bacteroidota bacterium
CCATTTACAAGTATTTCTTTTCCTAAGACCTTTGTATCAGTTGATGAGAATACCGGCTTTGAAAATTTTATGGTTTATCCTAATCCTGTCAGCAATTTTCTTACTGTTGATTGTGCAATTTGTTCAGAAAACATTTCATTTAAAATTTTTACTATTAACGGTCAGGAAGTTCATCACGAAAATTCAAACAACTCACATACAGAAATAGCTATTCCCCATCTTCAACCCGGTTTTTATTTTCTCGAAATTATATCGGAAGAACGAAAATCGGTGATGAAATTTATTAAGACATAATGCTAATCCTAATGAAAAATCAGGCTTATATAAATACGAAAAAACTGCTCGTTCTGATTCTCATGAATCTGATTTCTTTTTTTTCAACGGCCCAGAAATTCTTTTATACGCATTTAGATAGTGACTCGGGAACAAAGGCAACCCTTGATCTGGTAAATTATTCAATCTACTTTGAATCCAATGAAGGAGAATTAGATGGATTGGTTGATGTGTCCGATAAAAAAGTACCCGGAAAAAAATATTTACGCGCTTATTACAATATGGGTGCATTAACAGATGTGCGGTCATGGTACCCTAACGGAAATAAACGCACTGTAATTCGTTTTAAGCATGACAAATCAAAATCGTCTATCACATTTAAGGAGCCGTTGTTCAACCTCGCTATTAAATATAACCTGGATGGAAAATCAGAATTCTACAACGAGGATGGAAGCATTTGTTATGTTTTATATTATAAAGACAATACCCTTGTTACCGATTCGATGGTCATAGACCATAAAACGTATGCTATAAGCGGAAACGGTTTGAAGCTCAAAGACGTTTCGATTGAAAACTTACTCTATCAGGAAGAAATACTGGATTCTCTCCAATCCGAATTAAAAATTCAAAAAAAATCTGCGGTTAAATGTGAAGTTTTCAATGTAAATAAAGTATGTTGTTCCGTTGAAATCGATTATTCAGGTGAAGAAAAACTGTCTACATACAATAAATTTGTCCAGGTAATGAAAAAAAACATGAGTGGAGTTGGCCAACTTCAACTCAATATTGAAGAAGGAAAAATCAGCAGCATGGAAATAACCGGTGAAATCAGCCAAAAGGAAAAAGAGATTTTAATAAAACATTTATCAAAGATAGTTAAGTTCGCCAGTATCAGCGTTGATGGGTTGAACTGTCCGAAGGCAACCATTTTTGTTCGTTTTCGTTTTGGGTGTTGAAGTATGAATTATCTATACATACTATTAAATGTAATTTCAATTTTCCTGCTGGATTCGTGTTCAGAGTGTAATTGCTGCTAACGTTTCCGTTGTTTGGCGCAGGTGCCGAGTTTGGAAACGTTTCTTTTTAATGTAATGAAACAGGTTTTTTAATCCCGGCCTTTTTTACAGATTGTTCTAAAACTGCTGCAAGACTCCTTTCGCTATACATAACCCCGGTTTGTCCCTCAAAAAGCCATTCTTTAGACTTACTGCCATCTAACATCAATACCACACCCTTCGCTGAAGCTTCAGCGTAAGAGGAAGCTATGCAAAAGCGAAGAAAGCGCGTGGCAAGTCTAACATCCTCCGCCCTGAGCTTTGTCGATGGATAACATATCTTCTATCTCATCCTGTCCATAATGTTATGCTTCCTTGTTTCAGGTGTAATTATGTTTTTGATAAACCTGTATCATTTGTGTTTTGAAAAGAAAAATCGCGTAATTTCATACCCTGTTCGCAATGATAAAGCAAAGCGATGAAAAAAATGGAAAATGATTCAGTGGAAGTGACTCTTCGTGATGATGGCATTGTTCACGTTCGGTTTATGAATAATGCGGTGGTGGATATTAAATTACAGGAAAAGCTGCATGTAATGTATGAAAGTTTGTGCGGGAAAAAAAAACATCCTTTTTTGTTTTCAGCTGTAAAAAATGTAGCGGTAACCAAAGAAGCCAGAAAAAATGCCCAGAAACTGGAGGCTGTTTCTCCTATCAGCAAAACTGCCATCCTGGCTCAAAATACGCTTCAAAGGATGATTGCCCAATTCTACTATCGCTTCAATCGCCCGCAACTTCCCTTCCGGATTTTCAAAAAGGAAGAGGAGGCGGTGAAATGGCTGCTTTCGTCCGGTTGATTTATCCATTCGTCATAGTTCATAAATTACGACTTTTAACCTACCTGTTTTCAAGCAACTAATGGCTAACTTCAACGTCTGAAATTTGGTTAGTTTTCAGTTAGAATTTCACCATTTGAACAGGCCGAGCATCACATACCTCCTGAAGGCCTCTTTTCAGGCCCTTTTGATAGTTTTATTATCACCTGCATCTTTTGCTAATTGCCCTACTGTAACTGCTTCATTTACAACTAATCAAACTATAGTTTGCGGTCCCGGTGCAACAACAATAACCTTTAACAACACAAGTACGGGAGCGGCTGCCGGCAATGCTACCACTACTTACGACTGGTATCTCAACGGTATACAATTTGACAACACCACGGGGTTAACCAATCCCGGTAATGATAATATTTCTGCCATCGGAACTTATACCTACATGATGGTGGCTACCAATACTGTTTCAGGCTGTAGTGACTCGGCAACCGTTATAGTTCGGATTGTTCCTGTTCCCACACCTTCGTTTACGTTCAATAACAACAACGCCTGTCCCGGAACAACTATCAATTTTACCAATACTTCCACCAATAACGTGGCAGGCCTTACTACCTACAGCTGGAATTTCGGAGACGGAACACCTACTTCTTCGGCTACTAACCCTTCGCACGTATACGCAGCTGGCGGATCATATAATGTGGTGTTAACCATGACTAACGGTGCGGGGTGTTCAGCAACATTCAATCAAACGGTCACTGTTTTGCCGGCTCCTGTTACCAATATTTCGGGTGATGATGGTGACGGAAACACCACCAACTGCCTGCTTCCTGCCGATCCCACCACTTCCGAAACAGTTGTGTTTACCAACACAACAACCGGTGCAGTAAGTTATCTGTGGAATTTTGGTGATGGTACACCTGCTTCCACATTACAAAACCCTTCTCATACCTATTCCAGTTTTGGAACTTATACAGTCACCATGACTGCTACCGGTCCTAACGGATGTACATCCACCGCAACCATCACAGTAGTATTTGAAAAATATGTTTCATCGTCATTAACACTCGACATTACCGAATACAGCGGCTGCACTCCGCATACGTTAACCACACTTACCAATCTTTCGGTTAATGCCAACACTTACGTCTGGAATTTCGGTGACGGAACCCCACCGGTAACCACCACGAGCTTTACTCCGCCCACACATACGTATACAACGGGCGGCACCTATACGATCACGCTCACCGCATCAAACAGCTGCAATACAGCTACAGCCACTATCTCTCCGATTATCATTGTAGCCGGGCCAACTGCCAATTTTAATCCGAGTACAACATTAGGTTGCGCACCACAAAACGTAACTTTTGGAAATACTTCTACCGGAACATCTCCCGCCAACAATTACCAGTGGAACATGGGTAATGGAAATACATATAATAATACTACAACTCCTCCTGCGCAAACCTATTCCACACAGGGAAGTTATACGGTTACACTGATAGCCGGAAACGCATGCGGATATGACACCGTGCAAAGAGTAATTGTTATCGATTCCATTCCGGTGATGGATCTTATTGTAAATCCACTGGTGGGTTGTTCTCCGCTAACTGTTACCGCACAAAATAATTCATCAGGAAATGCATTGTCGTATGCATGGTATATTGATGGAATATATTATTCGGGTGCAGCACAAATTCCCAATCAAACATTTACCGCACCGCCAGGAAATACTCCTCAGAATCATACTATCACACTTACTGTTTCGAACCATTGCGGAACAAGAACAGAAACCGAAACTATCGTGGTGCACCCTGCCGTAGTGGCTAATTTCAATTTCAATACTGATACCATCTGCGAAGGAGGAAATATTACTTTCACCGATGCTTCATTCGGAGATCAGCTCACCTGGGCCTGGGATTTTGGAAATGGAAATACCGCCAGCACTCAGGGGCCGCATACCCAAACCTATAACACAGCCGGTACTTACCCGGTTCAGCTTATTGTAAATGGTTTTTGCGGGCCTGATACGCTGATACGAAATATTTATGTGTTACCTTACCCGGTTGCCGATTTTACGCCTTCTGTTACAGCAGGGTGTCAACCGTTAGGCGTTACTTTTACCAACAACTCTACTGCAGGAGCCACTTCCTATTCGTGGAATTTTGGTGCAGGAGCCGCTCCGGCCACTTCCACATTATTTAATCCTCCTGCTGTTACCTATAATACTTCGGGAACAAGTTCGGTTATTCTTACAGTTAACAGTTTTGGTTGTATCTCCACCGATACCGCTACTATCACCACCAGTCCGAATCCTGTGCCTGTATTTTCGGTAAATCCTGCTACAGGGTGTACACCGTTAGCCGTAACATTTAACAATACCAGTGCAGTTACTGCCGGTGATACCTACAACTGGAATTTTGGGAACGGGAATACTTCCACACAACAAAATCCTGGCGGACAAACGTATGTGGCGGCTTCCAATGATAGTATTTATACCGTTACATTAACGATTACCACAGCGGCATCATGTGTGGCAACCGCAACAACAACCGTTACGGTTCATCCGCTTCCCGTTGCAGATTTTACCCCTTTGCCGGATACAGTTTGTGCCACAACGCCTGTTGCTTTTCTCAATAACTCTTCGGGAGCATCTTCATTCAGCTGGAATTTCGGAGACGGTTCACCGGTAAATACACAAATGAGCCCGTCACATTCCTATAACGGGCAGGGGACATTTACAGCACAGCTTATCGCAACCACTGTTTTCGGTTGTTCTGATACAGTAACCCATACTATACTTGTTGATTCCATTCCCACCTCCAATTTTAATTTTACTATAGAATGTGTGGGATTTGCTACCCAGTTTACCGATCTTTCCACTGGCGGAATTACCAACTGGGCCTGGAATTTCGGTGATGGAAATACTTCTGCCGCGCAAAACCCATCCCATCTCTATGCCACCAACGGAACCTATAACGTTATACTAACCGTAACCAACCCTGCCAACTGTACACATACCCTCAGCCAGTTAGTTACGGTAAATGCGGTACCCACTGCCGGAATAACTGTAAATACTACTTGTCTCGGCCAACCCACGCAATTTACAGATGCCACCACCGGAGTTCCGGTAAACTGGATATGGGATTTTGGTGACGGAACACCGGTTTCCAACCAGCAAAACCCGGTTCATACCTATGCTGCAACAGGAACTTTTACAGTTACATTAATTTCATTTGGAGGAGCAGGTTGTTCGGATACTGTTTCAACTACTGTAACAGTAACGCCTGTTCCCACTGCCAATTTTACTTTTACCAACGTATGTACGAATGATGTTATGTCATTCAACAGTACTTCTCTGGGTGGCCCGGATACTTTTTTCTGGAATTTCGGAGATGGAAATACAGACAATACCAATAATCCTTCCCCAACACATACCTATACTACTGCAGGAACCTATAACGTGATGCTTATTGCCGGTTATGCTGCTTCGGGATGTACGGATTCCATTACTTATGCTGTGACTGCTTTTCCGAGAACTGTTCCCAATTTCACCAATAATACACCTTGTCTCGGTGCAGCTACCAATTTTACAGATGCTACTGCCAACACTCCCATCACCTGGAACTGGGATTTTGGAGATGCTTCTCCCGCTGATATAACTCAAAATCCTTCGCACATTTATGCTACTCCCGGGTTTTATACGGTTGAACTCATCACTTCCAATGTGTTTGGATGTGTGGATACATTTTCGAATACAATACAGGTATTTCCACTACCGGTGGCCGGGTATGCGTTTGACACGGTGTGTGCCAACTTTGCTTCTTCTTTCACCGATCAGTCGCTTTTTTCCACCGCATGGCAATGGAACTTCGGAGATGGATCACCGGTTGATAATACGCAATCGCCTACGCATATTTTTCCTGCGGCAGGAACATACAATGTAGAACAAATTGTAACCAATGGGGTAGGATGTACGGACACTATTACACAAACAGTCACCGTTAATCCTAATCCTGCAGCAGCGTTTACGGCAACTGTTGCTTGTCATACCTATGCCAACAACTTTACTGATAATTCTGTAATGGCAGTAAACTGGATATGGGATTTTGGTGATGGTTCTCCCGTGGATAATAACCAAAACACCTCACATATTTATCCCATTGACGGCACATATACTACTACGCTTATTGTTGGAAATGTTTTCGGGTGCACCGATACCATTCAACAGCCCATAACGGTTTTGCCACAGCCGCAGTCGGGATTTACCAACACAACGGTTTGTGCAGGAGAAGTGGTTCAGTTTAATGATACTACTACTGGTGGCCCTAATTCATGGAACTGGGATTTTGGTGATGGAACAGCGGTGGTAACAACGCAAAACCCGATTCACGTTTTCACAACGGGAGGAACCTATAACATTACACTTATCTCCGGAAATACAGCCGGATGCTATGATACAACTATAGTTCCGGTAAACGTGTATACCGTTCCGGTTCCTGAATTTACCAATGATACGGTTTGTCTTTTCAGTATTAATAACTTCACCGACCTCTCCACCGATGCGGTAGCCATCAACAACTGGTATTGGGATTTTGGTGATGGAAATAATTCTTTTGTTCAGAATCCCACTTACATCTATCAGAATGCAGGAACGTTTAATGTAACACTGTTGGTAACCAACGTGAATGGATGTGACAGTTCGGTTACTCACCAGGTAATTGTTAATGACATTCCCGTTGCAGCATTTACTTCTGATACGGTTTGTACGGGAACTCCAACTACTTTCACCGACCTTTCTACCGGTGCACCTACGCAATGGTTATGGAATTTTGGTGATGGAAATACGAGCACTGCCGGCCCGGTAGTTACGCACGTTTATCCCGCACCGGGAAATTATATTGTTACCCTTTTTGTTTCAGGCGGAAGCGGAAACTGTTTTGATAATACGTTTGCTGTGGCAGTGGTAGGAAATTCTGTGCAGGCTGCCATTACCGCTACCGATTCGGCTTGCGTGTTTGAGCCTGTTTCATTTACCGACAACACCATCGTTACCGGTGGAACCATTGTTTCGTGGACATGGGATTTTGGTGATGGATTCTTTTCCAATTTGCAAAATCCCGTTCATTCGTATAACGTTCCGGGGACATATACAGTAACGCTTAGTGCGCTTTCGGATGGTGGCTGCCTGAGTACGGCTACTCAAACAATTTTGATAAGCCCGCAGCCCGCAGCGGCATTTACTGTTTCATCTGCCTGCGAAAACCAGTCAACTTTATTTACTGACCAGACAGTAACCAACGGTTTACCCATTTCAGCATATAGCTGGGATTTTGGCGATGGCGGAATGGATAACGTACAAAATCCTGTTTATTTGTATTCTTCGGCAGGAAATTACAATGCTACACTTATCGTCACCAATTCGGCCGGATGTTCGGATACGGTAGTAAATCCCGTGCAGGTAAATCCTCAGCCGGTGGCGGCTTTTTCCAGTACAATCGAATGTTTGGGATTCCCTACGCAGTTTACAGATCAGTCAACCATTTCTTCCGGAACCATTAACAGCTGGTCGTGGGATTTCGGAGACGGAACAACTTCCACCCAGCAGAATCCGCCTCATGTTTATACATCACAAAACGATACATTCAATGTTACTCTTGTAGTGGCTACCGCTTTTGGATGCGTGGATACCATAACACAAATTGCCACCACGAAACCGATTGCTGTATTTAACTTCGGCCCCGACCAGGCCAATGGATGTGCGCCAATGACGGTACAGTTTTCAGATAATTCGACTGTAACATCGGGTGGGGCAGTGGTAGGCTGGGTGTGGAATTTCGGAGACGGAACATTTTCTTTCCAGCAAAATCCTATTCACAGTTATCCGAATGCGGGGTCGTATAACATCACACTTACTGTGACTACAAATACGGGTTGCACTTATACCGATACACTTGGCTTCCCCATAACGGTGTACGCACAGCCGATAGCCAGTTTTATTGCCGACCCGATGTCAACCACCATTTTTGAACCGGAAGTGGTAATCACAGATGCTTCTCACGGGGGAACACTTTATGAATATGATTTTGGCGATATGACTTATTCCAATAATCCCAATCCCACACATCTCTATACGGCCCCGGGGACGTATGTGATCACGCAGATTGTTACCAACGGATACGGATGCAGCGATACGGCAACGGTAACGATTGAGATAGTTGAAATGTCAACGTTTTTTGCCCCCAATGCTATTACACCTAACGGTGACGGGGTAAACGATGTTTTCCTTACACAGGGTGCCGGAATAGTGGATTTTAAATTATATGTATTTAACCGCTGGGGAGAATTATTGTTTGAAGCCGATGATATCAATAAATCATGGGATGCTACCTATAAAGGAATAGCCGTTAAACCTGATGTGTACGTTTGGAGAGTGGTGATCAACGACATCAACGGTGAGTTGCATGAATATTTCGGACATGTTACAGTGGTGAAGTGAAGAGTGAGGCGATTGTACACAGATTGATTTTTTAAACCCGTAAATTTATTTGGATCTAAATAATTCTTTAGGGAAAATCAGCGGAATTCGCGGCAAATGACGCATATTGTCAGGGCCGCGAATTTCGCTGATTGACACGAATGGGTATATTCTGGTTATACAACTGAAACTATACATCGTACAATTTCCAGTTTTGGTTGATTTTTTTCACTTTTTCAATTTGTATCCGACTCTTCAATAACCTTAAATTAATCTTCTATAAACAATAAATAAACATTGGATTTATGTTAACTGAATTACGTTTTTTTATTTGGAAAGTAGTGGAAATTGGAGCTAACTTAACAGGAAAATGTGATGCCATGAGAAAAGAAGCAGAAGAAGGAGTGGTGATTTACTTTGGTAAATCCGTTCCTGTGGATGAATTGTATTATGCCTGTAACAACAGATTATTGTCTGAAAAACCTGTTGAAATTATTGCAGCTGATTTTAATGGTTCAAATGAAAAGACAGAAATAAAATTTGATGTTGATAACGCACCCAGGCCGATGGATATATCCTTAAAAAATGTGCGCAGATTCCGTCATATTTTATTGCGTTTTTCTTCGTCATCTGTCCGTAACGAGTTCAAATTCTTCTGGAAACACGGTGACAAAGGAATGGAACCTTTGCAGTTTTCGGTTTTATAATGATAATCATAAATTATAAAAAACATTACGGCAATTTTCCATTTTCTTCTCATTTCCCACTGCCTACTGTCCACTAATCATTTTCCTCTTCTCATAATCGCGGATCAACAACATATACGCCACCACTCCGATACTGTATAAAAATGCGGTGATAAGGAAAACATTCATGTAACTTACACTGCTTTCCCTGAGTTTTTCAAAAACGTAGGAACTGATAAACCATCCGCCACTCCAGATGGAAGCGGTGAGTGCACTTACCATCTCCTGGTTTTTTTTGCCTGCATACATCATGGTGACTTCCGATGTCATGGGCGCTGCCATATTCATCAGCGGTTGACGGATAGCGTAAAAGAAAAGTGCAAGAGAAAGTCCCCATGCTGTGCCACCTGAATATTCGGTAAGGGCAAGAGCTATTAAAGCGATAATGGCCAGTGATTGTGTGACGGGCACAGCTTTTTTATATCCCAACCGGTTTTTGATATGCGGAACCGCCATTGTTCCGATAAACACCAGTGAAAGCGCCAGTGCTCCGAAAATAGAAAACCGAAAAGCATCAAGGCCGTGTACGTTATAAAAGAAAAGACTGATGAAAGGAATAGTAAGTCCCGCACCAACAGCAATGAGTGTGGTGGGAATCATTGCTTTTATGATCAGGTTCCATTCGTATGATTTTTTTTCGGAATGATTTTCGGGGTCGTTCAGGTTTTCGGTAATTTGAATGCGGTTTACAAAATACAGCCCGGCAAATCCAGCCAGGGCAAGTGCAATCAACAAATTTCTTTCAGAAAAAATAGCAGTATTTACCGATTGCAAACCAAAAATAAGGATCCCCGACACCACACCGGCAATACTCCATGTGGAATGGCTGAGAGAAATTCCTTCAGTAATGGTTTCTTTTTTTGAATTTCGCAAAATAAAAGGCAGTGCGGCAATCTGTATGCCCACAAAGCCAATTCCCCAGGTGAACTGCGAGAGATAAATGAGCCAATCGGTTTTCTTTTCCACGCCATAAATGATCAATAACGAAGAAACCGGGACAATAAAACAGGAAATGGTAAATAATGGTTTTATTTTTCTTCCCCGGATGTAAATGCCAACCGGAAAAGCCAGCAGTAAAATACTTAGAAACCGGAATTTGGTAAAAGAAGCACCTTCATAATCGCTGTAACCCTGTTTTTGCATGTATACCAGCAGCACAAAGATGAAAGCTGCATTGATGAGCTGCACGCAACATTCTGCAAGAATGAGATAAAAAATGTGTTTCTCTACGTTTTTATATCCTGAAAAAACCGATCGCATAACCAGAGGTAAAAATACAGTTTATGGCCGTATGTATGGAGAAGATTTTTTATTCGCATGTTTTTCCGGTTTAAACGGCAGAAAATAAAAAACGCTGCATGATTTACGCAGCGTTTTTTTGAAAAATGTGGTTACTGATCAGAGATATTTTTCAAGGCTCATCATACCCATAACGGCTGATGTAAGATTATAAAGGCTGTTTTTTCCTGTTTTTTCAAATCGCAGTTCGAACACCGTTTCATTGGTGTTTCCATAAGCAACAGCATAGTCCATCGAACCAAACAGGTCTTCCACAGCACCTCTTTCGTTTTCAGGAATTACTTTCCACAGTGCTTTAAAATCAAGATATCCAAAAGCGGTGTGCTGTGAAGCATTTTTTTCCACACCATCTGCTGTCCACGCGCTTAGTTTTCCGGTGGTGCCAAATTGTGCAGCCAGTTTTTCGCTGGTGGAAATAATAACTTTATTATTACTGAAAGCAACGAACGCATCATCTTTGTCAACGATATAATAACTTTCTTTCTTCTCAATATCCGGAACAGTGTCCATAATTTGCTGCCAGGTGTTGTCTTTTGTTCCGATTATTATTGCCATCACCGGCATTTCTTTTTCGTAGGTGAACATTTCTTCTTCACCATTCTCATTCACCCATGATTCCGACATCTGTTTTCTTTCTATATCGATCATGGAAATAGCTACATCACCGGTAAACGTTTTTACCATATCCAGCAAATCAATACCCAGTTTATTACGAAATTCAATTTCTGCACCCTGGAATTCTTCACCACCCAGTTTTCCTATAAAATTATAGATGGGTTCGGGATTGGCTGCAAATGTCATAAAGCCGATAAGTGAACTGTCGGTGAGACAGGACGTGAAAGAAGGATCTATTCCCTCTCTCATCATGGCGTCAAATTCTTTTTTCGATTTGTCGCTGAATGTGTTTTTTACTTTGGCAGTGATTTTATCCGTTTCAAAATTCAGCGTGTAAAAAGTATAGGCTTCTTTTGTCCATTCCATCATTGCTTTCAGCATTTCTTTTTCATCGCCACGCGCCTCATTCAAAGCCATGGGCATAAAAGAGTGTATATCATAAAGAGTTGCAAAATCCGATTTGTCATTCAGAATTTCTTCATACTCGGGTTTTACGGTTTCAGTTTTTTCCACGGCTTTTTTCATCATTTCTGCCAGCATGGGCTCGGCTTCGTCTTTTTTCTTTCTTCCCACGGTAACACTTATCCCAAATGTTTCATACCAGCCTATGGCAGTACCTTTTTTGTAAACCGACATATATCCGTCTGTTTCTTTCGGTTCCACTTCCATTTCTTCCTTAATCATTTTTTCGAAATTCTCTTTATTGGAGAGATTAAAGACCATGATGAACCATTCGGGTTCTTTTTCGCCCCATTTGGCCATTACAAAACTTTTCCCTTTAAAACCCAGCCCGCTTTTTTCTTCATCCAGGATATAATCCAGCTGTTCGCCAAACATAAATTTCATTTCTCCGGGAATCATACCATCCTCGGCTATTCCCGATTTTTCGATCAGTTGTCCGGGTTCCATAGCCATTACCATATCGGGCTCGTAATGCGACATCAGGTTTTTTGCCACTTCTTCGGCAGTGAGGTCGGTTTTGCTTCCACAGGAGGTAAAAATGACTGCGGGAAAAAGAAATAAAAGGAAAAAAGTACGGGAATGTGAAAAAAGGTGGCTCATAGTGGTATTGTTTAAGTGCACAAAAATAGCAGAATTTCAACAACTTTCGGGTGACGCAGGACATAAATTATCCTGTAACCCGGCATTTTATTCTTCGTAAATTTGCCTATGCACGATATTGAACCGCATTATAACTGGAGAGGATTGTATACAGCCGAGGAAGACAGCCGGTCGCCTTTCTATGGCCGGGAATACAGTGAATTTGAATATTCCAACCATATCTACGACCACTATATTCACCCGCAATGGGACGAATTTGGATCGCAAACCCTTTATATCAAGATTATTTATGCTGATTATGATGAGGGTTTTACAATAATTGAATTGATGGGTGAGTGGAACGACCTTTTGTATAATGACATTATGTTGCTGAAAAGGGAAATTGTGGAAACCCTGCAGGCTGAAGGAATTTCGAAGTTTATTTTACTGGGTGAAAATGTACTGAATTTCCACACATCAGACGAGTGTTATTATGAAGAATGGTTTGATGAAGCAAATGAAAATGATGGCTGGATTGCGATGGTAAATTTTCGTGATCATGTAATTGAAGATTTCCAGTCGGCCAACATCGACAGTTATTTTGTGATGGGCGGAAACATCAACGAAATGGAATGGCGAACCCTGCATCCGGATTCTTTTTATAAACGGGTGAAAAAATTGGTGCAGAAAAGGATCGAAGGGTGAGAACCCGCCTGACGAAATATTACATTTTCAACCCAAGCTTTTCATAAACCGTATTCCTGTCCAGTTCCATAACGTCTCCGGGTTTTAATGGAGATAAAGTGAGTTGTTCCATTTGAATTCGTATGAGCCTTAATGTAGGAAATCCTGTTTTGGCTGTCATTCTTCTTACCTGCCGGTTTTTGCCTTCTGTAAGGGTGAGTTGTATCCAGGAAGTAGGGACCGATTTCCTGAAACGTATAGGCGGATTCCGTTCGGGAATTTCTGCCGGTTCCGGAATTTTATGCGCTTTGGCCGGGAGGGTTTTATGTGTTTTTCCGTTGATATTGATCTCCACGCCTTTTTGTAATTCAAGCAATGCCTTATCCGTTATATCTCCTTCTGCCTGCACAAGATAGGTGCGCTGGTGCTTTTGTTTAGGATCGAGAAGAAGAGCATTTATTTTTTTATCATTGGTGAGCAATAATAATCCTTCGCTGTCGCTATCCAGGCGGCCAACGGGATAAACATCTTTTGGAAAAGTAAATTCCAGGTCGGCAAGAGTTGCATGGCTGCCTTCGCGGGTAAATTGCGAAAGCATATTAAAGGGCTTGTAGATGATAAAGTAGGAAAACAATGTTATTTGTATTTTTCTGAAACCATTTTCCACGAATCTTTCACTACCTGTTGCAAAATTTCGCGGTCAATATCTTCCAGTTTATTAATGTAGACGCAACCTGTCCCGGTTTTGTGTTTGCCCAGTTTTTTTAAAAGTTTGCTGTGGGTTTGGGCACCTGACATCAGGTGAAGTGAAAAATTACTTTTTCTTACCGAGAATCCGGTTTTCATCCATTCTCCCTGTTGTCCGGTGGGGTATTTATATCTGAACCTTCCAAATCCGATGATACCGTTTCCCCATAGTTCCGGTTTCTCTTTCGTAATGGTTTTAAACAACTTTAGTAATTCCAGGGCATCCTTTTTTTTCTTTTCATCCGTTTTCGAAAGAAAAGCATCCACATTTTCTGCGGTAGGTTTGGTTTTTATTTCTTTGGCCATGGGAGATTATTTTAGGTTATATGTTTTAAGTTTTATGTTTGAATCGCTTTATCCGTTTAATACTGTTATTATATCCCCTTCTTCAACATCTTCTGTATCATTTCTCCGGATCGGAGAGTAAATTGCTTTTCATCCGTTGCTTTCAGAATAAAAAAATCTTCCAGATATTTTTTTTCATTTTCTGAAATGGAGTTGTATGCAAAAAGAATTTCCAGCAGGATTTTGTTTTTATTTAACAAGGTTTCCTTTTTACTTTTTGATGAAGCTGAAATTACCTGGCGGTCTCCTTTATACCTGTTATTGATCCATTCGGTGGTCTTCAAACTCACCTTATCCGGATCAATATATTCCGAATAATCATTTTTTTCTTCCCAAAGCAAAGTGGAATGAGCAAGTAGTTTTAATATTTTTTCTGGTGTGCGGTAATTTTTCTTTTCCGAAATTTTTTTCCATTCTTTTTCTGCCAGTGCAAAAAGTTCTTTCTGAAGCGGACGAAACCCAAGCCGGTAATAAAACCAGAAGGCTCCCGATTTAATACCTTCAGCGTTGTTTTTTCCTATTTGATAAGGATCAACACTAAACAGTGAAACGTTGTAACTGAATTTATACGCACGCAAAAGCTGTCCCACCACCCATGCCGATTCTCCACCGCGGAACGGAGGCAACACATTTACACCAAATCCCGATTGCCGCCCTAAAATCCATCCGCCTCCGTAAGCCATGGGAATATGGTTTTTCATCAGCAAATAGCCGGCATATACCTGTAACGGGTATTTCATTTCGGGTGTCATATAAAAAAGCGCAATGGTAATTCCCCTTCCCATGTCAAGTAATTCTGTTTCATTTTGATTGGGAAAAGAAAATGGGTCAGTTTCCCTCATCAGCGATCCCATGGAAGCACGGGCCAGGTTTGATAGTTTTGTTTTTTCACTTTTGGTAAGAGGAATAGAAACAGGTTTTCCTTCTGAAAAAATTTCTGCAAGAGTGGTTTTCCGGATAATTCCGTTGGTATGATAAAACAGGTTTCCTTTTTTAAATCTTCCTGATGAAAGGGTGGGGAAGTCATCACCCAGGCGAAAACGGGTGTATAAACGGAAAGAAGAAAACAGGTTTTCCTTATAGGAATGATTTCCCGGCAAACGTAATCCGCTGCTGACATAAAAACGCAGTATATCTTTTTTGGAGGCCAGCCCCTGCAATTTTTCCCTGAAAAAATAGTTTTTGTTTTGTTTCTCCTCGGGTTTAAGTTCGGCTTCAACAGGATCCTGTGTATAGCTCAGCGCATGATAAATTTCATCTTTATCACCTTCCACCGAATCAAACTCACAGGAGCCGGGATAATGTTCCATCAGCCAGCGGTTAAATTCAAGCGTAAACGATGCGCACATATTGGAACCTGAAATGCCTGAATTAAGTAAAAACTCACTATGCAGCGATTTGTTTTTACTTTGTACAAAACCGATCACCCGTTTTAATTCTTTTTCAGCTTTTTTCAGGATATTTTCACTGGCAGGATAAGCAAGAATGAATAAAAGCGAATCATGGTAATGCTGAATACTTTTTTCTCCTGTCAGTTTGATTTCCTTCAAATCCGATAATAATAAACCGGTGGCAGTTATACTTTCTGCATCAAATCTTCTTTGAGCAACAGAAAGTTGTTTGATTAATTCAGAAAATGATTTTTTTTTAGCAGCCATATTTCAGATAATAACCAAATGTACCGGGATTACCATTATTGCCAGGAAAGTTGATTTTAGTAATAATAAGAAAGGATCAATTTTTAATTTTTATTTCCATCACATAGCGAAATCCCAGCCACGGCTGCGCACCGTTATAGGGAATATTGTTTTCTATTTTTGCTTCTTTGGCATAGTGGCAGTATCCACCGCCTTTACAAATATTTTTTTCATACACCATTTCTGCCGCATTTCCATACAAACCGTAAAATCCCTGCCAGTCGGGATTAAAGGAAGTTCTTTCGCATAAACCTTTTCCTACATTGTGCTTCACCATTTCTTCGTAATTGCTGCATTTGGAAGTAACCACATAATTAAACAAAGCGCAGCCTTTTACGTTTACACTATCGTATTCTTTTTTCTTTTTCATGTCTTCATTCAGCCCGATAAATGCCATTTGTTCCCATTCGGCAACAGTGGGTAGACGGAAGGTTACATGTAATTCATCAAGGTAAAGTTCTTCATTTGTTTCATGAAACAGTGTAAGCCATTTGCAATACAGGTTAGCCTGCTCATAGGTGATGCCCGTTATGGGAAACTGTAACGCCTTTTTTGCCTGGTCGTCTGACTCAATTTGTTTGTGAAAATAAATAGAAGAAGAAACCACGCCTTTGTAACCGATCCAGTATTTTTCAGCGTGAGTAGAATTTACCGACTGGTTGGCGTAATACCGGTAAGCCCTCAGGCAGAGAGGATCCATTTTGGTGGTATCGGGAATTATAGCTTCCACGGTAAAACCATAACTATCTCCCGAATCGGCCACATCTTTCATGAAAAAAATCCAGTCGAGCAACGAGACTTCGGTTTGTTTGGCGATAAGCGTATTGGCTGCTTTCAGGCCACCGTATAATTTATTGTGTTTGGAGGTTACATACACCGCACGGATTCCGGTAGCAAATACTTCGAATATTTCTTCATAAGTATTAAACGGGTTGATATTCTGATAAGCCACGGGTACCACCATTTTTCCTTTTTTATCAAACACGCCCATTTTCCCGTTTTGATGTACCATAAAATAATCGTGATCGATATAATAGATTGTATCAAAATAAGCGGGAATGATGTATTTTGATTTTTTCATCAATCCATACTTCTCATTCTGTTTCACCACGTTTCGTCCGTCAATTTCTTCAATTATTTCAGGGTCTTCCTGTGAAAATCCAATGGCAGGTAATAATATCAATAAAATCAACAAGGTTCTTTTCATGCTGTCAATATTTCCATAAATGTAATATTTTAAACCCAACAAACGGTCACTTTTAACCAGCCAACGGCATATTGTCATAATCCTTAACATGGCAATTGCCGGTTTACCGGATATTATCTAACTTACACCCGCTAAACCCAAAACCTGGCTAAACATGAAAATGATCTTTACCACCATTCTTGCTGTTTTAACCTTTTCTTCCTTTGCCGGGGGAAATGTGCATAGCAGCAAAAGCCCCTATGAAAAAACGTTTTATCCGTGGACAGCATGGATGCCCGATCTGCAATACCAGGCTGAGCTCCGCGAATCGCATGCCTGGCAGAAATTTCTGCAGGATCATGGTGACTGGTGGGTGCTTTTTAATGAAGAAAACCGCAAGCCACACCGTGCAACCGGAACACCTATCCAGGTATCAGGAGCTACTCCCGAACTGGCGGCACGTAATTTTATCAGCAACTATCTTCAAAATTTCAAAATACCCGAAAATGAACTGGTCCTTACGGGGGTAACCACCACCGAAAAATATCATTACGTGAATTTTGGCCAGGTACACAACGGGCTTAAAGTTTTACAAAGCAAATTAACCGTTCGTCTCACACCCGGAAATAAAGTGGTGTTGTTTGGTGCTGATGTGTATCACGATATTAATATCAGTACATCTCCGTCACTAAATACCAATGCCGCTCAAACGGCCGCAATGTCGGGAATCAACGAAACCATTCTGTCGGCTGATGTAGCCAGTGAGTTGTTCATTTTACCGGTTCCCGAAAATAAAGCATATATCTACAAACTCGTTTACCAGGTGAATGTAAAAACCATAGATGCTGATATGATTCCATCTGATTTTTATACACTGATAGATGCTGTTACGGGTGATGTGGTGTATCGCCAGAATATGGTGAAACATTTTTCGCATAAGGAAGAAGGTAAAAAACAACCCGGTGGAACTATTGATGCACAGGTAAACGGAACAGTTTATCTAACCCATTCCTACGACCCTTCATCGGTTCAGCCAATGCCCAATATGAATCTTTCTATCGGAGCCAGCAATTATGTAACAGACGGAACCGGGTTTGTGGCTACAACCAATATGGGCCCGGCTACAGTAAATTTCGAATTGGCCGGACTTTGGTCTACCGTAGAAACCAACGGAGTGATGCCCACGATGAGCGCCACACTTAACGGAGGGGCCAACACCGTTAGTTTTGATACAGATGCCAATATCAGGGAGCTTTCAGCTTTCTACCACGTGAATATCGTTCACGACCATCATAAATCCTATATGCCAACTTTCACCGGAATGGATTTTTCGTTGCCAACAAACGTTGATGTAGCTGGAACCTGTAATGCTTTTTATGACGGGTCTTCCATTAATTTCTACGCCCAGGGTGGCGGATGTACTTCTTTTGCTACTGTTGCAGATGTAGTATATCACGAATACGGACACGGAATAAATGATAATTATTACAGCGACCAGGGAAGCTTTTTTATTAATGGAGCCATGGGCGAGGGATACGCTGATTTCTGGGCTTATTCTATTACAGAAAACGCTGTGCTGGGATATGGAACAGATGCAGCAGTGGTAACTGATTTTATCCGCAGATATGATGAGAACAGGAAAGTGTATCCCATTCATATTGTGGGCGAAGTTCATGCGGATGGAGAAATTATTGCCGGTGCATGGTGGGACACTTACCTTAACCTCGGAAGTGATATGAATGCCACCACACTTTTGTTTGTGGAAGCCTACGCAGGTTTACAGGCTACAGCAATGAATGGAAATGAAGGTACTGCTTTTACCGATGTGCTCATTGATGCGCTTTTGGCCGATGATATTGATGCCAATATTCTTAACGGAACGCCTAATGGACAGCAAATCGTAGATGCATTCGACCTGCATGGAATTCACCTTATTTCAAATGCCACACTCGCTCATAACCCGGTACTCACTTCAGCAGGAGCGGCCAACATTCCCGTTAATGCGACACTCAATCTCAACTTTCCCTATACCAATTACCTGAGTGCTGTAAAATGTTTCTATCGCTTAAACAGCAGCCCAACCTGGAATAATCTTCCGATGACAAACGTTTCGGGAAACAACTATACAGTAGATTTGCCCGCACAACCTAACGGAACGGTGATTGCTTATTATGTGGGAGCAGAAGATATTAATGGATTTTTATCAGCAGTAATTCCAAGAGGTGCCGATCAGCCCGACCCCAATCTTCCGCATTATTGCATGGTAGGATATGATTTGGAAGGAACAGATGATGGCTCTGACTTTTTCCAGGATTTTGGTAACTGGACTACCGGCCTTCCGTCTGATAACAATACTACAGGAGACTGGACCTTCGGAATTCCTACAGGATCATACAGCGATGTTGGTCCACCCATTGATACAAGCACTTGTGTTCAACCGTATTATCAACACACGCCCGGAGGATCTTTCTGCTGGTTTACCGGAAATGCACCTAATGCAAATGATGGTTTGGGTACAAATGACGTGGATGCAGGACACACTACTTTGGTGTCGCCTGTTATCGACATGACAGCCTATACCAATCCAACTATCACTTATTTCCGCTGGTATACCAATAATCCGCCTTCCGGTGCCAATCCCAATGCTGACTGGTGGCAGGTGTATATTTCCAACAACGGTTCAACATGGGTGCCGGTTGAAAATACCAAATCTTCAGAGCTGGAATGGAGAAGAATGGCTTTCAGAGTAGCCGATTATGTAACTCCAACAACAACCGTATCGGTGAAGTTTATTGCTTCAGATAGTACGCGCCTTGGCCAAAACCTCGATGGAGGAAGTTTGATTGAAGCAGCTGTTGACGATTTCCAGTTGTGGGACAATACGATTACTTCAGTGGACGAATTGATGGAAAACGTGGCATTACTTACCATGTATCCCAACCCGGCTGCCGATATGATTGTACTCAATTTTGAAGCCGCAGAAAATTCGGTATGGAATGCAGAAGTATTTGATGTGGCCGGAAAACTGGTGAAAACAGTAGCGTTGCAGGTAAATAAAGGACAAAACAATACCACTGTTAGTATCCGCGATCTGGATGCCGGTTCTTACACTGTAAGAGTATCCGCAGGAAATACCTCTATGAGCAGGCCTTTGGTGATTGTTCGTTAAAATATCCTCTCTATGTAGAAAAATGCAGTGTCAAAAGGCACTGCATTTTTTGTTTTCATAAGAAAATCCGCCTTCAATATTCCTATCTTTGCAGAAATAATTCAATCTATGAGCGAACCGAAAAATAAAAACCTTAAACCGGGTGATGTATACGAAATTCCCGTGGAAGGTTCATTGGGACTGCTGGCGCTGGGCTATCGTGGTGTACAGGCATGGAGAAAAGTGAGAAACGAAGCAATCAAAAAAGAAAAGGAAAAAAAAGAGCAGGGAAACGATAAAGGAGAAAAGTAATATGCAAAAGAAAAAAGTGCTGGTGATTGGCTGGGATGCCTGCGAATGGAAAGTGGTTAACGAACTGATCGGAAAAGGGCTGATGCCCACACTGAAAAAATTTCTTGAAGAAGGAACCAGCGGAAAAATTGCCACTCTTGAACCACCGCTTTCTCCTATGCTTTGGACATCCATTGCCACGGGAAAAAGAGCAGAGGTACATGGAATAACGGGATTTACAGAACCTGATCCCGATCCCAACAGCAAAACCGGAATTCGTCCCGTTCTTGTAACCTCCAGAAAAGTAAAAGCGATATGGAATATTCTTAACCAGGAAGGATATAAAAGTAATGTAGTAGGATGGTGGCCATCTCATCCCGCTGAACCCATCAATGGATGTATGGTTTCTAATTTCTACCAGTTGGCTAAAGAAAAAGATAAAACAAAATGGGGCCTGATAGACGGAACTATTCATCCTGAAAAACTGATCACAGAATTATCACCGCTCAGAGTACATTTTAATGAATTGACAGGCGCAATTCTTAAAAATTTTATTCCTCTTGCTGATAATGTCGATCAGGATAAGGATAAAGGATTGGTGCATATAGCCAACACATTGGCTCAAACCTGTTCCATTCACAATGCAGCTACATATCTGATGGAACATGAACCCTGGGATTTTATGGCAGTTTATTATGACGGAATTGACCACTTTTCTCATTCTGCGATGAAGTTTCACCCTCCTAAAAGAGATTTTATTGATGCTGAAAAATTTGAAATTTATAAGGATGTGGTAACAAGTGCTTACAGGTTTCATGATATGATGCTGGAAAGATTATTGGAACTCGCAGGTAAAGAAACTACGGTAATGATAATTTCCGATCACGGGTTTCATCCCGATCATTTGCGGCCTAAATTCATTCCACACGAACCCTCGGGACCCACTTACGAGCATTCACCTTATGGTTTTTTTGCGGTGAAAGGCCCGGGTATAGCTGAAAATAAAAAAATTTATGGAGGATCAGTTATTGATATTACCCCCACAATCCTTACTCTTTATGATTTGCCAGTTGGAAATGATATGATAGGAAAACCATTGATAGATATTTTCGAAAGTACTAAACACCCGGAGTATATTCCTTCATGGGAAAAGGTGGATGGTAACCATGGAATGCATGCTTCCAATAAATTGAGAGATCCTTTTGAAGAACAGGAAGCCATGAATCAGCTGATTGAACTTGGGTATATAGATAAGCCCGATACTGATAAATCAAAAAATATAAAAACAGCAATTGATGAGTCGAATTATAACCTGGCAAGAGGTTTTGTACATACCTTCCGTTATGAAGAGGCCATTCCCCTGTTGCAGGAACTATGTGAATCCAATAAATATGAACCCAGATTTTCTCTTCGCCTGTTTAGTTGTTACCTGCAGAAAGGAATGTTTAAAGAGAGTGATGAATTACTAAGAAAAATTCAATCGTCATATCCTGATAAATATATACCTGGCCTGGATGTCAGCGAAGGGTTGCTCGAAATGTCCAGAAACAATACTATACGGGCAAAGGAACTATTTGAAAAAGTTTTGTCTAAAACCTCCGGATCGCCAACTACATTGGTTTATATGGGGCAATCATTTTACCGCAGGTATCTTTTTAAGGAAGCAGAAGAATATTACAGCAAGGCATTATTGCTTGACCCTCAAAACGTTTTTGCCATGGAGGGAATGGCAAATGTTTTATATAAAACAGGCAGAGATGAACAGGCGTTGGATATGTTAATGGAACTCATTGATAACATGTATTATTTCCCCTGGGCTCATGCATTAATAGGTGAAATTCTGTTTAAATCAGGTTATTTTATCGAAGCCTCTAATGCGTTTGAATTGGCGGTTTCTATGAATCAAAAAGATTTGCGAAGCAGAAAAAGACTGGTAGAAATGTATTCATCGCAGATAAAAAATGAGCAGAGATTATTGGTCCATCTGACTGAAATCAAAAAACAGGTGAGAGGCGAAATTATTATTGTCACAGGTTTGCCAAGAAGTGGAACATCCATGATTATGCAAATGCTGAGAAAAGCAGGAATTGACCTTTTAACCGACAATATAAAAGTTGCTGATCAGTTTAACCCTCATGGCTATTTTGAATTCTCACAGTCTCAAACCCTTTCGTATGATAAATCATGGCTATCCGATGCCGTAGGAAAGGCTGTAAAAATACCCCCGGGATTGATTGAATATCTACCTGAATATTATGATTATAGGATAATTTATATAAAAAGAAACTTTAATGAAATTCTTAAATCATGTCTTAAAACCAAGCATGGATTGAACGATAATTTTTTAAACTCTTTCCCTGTCCGGCTCGCTGAAACATTTAGCGTTTACGATAAGATTGTAAATCAACTAATTGAAAATAAACCGATGGCAAATATTGTTAAACTAGATTACAACCGGTTTTTTACAAGTAAAGAGGCATCTGTACTCGAATTGGTAAATTTCCTAGGACAAGGTAACATACAAGAACTGGCCGAAGTAACCGATGAAAACCTTTATCAAACAAAAATCGTGAATAATTAATTACGATCATTTAAAGAATAGTGCTTAAAATGTAGTAAATTCGCCATCATCAAAACGTTTTGAAAACTATGAAGAAAAATTTTACTCCCAAATTTGAAAAAAAACTTGCTCGCTATACAGCCGTAGCAGGTACAGTGCTCGCTGCCGGATCAGCAAATGCACAGATTACTTACTATGATATCAATCCGGATATCACTTTAGCAAACGCTACCGCAGCTATAGACATTACAGGAGATTCCAACGCGGATTATTTTTTCGCTGACACTCTGATGAATGGCGCATGGTATGCTATAGCTACTCCAATCGGAACCCAGGCTTTGGCAGGAAATACTGGTGGAACAGGTCCATATGAATATCCTTTCAAGTTGGCTCTCAATGCCACTATTGATAATACCCTGAGTTGGATTGCAGGTGGTTCAGGTATTCAGGGTTCGTTAGCACTAAATGCCAACAGCACTTTTCCTTTCTCCGGCTCACATTGGCAAAACGATGCTACTGATGGTTACCTCGGTGCACGTGTTGATATTCTTGGACAAACCTATTATGGCTGGATACGTGTGTCAGTTGCTGCAAATACCCAATCTATGATCATCAAAGATCTTGGACTGAATATGACCGCAAACGGCCCGATTAATGCCGGACAGATGCCCGCCTCGGTTTCCGAGAACATAGATGGAAAAGTAACTGTTGTTAATTACGACAACCAGCTGAATATTACTATGCTCGAGACATTGACCAATGGTAACCTTACCATCGTTTCTACAACAGGACAGGTTGTTCGCAACACTGCCGTTAACGGAACAACTTCAGTTGATCTCAACGGATTGGCTGCCGGTATCTATACCGTTAGCCTCCAGTTCAACGAAGGTGTTATGGTTCAGAAAATCATGATCAGGTAATCGTGTTTCAAATAAAGAAAATCCTCCGTTTTTTTACGGGGGATTTTTTTTATATTTAAATAAAATTAATGGCATGAAACTATCACCGGAATCTGAAAAAAAACTGGCCCGCTATTGCTCTTTTGCTGTAACGGCAGTCACCGCCTCACAGGCATCCGCACAAATCAGTTATACAGATTTAACACCCGACATCGTGATATCCGATTCTTCCATCTATTTTGACATGGATGGTGACTCCGTAAATGATTTTTTCTTTATCGATACAAATTATACAGCCTATAATGTATGGATCGCAGCAGTCTCTCCAATGGATAACTCGCGCGCATTTGCAGGAAATATAGCAGGGGCTTACGAGTATCCTTTCAAGCTTACACTGGGTACCGTAATTGACGATGGACTAATATGGGTTCCTCAAAACGGATCAAACGTTTTTGGTTCACTGGCGTTTAATCAAAGCAGCGGTTTTCCGTTTTCAGGTTCATTTTGGGAGAATGATGCTACTGACGGATACCTTGCACTTAAAATTAACATTTCTACTTTCGATTATTTCGGATGGGTGCGCCTGAGCGTAGCGGCCAATACACAAAGTCTCACCATCAGGGATTATGCCATACAGCAATCGCCCAATACCGCCATTCCTGCAGGACAAACTACAGTGGGAATAAACGAAAACAATCAGCCGGCTGCCGGCATTTCCTGGATAATGAACCAACTGCATATTCAACTTTATCAAACCGGTGATGCCTCGGTTACTATTTTCGACATCAGCGGAAAAATTGTTCAGAATTTTAATATTTCTTCCTCCGGAAAATTTGATATGACAGCGTTAACCAGCGGAGTTTATATTGCCGAAATAACGGGACAGGGATTTCAGCACCGTCAACGATTTGTGATTACGCGATGAACAACGAAATTATCATTGTCTCAGGATTGCCACGAAGTGGCACATCCCTGATGATGCAAATGCTGGATGCCGGGGGAATTGAGGCAATGACAGATAAATTACGTACCCCCGATAACAGTAATCCGCAGGGATATTTTGAATACGAGCCGGTGAAAAAACTGGCCAGCGATAATTCATGGGTAAAAAATGCCTGTGGAAAATCGGTGAAAGTGATCGCCCAGTTGTTACAATACCTGCCTGATGACTTTCAGTATAAAGTGATTTTTATGGAGAGAAACCTGGACGAAGTATTGCGTTCTCAACAGGTGATGCTCGGAAAAGGAAATACTCCCGCACCGGTGGCTATTGGCGAAGTGTTTAAAAAACAACTTGTAAATGTACAAGCCTGGATGGAAAACAAACCTAACGTTTCGTACATTAAAGCTGTTTACAGTCATATTGTGGCCGATCCATCATCATTTATAACTGAACTTGAATCTTTTCTCGGAAGGCCGCTTGACCGTGAAAAAATGACACAGGCAGTAAATCCATCCCTATACAGGAATAAAGTCGGATGAAAAAGAAAAAAGTTTTATTGATTGGCTGGGATGCAGCCGATTGGAAGATCATTAATCCGTTGATGGATGCGGGACGCATGCCTGCCCTCGAAAAACTGGTGAATAAAGGTGCTATGGGAAACCTGGCGACTCTTGATCCACCATTATCACCCATATTGTGGACATCCATTGCCACAGGAAAAACAGCTGATAAACACGGCATCCTGAATTTTGTAGAACCTGACGCGAAAACGGGCGACATTAAGCCGGTGTCCGTTACCTCAAGAAAAGTAAAAGCCATCTGGAATATTCTCACCCAAAAAGGATATAAAACACATCTGGTCGGCTGGTGGCCCAGTCATCCTGCCGAACCTATCAATGGCGTTTGTGTTTCCAATTACTTTCATAAAATCCTGAAACACGAAAAAGTGTTTAAAATAAAGCCCGGCACAGTTCATCCCGTAGAACTCGAATCTGTATTGGAAGAATTTCACCTTGAATCACACGAAATTTCTGCAGAAATGCTGTTGCCGTTCGTGCCCGATCTTGAAAAAGTCGACCAGGAAAAAGACCGGTCTCTTGTTCCGCTGGCAGGAATAATCGCTTCGGCCGCCAGTATACAGGCTGCTGCTACATGGATAATGGAAAATAAAGAATGGGATTTTATGGGCGTATATTTTGACGCTATCGACCATTTCTGCCATGGGTATATGAAATACCATCCACCTCAGCAAAACGGGATTCCCGATGAATATTACAACCTGTATAAAAATGTCATCAATTCCGCTTACCGGTACCAGGATATGATGCTCGACAGGATGCTGGACCTTATTGATGAAGATACGTATGTGATAGTGATGTCTGACCACGGATTTCATTCCGATCATCTGCGTCCAAAAAAATTGCCCAACGAACCCATCGCCCCGGCATTGGAACACAGTCCCTATGGTATTTTATGCATTTCAGGACCGGACATTAAAAAAGACGAACGCATTTATGGCGCTACACTTTTGGATATCACACCCACGTTACTAACGATCTTCGGATTGCCGATAGGAAAAGATATGGACGGAAAGCCTTTGCTGCAGGTATTCAGTAAAGAAACTGTGCCGCAATATATAGATTCATGGGAAAATGTTCCGGGTGAATGTGGTATGCACGGAGAAAATATAAAAACCGACCCCTGGGCCGAACAGGAGGCGCTTCAGCAACTCATAGAGCTGGGATATGTGGAAGGGCCGGGAGAAGATAAACAAAAAAGGGTAAAGCACACCAAAAACGAAACTGATTTTATTCTTGCAAAAGTATTGTCGTCAAAAAAGAAAATGGCAGAAGCTATTGCTATCCTCGAAAAGTTGTATGCTGAAAATCCCGACCAGTCGCGTTACGGGTTAAAACTGGTACATTGTTATCAAACCATTGCAGCGTTTACCAAAATGCGGCAGGTGATCAACGAAATGAAAGAGCGCAACCTTCCCAACATGCCTCATCTTGATTTCCTGGAAGGAACATTATTGCTGGCAGAGCACCGGCCCAGAAAAGCCATGGAGTGCTTCAAAAAAGCCCAGGAAAAAATCAGCCATATGCCCGACCTGCATATTTCCATTGGAAATGTGTATAATAAATTGAAAAAATGGAAAGAAGCAGAATCTGCCTTTCTTAAAGCAATAGAAATTGATATTAATAATCCTTTTGCATATTACGGACTTGGTGTAAGCCTTTTAAGACAGGGAGAATTTGAAACAGCAGCCGACCATCTGCTAACGGCTATCGGATTAATGCACCATCTTCCTGCGGCACATTATCACCTGGGTGAAGCCCTGTATAATTTGCAGGAATACGAACACGCAGCACAGGCTTTCCAGGTAGCTATAAGTATGAATCCCGGGTATAAAAAAGCACACGAATGGCTGGTTGAATTGTATTCCGCCCATCTCCATCAACCCGAAAAAGCAGCTGCATCCAAAAAATTCCTGGAAGAAAAAATTAAGGGAACTGTCTTTATCGTGTCAGGATTACCCCGGTCGGGAACATCTATGATGATGCAGATGCTGAAGGAAGGAGGAATGGAAATTCTTGCCGATGACAGCCGTAAACCCGACACAGACAATCCCAAAGGTTATTTTGAATTTGAAAAAGTAAAAGGATTATCGCGTGAAAATAGCTGGATAAATGATGCCAGCGGAAAAGCAGTAAAGATCATTGCCCAGCAATTGCACTACCTGCCTGTAAATTTTAATTACAGGATCATCTTCATGGAAAGAGATATGACAGAAATACTTAAGTCAAAACAAAAAATGCGGGGCCGCGATTCGGAAGAATTTCCCGCCATGGTCTCCCAAACTTTCACCCATCAGCTCGAAAGCTCCAAAAGCTGGCTGGCCGGACAACCCAATTGTAAAGTTATGTATGTAAACTACAAAGATGTTTTATCCAGGCCCATTGAAATCTCCGAAGAAATCAGCTCTTTTCTCGAACAGGACCTGGATGCTGAAAAAATGGCGCAAGCTGTTGATTTACAATTATACCGGGTAAAGACCTGATTCTCTTTTTACTTAGCCAGCTATAAATAAACCACCAAAAACGATTAAGCCTTTCAATCGTATTAAATTCATTCTTATATTCGCGAATTAACCAAATTCTACAGGCTATGAATAAAAACACTACTCTTAAAAAGAAATTGAAATCGTATTCTGCATTGGCCGGTACTCTTGTAGCCGGAGGCACTGTTGAGGCACAGATAAACTATACAGATGTGAATCCTGACCTGAATGTGGTTACAGGAAACTCATACAACCTGGACCTTAATAATGATGCTACTGTTGATTTTATTCTCGGTACCGCTCATGGTACTTATACTGCATCTTTCGGTACTATCCAGTATGATTACACTATCGCAGTTCCCGGATCATCTACCAATGCTATTGACACTGCCAATACCGGTGGCCCAACTGCACACGTACTCAATGATCCTATCAGCGGCTCACTGCTTTGGGAAGACAGCACTTCAGCGGCTTACCAGCTGATGGCTCTTGCTTTTGCTCCTCCTTTCAATGCGTATAACACAGGTAATTTCCTGGGCCAAAACGACAAATATCTTGGACTGAAATTCAGAATCGGTACAAGTACTCACTATGGCTGGGTGCGCGTGGATGTAAATGCTGCTTCAACACAGTTTACCGTTAAAGATTATGGGTACGATGGAACAGCCAATACACAGATTCTTTGTGGTGCTCAACCTGCAACCGGTGTTACTGAAAATTCCCTGAATAACATTTCTGTTTTCGGAAATGCAAACGGAATTAATGTAAACATGAACTCTGTAGCTGTTGAAGGTGCAATTATCGTTTCAGATGTTACCGGAAAACAATTGGTGTCAATACCCGTTACTGCCGCCAGCAACATTATTCCTATGGAAAATGCTGCATCAGGTGTTTATTTTGTAACGGTTGTGCAAAACGGAAACAAGATCACCAAAAAGATCTTTGTGAAATAATTTTTGAATTTAAAATTCTCAAGGCCTCCACATGGGGGCCTTTTTTTTGATTTGAATAAAAAAAGAAAAATACTTCTCATCGGATGGGACGCAGCTGACTGGGATGTGATTGATCAGCTGATGGAACAGGGTAAAATGCCCGCCCTGAAAACACTTATTGAAAAAGGAGTAAGAGGAAAACTTTCCACGTTCGATCCACCTGTTTCTCCTATGCTGTGGACCAGCATCGCCACCGGAAAATATCCCGAAAAACACGGCATACTCGGATTTGTTGAACCTTCACCCGATGGAAAAGGATTACGTCCTTTATTATCCACTTCGCGAAAAGTAAAAGCCATCTGGAATATTCTCAACCAAAACGAATATAAAACCAATGTCATCGGTTGGTGGCCTTCTCATCCTGCAGAACCGGTAAATGGCGCCATGGTGAGTAATTTCTACCAGATGGTAACCGTTACCGAAAAAGAAAACTGGAAAATGGATGACGGAACAGTTTATCCTCCCGAACTGGCTCCTGTCCTCGAAGAATTACGCATGCATCCTTCCGAACTTACTTTTGCGCATATCCTGCCATTTATTCCGCAGTTTTCAATGATCAACCAGGAAAATGATAAAACGGCTGAGGTAGTGGCCAAATTGATTTCTCACGGAAGCTGTATACAAAATGCAGCCACCTGGCTTATGGATAACCGTGAATGGGATTTTACTGCAGTGTATTTTGATATGATCGACCATTTTTCACATCTGGGAATGCGTTATCGACCGCCCTATCGTGAAAGTGTTAGTAAAGAAATGTTTGATAAATATAACGGACTGGTGGATGCCGCTTATATGTTGCAGGATATGATGCTGGAAGCAAAACTCAGTATGGTGGACGATGATACATTGGTGATGCTCATTTCCGATCATGGTTTTCACTCCGATCATCTGCGGCCTTTGTATTATCCTAAAGAACCTGCCGGACCCACTTTCGAACACAGCCCGTTTGGTATTATCGTGATAAGTGGCCCGGGAATAAAAAAGAATGAACGAATCTATGGCGCTTCTGTAATGGATATTACCCCGACATTACTAACGTACCTGGGACTTCCATTGGGTAAGGATATGGATGGAAAACCACTGTTGCAGTGTTTTGAAGGAAAAATAATTCCGCAGTATATCGAAAGCTGGGAAGACGTGAATGAAGGGTATACAGGAATGCATTCCAGAGACAAACGAATGGATGCCTGGGCCGAGAATGAAGCCATGAAACAACTCATTGAACTGGGATATATCGAAAAGCCTGAAGGTAATGCTGAAGAGCAGGTAGAAAAAGCAAGAAAGGAAGCTTTATATTTCCAGGCACGAAACCACATGTTTAACAGGAAATTTGAAAAAGCAGTGGAGTTGCTGGAAGAAATTTCAGCAAAGGGAAATGAAAGATATATGTTGCTGCTGGCTCAATGTTATCTTGAACTGAAAAGGCTGAATGACTGTAATGCTATTATAGAAACATTGCTGGCGCGTGAAAAATCATACAAATCGTTTTTATGGTACCTTAAAGGAAGGGTATTGATCGCACAGCAACGGGCACACAAATCCATTGATTATTTTAAAAAAGCGATGGAGTACGCTCCGCGCTCGGCCGAATTGTTCACTCAAACCGGATTTGCCCACTTAGCCTGTGCCCGTTATGAAAAGGCAGAAGAAAATTTCCTTACAGCGCTTGAAATAGATAAAAAAAATGTGAGCGCTGCCTACGGTTTGGGCGTGTCACAACTGAAACAGGAACGATTTGAAGAGGCTACCGATCATTTACTGGAAACTGTTGAACTCAGAAATTATTTTCCGCAGGCACATTACCAATTGGGAGTGGCGCTAACCGGCCTGGGTGAATATGAACATGCCGCCAATGCTTTTCAATATGCATTACAGATTGCGCCCGGTATGCTGAAAGCACACGAACAACTGGTGAAACTTTATAGCGATTATCTTCAGCTGGAAGAAAAAGCAAAATATCATCAACAGGTTTTGGATGAAAAAAACAAGGGAGAAATTATTGTTGTGTCGGGATTAAATCGTTCGGGACGAACCGTGGCTATGCAAATCCTGAAAGCAGCAGGAATATCATTGCTGGCAGATGATGAAAATGGAGTTGACTCAAAAAAAACCGGAACGCTGCCCGTTTCAGGGTGGCTGGAGGAAGCCAAAGGAAAAGCAGTGAAACTGGATCCGGCTCAATTAATGGATCTTCCTTCTGGCTACAACTATAAGCTGATATGGATGGAAAGGAACATAAATGAGGTGCTGGCCTCTCAGCAAAAAGTAGCAGGACTTCCGGGATATAAGCAAAACGCTTTTCCATCGGGTTTGGACATCATCAATAAAAATCAAATGAGAATTGTAGATGACTGGATGAAAAACTATCCTTTGCTTCAGCCCTTTTTCCTTGATTTCAATGAACTTATGAAAGACCCGGGAGAAGAACTAAAGGCACTGGCTTTATACTTAGGAATACAAGACGCAGGCAAGCTGTTGGATACCAGGGTTATCAACCGCGAATTGTATAAAGAAAGGCGGGGTTAAAATTGCACATGCCGTTAAAATTTAATAATATTGTATCGCTAAAAAAACAGCCTATGAAAAAACAATACTCAACCCGTAAAGAAAAACTCATTCGTTATTCAGCCGTTACCGGTGTATTGGCTACAGCTGCTGCAGCTAATGCCCAGGTAGTATATACGGATGTAAATCCTGATCAAATGATTTCCACAGGGAATAATTATTTGCTGGATATGGATAACAATGTAAGTCCCGAATTTACTATCGGAGCGGTAGCTATCAGTGGTTCTGCCAGCTCAGTTTCCTATAGTGGATTGGGAGTAGGGCTTCAAACTGCAGGAACTGCAGAAGGCGCTATTGCTCATGCCGGATCTCAATTCCCCGCAAACTATGCAGATGCTCTTGCTCTCAATACAATGATCGATAATACCGGAACATTTATGAGCGCGCCAGCATCCGTTTCACAATCGGTTTTGATTATGGCGGCTAAAGGAACTTTGGGTGGATTTATTCCATTCAGCGTTGGTTCATGGCTGGGTGTTACAGATCAGTATCTCGGATTGAAATTCATGATCGGTGCCAATACACACTATGGTTGGGCTCGTCTTGATGTAGCTGCTGATGCTTCCAATTTTACTATTAAAGATTATGCTTACAATACAACTGCATCACAGGGAATTCCTGCAGGTGCAACTACTGTTGGAGTGGAAGAAACCAACATTGCTCAACTGGTAGATCTTTCTTTAATGAATCACGAACTTACTGTAAATATCACAGGAAGCGACCTTACCAATGGAAATATCACTGTTACCACCGTTACAGGAGAAACTGTGATTAATGAAAGCATCAATGCTTCCACAAAGCAGGTAAGCACAGCCGGGCTGGCTTCGGGAGTTTACGTTATTACTGTAAAATTCGATCAGGGACAGATGACTGAAAAAATGTTTATCCGCTAATCAAATTAACTTTTCCAATTCAAAAGTCCGTTTCGTAAAGAGGCGGACTTTTTTATTTTCCGCCATCGGGTCGTTATACAAACGACTCACCTCTGCAATATTACCTGATAACCATTGGCAAATCAATAATTAACGAAAACCAATATTTTTTAATTCCCTGAAATAATTTTAACCGGATGTGTACGGGTGAGTCGCGACTCACCTCTGCAATATTGCCTGATAACCATTGGCAAATAATAAATAACGAAAACCAATATTTTTTTAATTCCCTGAAATAATTTTAACCGGATTTGTACGGGTGAGTCGCGACTCACCTCTGCTATTGATTATTAACTATTCATCAATTTCCCTACAAATCTTCCAATCTAAAAATCTCTTTCAGTCTTACGCCTTTTTCTGTCATTTGCAATGTACAGCATTCGTTGACAGAATCGTGTTCGAAAAACAATACATAATCGTTTTTCACCGCATCTTCAAGAAATTTTTTCTTTTCTTCCATAGTAATCAGCGGCCTTGTGTCGTAACCCATCACGTAGGGAAGGGGAATATGTCCAACGGAAGGAAGAAGGTCGGCCATGAAGACTAACGTTCTTCCCTTATACGTAATATGCGGAAGCATCATACTGTCGGTGTGGCCATCGACAAATAAAGCGGAAAACCCGGGGAAAATATCTTTTGTAAAATCGCCCTGCCGTTCCACCATTTTCAGTTGTCCGCTTTCCTGTATCGGGAGAATATTTTCTTTAAGAAAAGAAGCTTTTTCCCGCGGATTAGGTTTTGTGGCCCATTCCCAATGGCGTTGTGTACTCCAAAAATGTGCGTTTTTAAATGCGGGTTCGAAATATTCTTTTGTAGAATTCCACTGAATGGATCCTCCGCAATGATCGAAATGAAGGTGTGAAAGAAAAACATCGGTAATGTCATCGCGGGAAAAGCCATGTTTTTTCAGTGATCCGTCCAGCGAATCATCGCCATGAAGAAAATAATGGCTGAAGAATTTTTCATCCTGTTTGTTTCCTATTCCTGCATCAATCAAAATAAGTTGATCTCCGTTTTCCACCAACAGGCAGCGAAGAGCCCAGGTACACATGTTATTGGAGTCGGCAGGATTGGTTTTTTGCCAGATGGTTTTTGGCACCACGCCAAACATAGCGCCACCATCGAGTTTAAAATTTCCGGTGTGAATGGGATAGAGTTTCATTTTAACTTATCGTCTTCTATGATTTCGTAATCGGTATATCCGTCATTATTCTGGTCGTCATCATTTTTTTTCGTCCCCGTAATTTTTTCAAGAAAACCGGTAATGAAGCTGGTCGTGACCACAAAACTTTTGATAAGCATAAAAACGAGAAAGAAAACACCCACCAAACCAATAATCCATCCAATGACAGGCGTATCATAAATGTTTTTTACCGCACCATAAAACCAGCGGTTCACTGCATTATCAGCAATAACAGGATGCGTGATACAGAATGAAAAATAAACCAGCGAAGCAATAATAATAAACGATTCGAACTTCATATTGAGTTCTTCCTGGTTAATTTTCATGTTATTGATCTGCATGATAAACCGTTTTCGTTCCAAACGGCCGGTGAGATAGGAGTAAAGCACAAGTAATCCTACCACTGTAATCAGAATTTTTGGGGCTTCAGGCTTCAGCAGATATTCCTGCGTTTGCATGGCGCTGAGGGAAACCAGCAAATACATATTGGCCAGTTTAAAAACGTATCGTTCGGCACTGTTGCGTTGCTGAAAGCCGGTAAGCAGGCGATAGAGAATCATAAAAAATCCCCATATTATGCTGAACACAATGAAAACTATACCGAGAAAGAAGATGTATTTAATCAACTCCATGGGGTAAAAGTAAGAATGTTTTGTAAATAAACGTTTACAGAGGAGAAAAGTTCGTTTCTGCAGGGCTCTTTATTGTGCGTCAAAAAGCCAGGAAGAAGGAGAGGATTTGTGAAGATAGATATCCAGTTGTGTTATTATCTTTTCCAGCAAATTATCCGGTAGCCGGGGATCATTATTCTGAACAGTAATTTGCAACTGTTGTAGTTGAGAGGGGATTTCAAGAGCCCCGTTTCCTTTAAAAACCATGACGTATTCCTGCCATGATACAAAAATCAAAATGTCTTTACCTTCTTCTTTAATAAAATATTTTTCACCGGGAGAAAAAATATTTTCCGCCCCTGTTTTTTCGGCCAGTTGCCAGATCTTTTCCCTGTTGGTTTCTTTAGTAATCATTTTTTCAAAACCTGATGCCAATAATACAAATATCATCTATTTGCTCGTAATGTGTTATTTCTCCGTTTTCATTTTTCCATGATTTCCATTCTTCAATAGTCTGATCCAGTATGTTTTTTTGTTGTTCTGAAGGAAGATGCGCAACAGAAGAGAGTAACTGGTTAAGTTTTTTGTATTTGAATTTTTTCCCCGAGGGGCCGCCAAACTGGTCGGCATAACCATCTGTGTAAAGATAAAACACATCTCCTTTTATTACGTCCACATGATGAAGTGTAAAATCTTTTTCGTCATAACTTTTCCCTACCGGCATTTTGTCACAGGGAAGTTCGGTAATTTTCCCATCGCGGATCAATACCGGGGAGTTGTTGGCGGCAGCGTAGGAGACCTCACCCCCTTGCTCCGCCAAAGCGCTTCGCAAAGGCGAGCCTGCCCCTCTCCGAAGGAGATTGGAGTCGAATTTCATAAGTATAGAATCCATCCCGTCTTTCGAATCTTTTTCTTCGTCATCTGCATTCAATGCGTTTATTATTTCTTCGCGTACTCCATTCAGAATTTTTTCGGGACTGGTTGTTTTCCTTTCTACTACTACTTCATTTAGCAGTGATATATTTAACAAACTCATAAATGCACCGGGAACACCGTGGCCGGTACAGTCGGCAACTGTAAGAATGAACCCGTTATCTGTTTTCACCGCCCAGTAAAAATCTCCGCTTACAATATCTTTGGGTTTGTAGAGAACGAAAAAATCATCCAGGTGCCTGGAAATGTATTTTTCTGAAGTGAGTAATGCCGATTGAATTCGTTTGGCGTAATGAATGCTGTCCAGTATTTCTTTGTTTTTTTCTTCCACGATAGCATTCTTCTCTTCAATCACCGAGTAGGCTTTTTGCAGTTTTTCATTGGCTTTTTTCTTAATGCGGTAACTTCTGAAAATAAAAAACGCAAGGGCGATAATGAGTAATAACACACCGGCAGCAAAACGCAGCATTAATTCATTTCTTTCATTTTGTGCATTGGCGTTTTTCAGTTCCAGCCCCTGGATCTTCAGCGATTGTTCTTTATCTTTCAATGCACGCTCTTTTTTTTCAGTTTCATATTGCGCCAGCTTACTGGCCATTTCGCTTTGTCCTTCTTCGGTATACACTTCAGCATTCATTTTCGAATACAACTTCATCATATCAAAGGCTTTTTTATATTGCCCTTTCAATGAATAGGCATCTGAAAAAGATTCATAGGCATTACGGATAAGAATTTTTGAGTGGATGGAATCTGCAATTTGTAATCCTTCTTCCAGGCTTTCCAGTGCCGCATCGGGTTTATTGGCTTTTACGCGTACAATTCCCTTGTTGATAAGCGAAGCGGCCACTCCGGCAAGATCGTTGATGGAACGGGCAAGGTCTTCCGATTTTTGAAAACACTCTTCAGCCTTTGAAAAATCCTTATTTTCCATTGCAATTGCGCCCATATTATTGAGCGGCTCGGCAATTCTTATTGTATTTCCCGTTTCAAGTGCTATCCGGTAAGACTTTTCCATATATTCCAGGCTTTTCTTATAATCGTTTTTGAAATAATAAATGATGCCGAGATTATTGTAGGAAGTGGAAATATCTTCTTTGTTATTTAGTTTTAATCGTAGCGCCAGTGATTTTTTGTGGTAGTCGAGGGCAAGATCGTAATTTCCAATCATATCATAGAGACTGCCAAGATTGTTATAGGAAGTGGCAAGCCCGGTACTGTCATTAATAATGTCGCGTATTTTCAACGCTTTTAGATTATAGTCCAACGCTTTTTCATATTCACTCATGTTGTAATAGGCAAGCGCAATATTATTAAGTGCAGAAGCAGTTTTTTTCGGTTCGTTCAAACGAATGGCCGCATTTAAACAACCGGTAAGATAAACCAAAGCACTGTCGTATATTCCCACATCGTTATAATACAACCCTATCTCATAACCATGGTCGTATAGTATTTTATCCTCATCAGAATTTAAATAAATATTTTTTAGTGAATCAATATTGTTGGCGGGCAAAAGCGATGAAAGAAGCAAAAGCCCGCATAACAGGAATATGTTTTTTTGGGAAAACATTTTTTTGTGAATATAAATGAAAATCAGGTTAATTCCTGTATAGGGTCAATCTTTTTCCATCCGGTTGCTGAAAAACCGGCTTCCCCGGTAGTTTTCTCACCCGTTGAACCCGTGTACGGTAACTTTAACCTTTTGCAGAAAGAATACCTGTCGGAAAAAATAACAATACGACAAGCGTGATCTTTATCATGGAAAATTTGTCTCCATGAATTTCCGGCAAAATTCCTTTATTTCCAAACGGGTTTTGCGGAAAGAAGCCATGATTTCTTCTTCACTGCCTGTAGCTTTGGCCGGATCGGGAAAATTTTGATGGATTTTTACAGCTTTCGATGGAAAATACGGACATCTCTCCTTCGCGTTATCGCATACAGTAATCACAAAGTCGAAATTAATATCTTCGTATTCGTTTACGTTATTGGAGGTGTGATGGGAAATATCTATTCCGTCTTCATTCATGGATGCAATGGCTCTTGGATTAACTCCATGCGTTTCTACACCGGCACTGTAAATTTCTGTCTTATTTTTTCCAAAATGTTCCAGGTATCCGTGAGCCATCTGGCTGCGGCAGGAATTACCGGTACATAAAACGAGTATTTTCTTTTTCATTACTATTTTTTTGAATTAACTATTTTCGAAACCAATAAAGCCAGCAACGCACCACTTACAGGAGCCAGAATATAGATCCATAAATGTTCCGTATGCTGCGATACCAAAGCCGGTGCCAGCGAGCGGGCAGGATTCATGGATGCTCCGGTAATGGGGCCGGCAAACCAGGCTTCCAGCATTACAATCAAACCGGCAACTATCGGTGTAGCCATTGCTGTAGGTCCGGATGATGTCATTAAAATTCCCAGCATAAGAAAAAAGGTGAGAAGAATTTCAAGAATGAAAGAGGGCATGGGATCGCCTGACGGAAGAGTAGAGCCTAAATATTCGTCAGAAGGAAAAAGTAAAAAAAGTGAAAAGGAAGCCAGTAATGCTCCTGCTATCTGCGAGAAAATGTAAAGGACGGAATCTTTCGTATTCATTTTTTTATCCGCCCACAGGGCGATGGTTACAGCAGGGTTCATGTGTGCGCCCGAAATATGTCCAAACGCAAATGCCATAGCCGTTACCACTGCCCCGAACGTAACTGCAATTCCCGCATGGGTAACAACTCCATTGGTTTCGTTATTAATTACTATTGCTCCCGTTCCGCAGAATATAAGGGTGAAGGTTGAAATAAGTTCTGATGTGTAGAGTTTATATTTCATAATTTCATTTTTTATGTGAAAAGGGATAGCGTTATTAAGGGATAGAGGAATAGAGTAGTGCGCTCACTCTATCCCTTAATAACTTAATAACTCTATCCCTAACAACAAGTCTCCTTATCACTCTCACAACACTTTTTCAATTCTCCCAGAGCTACTTTTTTCTTTTCCGGCATACAACAGGCAGAAGTGTCTTCTAATGAATAATGAGGGTCGTTGAATTCAGCATCGGCATGGAAATAGTAAACTTCCCATTGCACACCATCGGGATCGTTGGCCCAGAATTTATCCTGTACGGCATAGCAGCAGGAGGTTCCGGTTTCTTCTTTGCTCACGATGTTTTTTGCTTTTGCATCGGCCAGTTTTTGTTCCAGTATTTCTTTTGTTTCTACCTGGAAACCGAGATGTCCGAAATTTTGCTGAACACGCCCGGGATTTTCTACAAACGAAATAATGAGAGAGGGTTCGTCAAGTATATACTTGGCGTAATGCGGTTTTACTTTTTCGGGTTGTTTTCCGAATAAAGAATTGTAGAACGCAATGGTTCTTTCGAGGTTGGACACGTATAAACTTACGTGCATTCTTGGGAATTTCATATTTTATGTTTTTTATTTTAAGTTTTGTGTTTTAGGTTTTATTGTGTGCTGTCATTGCGGGCCTGCCTGTCGGCAGACAGGGGAGTCATCGACCGCGGCAATCCGCATCCGTGCGTGGTCATTGCTAACCCAATCCCGCGCGCTGTCATTGCGAGACCTGGCTCTGCAGGCCGAAGCAATCTGCGCTTGCGGGCTGGCTTTGTTTCCGTTAACAACATTCCGTATCACATTTACATTTCTGTATCGACTCATTCATCTCCTGTATCATTTTCGCCATTCGTTCAAAATTTTTCCAGTTGATGCAATAGCAGGAGCGGGCGCCATCAATGCTGCCCGATATTAATCCTGCCGACTGCAATTCCTTTAAATGTTGCGAAACGGTAGACTGGGAGAGAGGCAGTTCATCAACTATTTCTCCGCATATACAGGAATTCCTTTTGGAAAGCAGTTTTAAGATTTCAATCCGTGCCGGGTGAGAAAGTGCCTTGGCAAAATCCGCCAGCTCTGCCGATTTTTTCGAAAACTCATCTTTCTTATTCAGTGCCATATTGAAGATTTATGATACAAATATAATGTATATCGTAAATATACGATAAATAGTTTTGAAAAAATTGTTAACAGGTTGGTTTTTTAAGCGGGTTACCAGGCTAAGAGCAGGATTATACTACCGATAATTTATACAAATTAGGGAATTAAGTACCAGATTTGTATAAAATTATAAAATATAACTTATTGATATTATGTAATTTCAGATAACCCCAATAGCTATCTGGAAAATTATTTGTAATCAAAATTGTATTTACTGCCGCCTGCCTACTGCAACTGCCTGTTGCCACTGGCAATTCTCCTCACCGCTTTCTCCCTCACCACATCCTGAATCACTCTTCCCTCAATCCTGCTTTCCAGCCACGAAATGATATCGAAATAGAGAAACGCCCTGCGTTCGTATTTGTCTTTTTCCAGGTTTTCCATTTGTTTTTTTAATTTTACAAAACGGGCGGTTATTTCCTTTTTCGAATAATCTTTTCGAAGCCCCTTTAAAAACTGCATGATGAGTTGCTGGTATTTTACAAAACTTTTTTTCTGCAACAGGAAACGATAGGTAGAACGGATATTGTTTTCCACCCGGTCGTCATCTTCCAGTTCAAAGTAACAGATCAACCGGAGTATCCGCGAAAATGAATGAAGATCTTCACGCGTTTCCGTTTCCTTTTCGTTGATAATATAGTTGAGCCATTTGATGGACTCCTTAAAGTTGCTGCTTCCGAAATAAAGACAGGCAATTTTATAATACAAAACCAGTACCGTGTGTTTATCCAGTTTCGGAATAAAATTATTTAACTCGTTTTGCAATCTGGAAACAATCCGCGTTCCCGATTTAAATTCTCCCAGCATAAAATGCCGGTTTATCTCGTGAATGTAAATGGTTCTGAATAAATGCAGGTTGATGTTTTCGGTATGAATGATATTTTTATCTCGTTTTAATGACACCAGTTTGTGGTGGGTCTGCATGAATTCGTTGTAGAGATACAGTTTGTTCTGTGCCACCAGCAGGCTGTTCAATGCTTTGATGTACATTTCGGTTTTGAGGCAGATCATTTCCGGATGATCTTCAAACAACTGCATCCATTTTCTGGCGTACCGGTATCCTTCTCTTGTATCGCGTATAAAAAAATAATACCCGGTAAAGGAAGAGTAGAGGTAAAGTTTTTCCTGGAAAGTAAGGCGCGACTCGTTATATTCAGGCAATCCCGACTGAAAGAACGATTTTACTTTTTCATGGTCTTCGCGGTTACGGATAAAACCGATATTCTGGTAAAAGGAATTTAGTCGCAGTGACAGGTTGGAAAACGAATTGATATTCTGAACCGATTGCGAAGTGACATTTGTTTCACTTACTATTTTTTCGGTTCTCCCGGTATCACCTAATCCCTGCTGCTGGCGGATGGCCATTTTTTCCAGGTCAAGTAATTCCAGGAGGAAAACGCGGCTATCGTATTCCACGGCCAGTCTTTTTGCTTTTTCAATCATCTGCAGGCATTCTTTGTACAAACATTTGCTGTAAAGAATACGTGAATAATCAATCAGCTCCGATATCTGCATTTCAGGTAGTTTACTCACATTGGCCAATTGGAGGCATTTTAGTATTTGCCGGTAAAGGTGCGCTTTCATATTGGGCATCTGGTGGGGGAGAAGTGCCTTATGTTTTTTCAGGAGCTTATGTTCATCATAAACCTCCTGTGCTGCCATCTCATCAAAAAGAAGAAGAAATTTTTTTTCACCTGTATCCTGTCTCGAAGCAAATAACTTAAACTGCCGCTTCTCACTTTTGGAAAGGGAATGTATCAGCCGGAATAACTGGTCGGATTTGACTTTGGACATCGTAGTAAAATATTTGTAAATATATATAAATCAATTATAAAAAAACTAATTAGGTACAAAAATATGATTTTGGATATAGTAGTATAATTTTATTTTGAGTTGCATTACGGTGATGTATTCCGGATATTTGTAAATAATAAAACCACCTGAGTTTATGATAAGAACAGCCATTACGGGAGTAGCCTCCTACGTTCCCGATTACATTCTTACCAACGAGGAAATGGAAACCATGATGGATACTTCCAACGAATGGATAGTAACCCGCAGCGGTATCATGGAACGCAGAATTTTAAAAGACAAGACCAAAGCCTCTGCTTATATGGGCGCGGAGGCAGTGAAAAAATTACTGGCGAAAAAGAACATTGATCCGATGGAAATTGAACTGATCATTGTGGCCACCGTATCTCCCGATCATCAGTATCCTGCTACGGCCAATATTGTGGGCGATATGATTGGAGCTAAAAACGCATGGAGTTTTGATATCCAGGCGGCCTGTTCGAGTTTTATTTACGCTTTGCAGGCAGGAGCCCAGTTCATTCAGTCGGGAACGCATAAAAAAGTGATTGTAATCGGATCGGATAAAATGTCGGGTATAGTAGATTATACCGACCGCAGCACTTCCATTTTATTTGGAGATGCAGCCGGTGCGGTTTTACTGGAACCATCGGATGACGATACCGGAATTATAGATGCAAAAATGTATGTGGATGGAAGTGGTAAAAAATATCTTTACCAGCAGGCGGGAGGAAGCCTGTTGCCCGCCTCTTTCGAAACGGTTTTGAATAAGCAACACTTTATAACGATGGAAGGGCAACAGGTTTTTAAAGTAGCCGTAATTAAAATGGCTGACGTTGCCGAAGAAATGATGAAACGCAATCATCTTACAGCAGACAATGTTGCTTTTCTCGTTCCCCACCAGGCGAATAAAAGAATTATTGAAGCTACTGCCGAAAGAATGGGAATAGGAATGGAAAAAGTAATGCTCAATATTCAAAAGTATGGCAACACTACATCAGCCACCCTGCCGTTATGCCTTTCTGAATGGGAATCGCAGCTAAAAAAAGGAGATAATATCATTCTCACTACTTTCGGTGCCGGTTTTACCTGGGGAGGAATGTATGTGAAGTGGAGTTATGATGGGTATTAGTTACTGGTCAGTAGGATTTCCCACTGCCACTGCCTACTGCCACTGCCTACTGCTACTGTCTACTGCCACTGCCTACTGATTTTCCCCCGGCATTTCCCACAACTCAATCTTATTTCCTTCGGGATCGATGATCCATCCGAATTTACCGTATTCTGATTCTTCCACTTTTTCCATTACGGTTACTCCTTCTTCGCGCAAGACTTTCAGCAGTGCATGCAAGTCGTCAACGCGGAAGTTGATCATGAATTCTTTTTCAGAAGGGGAAAAGTATTTGGTGTCGGAGGGAAAAGGACTCCAAACCAGGTAAGCATTGGGATTAGTTTCGTTTTTCGAAAAGAACATGGCACCCCATTCTTCTGCAGGAATTCCGAGGTGTTTTTTATACCATTCCAATAATTCTTTTTTGTTTTTGCATTTAAAAAAAATGCCGCCAATACCGGTAACTCTTTTCATATTTTTTTGTATTTATTTTAATACAGAACCTTTTGCACACCACCAGGGATGAATTTCATATACGAGCCGTTTAGCTTTCACCATGGGATCCTGGTTCACCCAGTCTTCCGCTTCTTTTTGGGTAGCTACATCAAAAATGAGAATACCTCTTTTTTCCGTATTGTCTCCAAAAGGCCCGGCCATTAACACTACTCCGGCTTTGGCCATTTTGTCTATGTGTTCAAGATGTCCTTTTTGAAGTTGGGCCAGTGTAACCGAATCCTGTGAACGTTCGGGGCCTGAGAGATAAATGAGCATGAAATATTGTTTCATGACATACGTGGTGTCGCCTTCTTTCATTTCAAATTCACGCTGGGAATAACCTGTGAAATAAAAAACAAAAAATATACTGATACACAATAAATTTTTCATAAGCATCAGTTAAAAGGTTGATTTTGCTTACTGGCCACCTGCTCCGTGGCAATTCTTGTATTTTTTTCCGCTGCCACAGGGACAAGGGTCGTTTCGCCCCACTTTTTTCTCCACTCTAACGGGTTGAGGCTTTGCTTTCTCCTGTCCGGTGCTGGCGTTTGCGTTGGAATATTGAGGGATTTCCGTACGGCTGGTTTGTACATTCTGTGTTTCTTTTTTCTGCACGGGAGCCTGTTTCACCTCATTGCTGTTGCCAATAGGAATAATAGCTTTCACCAGGAAAGAAATGGTATCACGGTTTACTTTGTCCAGCATCTTTTTAAACAACTCATACGATTCCAGCTTGTAAATTACCAGCGGGTCTTTTTGTTCGTATACTGCCTGCTGAACGGATTGTTTTAAATCATCCATTTCGCGCAGGTGTTCTTTCCATTCATTATCAATTAATGCAAGAGTTACGCTTTTCTGGCAGGTTTCGGCAATTACCGCACCGTTGGTTTCGTATGCTTTTTTAAGGTTAACTACCGTTTGCAATGTGCGGTATCCGTCAGAGAAAGGAATAACGATATTTTCAAACTGGGAAGACTGGTTTTCATATACATTTTTCACTACCGGAAAAGCTTTTTCCACGTTGGTGGCTGCTTTGCGTTTGTAGCTGTTGTATGATTCATTAAAAATCTTCTGCACTAATTCGTCCTCCGTTATATTCATAAATTCATCTTCTGCAACGGGAGAATCTATGGCAAGCGTTTTGATCAGCTCAAATTTAAATCCTTCAAAATCTTTTGCAGGGAGGTAATCGCTTACGATAGTTGTACAGGTTTCATAAAACATGGTAGCGAGGTCGATATCGAGACGGTCGCCAAATAAAGCATTTTTTCTCCGGGCATAAATGGCCTTTCTCTGCACGTTCATCACGTCATCGTATTCCAGCAGGCGTTTGCGTATACCAAAGTTGTTTTCTTCTACTTTGCGTTGTGCGCGCTCAATAGATTTGGTAATCATTCCGTGCTGAATTACTTCGCCTTCCTTCATTCCCAAACGGTCCATCATTTTTGCAATACGCTCCGATCCGAACAAACGCATCAGGTTATCTTCCAGTGATACGTAGAATTGTGATGATCCCGGATCTCCCTGCCGGCCTGCACGTCCGCGCAACTGGCGGTCAACACGTCTTGATTCGTGTCTTTCGGTACCAATAATTGCCAAACCTCCCGCTTCTTTTACACCGGGCCCGAGTTTAATGTCGGTACCACGTCCCGCCATGTTGGTGGCAATAGTTACCGTTCCGGGTTGTCCCGCAAAAGCAACGATGTCGGCTTCCTTCTGGTGCAATTTGGCGTTTAGCACCTGGTGAGGAATATTTCTTAGTTTGAGCATACGGCTCAGCAATTCAGAAATTTCCACCGATGTGGTTCCTACCAGTATCGGCCTTCCTGCATCACGCAGTTTTGCAATTTCTTCGATTACCGCATTGTATTTTTCCCTGGCGGTTTTGTATACAAGATCGTTGTGGTCTTTTCTGGCCAAAGGACGGTTGGTAGGTACGCAGGTAACTTCCAGTTTATAAATATCCCAAAGTTCTTTGGCTTCCGTTTCAGCTGTACCGGTCATTCCCGCCAGCTTGTGAAACATACGGAAATAGTTTTGTAACGTGATGGTGGCATACGTTTGAGTGGCAGCTTCCACTTTCACATTTTCTTTTGCTTCGATAGCCTGGTGCAAACCGTCAGAGTATCTTCTTCCTTCCATGATACGCCCGGTTTGCTCGTCAACAATCTTCACTTTTCCATCCATGATTACATATTCCACATCGCGTTCAAACATGGCATAAGCGCGCAACAACTGGTTCATGGTGTGAATACGTTCGGCTTTTACCGTGTATTCCCGCATGAGTTCGTCTTTCTTTTTCAGCTGCTCTTCGGCATTGCTTGTTTCTTTTTCAATTTTAGAGAGTTCCGTTCCTATATCAGGAAGTATATAATATTGCTGGTTTTCACCTGACGATAACAGCTCAATGCCCTTCTCCGTTAGTTCTATAGAATTGTTTTTTTCATCAATTACAAAATAAAGTTCTTTATCTACCTTGTGCATTTCTTTTTGCTGGTCCTGCAAATAGAAATTTTCAGTTTTTTGCATGTGGGCTCTTATTCCCGGTTCACTTAAAAACTTGATTAAAGCTTTATTTTTGGGCAATCCGCGGTGGGCACGGAATACGGCTAATCCGCCTTTGTCGAGTTGTTCTTTGGTTAATTTTCCTTCTTCAATTTTATCCAGCGATTTTTTTGCATCGGTGATGCAGAGATTGATGAATTTTCTCTGTTCGTTTACCAGCCGTTCGATCTTCGGTTTTAACTCATAAAACTCGTGTTTATCGCCTTTGGGAGTGGGGCCTGAAATGATAAGAGGTGTTCGTGCATCATCAATTAAAACAGAGTCCACCTCGTCTACAATAGCGTAGTGAAGTTTGCGTTGCACCAGTTGTTCAACAGAATTACCCATGTTGTCGCGCAGGTAATCGAAACCGAATTCGTTATTGGTTCCGTAAGTGATATCGGCCTGGTAAGCTTTTCTTCTTTGTTCTGAATTGGGTTCGTGTTTGTCGATGCAATCCACCGACAATCCGTGAAACTGGAAAATGGGGCCATTCCATTCACTGTCGCGTTTGGCGAGGTAATCGTTTACCGTAACCACGTGTAATCCTTTTCCGGTTAATGCATTGAGATAAATGGGCAAAGTAGCCACGAGTGTTTTTCCTTCACCGGTTTGCATTTCTGCAATTCTTCCTTTGTGCAATACTACACCTCCCATTAACTGCACATCGTAATGAACCATGTCCCATGTAATAGTAGTGCCGGCAGCATTCCATGAATTTTTCCATATGGCGTTGTCGCCACTAATGGTGACAAAATCCGATTTCACCGACAAATCACGGTCAAATTGGCTGGCGGTGACAGTTACTTCTTTATTTTCTTTAAATCTGCGGGCGGTTTCTTTTACTACGGCAAAAGCTTCGGGTAATACCTGTTCAAGAATTTCTTCGAGGCGCTCATCAATTTTTTTGGTTTCCTTTTCAATTTCGTTGAAGATATTTTCTTTTTCATCGATGTTGATACCGGGAGTGTTGGCTTTTTCGCGTAATGCCGAAATGTTGTCTTCGTCTTTTTTTACGTAGTCGGTAATACGTTTTTTCAGCTCTTCGGTTTTGGCGCGAAGCTGATCGTTGCTGAGCGATTGAAGTTTGGCGAATTCTGCGTTTATTTTTTCAACGTAGGGCTGAAGTTCTTTGAGGTCGCGTTGTTTTTTATCTCCGAAAATGGTCTTTAAAAAGCCGAACATGTGTGTAGTCTTTTATCGTTAAAGGGAAGCAAAAATACGTTTTATTTACCGAAGCGCATAACAAATTAACATTCTGAAAATTAACCAGATATGAATCATTCGGACGAGGTAATATGGTCAAATAAAATGCCAGTTATGAAAATGTGACAGAATGGCGGAGAGGGAAAAGTTGAATCCTGATGCTGTGATCAGGACAGGGGTTGGGGGTTAGTGGTGGAAGGAATTTGAGATTTTGGGTAGTAAACATTTTGGTATGAATCGAAAAACGGTTTTTTAGAACAGTCATTCCTTATCTTCGTCCCATGATCGTTTATCCCAACGCCAAAATAAATTTAGGATTGCAGGTTACCGACAGGCGGGAGGATGGTTTTCATTCTATCGACAGTGTATTTTGTCCTGTAAAGTGGAAAGATATTCTCGAAATCATTCCTTCTGCTACAAAAAGTGAATATTCTTTTTCAGGTTTGGCTGTTCCGGGAAATGCGGAAGATAATCTTTGCGTAAAGGCGTATCACCTGCTAAAAAGCGAATATCATTTGCCCGAAATAAAAATGCACCTGCACAAAATTATTCCCATGGGCGCAGGACTGGGTGGCGGAAGTGCTGACGGTGCTTTTGCGCTGAAATTACTAAATGATCTTTTTCAGCTTCATGTTCCTGCTGAAAAGCTCACTGCGTTAGCCGGAAAACTGGGCAGCGATTGTATGTTTTTTATTCGTAACCAACCGGCTTATGTAACGGGAAGGGGAGAAGTGATGGAGAAAATAAATATTGATCTTTCGAAATACAAAATACTGCTGGTTCATCCCGGGTTTCACATTTCTACCGCAGAGGCATATGCGGCAATTCAAATTTCCAAAAAACAAAAAACAACAAAAGAAATCGTTCTGCATCTTCCCGTTTCTGAATGGAAAAACGAATTGCACAACGATTTTGAAACCGTAGCTTTTGCAAAACATCCTGAAATAAAAAAAATTAAAGAAAAAATGTATGATTCAGGAGCACTTTATTCATCCATGACCGGAAGTGGTTCGGCCGTTTACGGGATTTTTGAGAAGATGGAGGAAGATGCAATATTATCAATAGCAGGGAATAATCAGTTTAAGATTTCATAATTCCGCTTTCGGAGAATAGTTTTGAGTTATTAAATGAATCCGAATTTCACCTCAAAGCTCATGTATCCCGATGCTCCGATCGGGATGCTGACCGAAGCGTCAGCACTCATCACTCGCTACTCTGCACTTTGCAATTCACTTCAAAACCACGCCAAAGTACGTGGCAAGTCTAACATCTTCCCTACTTCTGCGCATTGCGGTAAACGGGAATACAGATCAGTAAAAAGATTACATTGGGAAGCCAAACGGCCAGTGAAGCATCCATTCCCGCTTTGGCAGCGGCAACAGTAGTCATTTTCATGCTGAAA
>JBMORL010000125.1:0-5079 GCA_049322335.1 Bacteroidota bacterium
CCTCCCCCCCCCCCCCCCCCCGACAGCGACACCCGGGAATACAAAAAAGCCCTGAATAAAAAATCTATTATACCGGTTAACAGGAACAGGGTCAATAAAAACACTCTGGTAAGGGCGAATCGCCCCGACAGCGACACCCGGGAATACAAAAAGCCCTGAATAAAAAATCTATTATACCGGTTAACAGGAACACGGTAAATGAAGCACTCAAGTAAGGCGACTCGCGAGTCGCCACGGCAATGATAATCTGAAACACCAAGGGCCTAAATTATAAAACCGTTATCCAATCAACAGGATAAGAAATGCCAGCGAATCGCCCCGACTGCTGCGATGAATATGAATTCCTGTCAAAACCTTACTTTTGTGTAATTATCAGCGTGAATACCAAAATCCTTTCCCTCGGCCTTATGTCGGGCACCTCGTTAGACGGGCTCGATATCGCTCTTTGTGAACTGGATACCCTTCATCTTTCCGAATCTAAAATCCTTGAAGCCACTACCATTTCGTATAGCGACCACTGGCGCGACCGGCTTAAAAATGCCATGCTTCTCAACGGTCGCGAACTGGCTCAACTGCATGTGGATTTCGGTGTTTTTTGTGCCGAACAGGTGAGTATTTTTCTTCAGCGAAACCGTGCTCAACCCGAATTTATTGCTTCCCATGGCCATACAGTTTTTCATCAACCCGAAAAATGGGTCACTTTGCAGATTGGCAGCGGGGCCCATATTGCAGCGTTAACCGGTATAAAAACCGTTTGTGATTTCAGGACTACCGATATCGCTTATGGTGGACAAGGGGCGCCACTGGTTCCTGTTGGCGACCGCCTGCTATTTTCTCAGTATAATTTTTGTCTGAATATTGGTGGATTTGCCAATATTTCAATGGAAAAAGAAGGCGAAAGAATTGCTTTTGATATTTGTCCGGCAAATATGGCGCTCAACTATCAAACCGAAAAACTGCATATGCCCTTTGATGAAAACGGAAAACTGGCCGCCTCGGGTATTGTGGATAACAGCCTGCTGGAAAAACTCAACCAACTGGAATATTATAAAAAACCGGCTCCGAAATCACTGGGAAAAGAGTGGTTTTCGGAAAAGTTTTTGCCTTTGGTGGAAGAATCGGATTTAACCGTAAACGATAAACTGGCCACGCTTTGTGAACACATGGCCATGCAGATAGCCGCACATACCAAAACCGGTGGAAAATTATTGATTACCGGTGGAGGCACGCATAATGGATTTTTACTCTCAAGAATCGGGCTTTATTCGGATGCAGACCCGGTGCTGCCTTCTAAAATTATTATCGATCATAAGGAAGCATTTTGTTTCGCTTTACTCGGACTTTTGCGCCTGCAGGAAAAACCCAATGCATTGTCATCGGTAACAGGGGCCTCCAAAAACTCTATTGGCGGAGCGGTGTACCTGCCCTGATGTTAACATTCCTGCTTTTAAAACTTTTAATTTTGCCCAATCCCGCCCGGTAGTGATTGCCTAATTTTGAGGCTATACGAAACCCAAATCACAAATTATCGTAATAACCAGTTAATTTTTTCATCATGATCCAGATTCCATTATTTCTTCAGGCCGCAGCAGATACTGTTACCAATACCGGAATTACCACCGGTGGTGAAGCAGGAATAACTCCTACTACCAAAGAAATCACTCTTTGGGAAATGATCGCATCCGGTGGTTGGTATATCATGATCCCCATGGGATTGCTTTCTATCCTGATGATCTATATTGCCATTGAACGTTATCTTGCTATTCAGCGCGCAGCTCGCGGAGAAGAAGCTTTTATGCAGAAAGTCCGGGCATTCATCCTCGAAGGAAAACTGGATAGTGCACGCGGACTTTGTGCTTCCACCAACACGCCTTATGCACGCATGATAGAAAAAGGAATTTCCAAGATCGGAAAACCATTAAAAGATATTGAAGCTTCCATCGAAAACGTGGCAAAAGTAGAAGTATACAAACTCGAAAAAGGAGTTTCATTGCTGGCTACTATTGCCGGTGCCGGACCTATGATCGGATTTTTGGGAACAGTGTTGGGTATGATCATCACGTTTAATGAAATGCGTATACAGGGAAAAATTGAAATCGAACATCTTTCCGGTGGTATTATGATGGCCATGGTGACTACCGTTGTCGGGTTGATCATTGGTATTTTCGCTTACATTATGTACAACACTTTGGTAGCAAAAATGCAAACGGTAATTTCCAACATGGAAACCACTTCACTCGAATTTATTGACCTCCTGGACGAGCCCGGAAAATAAAAAACTATTGTTATGAATTTAGGTTCAAGAAATAAAGTAAATGCCGAAGCCAGTATGTCGTCTATGACCGACCTGGTGTTCCTGATGCTTATCTTTTTCGTAATCCTTGCCACACTGGTGAATGATAATCCCCAGCTGAATGTGGACCTGCCAACCGCAAACTCTTCTGCCACATCTTTCCGGGCGAAGGTCACTATTACCATTGATGCCAACCAGCAACACTTTGTAAACAGCACTCCCGTTAAGGCCGAAGAGGTGGAAGCGCTGGTTAATCAGAAACTTTCTGAGCCAAATGTGGAACCTACCATCGAAATTAACGTAGACAAGTCTGTGCCCACAGGCTTAACGGTGGCGATGCTGGATATTGCCAAAAAGAACCACTGGAAAATTGCCCTGGCCACACAGCATAGCAATTAAACCTATAAGAATATGAAAACGGCAGAGGAGAAAGAGCAGGAGAAAAAAAACAGGCGTGGAGCTTATGCTGCCGCTATTGTTTTTCATGCAGTGTTATTTGTTGCATTTTTTTTAGTGAGTTGGACTGAACCTGATCCGCTTCCCATATTGATTCCACCCGATCCTATTGTAATGGATTTTAGTGGCGGTGGTGGCGGTGGAAGCCCAACGATTGCTGAAGCAGTGCCTGCACCGGTAGAAAATACAAATGTGGTAACAGAAGAAACTTCACCCGTTGTAAGACCGGTTGGGACCAATACCAATATCACAAAACCCAATAACGAAACAAAGCCGAATCCATTGGCCGAATTCGGTGGAATGAGCGGAAACGGAAATGGTAATGGAAATGGTGATGGCGATGGTGACGGAGATGGCACCGGGGACGGATTGAATGGAACCGGAAACGGACTGTATGGCACAGGTAATTTTGGCGGAAGAAAACTGGAAAATAAACCTGTGGTGGGTAATGTTCCTGAAGCACGGGGTGTGGTAGTGATGAACGTGTGGGTAAACCAGGCGGGACATATTACGCGATATAGTTTTAATTCAGCAAAGTCAACTACTAACAATCCGGGGCTTATAGCAGTATGTGAAAAGTCGTTGGATAAAATGCGAAAGGAAAACACCCGACTGGTAAACGAAGATCCCAATGCTCCTTTCGAACAATCGGGAACCTATAAATTTGAGTTCGCATTGCGTTAATGAATTACAGGGAAACCTTAGATTATCTCTATTCACGATTACCGGTTTTTCAACGTATTGGTGCAGCTGCCTACAAGGCCGATCTGCACAACACCATCGCACTTTGCAAAGCTGCCGGCAATCCCGAACAAAAAATAAAAACCATTCATGTGGCCGGAACCAACGGAAAAGGTTCCGTTTCACATTTTCTGGCAGCTATTTTCCAAAGCGCTGGATATAAAACAGGTTTATATACTTCTCCCCACCTGAAAGATTTCCGCGAGCGCATTAAAGTGAACGGAAAAATGATCAGCAAAAAATATGTAGTGGATTTTGTCGCTGCACAAAAAAATAATTTCGAAAAAATAAATCCCAGTTTTTTTGAAGCCACCGTGGCAATGGCCTTTTCGTATTTCCGCGACCAAAAAACAGATATAGCTGTTATAGAAACCGGGTTGGGTGGTCGCCTGGATTCTACCAACGTGATCGTTCCCGAAATTTCCGTTATTACCAATATCAGTTTCGATCATATGAATTTATTGGGAAATACACTGGAAAAAATTGCCTTCGAAAAAGCGGGGATCATCAAACCGGGAATTCCGGTAGTAATTGGTGAACATATTCCTGAAACCAAAAAAGTGTTCGGTGAGGTAGCGAAAAAAAATAAATCAGCCATCACTTACGCACAAAACAAGCCAAAAAGAAAAAAACACAAAAGCCAGCTTACCGGCATTTACCAGCAAAAAAATATCAATACGGTTTTACATGCAGTGGAACAATTACAGAAAAAAGGATGGAAACTCTCTGAAAAAAATATCCGCATCGGAATTGAAAAAGTGGTAACACTAACCGGTTTGCATGGCCGATGGCAGCAACTGAAAAGGTCTCCGAAAGTATTTTGTGACATTGCCCACAACGAAGCCGGAATAAAAGAATTACTGAAACAAATAAAAAAAACAAAACACAAAAACCTTCATGTGGTATTTGGCGTGGTGAACGATAAAGAGGTAGATAAAGTGTTAAGTCTGCTTCCGAAAAAAGCAAATTATTATTTTACCAAAGCCAATATTCCAAGAGCATTAGACGAAAAACTATTGCAGAAAAAGGCGCTGGAACATAAATTGAAGGGAAAGACTTTCCCAAAAGTGAAACAGGCGATGAATTCCGCAATTAGTAATGCAGGAAAGCAAGACCTGGTGATCATAACGGGTAGCGCGTTTGTGGTGGCGGAGGTTGTATAAAACAACGTTTTGCCCCTCTGGGGCAAATAGAGGCTTTGTATGTAATTGTTAAAAATATTGGGTGCCGCTGGCACCGTCAAAAAAAATCCCCAAATTTTCATCAGTATTTTGGCACCAGGGGTGCCGGATATTTTTAATAATATTAACTTAATTCGACTCTTGCCCCAGCGGGGCAAAATATTTACAATACAACATGTTTTTTGCTAAAATTCGTATAGGAATGGAAACTGTTAAAAATACTTGTTTTCTTTGGTCTAACATCTCCTCACATCCTCTCCGGAACCTTAATCCCCATCAACCCCAGTCCCGATTCCACAATTTGTGCGGTGGAGCGGCAAATGGCAATTTTTAAATGAAGTTTGTCTTTGTTCTCTTCTTTGAGAATGGGTACCGACTGATAAAAATGGTTAAACGTTTTCACCAGTT
>JBMORL010000126.1:0-47560 GCA_049322335.1 Bacteroidota bacterium
AAGGCATTCCGCGCGTATTATCTGTTTGAATCAAATGAATGTAGGTACACGTTTGAAAATAAAAACGACCGCTTTAAAGAAGCAAAAGAGTACGCAAAAAAAGCTCAAATACAAATTGAAGATGCGGTTGGTATAATTGAACAGAGTTTTGACAAGTTGAGTGACGATACCCAACGCCATCTGTCTAAAATGAAAATGAATTGGGGATTATGTCAGAGAACGATTAAATTAAAGATTAGTGAGCCGTCTGCAAAACAAGCAATGAAGGAGAAGGATTATATTTCAGCAATGGATCACTATAAGGTTATGAGTACCGTACAAGATACGGTACTTGATTATGTAAACAAGACCGATTTAGAAGAAGTATTCAAAAGAATAAATAGAGCAAGCTGTATAGCTGGTAAAGCGAATATTGCTATAGCCAAAGCAGGCGTACTAATAAAACAACAAGAGGCAAATCCCCAAATTGATAACACAGTTGAAATACTTGAATTGTTCATTAAGTCTATTGAATTAAGCGCACAGGCGCATGACGAAAATCCGGAATGGGAACTTTATAAAACCGGAAAGGACAAAATGTATGCAAATATTAGGGCAATTCTTTCAGAATACCCTAATGAATGGAGAAGGTACTATAATCACTTAGAAAATAATAAGACGCTTAGAATAATAATGAAAGATATGGATAGTGAAAAATTTAAACAGATTTCGGACACAGCGGTTGCTGAAAAGGTTAACGATGACAAAACCAAAAAACTACTGATCTATGGTTGTTTTTGGTTCTTTGTCTTTATCAGTCTTGGTGCTCTTTCAACGTTACTTTTTCTAAAGGCCGGTTGGATAATTGCGATTTCGGTTTTATTTGCAACCCAAATCGGCTACGTGATGATTTCATCAACCGTTCTGCGAAACCTGGGAGATTTGAGTGAGAAGAATATGCTTGACCTCTATAAAACAGCATTGCGATTGAATTTTAATCTTCTTAAAAAGAATAAACCTGAAGGAAATAAATAGATGTCGTTGAGTCAAGAAGAAATAGAATTTGCAAAAACTTACCGAGCCAATTATACTATGGCCGTTTCTTCTATTACCACCTGTTTCTTTCCTGGTTGTCCCGAAAAATCCATTAATTCACATATTTTACAGAAGAACGGAATCCTGTCCTCTATTGCTCCTGATAGGCATTTGATGTGGCATGGTGTAGATCATTTCAGCGAGGGAATGATGAAGTTCAAGAGATCAGGCATAAATGAGGCATTTTCTTTCAACTGCTTTTGCTCCAAACACGATTCTGAATTATTCAAGCATATAGAGAGCGGAACCATCAATTTCAACGATTACAAAAGTCTATTGCTATTTACTATTCGCACCATTTGTAATGAGAAATTCCGAAAGATGGTCAATATTAAAATTTACGAACGTCAGTTGAGTGATGCTGATGCTTCCCCTACTTTTTTTAAAAGACAGTTGGAGGGGCTTAAATATTATGAAGAACTTGGCTTAAAAGACCTGGAAAAAATTGAAAAGGTCATTTGGGATGATTTAAAGAACTCAACCGAATCTTTCGTATTTAATACAGTGAGTTTACCAAAACGTGAAGTTTGCATGTCGGCATTTTTCACTTATGAGACGACTGAGGAACTCAACGATTATAGAAATACTCATGGCAAGGATAAGGAGAAAGTGTCTGATATTTTCGTCAATTACTTTCCGGTTGGGAATAACTCCATCTTTACAATCGGTTATCAAAAGAGTAATGAAAGTACCGTGAAAGGATTTGTTAACACATTTGTAAAAGACAATGTAAAAAGACTTGAACGTAAAATTTCCAACTTGCTTTTATTCCGTTGTGAGACTTGGGTTTGTTCCGAAAGCCTTTACAATTCCCGCTTCAAGAAATGTGAGAAAATGTTTGCGTCAGCAGCACATTATTCGGCTAACAATATTGTGGAAAGAAAGTTTTTTCCGATTACATTGTTTGAAGGAGATTTATGTAAGCAATTTGAGGATTGGAGCAAATCTGTTAATGTTCAATTTTAAGGTATTTAAATGTTGATAAGCTAAGACGAAATAACTATGAGGAGAGCTTTTGTAGATGGTGAGAAAAAAGAAGTGATGTTTTCGGGTCAAAGCGGAAAATGCGAATGTTGTGGAAAAGATGTTCGTGGAAAAAAGGGGCGTATTCGCCCACCATATTGGTCTCATGTTAATCAAAAAGATTGTGACTCATGGTATGAACCCATGTCCAAATGGCATTTAGATTGGCAAAATAAATTTCCTGAGCAATTTCAAGAGATAAAATTAGTTGACGAGGCGAGTGGAGAGATTCACCGGGCGGATATTCAATTTCCTAATGGTTTAATTATTGAAGTACAAAATTCCGCGATTTCGCCTACCGAAATTGAATTGCGAGAGGGATTTTATGGTCGGAACGGAATGATCTGGATTTTAAATGGTGAAAATCTGTTCAAGTATTCCAAAGTTAGCTATGAGTTCGTACAAAAAGAAATAAGTTTGACTTTTTCATACTCGGTAAATCATGATAAAAATCCGATTTTTGATCTGGACACTTTCAATGATCGGTTATTTCAATTATCAGCTTTTATAAATATTTATAATCACCCAAAATTGGCTGGTAAGGAGTTTCAAAATGGATACTATCATTCATTCGAGTTTATAGAAAATGTTGACCTTTCTTCAATATTGAGAGAATTGAAAAACGGAATCAGAGGAATCCTCGTTTCGTTGTATGGTTATAAAGCCAATTCCATCATGGAAGATTTTGAGTTTACAACTGTTGAAAATGCTTATTCACATTTCAAGCGAGTAACGCTTCATAAAAAGAGGTGGAGAGATTTCGTAAACTTCATGCGACAGCCTGTTTATATCGACCTAATGCCTGGAATTGACAATGATTACATTTATTTTTTGAACGAGAATAAAATTATATCAAAGGAATATTTCATAAATGACCTTAAAACGAGGTATTCGTCCTTTACTTAACCTCACTCTTTCGGGAGGTGCTATTATTGAGGGTGCTAACATTTAGAGTTAGCTGACTTAGAATCAAAACATTCAAAATATTTATAACTATTTGATAATCAATATAATATAATTAGTATATTTGGTTCAAGTTTCCATTGAACGTGAAAGAAAAATTCTCAAAAAAATGGCAGATATGAGAGTAATAACGACAAAAGTGCGAGTGAGCCATGAACGAAGATGTGGGAAAACGAAAGGGATACAAACGCCTTTCAATCGAGGAACTGAGATGTTTCGAGGGATGCGAAAATTACACGGATGAAGAAGCAGAAGAAATAATTGAAACGTTGGAACAAGCAACGATTGTATTATTCAAGTTGTATCAGAAAAACAAAAAAATTGAAAACCATGAACAATCTGAAAACACTTAAACAGTTTGCCAAAGGAAGTAAGGTAGAGCAACAGGTAGGAAAACGTTACTGTGTTATTTATACCAGGGTTTCTACAAAGGAGCAAGCCGAAACGCAAAGCTTGGAATGGCAAAAGAAATACTGTAATGATTATGCTGCAAAGCAAAACCTTGAAGTATTAGGTTACTTCGGGGGTACGTATGAGAGTGCAAAGAATGATGAGCGAAAAGAGTTCGGGCGAATGATGCGCCAGTTAAATCTGTACAAGCAGAAAGTTTCGTTCATTCTTGTTTATTCGCTTGATCGTTTTTCGCGTTCCGGTGAAAATGCAATTTACATTTCGTCTGAGTTAAAGAAAAAGGGTGTGAATATTCTCTCTGTAACTCAACCTATGGACGCATCTACCAATACGGGAACATTACAACAGAATATTCATTTCATATTTAGTAAATACGACAACGATCAACGCAGACAAAAATCGGTTGACGGGATGCGTGAGAAATTAAAGCGTGGAGAATGGTTAGGAAATTGCCCAACCGGATATTCTTATGACCGTACACACGGAACAAAGGAGCAACGAATCATTATTAATGAAAAAGGTGAACTCATCCGAAAAGCGTTTTACTGGCGTATGGAAGGAGTGAGCAATCCTGAAATTATAGATCGCCTGGAGGCATTGGGAATGAAACTTCCAATTCAAACACTTTCGGATGTATTTCGCAATCCGTTTTATTGTGGATTGGTTTCACATAATTTCCTGGAAGGCGAATTAGTCAAAGGCAAACATCCTGCATTGATTCCCGAAGAAGTTTTCCTGCGAGTGAACAAACTCAATAAAAAAGATGGTTACAATGTGGAAAACGATAACCCCGCACTACCACTTAAACAATTTTTGAAGTGCGCTAAATGCGGCACAACCATAACGGGGTACATTGTTGCAAAAAAGAACCTGTATTATTACAAGTGCAACAAAAGGAAATGTAAGTGCAATAAAAGCACCAATAGGCTCCATGATATGTTTATGGAACTTCTTTCAAAGTTTCAGATCGTACCCAAACTTGTTCAAGCCTGTTCCCGTCAAATGATGTACACCTACGAGAACCTTACTGAGCGTTCAAGTGAAGCCACATCGGGTCTTACAAAGAAGCTAAATGAGGTTTCAGGGAAACTCGATAACGTGATGGAACGTTACGCAACAGGCGAAATTGACAAAACAGTTTATGACAAAGTTGCAGTCAAGTTAGATGCGGAGAAAAAGCAAATTGAGGAGAATCTTGAAAAATCACGCATTCGTATATCTAACCCTAAAGAAGTGTTGGAGTATGTGAGTATGCTCTCCTCGAAACTCGCGTCAACGTGGGCTTCCAGCGCGTATGGCGAAAAACGAATCATCCAAAAAATGATTTTCCCTAAAGGTCTTTCGTACCATCGAGAAAATGACGAATATCTAACCACAAGACCAAATCGTGTGTTTCAATTAATCTCATCATTGACAGACGATCCCGAAAAAAATAAAAGCCGGATTAGCAGTTTTTTTCTTGCTAATCACGGCTTAGTACACCAACCCTTACTCTAACCTTTGTCCCAGCGGGACAAATAGTTACGGATGATGATACTGTTAAAAACGTTTGGTGCCGCTGGCACCAGTTATAATTATTTTCCGGATAAAATTTTTTGTTTTGCAATCTCTGACTAAGCTAATTGGCTGCTTTTTTTATACTGCTGGCACCAGAGGTGCCTGACATTTTTAACACACCAACCCTTACTCTAACCTTTGTCCCGCTGGGACAAATAATTACGGATGATGATACTGTTAAAAATGTTTGGTGTCGCTGGCACCAGTTATAATTGTTTTCCGGATAAAATTTTTTGTTTTGCAATCTCTGACTAAGCTAATTGGCTGCTTTTTTTATACTGCTGGCACCAGAGGTGCCTGACATTTTTAACACACCAACCCTTACTCTAACCTTTGTCCCAGCGGGACAAAACCTTGTTTCTTAAATAATAAAATAGCGCCCGTCTTACCTGAAAATATATTTTCCTGATTTATCCACAGTAAAATTCAATTCTTCTGCGGCTACCGAAAATTTATCAAAACCTTCTTTCAGGTTTTTCCAGAAATCAATTAACTCCGTTTTTTCTGCATAAAACGATTGCAGGATGGAAAATTTCATTTCTGTCATTTCACAGGGATAAATGTATACCGGAATCTGCACCTGCCCGTTTTTGGTAGCTTCTACTGCCAGGATATACAATTCTTCGGCAATGGGATCGGTAAGCGGAATACATCCTATGGAAACACAGTTTCCGTGAATAAAAATCTCTCCTCCCGGCTTTTCCCTGTCGCTTAATATTTTGTCGGATGCATTGGGGTAATTTACTTTCAAAGAAAGGTGAAAATTGCTGTTCGGGTTGAACCAGCTCACGTGATAAAATCCCTCGGGTACCTGCAGGTCGCCTTCCTTTCGCTTGGGGCCGAGGGCTCCCGACAACACACAAAAATCCCAGGTACGGAACAACTTCCACGATTTATCTGTCTTCTTTTTCACATATACACGGAATTCCTTTTCCAGTTTAAACGCCTGTATAAGAATGTGAATATCATCAAAGCTATACCCCGAATCGGACAGCGCGGTTTTCAGGGTTGTCTCATGTGTAACATAAGCTGCCTTTACCCGTTTATTTTTTAATTGTTCTGTTTTAAAACTTTTTTGCGCTTCGAGCATACAGGTATTTAAAACAAGAATAACAAAAATTAACACTCTTTGCATAAAACCGGTATGATTTATGACCGTTTAAAACTTAAACGCATCGTTTGTGTAATGTTACATACCGGAACAGAAAAAAATGCGTATTTTAACACTAAATAACAAGTCAGCATGAGAAGTATGATGAAATTATGGGCGCCCGTTTTATTTGTTGTAACCGGCACCTTCGTTCAGGCCCAGCAGCCTAAAAAAGAGACGAACAATATTGAAAAATTTTCTACCCTCTACAATTATATCAGCCAGTGGTATGTAGACAGTGTAAACACCGATAAACTGGTGGATGATGCCATTCGTTCGATGCTGGAGGAACTGGACCCGCACAGCATTTATATTCCGAAAGAAGAAGTGGATGAAATGAATGCCCCGCTGAAAGGAAATTTTGAAGGCATTGGTATTCGTTTCCAGATTATGAAAGATACTATTATGGTAGTAAATACCATACCGGGAGGCCCTTCAGAAAAAATAGGCGTAAAGGCCGGTGATAAGATCATCAAAATTGAAGATAAGGTAGTAGCCGGGGTGGGAATTAAAAACAGTAATGTTCGCGAACACCTGCTGGGGCAAAAAGGAACCAAAGTGACCATTGAAGTAAAACGCAGAAACGAAAAGAAAAATCCGGTGTTTACCATAACACGCGATAAAATTCCCATTTACAGTATTGATGCTGCTTATATGGCTACAGACGAGATCGGTTATATCAAACTGAGCAGTTTTGGAGAAACCACCATGAGTGAGTTTTTTGTAGCTATTGACACCCTGAAAAAACAGGGAATGAAAAGCCTCATCTTCGATCTGCAGGGAAATGGTGGCGGACTATTACAAACCGCCATCGACCTCAGCGATGAATTCCTCGATCAGAATAAACTGATTGTATATACAGAAGGACGCTCGTTTGAAAGAAGAGATACCTATACCCGCAGGACAGGGAATTTTGAAAGCGGAAAACTGATCTTACTCATTGACGAAAGTTCAGCCTCTGCCAGTGAAATTTTATCGGGTGCAGTACAGGACTGGGACCGCGGACTGATTGTAGGAAGGCGTTCATTTGGAAAAGGACTGGTGCAAAAACCGATCACTTTACCCGATGGCTCACAGGTACGATTAACCACCCAACGTTATTTCACTCCCACCGGAAGATGTATACAAAAACCGTATGAAGAGGGAAGCGAAGCCTATCATAAGGAAAAATACCAGCGTTTCCTGAGTGGTGAAATGATGCACAAAGACAGCATTAAAATTCCCGACTCACTGAAATTTGAAACAAGAGTAACCAAACGTGAAGTGTTTGGTGGCGGTGGCATTATTCCCGATATTTTTGTACCTATTGACACTACTGATAATTCCGATTACCTGGATGCATTGATCCGCAAAGGTGTTTTTAATGATTTTTGCCTGGAATATGTGGATGACAACCGCAATAAAATGAAAAAAAGTTATCCGAATTTCAAAAAATTCAAATCGGATTTTAAGGTGGATAAAGCTGTTGTGGAAGAATTCAAAACCTTTGCTGAAAAAGAAGGCGTTAAATTCAATGAAAAAGACTATGAAACATCCAAAACCATTATTCACGCCCGTATAAAAGCCGGCATTGCACAAAACATCTGGGATTACCCCTGCTTCTATGAAATCATCAATGAGATCAACCCCATTTATATGAAAGCTATCGAATCAATTGAAGATGATACTTTCAAAAAAATGAAACTGGCCGCCAATTATTAAAATGTTTAACTTTGGAAAAAATTGAATAGCTATGAAGGATAAAGAAAGCATCAAAATCGGGTTACTGGCTGTCATTGCCCTCACCCTGATTGTGAACACTTACCTTGCCGCCACCCGTAAAACAGGAACCGCAGTGGCTAATAATCCCGCCCAACAGGGACAACCGCAAAGTGCCGCTGTACAAAATCCCGGAAAAGATGTGGTGACCAATATGAACCTTAACGGAAACCCCGACCTGTCTTCATCAGTCATTGCCTCCGACCCGGTAGTGGTAACCAATCCTGATCCCAACCAGAAAAAAACGAGAATGACTTTTGGCACTTATGCGCACAACTTCGGCAAGATCAAACAAAACACGACCAATAATTTCTCATTTAAATTCACCAATACCGGTGATGAACCATTGATCATTACCAATGCAACCGGATCATGCGGATGTACTGTTCCCAATTATCCCAAAGAACCCATTGCGCCCGGAAAATCAGCTACCATCGATGTAGAATACAAACCCGGTTTGCAAAAAGGTATCCAGGAGAAAAAAGTTACGGTTACGGCCAATACCGAACCGCAGCAAACGATACTTACCATTAATGCAGAGGTGCTTGAATAAAACTTAACCCTGGCAACACGTCAGGGTTTTTTCTTTTTATGTTCATCAAACGATTTTTATTTGCATTACTCGGTACCGAAGGTTACCTGAAGCTGGTGAGCCGCATGTTTTTCTTTCTTTATTATTCCGGCATTCTCAGGCCATCTGTAAAATTCAATTTTCATTATTTTGTGCAAAAACTGGTGGCACCCGGAAACACCGTAATTGACATTGGAGGAAACCTCGGTTACTATTCGGTGATTTTTGCCAAACTCACCGGTGAAAAAGGAAAAGTGTATTCGGTGGAGCCGGTAACGCTGTTCAGGAGAATACTAACACGCAACACCAAAAAATACAAACAGGTAGAAATCATTCCTTTTGCCCTGGGATCGAAAGACAATGAAAAAGTAACGCTTGGAATTCCTTCGGGGCATAAACATTTTCGTCATGGTTTAACACGTGTTCAGCAGGGAGAAAAATCTTCCAATGATTATGAGTTTATAGAAACCATGATGAAACCCGAAACCGTTTTCGGTAACATTGAAAAAATAGATTACATCAAATGTGATGTGGAAGGATATGAAATACATATTCTTCCCGAAATGCTCGGACTGATGAAAAAACACCAGCCCTTGCTGCAAATCGAAACAGAAGGAAATAACCGGAATCAAATTACGGAAATGCTTAAACCGTTAGGTTATCAGCCCTGGTTCCTGGAAGGAAAAAAACTGGTTCCTTTTACACCTGAAATCAGTTATCCTACCGGTGATATGCTTTACATACCCGAATCCGGAAAAGAAAAACTGCAGCGCTTTTTTTAATCGTCCTATTCCCTTATCTTTGACTATGCAAAAAACCGACCTCAGCCGGTTCGATAATAGTTGGTACAAACCCGGAAATCCCGTAAAAAGAGGATTGTGGTTTTGTTTCAATGCTGCATTTCTGATAAATCCATTTAACCCTTTCAGCGGACTGAGAAAAATGGTGCTTCGTATGTTTGGGGCAAAAATCGGGAAAGGAGTGGTGATTAAACCGTCTGTCAACATCAAATATCCATGGAACCTCACTATCGGAAACCAGGTGTGGATCGGGGAAAATGTGTGGATTGATAATCTCGGAAAAATTTCCATTGGCGATAACTGCTGCCTTTCACAAGGCGCATTTTTATTGTGCGGAAACCACAACTACAAAAAATCCACTTTCGATTTAGTGGTGAAAGATATTACACTTGAAGAAGGCGTTTGGATCGGTGCAAAATCGGTGGTTTGCCCGGGAGTGGTTTGTCATTCACATTCCGTTTTGTCGGTGGGATCGGTAGCCGCCTCCGATTTGGAAGCCTACGGTATTTACCAGGGAAATCCCGCACAAAAAATACGCTCAAGGGAAATACTATGAAGGTTTCCATCATCACTATTTGTTACAACAGCGCTTCCACTATCGAAGAAACCATTCAATCCGTATTGTCACAGGATTATCCCGATATCGAATATATTATTGTTGACGGAGCTTCGAAAGATAATACAATGGAGATTGTAAACCGTTATAAAACCCAAATCCAAAAAATCATCAGCGAACCCGACAAAGGAATTTATGACGCCATGAATAAAGGCGTAGACAGTTGTACCGGAGATCTTATTGGCATTTTAAACTCGGACGATGTGTACGCTTCGGCACAAATCATCAGCCATGTTGTAAATAAAATAAACGAATCGGGTACAGATTCAGTTTACGGTGATTTGATTTACGTAAAACGCGAACAATTGGAAAAAATTCACCGTTACTGGAGATCGGGAGAATACAGGCGTGAAAATTTCCGCAAGGGCTGGATGCCTCCCCACCCTGCTTTTTTTGTGAAGCGTGATTGTTACCTGAAATACGGAAAATTCAGAACTGAAATGAAAACGGCTGCCGATTATGAACTGATGCTGCGTTTTTTGTACAAGGAAAAAGTTTCATCCTGTTATCTTCCCGAAATCATTACCAAAATGCGGGCGGGAGGATTGAGCAATGTATCATTGAAAAACCGTATCCAGGCCAACCGTGACGACCGAAGAGCATGGAAAATAAACGGATTAAAGCCGGGGCCACTTACACTAATCCGCAAACCGTTATCCAAGATATTTCAATTCATAAAAAAAGGCAGCTGAATCGCTGCCTTTTTTTATAGTGAGTTGTTATTTTAGAATTTGATACGGATTCCGGTACCACGTCCTTTTCTTCCACCCAGCCACGAATAATGCTGCGTATAGAAAGGATTCTTACCTCGGAATACATAGCTATAAGTAAACGCTGTATAGAAATAGGTGTCGTTGTGAGTAGGATCGCCTCTTTTTTGCCCGGGCTTATAATAAACTGCACTGGGAACGGTTGACAACTGGTCTGCAGCAATTTCATCATGGCGGTTGGCCAGGTCAATTGCTTCTGCACTTCCTAAAACCGAAGGATCAGCATATACGGTACTTACATCATCCAGGTAATCGGTAAGAGTCAGCTTCCATCCCATTTCCCAACCAAAACGGTGATGTCTTCTTTGAGTAAAGAAAAATCCGAGTCCGAATGGGAAACAAACGCTGACTTTACCATAAGAAACACCTTCTGTAGCCAACGGGCGAAGTTTCACCCAGCTACCGTTGTATTTGGCTTTAGGCCCATGCAGGAAACCACCCACACCGGCAAAAGCAAACGACTTAAAATCCAAACGGTGGCGGCCGCGGTTACCCACGTCATTGTCATTATAAATATAAATTTCAGCACGGCCTGAAAACTCCAGAATATCGTTGCGGAAATGAAGGTTTCTTCCCCTTCTTCCGCGATTGGTGGAAAGAGCATCATCCCCCTGGATACGGCAATAAGCAAGGTCGGCACGAACTGAAACAAAATCATTTAGTTTATATCGTGCAAAGCCCCCTATAGACCAACGGGTTTGATTGAGCTTCATATCCCAGATAAAATCCCTTCGGGTTTGTTCTTTACCGCCCATTTCACCGAGGTAATTAGAAACCCCAAGGTGGCCACCCACGTCAAATTTATAATACGAACTCAATCTGCTGGCGGTGGTTCTTTTCACACCGGGATAGTTCGGGTTAAATTCCATAGATGGCTCTCCCGCCATGGCCATGGAAACAAATATAAAACCCGATAAAATGAGTAAGCACTTTTTCATAGTGGCTGCAATAATACTTCAAAAATAAGAATTTCCCTGAATTTTACAAAGCGTTATTTTCAACATCCAACGCGTAAATCCATTAGTTTAGCAGTTTCAAACCAAGAATTATGAATTCCAACAGGATTACATCGCTCTTCGACATAAAATTCCCTCTTATACAAGCAGGGATGATTTGGTGTTCGGGGTGGAGGCTGGCTGCAGCTGTCAGCAATGCCGGTGGACTCGGAATTATCGGTTCCGGATCTATGTATCCGGATGTGCTGAGAGAACATATCCGGAAATGTAAAGCGGCTACTTCACAGCCCTTTGCCGTTAATCTTCCCATGTTATATCCTGACATTGATAAACATATTCAAACTATTATTGATGAAAATGTGCCCATTGTTTTTACTTCAGCAGGTAATCCTAAAACCTATACTCCAATGCTTAAGGACAAAGGGAGAAAAGTGGTGCATGTGGTTTCCAGCAGCAAATTTGCCGTAAAAGCGCAGGAAGCCGGGGTGGATGCCGTGGTAGCAGAAGGATTTGAAGCCGGGGGACATAACGGTCGTGAAGAAACCACTACTTTCTGTCTTATTCCTATGGTAAGAAAAGCGGTGGATATTCCTGTGATTGCTGCGGGAGGAATTGCAGACGGAAAACAAATGCTGGCCGCTTTTTGTTTAGGTGCAGAAGGCGTTCAGATCGGCAGCCGTTTTGTGGCTTCGGAAGAATCTTCGGCACACGAAAATTTTAAACATGCCGTAATAAATTCTGGCGAAGGCGACACCGTGTTAACACTCAAAGAACTGACTCCCGTACGATTGATAAAAAATGATTTTTACAGGCAGGTGGAAAAAGCTTATGTGGAATGTGCATCACCTGAAAAGCTGAAAGAATTACTTGGAAAAGGAAGAGCCAAAAAAGGAATGTTTGAAGGCGATATGCAGGAAGGCGAACTGGAAATAGGACAGATTTCAGGGTATATCCGCGACATCAAACCGGCATCTGAAATTGTGAAAGAGATAATGGAAGGTTTTTACGAATCTCTGAAAAAAATGAAAAATTTACCCGATTACCAATAAAGAATGATCACTTTTGAACGATTTACATTAGCTAACGGTTTGCGGGTTATCGTACACCACGATTCCTCTACACCGATTGCTGCTTTTAATGTGTTGTATGATGTGGGCGCATCGGATGAAGAAGAATCGAAAACGGGATTTGCCCACCTGTTTGAACACCTGATGTTTGGCGGATCGGTAAATATCCCCGATTTTGACGGGCCGCTGCAGTCGGTAGGAGGAACCAGCAATGCCTTTACCAATAACGACATCACCAATTACTATATCACCATTCCGAAAATCAATCTCGAAACCGCTTTCTGGCTTGATTCCGACCGGATGCTTTCACTTGGTTTTTCGGAAAAAAGCCTGGAAGTGCAGCGCAATGTAGTAACCGAAGAATTCAAACAACGTTACCTCAATCAACCTTATGGTGATGTGTGGCTGTTGCTCCGCCCGCTCGCCTATTCCGCGCATCCCTATAAGTGGCCCACCATCGGAAAAGAGATTTCTCATATTGAAAATGCCAGACTGGAAGATGTTAAATCTTTTTTCAAAAAACATTATTCACCTCAGAATGCCATACTGTGTATTGCAGGAAATGTGACAAAAGAAGAAATGCTTCCCCTGTGTGAAAAATGGTTTGGCGACATTCCCGCTGGAAACAAATACGAAAGAAAACTACCCAAAGAACCGCAACAAAAAGAAGCCCGTTCGCTTACCGTAGAACGCGAAGTTCCCTACAGCTCGTTGTATAAAGCCTGGCACATGGGAAAACGTTTTTCGGAAGAATTTTATTCCTGCGATTTATTATCGGATATTTTGTCGAGAGGGAAATCTTCACAGCTTTATCTTTCGCTGGTAAAAGAAAAAAAGCTGTTCAGTGAAATCAGTGCCTATGTGAGTGGCGACCGTGATGAAGGATTGTTTGTGATCAGTGGAAAAATAAATGACGGGGTGGATATTTATATGGCAGAAAAAGCCGTTCTGGAAATTACTGCGCAAATAAAATCCGGAAACGTAAATGAAAACGAACTGGAAAAAGTAAAAAACAAAGCCGAAGCCACCAAAGCATTCAACGATATGAGTGTAAGCGACCGCGCTATGGAACTCTGCTATTTTGAACTGGCCGGTGGAGCAGAAATGATCAATGAAGAAAATAAAAAATACCGGTCAGTAACTGCTAACGACATACGGACATGCGCCAATAATGTCCTGCGCGATGAGAATTGTTCCACTCTTTATTACTTAGCTAAAAAATAAATATGTCACTCAACCGCATACAGGCACCTTCGTCACAGGTAATTGATAAAGCCGAACTCATACGCCCTGTTTCAAAAAAACTGGACAACGGAATTCCGTATTACGAACTGCGAACCGGTTCGCAACCTGTTTTGCGCCTCGAATTTATTTTTGAAGCCGGCACCAAATACCAGGAAAAGAAACTGCAGGCAGCTTTTACCAACTCTATGCTTACCGAAGGTTCGCAAAAATTCACTGCTCTTGAGATTGCCGAAAAAACCGATTTTTATGGCGCCTTTCTTCAACCCGAAATTGAAAACGATTTCGCATCGGTTACCCTGCACTGCCTGTCAAAATCATTTACTAACGTGGCAGATGTTTTAGCAGACATCATACTTCATCCTGTTTTTCCTGAAAAAGAACTCGAACTCCAGCTAAAAAATGCAAGGCAAAAATATATTATCAACACCGGGAAAGTAGATTTTCTTGCGCGCAAAAAATTCAATGAATCGGTTTTCGGAAGCACACATCCTTACGGACAACAGGCTGATGAAACTGATTATACGGCCATCACACGAAACGACCTTGAAATGTTTTTCCATGAAAACTATGGCCTTTCAAATCTTACCATTATTGCCGCGGGAAATTTTGATGATTCGGTATTTCATACCCTGAATAAAATTTTCGGCAAAGAAAAAATTTCTCAAAAAAATAAGCCCTTTACTCCCCGTTTCGATTTTCCTGTTGCCGGAAAATTTAAAACCGAAAAACCGGGAGCCATTCAGTGCGGAATACGTGTAGGAAAAATTTCTATCCATAAAACCCATCCCGATTTTCAACCGATGCAGGTGGTAAATACAGCTTTGGGTGGTTATTTTGGATCGCGGCTTATGGCCAATATCCGTGAAGACAAGGGCTATACTTACGGGATCGGTTCGGCACTGGTGAGCCTGCAGGATGCGGGTTATTTTTTCATCACTACCGAAGCGGGCGCTGATGTTTGTCAAAATACGCTGAAAGAAATTTATTCTGAAATCAACCGCTTGCAAAATGAGCTTATTCCCAAAGACGAACTGAACATGGTGAAAAATTATATGCTGGGTTCTTTCCTTCGCAATTCAGACGGCCCCTTTGCCATGGCCGACCGGTTCAAATCATTACTGTTTTCGGGGCTCAATTATGACTATTACGACCGGTTTATCGAGATCATCCGAACTATTTCTGCAGAAGAAATACAGCAATTAGCCTGCAAACACCTGGAAATAAATAGTTTAACTGAAGTGGTAGCGGGTCCCTGACGGGGCAACCAAAACGCATTTATTCGTCTGAATAACAACAAAGAAGCCCATTTTCCGTTAGAAGAAAGGTTGCTATCTTTGTTAGTTACCCTTGCAAATGAGAATTTTACTTACCGCCTTGCTTTTATTTTTGGGAGCACACATCTCAACAGCTACCCATTTGCTTGGCGGTGACATCACATGGACCTGTAACGGAACCGGTGATTATGTTTTCCAGTTACGCATCTACCGCGATTGTTCAGGGCCATCAGTAAATACAGCCGGGCAATCACTCCGCGTTTGGAATCATCCTACACTAACCTCCATACCGTTAGTTTTTGTTTCGCAGCGTGATATTTCCCCTTCCTGTACACCAGTAGCAGGCGGACCGGGAGCTATTGATTGCGCTTCGGGTAACGGAAATGCTGTGGAAGAATATCTTTTTACTTCTGCACCGGTAACCATTTCCGGAATTCCTCCCGCAGCCGGATGGGCCTTTACCTGGGATGCTTTTTCACGCCCCAATTGCGATAACCTGAATAATGCGAGCACTTACGGATTAACCCTTCGCTCGGTAATGTTCAGCAATGCGGGTCAAAACGGTTCGCCCTGTTATGATTCTTCACCACAATTTTCAGGAAGCCCTGTTTATATTGCCTGTAACGGAAGCCCGTTTACATTTGTGCAAAATGCTGCCGATCCCGATCTTGATTCACTTGTTTTTGCATTTGATGTTCCGCTCGACCAGATTGCAGCAGGAGTGTATAATCCACCCGCATTTCCGGTTACAGTTCCATACAATGCCGGTTATGCTTTCAATAACCCCACCCCTGATGCTTCATTCAATGCAGGAAATATTGCATCCGTGATGAACGCCCAGTCGGGAGATATGGATTTTACTTCCTTTACCAATGGAACATTCATAGTGGTTATCCGCATTGAGTCGTGGCGTAACGGAATAAAAATCTCAGAAGTCTACCGCGAATTATTGCTTGCCGTTCAAAACTGCGGAGTGAATAATGCCCCGGTAGTAACTCCTCCTTTTGCAGCGGGCACTTCCTACAACGCTACTTTTTATGCAGGAGAACTCATCAACTTTACTATCAGCAGCAACGATAATGATACATTACAGGACGGATCTCCACAAAGTAATACGGTAGAAGCACAGGGCAACCAGTTTGGCGCAGGATTCAGCAATCCCGCTGCCGGATGTCTGAATGCTCCCTGTGCGGTATTAAACCCGGTTAGTCCCGCCACTAATGTGCAAGGCGTTAGTACCGACTTCAACTGGCAATCCGATTGTGCTCATTTGCCATCAGGAAACAGTCCTACCACTTACCTTTTCAATTTTAAATTCTCTGATGACTTCTGCAGTGTTCCCGGAATTACCTCCAAAACCGTTTCTATCACTTTACTTCCTCCACCCGCGGTAGCTGCTCCTGTATTAAAGTGTGCCGATGTAGCGCTTAACGGTGATGTAACTCTTTCATGGATCTCTTCCACCGATCCCTATAATAGTTTTGTTCAATATGAAATTTACAACAACGGAACGCTTATCGGTTCGCTGAACAATATCAACCAGAATAATTTTACTCACGTGGGTGCCGATGCACAAAACGGGATACAATCGTATAGCATTGTTACCCGTTCGGGATGTAATGCCGACCAGCTTACTTACAGCGATACGCTTTCCACAATGTTTCTCACTGTTGGCAATCCCGGAAACGGAACCGCATTTTTGCAATGGAATGCCCTGTCTTCTCCGCAAATTCCAACTTCGGGATGGTATCAGTTGTTCATGGAATATCCGGCAGGAACATGGACGATGATTGATTCTGTTCCCTACGGAACACTCAGCTATATCGATACAATTACCGTTTGCAGCGACACGATTAATTTTAAAATTGAAGTAGCCGATGTATCAGGATGTGTGTCTACCTCTTCCATTGCGGGAGAAAATTTTCAGGATGTTATTTCACCTTATGAGCCTGAAATTATTAATGTGACTGTTGATACATTAACCGGGCTGGCGCAGATCAACTGGTTTCAGAATCCTTCACCCGATACGCAGGGATATATTGTTATACAAGACCTGGGAGGCGGAGTGTATGTGATACTGGATACCGTTTGGGGTATAACGAATACGAGCTATACGTACTTATTGTCCAATGCATCCTCCACCAGCGAAATGTTTGGAATTGCCGCATTTGACAGTTGCTGGAAAGGAAACCCGGCCGCACCCAATACCAGTGCGATGGGAACAGAACATAACACTATTTTTATTTCAGCCAATCTTAACATATGCAGCCAGGCAGTTACTCTTTCCTGGAACAACTACCAGGGATGGGCTAACGGAGTAAGCACATACGAACTTTATGTTTCAGAAAATGGCGGGGTGTATACACTACTTAATTCTTCTGCCTCTGCAGGTTATGTTCACAGCAACGTCAACCGGTTATCTACCTATTGTTATGTGGTAAAAGCCATTGAAAACGGAACGGGAGTTACCTCACTTTCCAATAAAACCTGCATTTATATTAACCAGCCCCCTCAGCCGGCTTACGGTTATCTGCAAACTGCCACTGTAGAAAACAATGCAGTGGAGTTACGTTATCTGGCTGATCTTTCAGCTACTGTTTCGGGCTACCGTTTTGAACGGGCCGATGATGCAGCCGGGCCATATAACAGTGTTGGAACTTCAGCAGCTATGCCCAATCCGGTTACACTTACCGATGCTACTGCTCTTGTTAATTCCTATAGTTACTATTACCGTGTTGTTGTGGTTGACAGTTGCGGGGATGACGCACTTGTTTCGAATTACGGAAGAACAATACTACTTACTGTTACACCCAACAACGGTGCGTTGATAAATATCCTGCAATGGAATCATTATGACGGCTGGGACGGGCCGATAACCGGTTATAATATATACAGAAGCGTGAATGGCGTTTTTGACCCTGCTCCTGTTGCCACGGTAGCCGGTACACAGCGCTACTACGAAGATGATGTTTCTTCCCAGATGCAGGCCACCGGTGAGTTTTGTTATTATGTGGAAGCACTGGAAGGAACTAACTCCTATGGGATTAGTGAAGTAAGCCATTCAAATATCGGTTGTGCGGTAATTGATCCGATTATCTGGGTACCGAATGCTTTTATCATCAACGGGGTGAACAATGTGTTTAAACCCGTAGCCAGTTATGTCGACTTTAATGAATATGATCTGAAAATTTTCAACCGGTGGGGAGAAATGATTTTTCAAACCAGCGACATCAATACCGGCTGGGACGGATTACATAAAAGCAAACAGGCCGGAGAAGGTGTTTATGTATGGCAGATTATTTTGAAAGACGGTGAAGGAAAAACCTATGAACAACGCGGAAGGGTTACGCTGCTGATTGGACCCAAACCATGAAAAAATATATATCCATATCGCTTTTCATTTTATTGGCTGTGGTTTTTTCCTGTAAAAAAAACAAGGACAACACTATTGTAATTGAAGGAACCGTTACGCTTGAAAACAGCGGAGGCCCGGCTTCGGGAGTTACTGTAAAGCTTCAATACCAGGAAGTAAACAACAATACTTTTTCTAACGTATACAGGACTGCCGCAACTGCTACCACCGATGCCAGCGGACGATACTCGATGAGTTTTGAAAATCCATCTGCCTTAAATTATAAGTGGGTGCTTTCTTCCGACTCTTATTTTGGGTTTGAAACATCGCAGGATCCTTCCTTAATCAGCGTATCAGAAACCAATACCAAAAATTTCACTATATCGCCAGTTGCTTATTTCAGCATGCGTATTAAAAATGATTTCATGACCAGCTCTACCGATAGCGTCACCTATCAGAACACTTCCGAAGCCTATGGTTGCAGCACCTGTTGCAATAATGCTATTTTTACCTATACCGGGGCTGTTTTAGATACCACTTTTGTTTGTAAACGAAAGGGAGGGACCGAAATTAAATTCAGTTGGTTTGTTACCTTAGGCAGCACTACCATGCCCTACAGCGATTCGCTGACCTGTGTGCCATTTGATACCACTTTTTATACCATCACTTACTGAATTCTTATATCTTTGGTGTCATGAAACATAAAACCGGGCTCCTGATAATTCTCCTGTTTTTGTCGGTTTTCCAGTGTATGGCCCAGGAAAAAAAGAAAAAATTCCTGAAAGACCCCAACGACAAACTTATTTTTGAAGAAGCGGAATTCTTCTTTGAAGAACAAAATTACCGTGTGGCGCTGGTGGAATACAAAAAACTGGAAAAAAATTTTCCCGATGAACAAATTCTTTTGTTCAGAATTGCAGTTTGCGAACAATTTCAGTCGGATGGCATTGAGCGTTCTCTCGGATATTTTGATCGGTTGAAAAAAGAAAACTATGTGAAAGACCATGTAGAATTTTATCATGGCAGGGCCCTTCATTTAAATTGCCGCTTTGATGAAGCTATTACCGAACTCACCAAATACTCTTCGGCAAAATATGCTGAAAAAAAGAAAAAAGACGAGGCACAACTGATCATTTCCTATTGCCAAAATGGAAAAGAACTGATGGCACAACCGCTGGAAGTAAAAATCAGCAATGTGGGTAAACCGATCAATACCGTTAATTCGGAATATGTGCCTGTTATTTCCACAGACGAATCTATTATGGCTTTTACCTACCGCGGAGAACAGTCAACGGGAGGATTGCAAAAACCCCTTTCAGCCAACAGCAACCGGGTGGGCGATTATTATGAAGATATTTTTTTCAGCGAGAAAGATTCTTTGGGCAACTGGACCGAACCGAAAAAAGTGGAAGGCGACATCAACACCAATGCCAACGATGCCTGTATAGCTATTTCGGGTGACGGGCAACGCATGTTCATGTTCAGAAGCGTGGAAGGCGACCCCGGAACCATTTATGAATGTAAGCTGAATGGAACTACCTGGAGTGAACCAAGAAAATTGTATGGAGAAATAAACAGCGCATGGTGGGAAGGAAGTATTTCTCTTTCAGCTGATGGAAAAACTGCTTTTTTCTCGAGTGAGCGTCCCGGTGGAAAAGGCGGAAAAGATTTATATTCTTCCACCATGTTGCCGGATGGCTCATGGGGAAAAATTAAAAATCTTGGAGATTCCATCAATACACCATTTGATGATGATGCTCCTTTTATCCATCCCAGCGGACAGTTTATTTTATTCAGCTCAAAAGGGCACAAAACCATGGGTGGATATGATATTTTCCGTTCCAACCTGGTGAATGATTCAGCGTGGTCGTCTCCGAAAAATATCGGCTATCCTGTAAATACTCCCGGTGATGATATTTATTATGTGATGAGTGGTGACGGAAAAATCGGTTATTATTCTTCGGGGAAAGCTGGCGGATTTGGTTTGCAGGATATCTATGCTACGATTCCGGGAAATTTCGGGGAAAAAATTAAGATGGTATTAGTAAAAGGAAATGTTACATTAAACGACAAACCGGTAGAAAGTGAAATTGTTGTCACCTATTCGAAAACGGCAGTGAATTTTGGCCAGTTCAACTCCAACTCTTCATCCGGAAAATACCTGGTTAATCTTCCTTCGGGAAAAGATTTTAATTTAACGTTTAAACTGGAAGGGTTTGTTCCACAGGTGAGAAACGTAACCACTACTACTATCGAAGATTTTTTTGAAACCACCATCGATGTACAGTTTTATACCGATGCATATCTTGCCATGCTGCGCGCCAAACAGGATTCACTGCGTAATCTTGCTCCTGTAACTACAAATCTTACTCCCGTTAACCTAACGGGAAGCGAACTAATGCAGAAGTTTGGTGATTTTAAAGACCCCGATCTCCGATTTAAAGTACAGATTGGCGCCTATAACCTGCCGCAGAATTTCGATTACGCTTCCATTCTCAAATTGGGGAAAGTGGAAAAACAAAAACTCGATGACCAGATCACCCGTTTCACCATGGGCAACAATATGACACTGCGTGAAGCCTATGCCTTCCGCGATAAAGTAGTAGCAGCAGGAATTACCGATGCGTTTGTTACGGCCGTTTATAAAGGAAAACGATACCTTATCAAAGATTTGGTGGCGATGGGGGTGTTTAAGTGATTCGGGATTCGAAATTCAAATTAAAAGAATGACGAATGTTGAAGTAAAACGCGGGATGCAAAAGCCGGTTAATTGAGTCCAAAGAAGGAAATTCGGGCTATTCCTTAACTGTCTATCCAGAATTATACGACAGGTGAACATCTGCGAATCCGAATGCTGTTCTACAATGTGTTTCCAATGACGCATTTCATTTATGTCCCCAACGTAAATAGTTTTAGTAATTTTGTGATATATGAATCATTTTTCTTATATCATTCTTTTCGCATCTGTTCTTGTGGTATTGAGTGTAATGGCCGGAAAATTTTTTTCACGGTATGGGTTTTCAACACTACTCGTAACATTGGGAATAGGTATGTTGTTTGGCAATGGAGGAAAATACGATTTTGATTATAATTATCCTTCACTCACACTTCATATAAGTGAAATAGCATTATGTTTCATTATTTTTTCAGGGGGATTTGAAACGCAATGGAATAAGTTCAGACCCTTCCTGTTAAAAGGTATTGCTCTTGCTACCAGTGGAGTATTACTTACGGCATTTGTATTGGGCATGGCTGTTCATTATCTCTTGAACTGGCCTTTTATGGAATCACTTCTGATCGGTGCCATCGTATCATCTACCGATGCGGCAGCTGTTTTTTCCATATTGGAAAGCAGCAAACTGAAACTAAAAAATGGCATTAGTGAAACGCTTCAACTGGAATCAGGAACCAATGACCCCATGGCCTATTTTCTTACTACCTGTATCTGTTCCGTTATTGTTGCTCCTGGCAGTATATCCTATACTGAAATGGCTATTGATTTTATACAATCCATGTCTTTGGGATTTGTCAGCGGGTGGATAGTTGCTGTTGCTATACACTGGTTGATAGTGAAATCAAAATTAAAAAAGGGACAAAACCCGGTTATGCTTATCTCTACAGTTCTTCTTCTATACTCGCTGAATAGCATTATTGGAGGAAGTGCCTTTCTGTCTGTTTACATTGCCGGTATTGTATTAGGAAATCGTGATTGGCCAAACCGCGTGTTGAATATTAATTTTTTTGAAGGTTTTTCATGGCTGATGGAAACCGTTTTATTTCTTATTCTTGGACTTCAGCTCTACTTGTATGAACTGGATGAGATTTTAGCAGAAGGATTAATTATTTCTGCTCTTTTGATTTTCGTTGCCAGGCCTTTTGGCACTCACGGCTCGTTGCTTATGGTAAAAAAGTTTTCATGGAAAGATTCCGCCTTTATTTCGTGGGTTGGCCTGCGTGGTGCTACCCCGATAGTTTTTGCACTGATTCCGGTGGTACATCACATCCCTTCGGCCCATAAAATATTTAATATTTCATTTATCATTGTAATCACTTCCATCCTTTTCCAGGGGACATTTCTTCCAAAACTGGCAAAATGGCTCTCTCTGGAAAATAAATCCTAAACGAAAAGTATCCTCTTTGGAAAATTGTGCTTACTAGGCGTTTGCTTAGTATTATACTAATTCGGTCGAAGACAGTCAATACATTCTTCTTATTTCTTCCCTCCCACCGATCGTTCATATGCCACCTTCAGCGCATCTTTCAAAATCCGGTTATCTGCTTTCGACAACTCCACAAAGGTAGCTCCGCTTTTTCCCCATTTGTTGGGAACGGGATAGATAATATTTTTGTCGTACGCACAAAAAACCGACTGGTCTTCGGGAGAAAGCATCAGACAAACGCGCTTTCTTTTTTCGTCCATCGTGGCAAAAATCTTTTTGGTGCGGAAAGAAGTTAATTCAAAATGTGGTTTCTCTGTCGCTCCTTCCAGTGAAAGAGCCAGTTTGCGGAAAGCAGATGGAGTAAGCATGAAATGGATTTTTCATCCAATATAGAAAAATATTTTTCCTAAAACTTAAAACATCCCACCACCGATTCGCCTTTTTTGCAGCGTTTGTTCTTTTTTCCTTTTTTCTTCAGCGAATTTTTGGAAAAAACGGGTTTGTCCTGGCGATAGTTTTTGTTTCCTGTACGATAAGTAGTTTTATTTTTTTTCTTTTTGCTAATAGAAAAGTCCATCTCAGGTTTGCTCCACCCGATATTGATCTTTGGCATATTCAACACCAGTGGTTCTGCTGACACGGTTGTTATTTGCTGCATGTTAACATTCGGGTTCATTTGTATTTGCAGGGCCTGCACTTTTACCTGTTCCACATTCACGGGAGCTTTATTTATTTCCATATCCATTCCCCGGTATTGTTGCTGCTGCACATTTTCTGCAATATTATCTGTATTGTTTTCTATTACGTTGTCCACCGGCCAGATATTCATCTGCACCTCATTATTAGTCACCACATTTTGTACAGGAATATTGGGATTCGTTTCAAAAATCACCTGCATACCGCCCCGATCGTTTTCAAAAACTGAATTTGCCACATTTTCCACCGGGTTGATATTTCCCCTGTTTACGGGATTGGTGATATTCATATTTCCTCTATCAGTATTTACATTATTATTCAGGTTTTGTGCAGAACCTACAAGGTTGATATCATTTACACGCCTGTAATTGGCCAGCATCTGTTCATTATTCACCTGTCGTTTTGGAGCCGTATTGTCATTCTCCGTCATGGAACGGTTTACCTCCACGTTAGTGCTTTCTGATTGTTCGGTGTAAAAATTCGAGGTATTTACCTGTCTTAAATTCCGGTTAAACTGCTGTTGAGTAACACTATTCGTGATGTTTCCGCGGTTGCGGTTTACATTTCCCCGATTGTTGCGGGTAACGGATTGCTGAACGTATTGAGTAAGGTTTTGAGCCGTTACACTGCCGGCCAGACAGGTAGTTACCACGATAAAAAAGTATTTGTTCATGCTTTGGTTTTTAGGTCTGTACAGCTCTAATAATGACAGGTTCAGTGCTTTGGTACTATTTTCATGTTAAAATTCCTTAAAAAGCCCCTTTAGAAATGATTTTGTAAATTTGCCGCCCGCATGGAAACGGTAAAGCTGCACGATAAAACCTTTAAGACCAGCATTCCTTTTGCTGAGATAGAAACCTCTGTAATACAGCTGGCCCAACAAATTAATGCTGATTACCAGGGGAGAAAACCTCTTTTCCTGGCAGTATTGAACGGGAGTTTTATGTTTGCTGCCGACCTGATGAAACATATTTGCGTGGATTGCGAAATCTCTTTTATCAAAGTGGCTTCCTATCACGGAGTTTCTTCTGCGGGAACAGTCAGCGAACTCATCGGCCTTACCGAAAACATTCAAAACCGCGATGTGATTATTCTGGAGGATATTGTTGATTCGGGACTTACGCTTGAAAAAGTAGTTGGATTGATTAACGCCAGGAAACCTTCCTCGGTGAAAGTGGCAGCGTTATTGTTAAAACCCGAAGCCTATAAAAAATCCATCCCGGTAGATTATGTGGCTTTTAAAATTCCCAATGATTTTATTGTGGGATACGGACTCGATTATGACGGTCTGGGAAGAAACCTGAAGAATATTTATAAAATCGAAAATTGAAACGTATGCTGAACATTGTTTTATTTGGCCCTCCCGGAGCGGGAAAAGGAACCCAGTCGGAAAAACTGATTGGTAAATATGAACTCGTTCACCTTTCCACCGGTGATATTTTCCGCGCCAACATCAAAGGCGGAACCGAACTCGGTAACCTGGCCAAAAGTTATATGGATAAAGGGCAACTTGTTCCCGATGAAGTAACTATTCAAATGCTGGAATCGGAAGCAGGAAAACATCAGCAGGCAAAGGGATTTATTTTCGATGGATTTCCGCGTACAGCTGCACAGGCCACTGCGCTGGATAAATTTTTAGCTTCCAAAGGACAAAGCATAACACTGATGCTTTCGCTGGAAGTAGAAGAAGGTGAGTTGAAAAAAAGATTACTGGAACGCGGAAAAACTTCGGGACGTCCGGATGATGTGAACCCTGAGGTCATTCAGAAAAGAATAAACGTATACCAGTCGGAAACCGCACCGGTAAAAAATTATTACCTGCAGCAAAACAAATGCAGCGAGATAAACGGCATTGGTTCTATTGAAGAAATTTTTAACCGGCTTTGTCATGCTATTGACGAAAAAGCTGCGTTACACTAAACATATTATTTTGGCTGAATCCAATTTTGTTGACTATGTAAAAATCTGTTGCCGCTCGGGAAAAGGCGGTGCAGGGTCATTGCATTTTCACCGGGGAAAAGGAAATCCCAAAGGCGGGCCCGATGGCGGTGACGGAGGAAAAGGAGGAAGCATTATCCTGAGGGGAAATACACAAATGTGGACACTCCTTCACCTCAAATACCGCAAACATGTTATTGCCGAAGAAGGAGAAAAAGGAAGCTCGGCACTGAAATCCGGCAGAAGCGGAAAAGATGTTATACTGGATGTTCCACTGGGAACAGTTGCCAAAGACGCGGAAACAGGAGAAATTCATTTTGAAATTACAAAAGACGGTGAAGAACGTATTCTGGTTCCCGGGGGAAGAGGCGGAATGGGTAATAATCATTTTAAAACATCCACTAACCAGGCCCCTCATTTTGCACAACCGGGCGAACCGGGAAGGGAAGAATGGAAAATTCTTGAATTAAAAATTCTTGCTGATGTAGGCTTGGTGGGATTTCCCAATGCCGGAAAATCCACTTTGCTTTCCAAACTCTCGGCCGCCAAACCCGAAATTGCCGATTATCCTTTTACCACGATGGTGCCCAATCTCGGCATCGTAAATTACCGCGATCACCGCTCATTCGTCATGGCCGACATTCCCGGAATTATAGAAGGAGCACATGAAGGAAAAGGATTAGGCCATCGTTTCCTGCGCCACATCGAACGAAATTCTGTTTTGTTGTTTCTTATTCCCGCTGATTCGCCTGATATTAAAAAAGAGTATGATATTTTGCTGAACGAACTGAAACAATACAACAGTGAACTGCTTCACAAGGAAAGATTGCTGGCCATCAGTAAAAGCGATATGCTGGATGAAGAAATGATGAAACTGATGAAAAAAGAACTGCCAAAAAAAACCGATTGCATTTTTATCTCATCACACACCGGGCAGGGATTAACCGAACTGAAAGACCATCTCTGGAGAATACTGAATAAATAATTATTCATGACAGAAAAACTCGAAGAACTGGATAGAACGATTTTTCTGCTGGTAAATTCCGCGCATTCGCCTTTTATGGACGAAGTAATGCATACCCTGAGCATGCGCACTGTATGGATACCGGTTTACTTACTCGCTCTGTATTTTGTATACAGGATATATAACTGGAAAGGCATATTAGCAGTAGCGGCAGGAGCAGGAATAATGATCTTTCTTTCGGATTTCGGGAGCGTACACCTGTTTAAAAATATGTTTGAACGATACCGCCCCTGCAACAACCTGTTGTTAAACGGAAGCGTTCATATTTACGAAAATGAATGTAGTACTTCTTTCAGTTTTATTTCCTCGCACGCTTCCAATTTTTTTGCAGTAGCCACACTGCTTACGCTCATTTTTAAAAACCACTTCCGATTCGGATGGATTCTGTTTTTTTCGTGTGCAGCGCTGGTGGCTTATAGCCGTGTTTACCTCGGCCTGCACTACCCTTCTGATGTTTTTATTGGTGGCCTGTATGGTATTCTCTGCGGGCTGGCAGGATTTTTTATTTTCAGATTTGTAAAAAATAAACTAAATTCAGCAGCATGAACTGGTTAGCGGTTTTTATTGGCGGAGGATTGGGAAGCCTGGCACGGTATGCTGTTTCGCTGGCCATGGTGAAATTTTACCAGGGAACTTTTCCTGTAGCCACACTTATCAGTAATATCTGCGCAAGCCTGCTGCTGGTTATGCTGGTGGTTTTTGCAAAAGATAAACTAAACGATAATTTTTTTCTGCTGTTGATGACCACCGGGTTTTGCGGAGGATTCAGTACCTTCAGCACATTTAGTTTCGAAACCGTTTCACTTTTCCGTTCGGGTGAAACGGCATTTGCCATAGCCAATATTCTTATTTCCGTTTTGGCCTGCCTGTTTATTGTTTATTTCCTTATACGTTTTGCCAGATGAAGCTGCTGGAGCATCAACATATCAATAAAAAAAAATGGGACAAAACACTTGCCTCTTCATCCTTTCCGTTTGTTTATGCTGCCAGTTGGTATCTTGATGCTGTTCATCCGGGATGGCAGGCCATTGCCGATGAAAATTATACCTGCCTCTTTCCCGTTCCCGTAAAAAAAAGAAGTGCGATAACTTATGCCATCAAACCTTTTTTCACGCAGCAACTCGGTTGGTTTGGAAACCCCACACCTGCAAAAGAAAAAGAAACCATTGCTCTCCTTGAAAAAAACTTCAGGTACATCGATTTTTCCATCCGGACACGTCCCCCGGTAAATGAAAAAAAATGGCAGGTAAAGGAAAATATCAATTACGAACTGAATCTTACACCGGGATACGAAAAAATTTCAAAAAAATACAGTGAAAACTGCCGCAGGAATCTTAAAAAATCTCTAAAGAACGGACATTCGGCCTGCGAAGATCTTTCGATGGATGAAATGATAAAACTTTTTAAAAGAACAAAAGGCCGCGAGCTGAAGGAAATGACCTCAGCACATTATAAAATTATTCGTTCGGTTTATGAGGCAGCAGAAAAAAAGAATGCCGCTTTCATTACGGGAATAAAAAACAAAAACGGAAAACTGATTTCGGCAGTGCTTTTTATTCATTGGGAAAACCGTATTTATCATTTGTTTTCTGCATCAGATGAAGAAGGAAAAAGATCGGGAGCTGCTCCGGCAGTAATTGATCATTGTATTAAAAAATTTGCCGGAACAACTACCATTCTCGATTTTGAAGGATCAAACGTTGCCGGTTTGGCGCGTTTTTATTCAGGGTTTGGTTCAGAAAGAAAAATGTATTATTCCATGCGCTACAATAATCTTCCTTTTTTCCTGAAATGGCTGAAAAAATAAGTTGAAAAAAAAGATCGTCATATCCACCACCAATGATATCGCTACCGACCAGCGCATGCAGCGGTTTTGCCATACCTTACATAAGGCCGGTTATGAAATTACCTGGGTGGGAAGATGGAAAAAAAATGCTTTGCCGGTGAACAGCAAAAACTTTTCCACAAAGCGATTTGTGTTACTATTCAACCACGGGCCATTGTTTTATCTTTCCTTTAACTGGCGCCTGTTCTGGTTTTTATTGTTCAGTAAAGCCGATATCTTTTTAGCAGTTGACCTTGACACAGCCCCGGCACATTTTTTTGCATCTATACTAATGCGAAAACCGTTAGTTATTGACAGCCACGAATATTTTACCGGTGTACCCGAGCTCAATAACCGGAAAATGGTACAGCGAATCTGGAAAAGCGCTGAAAAATTTATTTATAAAAGAGTAAAATACCACATTACCGTTAATGATTCGCTGAAAGAACTGTTTGAAAAAGAATATAAGGTAAAATGGGAAGTGGTGAAAAATTTCCCGTTGAAACCGGAAGGAACTCCTGTCCCGAAAAATTTTCCGGAGGGAGAAATCCGTATCATTTACCAGGGTGTGCTCAACAAAGACCGCGGACTGGAGGAAACGATGATGGCTTTTAAAAAACTGCCGGGGAATTTTAAATTGATAATTGCCGGGGACGGAGATATTGCATTTCAGCTGAAAGAATGGGTGATGGAGGAACACATGCAGCATATTATCACTTTTACAGGGAAACTGGCCCCCGACCATTTAAGAACGCTCACCTCAAAATGCCATGCAGGAATTTCTCCTGAAAAAGATACCAATATCAATTACCGGTTAGCATTACCCAATAAAATTTTCGATTACCTGCACGCGGGATTGCCCATTATCATTTCACCACTGGAGGAAATGAAAAAAATAACAGGTCATTTTCATTGCGGGGTAACATTCAGTGTTCACTCACCGGAACATATTGCAGAATCAATAAAAAATTTATTTGCTGATAAAACAGTTTATGAATCCATGAGCAAAAACGCTGTTCTTTCCATCCCAAATCTCTGCTGGGAAATGCAGGAAGAAAATATTATAAATTTTTTTGAAAATATTACTTCCAACCATTCGCAGACTTAATTTCAGCCACGGATTTCACCTATTACACGGATTAAATGCGGCAACGGTTCCGGTAGTTATCGGTTTAAGTGAAAGGATTTTATTCATGTAATCAGTGAAATCCGTAGCTGGCATTGACTACACTGTTTAGCACGAATTAATTTTTACATTTGCACGAATGGGAATCGAAGAAAATATCTCTCTTAAACCCTGGAACACATTTGGCATAGATGTTTCGGCAAGGTATTTTGCAGCATTTTCTTCGGTGGATGAATTAAACGAAATTCTCCACAACAAAAAATTCAGAGATATTCCCAGGCTCATATTGGGAGGCGGAAGCAATATTCTTTTTACCAAAAACTTTGACGGGCTGGTTTTAAAAAACGAACTGCACGGAATTGAACCGGTAAATGAAACCGATGAACATATTTACGTTAAAGCAGCGGCCGGAGAAGTGTGGCACGACTTTGTGATGTATTGCATCGAAAAAAATTATGCCGGTATTGAAAACCTTTCACTTATTCCCGGATGCGTGGGAGCCAGCCCAATGCAAAATATCGGAGCCTACGGAGTGGAAATGAAAGACCATTTTCACGAACTGGAAGCGCTGAACCTGGAAACACTGGAAATCGAAAAATTTGATTCGCAACGATGTGAATTCGGTTACCGGGAAAGTGTTTTTAAAAGAAAACTGAAAGACAAATGCATTATTCTTTCTGTTACTTTCCGTTTAGATAAAATACCCGTTTTCCATACTTCCTACGGAGCAATTGAAGAGGAATTAAAGAAAATGAATATCTCAGAGCTAAGCATAAAAGCAATAAGTGACGCAGTAATCCGCATCCGCCAAAGCAAATTGCCCGACCCTAAGGAATGGGGAAATGCCGGAAGTTTTTTTAAAAACCCCGAAGTAAGCCGCCAAAAAGCCGGGGAATTGAAGTCCCGTTATCCCGACATGCCTGTTTACGACCTGCCCAACGGAAATGTAAAACTGGCCGCAGGATGGTTGATAGAAAAGGCCGGATGGAAGGGAAAGTCGGTTGGGAATTGTGGCGTCCATAAAAACCAGGGACTTGTCCTCATTAATCTCGGAGGCGCTACCGGAAGTGAAATATACCGGCTAAGTGTGAATATATTAACATCTATAGAGGGGGAATTCGGCATTTTACTTGAAAGAGAAGTGAATATTTGTTGATATCCTTTTTCTCCCCCTTGATTGTAAGCCTATTCTGAAAAATTATACACAATAGCCAACTTGTATAACCATGCAACCGTCTAATGGGATGCATACTAAGATTAACGTGTTCAGATTAACCCATTGAGACGAAAAAATATACACAATTTATTGTTTAATTCCTTAGCTTTGCACACTATGTATAAATGGTTATACAAGAGTGCACTGCTGCTATTTCTATTGATTTCCTCTTATTCTGAGGCACAGCACTATTTTGTTATTAACGAATGGCGCTACTACCGCAATGAATTCAGCATTAATGGCGGAGTAACCAACTTTTTAGGTGAGCTGGGGGGACGTGACCAGATTGGTACCGACTTCGTATTCGACCTTGAGTTTAAGGAAACCAACAAAGCCTTTATTCTAACTCATAAATATTTTATCAAACGTCCGCTTTCGCTTCGTCAAACTTTCAGTTATGGAGTAGTTTCCGGAAATGACAACCTCACTCAGGAGCCTTTCCGTAATAACCGAAACCTGCATTTCTTTTCCAATATTTTCGAATATTCATTTGGGCTGGAATACCAGTTTCTGGAAGAAAAAGTGGGAAATAAATATGGTTTAAGAAACGTAGCGGGAAGAAAAATAGGATGGCGCTTTAAAAGTATCGGTTCCTACATTTTTGCCGGTGCAGGCGGATTTTATTTTAATCCAAAAGCCTATTATGCCGGCAAAGCCTACGAATTGTATGATATGCATACCGAAGGACAAGGATTGGAAGGCGGACCCAAACAATATAAAAGATACAGCATTTCTTTCCCCGTAGGTTTAGGTATACGCTATGCGTTCAAAAAAACATGGGGATTGAAGCTGGAACTTTCCCATCACTTTACCCTGACCGACTATATTGACGATGCCAGCACAACTTATTACGACAATAACGCTATTGCACAGGCATATGGCCCATACGCTGCTCATTTTGCCAACCCCACCAACGGGTTGCTTACTCCAACAGTTGACTGGAACCCTACCGGAACCGGAATGCAGCGTGGCGACCCCACCGACCGGGATGGATTTATGTTCCTGACCCTTGGCGTATACTTTAAAGTGAAAAACCGTTACCAGCCCTATGGCGGCTACCGTAAGTCGAACCGCAGGCTATCCAAAGCCTATTTCTAGGCCTTCACATTTCATTTATTTGTACATTTCGGCCGTAAAACTGATGCATTATGCCCGTATTTCTTGACTTTGAAAAACCCATTGAAGAGCTTTTACAGCAGATTGAAAACACAAAGGAAATTGGCGAAAAAACCAATGTGGATGTTTCGAAAACCCTGAAAGAGCTGGAAAAAACATTGAAAGAAACCCGCGCCAAGATCTACGACAATCTTAGCCCATGGCAACGGGTTCAGGTCTCCCGCCACCCCGATCGCCCCTATTCGCTGGCCTATATCAATTATATCACCGATAATACTTTCCAGGAATTACATGGCGACCGCAATGTGCGCGATGACAAAGCTATTGTTGGCGGTTTTGGAATTTTTGAAGGAGAATCGGTAATGTTTATCGGCCATCAGAAAGGAATCAATTTAAAGATGCGCCAATACCGCAACTTCGGAATGGCAAATCCTGAAGGTTACCGGAAAGCATTGCGACTGATGAAGCTGGCAGAAAAATTTAATAAACCCATCGTTACCTTTATTGATACTCCGGGAGCTTATCCAGGACTGGAAGCCGAAGAACGCGGACAAGGTGAAGCCATTGCCCGTAATATTTATGAAATGATGAGGTTGAAAGTTCCGGTGATATGTGTGATCCTGGGCGAAGGAGCTTCAGGTGGTGCTTTGGGAATTGGCGTAGGCGATAAAGTATTGATGCTGGAAAACACCTGGTACTCGGTGATCTCTCCCGAATCCTGTTCTTCTATTCTGTGGAGGAGCTGGGAACATAAAGAAAAAGCAGCCAATGCACTAAAACTTACACCCGAAGATATGCTGGCTGCTAAACTTATTGACGGTATTATTGAAGAACCAACGGGTGGCGCACATACCGACCCTGTTGGCGCACACGAAAACGTAAAAAAAGAATTACGCAAACAACTTGATGCGTTGAAAAAAATAAAGAAAGACAAGCTCGTGGAAAAACGTATTGAGAAATTTTGTGCGATGGGCGTGTTTACCGAGGAAAAAGAAAAGTCAAAAGCTTAACGGCTTCTTACCCACTCTACCGTTTTTCTTAAGCCTTCTTCAAGAGAAGTTATTTTTAATCCCAGTTCGTCCTGTGCTTTTTGCGGTGATACGCGCCAGTCGTATTTTCCCTTGGCAATCCATTTTGGGGTGATCAGCGGCTCTTTTCCAAACCAGGTTTTCATCATCTGCAAACGCGAAAACATCATTTGAACGCCCAGCGGCATTTTTATCATTTTCCTTTTTATTCCTGATACATTTTTCAATGTGTCGAAAAACCCGTTGTAATCGTGGTTTTCCCCGCCAAGAATGTAGGTGTGCCCTTTTTGCCCTTTTTCCATTGCCAGCAAATGTCCTGATATAACGTCATTCACGTATACGTAGTTTCCCACTTTGGTGCCGTCACCGGGAATCATTCTCCATTTTCCCTTTACAAATTTTTCCACCAGCATGGTAACGGATTCTGTTTTTCCAAAAAGAAAAGGGCCGTACACACGCGTGGGTGAAACAATAACCACATCGAGGCCGGCAATTACATAGTCTTTTATTTTTGATTCCGACAATGCTTTGGAACTTTCGTATTCGTTGAAAAAATCAAGGTCGCGTGAAGATTTTTCGGTGATGGTGCCATATAAGGAAGCGCCAAAAACACCGGCTGTAGAAGTGACTACTGTTCTTTTTACTCCATGCCTCACCGCAGCGTCCAATACATGATTAGTAGCTACAACATTCAGATCGAAAAAGGTTTTGGGATTTTTGGCCCACACTTTGGCAAAAGCAGCCAGGTGAAAAACATAATCACAGCCTTCCATGGCTTTATCAATGGAAACCGGGTCGGTAATATCTCCTTTAAACAGCTTTACATTTTCAGTAAAACAGATCTGTTTTGCTTTTTCAGGACTTCTGACAAGAGCATGTACCGTATGTCCCGAATCCGTTAGTTGTTTCAGGAGATGGGCGCCAATATACCCGGTTGAGCCTGTTACAAAATATTTCATTTTCGGCTGCGCGATTTAACAATACGGAATTCGGGATGAAACTTTAAAGCCACGAGGCTGTTGGAAAGAGCCAAAAACACATGTACCACGAATGCCACCCAGATCGTTCCTGTTTGTAAAGTAATAAGGCAAAGCACCAATCCCAGCGGAGCTGCACCAATAGCTTCATCCATTCCTTTGGGAATATGAGTGGCAGAATACAAAGCGATATTCACCGCAATAGCAGGCCACACCCCGATAGTATCCACCAGCGGAATAAACAACAAGCCGCGGAATAAAAATTCGTAGCCAAAAAGATAAGCACACCAGGCCATGGAATAGGAAAAAATAAGCCGGGCATCCCATTCCTTTACCCGTATCTGCGGGTACATGGAAAATGTTTTTTCCCTGCGGGCCACAAACCAGTTCATGGTAATGATAACAGCACCCAGCCCCGCTATCCAGTAAAACGTGATAAGGTTGGTTCCTTTTGAAAAACTAAGGCCGTAATCGGAAAGAGAATACTGTGGCATGATAATCATAAACAAAACACAGGGAATAATTCCCATAAGTGTAAGTCCTGCGTATTTGGTAAACAACACATGAAGTATTTTTCCCTTATCACCGGGATATTTATTATGGAAATTGTTTTTGATTTTTTCGGAAGCAAAAATAAACCAGTAGACACTGAAAAAAAACGTTGAAGCCACAATGGAAACAAAGGGAACAAGGTCTTTATCACTCCATGAAATATCGTAAGGCATGAGATGAAATTAGACCGTAAAATTAGAATTTAATATGATATCCTATAGCCGGAAGCGGAAATGCACGAACACTGTGATATACAACGGGACTGGGATAATTGGTATACGTATCTTCCCACATCACCAGGTTGATTCCAAAATCGATGGCGCTGCGTTTTTTGGTAAACATGCGGGCCGTGCAACCCGCCATACCGGCTCTATAATAGGAAATGATAATGCCTTCAAACAAAAACACCCAGTTTCTTCCTGCTCTTATCATCCCTCCAAGGGACGTAAAAGGTGAAGATATTTTTCCCGAAAAAGTGGAAGCGTATCCCAATCCCACCGTTACATTCCGTTCTGCTTTTCCGCGGGTGTAATATATTCTGGAATAATAACCTTGTTTGTCGGCCGGTGGATTATCGCGCATCAGTAACATCACTCCGCCATATCCGGCACAAAATCCAAGTTGGTTATAGCCTGACAACGGCAAATTATATCTTAGTGAAGTTCCCAACCCAAACACTACTGCATTTCCCACAGACCACGCCCATTTATCATTTATTCCTACTTCGGCCACAGCAGTAAGTAAAAAAGGTGTGCGGATAAACACATCTCCTTTTTTTACCGGCAATGCATTGGAGGTAATGGCATAGTAAGGATAAAACCGATTGGGTGCGATGTATTTATTGTTTACAAAATTTTCATCCGTCAGCAATTCGATTTTCTGAATAGTGTATTTGGGGATAAATACATTTCCGTTTTTGCGTGTAGATAACAGGTATTCGCGGTCGTTTATTTCCAGCAGTTGCCCGATATGTTCGCCATCATCACTGGTAAATATAACCACCATTTTTCCCAGGAAAACGGAATCGCCCTGTGAAAAAACACAGAATGGAAAAGAGAAAAGAAAAACGAAAAGCAAAAAACTTTTCATGTGGAAAATTATAAATAATTATTCTGCCTGAACCATTCCGCAGCTTCTTTCACAGCCACTTCAATAGGCGTTTGCGGAAGTTTTAATTCGTTTACTGCTTTTTGAGCCGAAAAATAATGCTTGTCGATACCGATCTTTGCCAGGTTATAACTAACGGCAGGTGCCTTGCCCCTGACTTTGGCAAACAACGAACTGAATTGCCCGTAGGTAAGCATAATCCAGTCGGGCACCCTGCGGGAAGGAGGCTTTACTCCCAGCGCAACTGCCATTTTCTGAAAAGCATCTTTATACGAGAGATTTTCATTGCCGATAATATAACTTTCACCTTTTCTTCCCATGGTTACGGCATTGGCAATTCCGGTAGCCGCATCTTTTACATAAATATAATTTCTTCCGCCATTGGTGTATCCGGGAATTTTTCCTTTATACAATGCAATAATCATGGCGCCCGAACTGGGACCTGAGTCGTAAGCGCCAATCATAAAAGTGGGATTGACAATGGAAACATCCAGTCCGCGTGCAACAAAATCAAGTACCATCCTGTGCGCTTCATATTTGCTGTCCATATAATCCATTCCGTATTTATTCGCAGTATAGGCGCTGCTTTCAGTTCCCGGGTTCTCGAGGGTTCCATAACCGAATGTACTGGCAGATCCCACATACACCATTTTTTTTACACCACTCTCCAAAGCTGATTCGGCCACATTTTTTGTTCCGTCAATATTTACTTTTCGGATAATTTCCTGTCGTGCCGGCCAAACGCTGGTACTGGCAGCGGCATGAATCACGAGGCTGCACCCGGCCATAGCTTCTTTCACCGAATTTTTTTCCAGCAGATTTCCACCGGCTTTTTCTATGGGCAGGCCGTCAAGCGTGTTTACTTTTCTTCCCTGCTGAATGAAAGCACGTACTTCGTACCCGCGGTGAAGCAATTCCCTCACCAGGTTGCTTCCCAACAATCCATCGGCACCTGTAACAAAAATTTTTTCCGGCATATTGCTGTTTATGGGACAAAAATAAAAAGAAAAATGCCCCCGTAAAAGGAGGCATTTATTCATTCAAAACCAACAGGTTATTTCTTCCCTGCAGAAGATTTCAGGTTAAACCCGAAAGAAAGGCCTACATACCAGCTGTCTTTGCTCATCGAATAATAGGCATTCACCGGAATATTCAGGTATCCCGAGCGAAAGGTTTTTCCAATGGCCCATACCCAGCTGGTACCCAACATAACCGAACCACGGCTGTCGATCTGGTAAATGGACTCATAATTATTTACCGGGAATCCCAGCGTATCTACTTCTCCGGTGGGTTCATTCCACAAATGCCATTTGTTTTCAAAATCATAATACCCTTTTGCCTTTTTCTGAAGACGAATGCTGGGCCCGAATGCCACTTCCCAACCCGATTTGGAGAGGCGGAATCCGTTTAACAGGGTAATGGAAGGAATAAACATTTGCTGATCAAGTCCCGACACCATAAAAAGCAGCTCTCCCAAAGCACTCACTCCACCGGCAGAAAGGTAAGATCCCTCAAACTGGTAACCGATTTGTGTAAGTACACGGGCACAATCATAACCTCCTTCACTGGTGGGAGCTGTTAAACGATCAGCTGCATTTCCTCCCAGGAACATGGCGCCCATACGCGGTCCGTTATTTCTTATTTTGGTGGCAGGAACCGGGTCGATGTTTACATAAAAGGCGAGGTACTCAACCGTTTCTTTTTTGCTTTCTATACCCAACATTTTGTTGAGTGTGATCATAATCATAGACTGAATTTCATTTTCCAGTTGTACATACTCGCCTACTTCGGTTTTTTCAATTTTTCCGGAAGCAACATCCACCAACTTTATGGTGATGGCAATTTTGTTACCCAGGTTTTGAATACTTCCTGAAAGTACTTTATCAGCATTGGCCACTTTTCCGGTTTTCACCAGGCAATCGATATTATAGCAGGTTTCAAAATAGATTGCATTTAATGTGTCGCTGCTGATGTCTGTCCTGTCGATGGTGGTAAATTTCCCCGTTTTCTGTGCTTCGATTTTAAGCATTGTTCCGGCTGCGGAAGGAGTTATTCCTACTTGTTCAATGTGCATATTCATTACCAGCGTGCGGGGTTGCTGGGAGAATACTGTTCCCGGCAGAAAAGCGAGGAAAAGCCATACTAATTTTGATCTTGTTTTCATAGTATTTGTTTTTGGTTAATGGTTTCTTATTTTTTTATGAACCAAAAGTACAGAGATAGTATGCGCGCAGATAATTGATTAGGAAAACCGGATTTTCTTCTTTTGCATGAATCACATCATCCGGGACTGGTATAAAAAAGAATTAATCTGAATCTGCTTTCAGGCTGACTTTTTCCCCGGCTTTTTTGCATAAAATGCAACACCGGGGGCACTAACCGGCAGTTTTTTGCGAAATATGAAAACAGAAAGAATCAGCCGGCAGAAAGTGGTTATGCCATTGCGTATTTCATCTTTAATTTTAGCCTCAGAAACTAAAATTTCAACTACTAATGATTACATTTGAAGAGATGGGCGTACAAACTATTAATATACAATCTGAACTTTTTTCGCAGGTGAAGCTGAAACTCAATCCCGGGTTGTCGCTGGTGGAAGAAATTGCTGAATTATTGAGTGTAAGTACAGACAGTGCTTACCGAAGACTGCGCGGAGAAACCATTCTTACACTGGATGAGATAAAAAAAATCTGCAATCACTATCATATTTCAGCCGATGGATTGCTTCATATCAAAACCGGCTCGGTGGTGTTTAACAAAAGATGGCATGAAAACGGGCAATTCAGTTATGCTGAGTTTTTGTTGTCGATGGACAATGACCTGAAAGCTTTATCGCAGCAAACCAACCCGCGTATTATTTTTTTCGCGAAGGATTTTCCGGTGTTCTACAATTTTGTTTTTCCCGAGATAGCTGCGTTCAAATCATTTTTCTGGCAAAAAACGGCTTTGCAGAGTGAAGAACTGAAAAATGCAAAATTTGATGTGAGCGAAATGGATGAAAAATACATTTCTGTTGGTTATACAATCCTGGGGAATTACAATAAAATTCCCTCGTATGAATTGTGGAACGATGAGGTAATGAACAGTTTTATTTCGCAGGTGTTGTTTTACCACGAGTCGGGTTATATGCGATCGGCTTCGGTAGCGAAATTATTACTGGATAAACTTTCGCAGCTTATTCATCATTTTCAGTTGCAGGCAGAAACTGCTACCAAATTTTTACCAGGAAAAAGCGGGGTGAAGGAAAACAGTTTCCAGTTATACTACAACGAAGTGTTGATTGGCGACAATACGCTTTGCGCTTCTTCAGACGAGCACCGGATGGTAATTCTTACCCAAAATGTGGTGAACACACTCTCTACCACCGACAGGGAATTTTGCGATGAGACTTTTACCATGTTAAACGGAGTAATACAACGTTCATCACTGATCTCGTCTGCAGCCGAAAAAGAAAGAAATAAATTTTTTAAACGATTGCAGGATAAAGTGGATATGGCCAGGGCGAGGGTTTGACATTTTTTTTTACCATCATCTTATTTTCATTAGCTCTCCGATACATTTCTCATTTACCAGAAAAGAAAAGCGGGATATTTATTACCCTTTCACCCTATTCATCTTCAACATTTTCAGCAACCAGCGCGGCAATGGTTTTTCTGCGGGGCGTTTTCTGAGGTCGAGATACCAGTTTAGTTTTTTGGCAATGGGAATTTTGTGCGTTTCCACAAATTCAATCAGCGTACCATCGGGATCTTCGATATAACTAAAGCGTCCCGCTGCTTCGCCCATATCAAATGTACTTCCGCTATCTACGGTAAAAGGAAATCCGGCTGCTTCACATTCCTTTTTCAATCCTTCCATATCTTTCACATCAAAACAAAGATGAATATATCCCCAGTCGCCCCAGAAACGGTTTTCGAATATTTTTTTTGGTGAGCGATCTGTTACCTGCACTAATTCGATCTCCGTTATCCCCAGCAATTCGCTGAACGGGCCTTTTCTTTTTTGTGAATGAGTGAGCAACACTCTTCTCACTTTATTTTTTCCTCCGGGTAACCCGGCTAAATCGGAAAACACATCGGTTTTATCTGCTGTCACTTTATCATAACCCAAAATACCTGAATATAATTTTATTGCTTTATCCATATCAGAAACTCCCAGCACTGCACCGGCCACACCACCGCACAAAGATTTTGTTTCCTTAAAAATATCGTGTGCTTTTACGATCTCAAAAATATTTCCGTTGGGATCTTTGCAATAAAAATGAAGATTTCCGGCTATATCATTTTCTAATTCTCCTAAAATTTCTACTCCTTCTTTTTTATAGAATTCGTAAGCGGCTTTTACATCTTTGCATTTTATTTTGCAGATATAAATTCCCAGGTCGCCCAACTGAATTTCGAAATTTGCTTTTTCGGTAGGCCGGCTTTTGTATTGCCATATCTCAAATCCTCCCCCACCCTGCAGGTTAATGGCCAGTGTAGCGGTACGTGACTGCACTTTATTTCCTGTATAACTGATCATCAACGGAGCTTCGGCAGCTTCTTCGAACATTTTAATATCGTTGCCGAAAAATTTCCGGTACCATTTCCATATTTTTTCCACATCGGGAACCCCGATGCCCATTTGCTGAATGCCGCTGATAATTTTTGCCATGATGATTGAATTACTGCAAATATAAAGGAAACCTCAACGCATAAAAAAACCCCGGCAAAAGAGCACCGGGGTTTAAACATTTATGAAAGAGAAATTACTCTACAACGATGCGTTGTACAGTTTTTCCTTTTGCAGAGTTGATAGTGATGAAATACACACCGGCATTCCAGGTGTTCACATCAAGAGAAGCGTTTCCGCGCAGGCTGGCAGCCGACCAGATTTTTCTTCCGGTTACATCCACTACCTCAACAGAGAATGTGGCAGCAGCATCTGTGTTTTTGATATTCACTTTATCACTGGAAGGATTCGGCCAGATGGAGAATCCGTCAACACTGATTTCGCTTACCGAGTTTCCTGTTCCAACTACAACTGTAGCGCCTGTACGGGGACCGGGACACATAGTAGAAGGATAAGAAATCTGCCAGTCGTAGAAATAGTAATAGAAAGCTGTTCCGGCAGAAGAGTTATTGATGCTGATAGCCGAACCAATAGAATAAGGCATTGCAACAGCCGAGCTGTTTCTTCTGAGGCGCGGAGAGTTGAAACCGAAATTGGTATTATTAACAGCAGCATCAGTAGTCAGCTGGTAACCTGTACCTACAGGAAGTGCGAAATTAAGTGTAACCACCATGGTGTCTGTATTTACATTCACCGATTGGGAAGCGATTACGTTTCCGCCATTATCTTTCAGCTGAATTGTTCTTGAGCCGTATGTATCAGTATATACTTTTACAGTATTCAGTGTACAGGCTTGCATTACATCAAATCCCAGCCAACCGTTGGTGGTATTTCCGCTAAAAGCAGTTCCTGAGTGATACATAATTCCACCATTATCATTTCCTCCGCCAAAAGTTTGTACATCTTCTGCGTAGTAAGTAGTGGTAGCAGAAATAAACGGAGTGGTGAAAGGAGAACCTGTTCCAACCACGTTTCCTCCTGTAGCGGCATCATACCATGTGATGGATGTTCCGGTAGCTGTAATTGTACCTGTTCCCGGTGCAGGAATGTTGTCTCCTGTTGTTGAAGGTGCAGTAGCTGAGTTTACAGTAACGGAAATGGGAGCAGATGTCCAGTTCTGGCAAGAACCTGTTATGGTTAATGTATAGGATCCGCTTTGAGTTACCACAGCGTCTTCGGTAGTTTGCCCGTCAGACCATGAATATCCTGCCAATCCTGCGGGTCCGTCAAGTACCACCTGGTCGCCATAACATATAGTTGTGGGCCCGGTAGCAGCAATGGTTGGGGTTTCATCAGGAGAAGTAGTAACAGTTACAGTAGGAGAAACACCCGGACAGTTATTACCGCTTTGTGTAATGGTTACCTGGTATTCTCCGGGAGCAGAAACGGTGATGCTTGAAGTAGTGGCACCGGTAGACCAGAGATAAGTATATCCTGATCCGGTAGCTGCATTGAGCGTACATGTTCCTGCACCGCAGATAGCAAAATTTTGCGGGGAAGAAATAGTAGCTGTTGGTGAAACGCAGTCATTTTCTACTACAGTGATAAATTGATTGATATCGGGATCAACAACTGTTTCAGAATTTCCTGAGGGGAAATACACCACCACAGAGTCGATTGCTGTAGCTTGTCCGATACCGAAGTGGCAAAGAGAAGAGTTCACTGTTCCGTAGCTTTCACCCACACGAACCTCGCGTGTTTGAACTCCCCAGCTTCCGTAAATAGTTACACGTGCCCCTACTGCGTTAGTATTGGCAACGGTTCCTTTTGGATCGATAGTAATCCAGTTGTTTGCATTTCTGTCATTGAGCCACAATTCATCGGGAGTAGCAGAAGATGAGGTGTAAATATTACCGTAACCGGCATACACGTCAATAAAACCATCGTGGTTGGCATCACCCACTGCGAAAGTGAGCATACCGTTAGCATTGAACAAGCCGTTTACGAGAGAGAATGTGCTATTGCCGTTATTTCTCCACATAAGATGATCTTCACCGGTAATAAAAATATCAATGAAACCATCGTTATCAAAATCTTCCATAGCTGCTTCAATGGGCATTCCGCTGGAAAGGCCTGCGGTGGTAAAACCGGTTGAAGTGGTAACATCAGTAAATACGGCCGAACCATCGTTGGTTAAAATCTGGCTAACGTAGTCGTGGTTACAAACAGCAACATCAAAATCGTTGTCATTATCTATATCACCAAATGTTCCGGTCCAGGATTGCCATCCAATGTTCAGATTGGCAGCAGCTCCTGCTTCAGTAAAAGTTCCGTTTCCATTATTTCTGAAGATTAAGTTGATACGTCTTGGATCGGCCGGGTTAGTAATTGCCTGGCGGCATTTTGCAATGTGAAGATCAAGATCACCATCATTATCATAATCTGTCCACGCTGATCCGTAATTTCCTGAATCGTCTGTGGCGCTAACGTTAAAGTTGATAATGGAAGAAGCGGTAAAATTTCCCGCACCATCATTTACATAAATATGGCTTTCGGCATTATCATCGCAACAGAAAATGTCCACATCACCATCATTATCCACGTCAAGAACGGTAAGGTTTTGCAGGAAGAAGTTGGAGGTGGGAAGGCTGACAAGGGTAGCAGCTGTTCCGGTGGCATTCATTTTAAAGATCTTCACAGCGGGGCCATAACCACCGGCAATGATGTCTTTGTATCCGTTGTCATCAACGTCAGCCACAGCCATTGCCCATGCCCAGTCGTCTCCCTGGTTAATGGACATGTCACCGAAAGAAATGGATTGGAAGGTTTGTCCGGGGCGTTGTACTTCGACAAAAGCATAACGGCCGAGATTGAGACGAACAATATCGTCTAATCCGTCATTATTCCAGTCGATAACGGTAACCGGGCATCCGCTGTAGATCGTTGGATCCTGGAAGCGGTTGGTAGCTGAGGTAAAGGAGATCTGTGCATGAGTTGGTGTATGCATCATTAAGATCGATCCTAAACCCAGGAAAGCAAGTAAACTTTTTTTCATAGCTTCTTGGTTGATGGTTATTAAATTTAACTTTCGGTGCCTGAATTTTTGCGCGTACAAGGTAACATTTCTAAATCGTAAAAACAAGCCGAAAATCCAGTGATTTCGGGCATTATCGGAGGTTTACCACCTTTTTCAGCCAGGTTCCCCGATCAGTGGTAATTCTAACTATGTATGTTCCAGATTTTTGAGGCAAACTGATTATACTATACGAAGAAGTTGGGCTAATTACACTGGTTTCGACCAACCGACCGGATAAGTCGACCACTTCTATGCTTTTGATCACATCGTTATTGGTTTTGATATAAACAAGCCCATTGGAAACCGGGTTGGGATACAACAGGATATCATTTATTTCTGTTTGGGTTAACCCTACATTCAGATTTAAATTAAGAATAGAATCGCCATGGACATAAATGGGATTATTGGTTGACGATTGATACATCATTTTAAATGTATCAATAGGAGCCGTACTCAGCGAGAACATTTCGGTGAGAAAATCGGGTGGCAGGGTTTGATACAGTACGCGCGTATAAATATTCACCTGTCCTGCATAACCATTAAGAGGGATGTGGTAATGGGTAATATCTTTTCCTGTGCCCACTGTAGCTCCGTTGCGGTTGAAATCGGTATCCGTATACGCATTCGCCACAACGGGAATAGTGTCGTAAGCATTATGTGTATAGGTAAAGCCCTGGGGAGGAATTCTATTGTCTTTTAAAAATACGGCTGCTCTTTCCAGCACAGTGGTTTTATCTCCGTTCACATCACCCATCACCATCTGGTAAATTTGTGCCTGCGATTCTGAATTGATCATATCATAATGAGGTTCGTATATCCCCGCCAGGTTAGTAACACTTCCGTTGGCATCAAAGATTCCTGATTTAAATAATGTATCGCCATTGCTTTTCAGTACGACAGTTTGCAACACAGCTCTGCGGGACGGATAACCCGAAGGAAATTTATGTCCGGCTTTATTCAGAATTTCCACATCCAGGTACAAAGAATCGTTGGAAGCAAAAGGCGTACCCAGTATAGTGACGTCTGCTGTTTGATATTTCAGCATCCTGTTGATGTTGGCCAGGGTGGAATCAAAAGTTACGTCAGCTACAGAATCAAGTCCCAGGTTATTTTTAAAATTTTTGATGAGATTCACCATAAAATAATTGGCGCCACCGAAAATATGAATATTGAATGGTGTACGGGGCGGAAGGCCAAGATATCCAACGGCAATAACAACCGGATCCTGAATCTGCGGCATGTGGCAGGTTTGACAGGTGGTGAGTTGTGAAGGAAAAACGGAATTCAGCCATTCGTGATAAGTAGCCTGCTCAACAAAAGTTGTCCCGGTAGGATTGCCTGCAAGGTCTAACGTATTGGTGATTAGTGTATGACAGGGCGAACATACTTTACTTTCATTCATATGCTCGCTGTAAACGGGGGTGAGTCCTACATACAAATCCATTGGTCCTGTCATGGGAGAAGTAAATGGCCCGTATTCCACATGGTTGGTATCGTAAGGAATTTGTCCTGAAAAAACCGATCCCAGCATATTACTGTCAGCAATCATGTGGCAGGCACCGCAGGAAACACCATCCAGTCCCAGCGTATCATTTACCAGGTCGCTGATTGTATAATATTGTTGTCCGTGGTATTTTGCCGTATAATGTCCCATGGGGGCGTGACAACCGGTGCAAAAATTTTGTGTTTCATCAGCCAGGCCGGGGTTGATCGTTATCTCCTGGCTTACTTTTGCTCTCCAAAGCGGATCTACAGCAGAGAGTCCCATCATAGATGTTCGCCAGTCATTAAAAATACTGATGTCGCTTCCGCCTTCATCTACCAAAGCATAGGCAGTGGGATCGTAACCATGGCAACCATCACAGCGGGAGGCAGGAAGAAAATATTCGGTGGAATCAATCGGTGCCCGGTTTTGCGCCATCAGGTCGTGATGGAAGCGGGCAAATTCTTCGGGAGTTACTTCATCGCTTCCTGAAACATTTTGAGAAAGGGAAGCGAATACAGCAATAAGAAGAGCAAATCCGCCAATAAAAAACAAACTTTTCTTCACGGCTTTTCAAATGATAAAGGCTACAAGATACGCAGAAGGATGAACGTGCGCAAACGATCAGTTCCTGATATTGATCATTCTGAAATTCCTAAAACAACGCCATTAAAGCACTCATGCGATATATCCGATTCATTTACCGCTTTGTGGCACGAAACCGGGAATTTAAAGCAGCCCCCGAAATAACATAACTAACACTGCTGTTGGGAACGGAAAAATGCTGGCCCGGATGTACCACTTTTAATAAAACCGCTACCCGGTTTTCATACGGACTTTTTAAAAACCCTTCGCTATACACATCCCACGCATACATAGAAGTGTCGGAGAAAATTTTTTTTGAATACTGCTGCGATTTATATTTCATCAGGAGCGAAACTTCGGATTTCATTATGATGGCACTACTGGTTACAGTTGTGTCTTCCGTATTTTTCACTTTTATATCATAAACTACTTCTCCTGAATCGGTGGAAAGGGTAAAAGGAAATTTTTCCGTTTTAAATTCTGATTGCGGAAGTATGGAATGTTCATTAAGATATTTACCGATCGTATTTGTATTTCGTTCCCATTTGGCTTTCACCTGTTCTTTTGATATCCAGGAAGGATCTTCTGAATTCCGGCTATCGTCATACAGCACTTTATCATTCACAAGATCCAGCACTTTTACCTGCCACGACCAGGCGAATTCATGGTTGCTCCATAAAAGAACAGCCAGTTTACCATCGCGCGACCAGCCGATGGGATGAAGGTGTTCGTAATAATAGGGTTGTTCGGAATATTCAAGGCGGGATCTTTCGCCCGGGCCGGTTTCAGGTTGTTCACCCAATTCTGCAGGAAATGAATAGGCATAATCCGAATCCTCCTGTTTCACCAGGAAGAAAAAAACCAGGGCCGATATAAACCATTTTATTGTCAAATCCATTAACAAGGTACGAAAAACCATTTTGTTTTTAACAACAAGCCAAAATGTTTTACTTTCGCTGTCAAATTATTAAAACATGAGGACTTTATTTTTCCCCGTACTGATAGCCACTTTTTTTATTTCCTGCAGCGGTGATTCTTCCGAACAGGAAAACGGTTCAAAAAAAGGCAAAGCCGATATAAAAACCAATGACGACAAGGTAAGTTATGCCATTGGTGTGGATGCGGGCACTGAAATTTATAAAACAATTCAGGCACAGGGATTGGATAAAGTAATAAGCAAAGAACTTTTGCTGATGGGCCTGGAAGATGCTATTATGGGAAAGGAAACCGCCATTCCGCGCGATTCTGTGAAACCCATTATCCGTTCGTATTTTATGAAAGCGCAGGAAGAACAAATGGCTGAAGAATTAAAAAAATATGAAGCCAATAAAATTGAAGGAGAAAAATTTCTTGCCGAAAATGCCAAAAAACCGGGAGTAACCACCACTCCATCCGGACTCCAATATGTCGTAATAAAAGAAGGCAACGGTTCCAAACCTGCTTTGAATGATTCGGTAACGGTTCATTATACCGGTACATTTCTGAATGGTGAAGTATTTGACAGTTCGGTGGAAAGAAAAGAGCCGTTTAAATTTGCCGTGAGTTATTCGAGCGTGATAGAAGGTTGGGTGGAAGCCGTTCAGCTGATGTCAAAAGGAGCGAAATACAAATTTTATGTTCCCTACCAGTTAGGTTATGGCGATCGTTTTCTTCCCGGGATAAAACCTTATTCGATGCTGATTTTTGAGATTGAATTGCTGGGGATTGAGAAGCAGGGGTAGAGTTATTGAGTGTATTGAGTATTAAGCGCAAAATGTTTTTGATGAGCTGAGTTTTGGTGGAATTAAAAAAACTATCAAAAATAAGCTCCTAAAATTCTCCCCGATTTCAATATCATCCTGCTATTATTCTACACACTTAATAACTAATTCTGAATATTCTATCCCCAAAATCATCCGACACCAGTAACGATCCGTCCGGCAACTCGAGAATATCTACCGGCCTTCCCCAGGCTTCATCGCCCTGCAGCCAGCCTTCGGCAAAAACAGAATAGCTTATCGCTTTATTGTCTTTTATTTTCACAAAAGTGATACGGTATCCCAATGGGTCTTTCCTGTTCCATGAACCGTGTTCGGCAATAAAAACGGAATGTTTGTATTCTCCGGGAAACATTTTTCCTTCATAAAATTTCATTCCCAGTGCAGCCACGTGCGGGCCGAGATTTATTTCGGGTTTTGTAAATTCACTACAGTTTCTCTTATCGCCAAACTGATTATCGGCATACATTCCTGCATGGCAATAGGGATAACCAAAATGCATTCCTTTTTGCGAAGCTTTATTCAGTTCATCGGGAGGCATGGTATCATTCATCCAGTCGCGGCCGTTTTCGGTAAACCATAATTCATTCGTTTCAGGATGCCAGTCGAAACCCACGGAATTTCTTATTCCACTGGCAAATAATTCCAGTTTTTTTGTTTCTACATCCAGCCGGTGAATGGCGGAATAAATACTGTCACTTTCGCAAATATTACAGGGCGCACCTACCGGAATATACAATTTTCCATCGGGGCCAAAGG
>JBMORL010000127.1:0-47162 GCA_049322335.1 Bacteroidota bacterium
GAAGTAAAGGATAAGAAGTAGTGATGAGTGGTGAGATGAGTACTGAGATTTGAGTAGTGAGATTTGAGTACTGAGATATGAGTAGTGAGACCAGGAGATGTCAGATACCAGACGAAAGACAAACAGCAAACAGATAAGTAGTTTTCATTTATTGGTTTTTGGTTGAAAGCGCCTCCGGAAATATCCGGGGGTGTTTTTTTTTAAACCCGAAAAGAGTTTAACCCAAATTTTTCATTGGGGCAATGAAAAATTTGCCAAAGGCCGATGGAAACTGCGTTTCATCGGGGTTAAACCCGGATACGTTTGTTTTTGATAATCTTCTGCCCATTATTATGTTACAATCCTAATGCATAATCCGGGTTTAATCCAATCCTTCTTCGTTGACGGTAATATTATTCTCTTTTTTTATGACACCACTTCCGTTTCCACTACCTGTTCCAACTCCCGAGCCGCTGCCGCTGTTTTTATTGGATCCGGTGCCAATGCCTTCCTCATAACCTGAACTTTCTTCAGGAACAGGTGCAGGTATTTCTTCTGCCGGCATTTCGTCTTTGGTTTCGCTTTTAGGAGTTTCTTCTTTCTTATCCTCCTGTTTTTTTTCCGGCTGTCCGCACGAAAAAAATATCAACAAAGTGAGTGCACTAAGTAGAACTACTGATTTTTTCATCATTTCTTTTATTCATTTTTGGCGCAAACATTTTGAACCCTTTCCTGAGATATCCGTTCGCGCGTATTTTACTTCCGTTTCTGGCAGGAATACTGGTGGAAATTTACGCCAAAAACAATTCGGTTTATACGTTTATCGCCTTTATTTTTTTCATCTCCCTCCTTTTTACCGACCATTTTTTTATAAAACTGGGAAAAAACTACCGCTACCGGGTGTTTAACGGAATGGTTTTTATAGCCTCCCTGTTTTTTGCAGGAACCGAACTCACCAAATTCCACAACCTGCAATTCCGCAGCGACCATTTTTCATTGTTGGCAGATAAAAATACCCCGGCCATCGCTACCATCACCGAAACTCCCGTGCAAAAAGAAAAGTCGGTGAAAGCAGAAGTGAAAATAGAAGCTGTAAAACAAAACGGCACATGGAAAAAAACATCAGGAAAAGCAATTGTTTATTTTGAAAAAAATGAAGATTCAAAAAACCTTGTTTATGGCGACCAGGTCATTTTTCCCTCTTCCTTCGAAGAAATTGATCCGCCCAAAAACCCGGGGGAATTCAATTACAAACAATACCTATCCTTTCACTGCATTTATCACCGTCAATATATAAAAAACCAGCAATGGAAAAAAACAGGACGTGGCGGACATCCGCTGATGGCGCTGGCACTGGATGCACGCGATGCCATGCTGGATATTTTAAAAAAATCGGGACTAACGGGTGACGAATATGCGGTGGCGGCTGCTTTGATTTTAGGATACCGCAGCGACATCGATGCCGGACTGGTGCGCGCCTATTCTGCTTCGGGAGCCATGCATGTGCTGAGTGTTTCGGGATTGCATGTAGGATTAGTGTATATTGTATTGAACGGATTACTGAAGTTTCTTTCGCGCACACAGCGACAAAAGATTAGTAAAGCCATTTTGTTGTTGTTGATGCTATGGTTTTATGCCATGTTAACCGGATTATCCGCTTCGGTGCTGCGCTCAGCTGCTATGCTGAGTTTTGTAGTAGTGGCCGAAGCCATCAACCGCAACAATAATATCTACAACACACTGGCCGCTTCGGCTTTTGTATTGTTGTGTTTCGACCCGTTTATGATTATGGAAGTAGGTTTCCAGTTATCGTACCTGGCGGTGATTGGAATTGTTTACCTGCAACCGAAAATTTATGGCTGGTGGTATGTGCGGAATTATTTTTCAGATAAGGTTTGGCAGATCACAGCGGTTTCTATAGCGGCACAGCTCATTACTTTTCCGCTGGGGTTGTTGTATTTTCACCAGTTTCCCAATTATTTTCTGTTCAGCAATCTTATTGTTATTCCTGTTGCTACTATTATTCTTTACCTGGGTATTGCCGCCATCATCACTTACCCGGTAAGCGCTGTATCCGAATTAATGGGAAAATGTATTTACTGGTGTGTAAAATTCCTGAATGAGTCGGTAATTTATATCGAACGGTTGCCTTATTCCCTGCTCAACGGTATTTCCATTACCATTGCCGAATGCTGGATGATTTATATTATGCTGGCGGGAATAATGGCGTATACCGAATTGAAAAAAGTGAAATTCATTTTTGTTACGCTCGTCACCTGCTTGTTGTTTTTGGTTTACCAGTTATATGAAAATATTCTTCAGCACCATCAGAAAAAAATAATTGTTTACCGGGTGCCCGGCAAAACAGCCATTGACCTGGTGGATGGAAAGCAACATTATTTTATCTGCGACTCATCCCTTTACACTGATGAAAGCAAAATGTTATTTCATATTCGTCACAACTGGTTTGACATGGGTGTTGAAAGCGAAACGTTTTTTCCTGTAACCGAAAAAGGAACCATCATTAAAACTGCAAATTTTTACCGTAATGGGAATTTTATACAGTTTTACAACAAGCGCATCGCTATAATAGACGAACATTTCGATTACCGCAAAAACCGAAAAACCATACAAGTGGATTACCTCATCTTAAGAAACAACCCGAAAATTTATTTTGAAAAGCTGGTGAAAATTTTTGATTTTGATGTGCTGGTAATGGACGGATCGAATGCGGAGTGGTTTGTGAGGAGGATAAAAGAGAAAGCAAATACAACCGAAAAGGAGAACTGTGGGTTTTTGATAGTTGAAAACGGTTATTGGGAAAAGGGGATTTGAGTATTGGATTAACGGTTTCGCGGCTTGCTTCGGCCGCATTGGAACCATTATCTACCAAAATGTTTAAATAAAGATACCATGTTGCTATGCATTTGCAAAGAAAAAATTAAAAACTTTTCTACCGCTTTTGCAAATGCTTTGATGTCTGCTAGGCTGGAGCAAGCCGTGTGTTATGCGATGTAGCCGCCCACAGTCGGATTACGGATGAGTCGATAAGAGCTAAATGTTAACTGTCTCGTGTCCTTGATTTAATTTATATTTTTTGAAATTGTCTTGATTTGTAAATAGAATAATTGATGAATGCCCAGCAAGAAAATTAATTTCATTATTCGCTTCATTTGATTCAAAATCACCAACAAAGATGGAAAGCGAATGGCCTTTTTCGAAGCTAATTGTTATACTCTCCAAATATTTTTCATTGTGCCCATAGTTTGTCCATTTTTCTATATTCCAATTTAGCTGAATACCGCAGATAAGTTTATTTTTAAATGAACTAAGTTCGTTAATAGTTTGATTCCAGGTCAAAGAATTTGGTAAAAGGTCGTTACGTTCTTTGATACCTAGATAGTCAGTCGCTAATTGCGTTGAATGTAATGAGCCAATTATATAAAGGTCAGCCTCAGTTTTTATAAACATAGCTCCACTTCCTATATAAATAAAGTCAGAATGAATTTGGGTGTCTGCAATGCCATTGTCAATAGCGAGCGGTTCTAAATAAATGTCAATTATTTTCTTTCCAATTATTTGTCTGAAGTCGTCCATTATATTTGAGTGTCGTCTTTATGAGTTTCGTCCACGGCTATTACGCATAACGTTCTCCGTGCCGGTTGCTGTAGCGGTTTTGGAAACGTTCTGTTCGAAGTAAAGTTAAGCAAAAAACATAAAATAATCATTCCTTAGAAAAGTTTTTTGCTTAACGTGACTTCAGTTAGTTAGAAGGGGTTCGTTTGGGAAACCGTCTGCCCGCTATGGCAACCGCACGGTGTTAGGCGTAGTTCAATATCTCAAAGGATGGTTATGACTAAATAAATGCCATTCTACAACTAAGTCTGTTGATATAAAGTCATACTTCAAGTCAAATTCTGAATTCGAATGATTCATGCCAAATTTTTTCGAATCTTTGTCGTACTTATAATACCAAATGTCGTAATACTTGTCGTCATATTTATTTTGCATGCATGTCGCTTTTATCAATCGCCCATTATCGTCATATTCAAATTCGGTTAAAAAAGTCTGCTTATTAGCACAATACAAAGTTTCCTTTTTTAATTTGTTTGATTTGTCATATTCATAAGTAATAAATTTCACTTTTAAATCGGTATGTGGACGATAGTATATTTGTTTGACAAGTAACCCCTTTTTATTATAAACTGCTTTTGAAAATTGACCACCATAATCAATTTCCATTGTTATCAATTCCTTTGTCGTAAAGCAGTAACCAGTAGTGTTATGATAAAGAGTGTCATACTCTCCATACTCAAATGGTTTATATTCTCTAAGCCCAATTAACTCTTTTTTCCACCCACGAATTCCTTCATATTTTATTATACCTATTCCTTTGCAAAACCAAGCATATTTCAACAAGTATTTAGAAGTGTCAACTATTTGTTCAAATTGAACTTTAATACAATCCAAGTATATGGTGCTATCGATTTTAACTGAATCCTTACCAATCACTGTCATTTCAATGTCATGTCCATAAAAGGCTTTGAATTTGGATTTAAATCCTTGCGTCATTTTTTCTGAAAAAAGTAACGTTAAATTAGAATCTGTTTCCTGTAGGAATTGACTTTGATGCTGAATATTGCTTAAGTAAAGATTGTTATATTTATATGTCATAAATAACCAAAATATTCCAGTAACATATCCTTGATCGCAGCATGGTCCGTTACATTTTGAAAAATAGAAATGGGTAGAATTATTGTCTTTTTTTGTTTTGAGTACAATAGATTCGAAATCGGTTGAAGTATGAGGCTTAGTGTCGCTTACAAATGTCGTCCTATACGTATACACCCTACTTGGTGATATTGGAAAATAATCTGCGGTCAATTGTCCCTTAACAAAAACAGATAGAATTAGAAATGATATTGTCGTAATGAATTTCATTTGAATTACGCCTAACGTTCCCTGTGTTGCTGCTGTGGCGGTTTTGGAACGGGAACGTTTTTCTTTAACCGCATTTTATTTCTTGTTGTTACTTTCAATTTTACCATGACAGCCGCCATAGCAGCAACACAGTGTTAGTGGTAGTTTTTATTTCCGCTTTAGTTCAATCTTCTTTGATTTTATTATACTCCAAAAATCAACACACAAGGAGTAAAAGTCCAATGAGTTAATGTCAATGGTCATTGATTCAAATTCACCACCATTTTTTTTTCCATCAGTATCAGTAATAATAATTTGGCTCCAGCAATCAAGTTCAATACTATTTCCAACAAAAACAATGTACATATTTTTAGCAAATGTAAAATGGTCATTGTTATATTCTCCTTTGGAATTAAGCTTCATAAAAGATTTATTTTCCGCTTCAGAACAAGTGTCTGATGTGTTCGACTTGTTTTTGGAAATCAAATTTACTTGTAAACCATCAATTACTTTGTTATTGTATTTAATGTCTAGAACTATTACACGAATAGGGTCGTATGGACAATGCTGACCATAGCTTTCAAAAGGCAAAAGAAATGTCAAAGCGATAAGTGAATACTTAATCATTTTTATGTGCATTTATATTTCTTTACAAATTACCACTAACTTGTTTATAGTCCAACCTTTGGTAAGACAATACAGCCAGATTGGATGGCTTTGCTTACCTTTTGTTGAGCCTATCAAATTTAATATTTTTCTATAAATCATCCAATGTGTTATGGCTTTCCGCAATCACCCAACCGGTTTTCTTTACTACTACTAAAATAAAAAATTGAAAATTTCCCGAAGTGAAAAATTACTTCTTCTTATAAAGAATCTTTGTCTCTTCATCAGGTTTTCCGATGGAGCCGGTGATTTTGTAATCGACTACATTGTAGCTGGCATCCAAAACAATGTGATGCTGGTAATAAACAGTGAGTCCGTTATTCACCATAATGTTGGCCCAGAAATCCACTTCGTAATTAGACACTTTAAGATTGGATGTTTTCATTACGGTTTGCAGTGAATCAATTTTGCGGTCGGTTTTCGCCACCATCTTATCCACTTCTTCTTTTGTTTTTTTCAGTTCTCCCGAAGCGAAATTGGCTTTTAATTCATCGCGGTATTCTTTCAGGCTTTCCACCTGGTTCTCGAGTTTGAAATACGCATCAGAAGGAGCAGCTTTAAATTGCTCGAAACGCGCACCATTATAAAATTCAAATGTTTTATCGGCCCATGCAAGTACCGATTTTTCTACATAATCCTTTTCTTCAGTAGAAGGCTCTACTGTTCTCTGTGCTGTGGCCGCCCACGCCCAACCCGACACCAACACTACAGCTGTAAGTAAAAAAGACTTCATGCGCTTTTGTTTGGAGGTAGTCCAAATATAGTGCAAAAATCACTTTTTTTCAAAATATTTTTCAAACGGGGGATCCACCCAAAGCACGCCCGCCACCATAAAATACGTATCCAGCTCAAAATAAAGGCAATTCACCGAAGGTTCGGGACTGTTTACATCTTTTGTTTTAAAACTATGAAAAACCCGGTAGCCTACCAGCGAGTCTTTCCCATCTGTTGTAGCAACAATCAATTCCTGCGGGGTGGAAAATTCTACCGGATCATAATCAGGATAATCAAACGGGTAGCGCTGGATATAATTACTTACCTGTGCTTTTACCATCTTTCCCGCATCAAACGCACAATTGTTGCGCACCTGCGAAACAGCCGTGATGATCACCGGCATCATATCATTCTTTTCCACTTCGCCACTCTCGAGCCGCTGGTTAAAAAAGCTGTAAAACTGTTCTGTTTTCATGCTGTTTTCGTAATTCTCGTTATAACAAAAAAGCAATTCCTGTTTAAGGTAATGCTGAAAAGAGGCATACTGCAACTCTTCCAGTACAATATCCATTTCCAGTTTCACATCTGTTACTTTAAAGGCTTTGTTCAGGTAAAACACTCCTTCAAAACATTTGTATTTGAAATCATTTACCTTAAGGGAAAAGATATGATGGACAAGGTAGGCCGAACCGGAATCTGTTTCCCATCTTAATTCCATTTCCTTTTTCATCACCAACGTATCATTTACCGCCAGCAGGCTATCGAATGTTTTTCGGCCGTAATTTTTTGCGTTGGTGGTGATCTTTGCTCTTTCCATCCTCAGCATTTTCAGCTCCTCTTCTTCGGGATGCAGTACCACTTCCCACTCACCAAATCCCAGTGAAAGGTATTTATAGGGCGAACCGGTGAACCGTTCGGTCATATAAGCGGTAACGCTTTTTTCAGTTTTTTGCTGATGGGTGGGTTCGGGAGGAGGTTGCGGCTCAACGTAATAATATTCCTCGTAGAAGAAACATCCTGTAAGGGAAAACAGGGTTACGCAGATCACGATGAGCTTTTTAAACATATTTTTTTCCGTTCAGCCTATTGTTGTTACAAAAAAATGAAATATTTGTTACTTTACCATTCCAAACGTACACAAACCTTTAATCGTATGCGGATATTTTTCATTTTACTGCTGGTTATCCCGGTTTTAGCATCGGGCGCTGACCCCAAACGCATTATTGTTCCCGTATATGAGATTACGGTCGACCTGGTGAACGTGGAAAACGACCGGGTGAAAGTGGTGATCAATACTCCTGCGGTGATGGCCGAAGAGGTGGAATATGTGATGCCGGCTGTAATCCCGGGCTCCTATAAAACGAAAGATTTCGGGCGTTTCATCTATAATTTCAAAGCTTATAATATCAAAGGAAGGAAAATGAAGGTGATTCAGAAAAGCACCAATGTCTTTCTTATCAAAAAAGCAAATACCCTCGACCGGATTGAATATTGGGTAGACGACACCTGGGACGCGGCTGAGGATAAATTCGTTTTTCAGCCCGGGGGAACCAATATCCAGCATAAACGCAATTTCGTGATCAATCACCAGGGATTTTATGGTTACCTGGAAGGGCATAAGAACAATCCCTATTATGTGAATTATATCCGCCCCGCTGATTTTTATGGCGAAACACACCTGCACATTCAGCGTAACACCTATGCTAATTTTAAAAAAGCTCCCAAAGCAGGAACCGCCATCGACCAGGTAACGGCCAGCGGATATGTGCAACTGGTGGATAACCCGGTGATGTATTGCAAACCCGACACCACCAGCTTCTACTCCGGCAATATGCAGGTACACATCAGCGTGTATTCTGATAATGGCGTGGTAAAATCATCTGCTGTGAAAAAAGCAGTGGAACCGCTGGCCGTTGCACTGAAAAATTTCTTCGGAGAACTACCGGTTGATAATTACCATTTCATTATGTATTTCGCCAAAAACAACAAAGAGGGCGTTACCCGTTACGGAGGTTTTGGCGCACTGGAACATTCTTACGGGTCGATGTATTTTTTACCCGAAGACGGTGATGAAAATTCGCTTACCGATATGATTCAGAGTATTGCGGGCCACGAATTTTTACATATTCTTACTCCACTCAACATCCACAGCGAAGAAATAGAGAATTTTGATTTCCGTAATCCGAAAATGTCGCAGCATTTATGGATGTATGAAGGCGTGACAGAATACTTCGCTCATCTTGTTCGCCTCAAAAACAAACTGATTGACGAAGAAGCCATGGTGTATGAAATGAATGATAAAATAAAACGCGCTGCGGGTTATGATGATGTATCGTTTACCGATATGAGCAAAAACATTCTCGATGAAAAATACAACGAGATGTACAACAACGTTTATCAGAAAGGTGCACTGATGGGATTTTTACTTGACATTCGTTTGAATGAATTAAGCAAAGGCCAAAAAAGTTTGCGCGAACTGATGATGAGCCTTTCTGAATATTACGGGCCTGATAAACCATTCAAAGATGATGAGCTGTTTGCAAAAATCGTTGAGCTGAGCTATCCCGAACTGAAAAATTATTTTGAAAGTTATGTTATCGGAAATACTCCCCTTCCCTATTCGGCCTGCTTCAAAAAAATAGGCTGGTCGTATTACCGCGAAAAGGAAGTAGAACAACTTTCATTCGGTAATGTATTTTATTATGGCGACCAGAAAACCGGCAACATCTATTTCATGAAAACTGATGGCGACCGCGATCTTTTCAATTTCGAAACACTTGACCTGATCATGGAAATAAACAGCAATAAAATAAACCTCGAAAACAGCGATGCCCTTGGACTGATTTCCTACCCCGAAAACGATAGTGAAGTAGCTGTAAAGATCAACCGCAAGGGCACAGAAATGCTCTTAAAAGCCAAACCCGGCACAATCAGGGTAAAGCAGGAACATGTACTGGAAGCCGACACGGTGTTCAATGACGAGCAGAAACAGATGAGAAAGTGGGTATTGGGCCTCTGACCTCACCCCCCGGCCCCCTCTCTCGCGGAGAGGGGGCCGGGGGGTGAGGTTATTTACTATTTTTGCCCCATGGCAGAAACCCCTCAAAAAGAAATGGGCTTTTTCGACCACCTGGGCGAATTGCGCTGGAGGATGGTGAAATGTTTTATCGCCATGCTCATTTTTGCCATTATTATTTTCATCTACGAAACCGAACTGGTGGAAGCCATTTTTATCGGGATGTCGAAACCCGATTTTATTACCTATGATTTTTTATGCCGGCTTTCGCAGGCTATGGGTATGGAAGAATCACTTTGTGCTTCAGAAATAAAGCTACAACTTATTGAAACCAAAATGGGCGGACAGTTTACCACCTCCATTTACCTTGCCGTTATCGGTGGAATAGTAATTGCTTTTCCCTATATTTTTTACCAGTTGTGGAGTTTTGTAAAACCCGGATTGAAAAAAAATGAAATAAAAGGCACATCGGGAATTGTGTTTTACGCCTCGTTGCTTTTTGCATTGGGAATAGCTTTCGGATACTGGATCGTTTCCCCGTTATGTGTACAGTTTTTCGGCACCTATTCCATTTCTGAAGACATTGTAAAAACACCCATTTTCTCCGAATACATCAGCCTCATTGCCACCACTACATTCTGGACCGGGATATTATTCCAGTTGCCGATGGTGATCTATATTTTAAGCCGGCTGGGATTAATCGGTCCTGAATTTTTGCGTACCTACCGCAAACATGCCGTAGTGGTTGTACTTATTCTCGCTGCCATTATCACTCCACCTGATTTTATCAGCCAGATTATTGTGGCCGTACCCATACTTTTACTTTACGAAATTGGCATATTTGTTTCTGCCTCCGTAGCCAAAAAATCAGCCGTATGAGCGATCAACTGAAAGACTTTAACGACTACCGCCAGATGATGAATGAGCGGCTCTTAAGCAACGACAACCTCGTTATAAAACGTTTTTTTAATCTTGATACCAATACGTATGCCGAGGGCGCACTCGACAGCCGGACAAAAGAAATGCTCGGACTGGTAGCATCTATGGTATTGCGATGTGACGACTGCATCAAATACCATCTCATTAAATGCCACGAAATGAAGGTGAAAAAAGCCGAACTGCTGGAAATTTTGCAGGTTGGACTTATAGTGGGCGGCTCTATCACTATTCCCCACATGAGACGGGCTTACGAATTCTGGGAGGAGCTGGAAAAACAAAACGGGTAATTTTCCGTTACTTTTTCGTAATTTTATAGTCACAAACGAACGTGTTCAACCCTTTTCTACATACCCGTAGTTTAACTTTCATCACGGTTATCCTTGGCTGTGCCTTAAGCACTTTTTCTTTTGCCCAAACCACCAAAGTCACCGGTAAAGCCATTGATAAAGAAACCAAAGAAGCCCTCATTTATGTTCATATCACCTTTACAGGAACCAAGGTGGGCACTGTAACCGACATGGATGGAAATTTTACCCTTGAATCCTACTATGCAGGTGATTCTATTACCGCTACAGCTGTGGGTTACCGGACAATGACCAAAAAGATCAAAAAAGATAAAGTGCAGGAAGTAATTTTTGAAATGGTTCCGGCCGATGAGGAGTTGGAGGAATTTGTTTTCACCGCTTCCAAAGAAGATCCTGCCATTGCCATTTTTAAAAATATTATCAAATACAAAGACGTAAACAACCGCGAAAAACTGGCGGCTTATCAATATGAGGTGTATAACAAAGTAGAATTCGACCTCAATAACCTTGATGAGAAATTCATGAACCGGAAAATTTTAAAACCGGTAAATTTTATTTTTCAGAATATGGATTCTACCGATGAAAAACCCTACCTGCCGGTATTCATGACCGAATCGATGTCGGATTTTTATTTCCGCAAAAATCCGCGTACACACAAAGAATTCATCAAAGCCACTAAAGTTTCGGGAATAGAAAATGAAAGTATTTCACAGTTCCTGGGTGATATGTATCAAAACATCAACGTGTACGATAACATGGTAAATGTTTTCAGCCGTCAGTTTGTAAGCCCGATTTCCGACCGCGGGATGTTGTATTATGAATATTACCTTCTTGACAGTGCATTTATGGGTAACGACTGGTGTTATAAAATCCGTTTTGTACCCAAACGAAAATCAGAACCCACGTTTGTCGGCCAGTTCTGGGTAAATGATACCACCTATGCCATACGCAAATTTGAAGCAGGAATTTCTGAAACGGCCAACATCAATTTTATAGAATATTTTGAATTTATGCAGGAATTCAAACAAGTGGAAAATGAAGTGTGGATGCTGAGCAATGATTACCTGCTGGTGGATTTTAATCTTACCGATAAACAGATGGGAATGTATGGTCGCAAAACCACTTCCTACCGCCAGCATGTGATTAACAAACCCAAAGACGATGAATTTTACGCAGGCGCCAATAATATAATTGTGGCTGACGATGCCGAAGAAAAAGACAACACTTATTGGGACACCGTTAGACATGATACCCTGAGCGAAAATGAAAAAGCTATTTACTATATGATGGACACTATCCAGAATATTCCGCAGGTGAAATCGTTTGTGGAAGTGGTGGGAATGCTTATCAGTGGTTATAAAGTTTTTGGGAAAGTAGAATGGGGGCCTTATTTTTCTACTTATAGTTTTAACAGAATTGAAGGTTCGCGTTTTCGTTTTGGAGGAAGGACCAGCAATGAGTTCAGCAGGAAAATCGAGTTTAACGGGTATTGTGCTTATGGTGTAAAAGATGATCGGTTTAAATACGGAGGAGGATTTCGTGCCAAAATTTCCAAAAAACCACGGCAGATTATTGGTGCCAACTACAAGTATGATATTGAGCAACTCGGATTAAGTTCCAATTCATTTAAGCCCGATAATTTCATGGCTTCGGTTTTCAGAAGAAACGTGGCCAATAAACTGACTATGGCCGAAGAGTACAGGGTTTGGTATGATTATGAATTTTTCCAGGGACTGAATAACCAGTTGCAATTCAGAAGACGAACACTTGAACCGCTTGGTGAAACGGTTTACCTTCAACATGCGGGAAACAACGATTATGTACAGATTGACGATGTAACGGCCACCGAATTTACGTACTACCTTCGTTATGCCAAAGACGAAAAATTTGTTTCAGGAGAATTTGACCGCATCAGCCTGGGAACTTCAAAACCTGTTTTTGATGTTCAGTATTCTCTCGGAATAAAAGATTTCCTGGGAAGTGATTACGGTTATCATAAAACCGTTGCGAGCATCACTCAATGGGTGCCCGTGGGAACTTTGGGCTGGTTCCGTTATCGTTTGGAGGGCGGAAAATTCTGGGGAAGGGTTCCTTACCAGTTCCTTGAAATTCACCGCGGAAATGAAACGTATTATTTTGATGAATATTCATTCAATACAATGAATTATCTTGAATTTGTAAGTGATCAGTATGCCTCGGTATGGTTTACCCACCACTTTGACGGATTTTTTCTGAATCATATTCCGCTTTTAAGAAGATTAAAATTCCGTGAGGTAGCAGGTATTAAAGCTATATGGGGAACCATCAACGATCAAAACAGGAATGAAATACAGTTTCCCTCCTACCTGAGCGCATTCGGGCCTTATCCGTTTATGGAAATGCATGTAGGACTCGAAAACATTTTGAAAGTATTGCAGGTGGATATTGTATGGCGAATGACTTATCTTGATAAACCTGATGTTGCTCCTTTCGGTATACGCGCTAAATTTGATGTTGACTTCTGATGAAACTACGGACAGAAAATATTTTCAAGCAATACAAAACAAGAACGGTTGTCAACGGAGTTTCGGTGGAAGTGAACCAGGGAGAAATTGTGGGCTTGCTGGGCCCCAATGGTGCGGGAAAAACCACTTCGTTTTATATGATCGTGGGATTAGTGAAACCCGACAGCGGAAAAATTTTCCTGGATAATACCGACCTCACCAGCCAGCCTATGTATAAACGTTCGCAAATGGGGCTGGGCTATCTTCCCCAGGAAGTTTCTGTATTTCGCACACTGAGCGTGGAAGATAATATTATGGCGGTGCTGGAAATGAAAAAAATGACGAAAGAGCAAAGACGTGAAAGGCTGGAAGAATTGCTGAATGAATTTTCACTGCAGCATGTCAGAAAAAACCAGGGAATAAAATTATCGGGAGGAGAAAAAAGAAGAACCGAAATTGCACGCGCACTCGCAGCCGACCCCAAATTTATTTTGCTTGACGAACCTTTTGCGGGTGTTGACCCTATTGCCGTGGAAGATATTCAAAGTATCGTATCTCAGCTAAAAAATAAAAATATCGGTGTGCTGATTACCGATCACAATGTGCAGGAAACCCTTTCTATAACGGATCGCGCCTATTTGCTGGTGGAAGGGAAAATTTTTAAACACGGTACAGCAGAAGAACTGGCCGCTGATGAACAGGTAAAAAAAGTATACCTCGGGCAAAATTTTATCCTGAGAAGAAACTGAATACCTTGAAAAAAAACTTCCTCACAGCCGAATGGAAAAAACTGGCCATCGCCAATTACAAAACCGATCCCTCCGTATTATCGTCTTTTATTCCCTCCGGAACTTCTCTTGATGTATGGAACAACACCTGCTATGTGAGCCTTGTAGGTTTTATGTTTCTTAACACCCGCGTAAAAGGAATAAAAATACCTTTCCACATAAATTTTGAGGAGGTAAATCTTCGTTTTTATGTGAAACATTTTAACGGGAAAGAATGGAAACGCGGAGTAACTTTTATCAAAGAAATTGTACCCCGCAGAATGATTACTTTCACAGCCAACACTATTTATGGCGAAAAATACGAAACCATGAAAATGGATCATGAGTGGAAAACAGGAAAAAATGAAATAAGAGTGGGTTACCGCTGGAAAAAAAATCAATGGCATTCCTTTTTTGTTACTGCAGGGCCGGAAGCACAGGAAATAAAACCGGGCAGCGAAGAAGAATTCATCACCGAACATTATTGGGGTTATACTCAAACCAGCAGAAACAAAACATCAGAATACGAAGTGGAACATCCGCGCTGGAAAGTGTATCCCGTCAGATCATTTGAAATAAAAGCGGATTTTGAACAAGTTTACGGCAAATCATTTTCTTTTCTTAACAACATAAACCCGGTATCCGTTATGCTGGCAGAAGGTTCGGAAATAAAAGTGAATAAAGGGGTAAAACTTACACTATAATTTTTATTATTGCAATAATCCAAATATACAGGTTCGATTATTGATCCGTGTCGGGTCTCGATACGAATTGTCAGGGCACAATCCTACTCGACCTGACAACATTTGTACTTGTACTACTGTATAATTATAGTCAGTTCGAGTAGCTGTGTGCATTTAACACAGCGTATCGAGAACGATGTACATCATTGATTCGTTACAGGTCTCAATACGGATTGTCAGGTGCACAATCCTGGATTAGTTACATTTCTCAATATAGCCCGCCAGGTGTATGGGAACCTGATAATAATGGTTTTTAAATGTTGCTCTCGGAATTATAATCCCTTTTCTGCTTTCACAGTAATCTTCACATACTGGTATTTTCCGTATTCATTTTGCCCCGATTCGAAATCGCCTTTATATTCGGGTCCTGATACCACACTGGTAACGGTAATTTTTACATCCCCGGCATCCAGTCCTTTTTCCTTTAGAATTTTTTCCAGTTCGTTTTTGGCATTTTCCGCCCTGAGTTCAGCCAGTTTTTTATTCGACTTGTATGTTGAAGTAGGTACTTTGGAAGCACTGGATTCGATCTGCACTATCAGTTTTTGCTTCGAAGCCGCCATTTTTTCCACCAGCGTCATCCAATCCGAAAAACCGGCATCCGTTTTTTCGATAGTGTTTATGTTATAATTAAAATACTTCTGGAAAAATGCATCTTTCGCAAATGAGATCACTTCCGTTTTCTCAACCGAATCTGTTTCGTCAGTTGAAATTACCACCAGGTTGGTATCGGCTTCTTTTGGTTTTATTTCAAACTCATATAAATCCATTCCACCCATTCCCCCGTTTCGTGAAGAAGAAAAGAAACCTTTGTTTCCTTCGTTATTGGCAACCATAAAAATATCATTGGCTACGGTATTAAATGGTGCAGGCAAACGTTCTGCTTTTGCATTGGGATTTGTGAGGTCAATCTTATACAAATCAAAACCGCCCATACTTTCACGGCCTTCAGTAGAAAAGTATAATGTTTTTCCATCGGGAGTAATGTAGGGCGCATCATCATCCTGTGGGCTGTTTACTTTTTCACCAAGGCTTTCGGGTTTCGACCAGTTGCCTGATGCATCCAAACGTGTAACATAAATATCTTTTCCACCCATGCCATTGTTTTGTTCATTGGCAAAATACATGGTTTTTCCATCGGGAGAAAGTGCTACGCTGGGTGTATGTTTGGAATCGCGGTTCACCCTGTCTACTTCCATCAACTGGCTCCATCTTCCATCCGTAAAGGTAGAAGCATAAATTCCGTTTCTGCGATAAATGTAAATGGTTTTGGCTTCTTCGTTCATTGAAATGAAAGCATCATGCATCATGGTGTTGTATGCAGGATAAATGACTTTTTTATCCACACTGTTTTCAATAGCCCATTTTTCTTTTTTCACAGCGAAATAAATATCCTCATAAGGTTTGCCATCAATAGCATTTTCAGGATTTCCGTTGGGCCTTCTTGAAGTAAATGCCATCAGTTGATCATTGATCACAAAAGGAGCATAATCTCCCCAGGGAGAATTGATCTCCTCTCCCAGGTTTTTTATTTCAATATTTCCCGAAACAGCATTGGCTTCTCCGCTCACCGAATGGCGTATAGCATTTTCTACCCACTGTATCTCGTTTTTTACTTCTCCGGCCAGTTTTTCTCCCGCATTATTTTTTTTGGTATGTTTCAAAAAATGTTGATAGGCTTTTATCGACTCGTCATATTTTTCGCTGGCATGATACGCTTTGGCCAGATAATAATACACCTCTGAAATAGTATCTCCCCTGAAATTTTTTTCTGCAGCGAGAAAACAATTCACAGCTTCTGATGGATGAATACCATCATTAAAAATGGATAACCCGTTTAAAAAATGGTATTCGGCATTAGAGGCATCCATTTTCACCAGCTCACCGAATTTTCCGGAAGCCGTTTTAAAATCACCCATATCAAATGCCGTTACACCTTCTTTATATATTTTTTTTTCTTCATCCCCGGCACCACTGCACAAAAGAGGAAGACAAAACATAATACTCAGGCCTGCCTGTAAAACCGTTTTCATAGTCATTTTTTAAAGGGGAACTAAGGTAATAAATGGAGCGAAAACCCCGAAAGAAATGCCCTAAAAATCAGCGAAAAAGCGAATGTTTGGGGAGAAAATCCGTTAAAAATGACAGGTATCAGTTAAATTTCCTTCAGGGAATTGACAATTCGCCTGAGATCTGCCTCATAGGTATCTTTCCGGCCTTTCAGGGTCCAGGAAATTACCTGGTAAAAGTTGTTTTCGCTTTCAAATATTCCTGCCACATAAAATACTTCATATCCTTCTACCCGCGCAAACGAATCGAACTGGAAAGAAGAAAGACTGTTTACTTTTACATGATTTTCATTTATGATCTCTGCATCCGCACCCTTTTTAAAATTTTCTTTTACCACTTCACAATAGGAATCGAAAGTGAAACCAGCTGCTTCTTCTTTTGTTTCTTTCAATACCACTAAATACACTTCGCGCACCCCGTTCTCAAACTGCGCATCTGCTGCATCGTTAAGCCGGGTGGAAGCTGTAAGATAATCGGGCACTTCTATGGAAAAGCCTTCAAAATTTTTGGTTTCCCATTTGGTGTTTCCGCAGGAAAATAAAATAAAACTTGTGAAAATAAAAAACAATATACGCATGCGATTTTTTTACCGAAGATAAAAATTAATCTCTACGCCTGCAACTTAAATCCTACTCCATGAATATTTGAAATAGAAACCGAACTATCGTCTTTCAGGTATTTCCTTAGCTTGGTGATAAATACATCCAGGCTGCGCCCATTAAAATAATTATCATCGCCCCAAATCATATTCAATACCAGTTCGCGGGGCAAAACCTCTCCTCTGCGCGTACATAGCAACCTGAGAATCTCGGCTTCCTTTTTCGTTAGCTTTTGTTCTTCTCCGTTTCTGCTTAAACGAAAATTATTAAAATCGAATTCATACGAACCCAGCTGGAATAAATCTTTTGCAGAAACAGTGGCCCCCGGCTTACTTCTTTTAAGAATCGCTTCCATGCGCAACAATAATTCTTCGGTGCTGAAAGGTTTGGTCATATAATCATCTCCGCCCGATTTGAATCCCTTTATCCGGTCATCAGTCATCGATTTGGCAGTTAAAAACATGATAGGAATATCGGTGTTTGTTTTGCGGATATCTTCTGCCAGGCTGAATCCGTCTTTGTGCGGCAACATCACATCAAGAATGCATAAATCAAATTTACTTTCATTGAAAAGTTTTAATCCCTGCTTACCATCAGAAGCGAGACTTACCTTGTAGCCGTTCATTTTAAGATTATCCTGGATAACAAAGCCAAGATTCATATCGTCTTCCACCAATAATATTTTTGCTTTAATTTCATTCATGACGGTTTGTTTTTAACGGTAATGTTATGGTAAATTTACTTCCTCGTCCCGGTTCGCTTTCTGCTTTTATTTTTCCACCGTGTTGTTCCACCATGATTTTTACATAATACAATCCAAGACCAAAACCTTTTACGTTATGAACATTTCCGGTAGGCACACGATAGAATTTCTCGAATATCTGCGACAATGCTTCTTTTGAAATTCCGATTCCCTTATCCTGTACTTCTATCAACAGGTCTCCGTTTTTATTTACAGTATGAATAATTATTTCAGGAATTTCTTTCGAATATTTTCTTGCATTATCCATAAGATTATAAATAACATTGGTAATGTGCACACGATCGGCTTCCAGTTCTGGTTGTACAGCATCCAGTTTCATTTCAATTTTTCCACCCTGCGATTCTACCGATAATTTAAAATTCTCGAAACAGTTTCGGATCACTTCATGCACATCCACCTGCGATTTTTTCAAAACAATTTTTTCTTTTTCGAGAGTGGCCAGTTGCAAAACACGTTCTACCTGGTTTTCGAGTCTTTTGTTTTCATTGAAAATAATACGTGCATATTGCTGGATGCGCTGCGGATCATTTGAAATATCCGGCTTGAGTAATACCTCGCTGGATAATGAAATGGTGGATATGGGTGTTTTCAGCTCATGCGTCATGTTATTGATAAAATCATTTTTGATATCTGCCAGCCGTTTTTGTTTTAATATAACGTAGATGGAATAACCGAAAAAAGCCACCACAATAAGAATGATAATGGTGGTATACAGCAGCGGGCCCAGTGAATTTTTTACTTCGGGTAAATGAAACTCCCCGCGATGAGGATAAAATATACTGAAGTAATGGCCGTCCTTGTCCCACTCAATATCGGGACGTTTGCTTTGCGGTGATGCTTTGGTGTGGGTAGAATCGAAGGAAATGAATTTACTGAATACGACAGAATCGGTAAAACAATCATAAATAGCGTATTCAAAATCGTCTTCAATATTTCTTTTCAGAAATTCGCGTTTTACCAGTGATTCCAGCAGGTCGGGGTGCAGGGTATCATTCATTCGTACCATGTAAAAATTATGCTGAACCTGTTCCACTGCGTTACTGATCACCGAAGGGTCGTTGTAAATGGCAAGAATTTGTTCGGCTACATCCTGCAGGGCAATTTCCACCCGGTCGTTGAACCGTTTTTCTTCGAGATAAAACTCACGCTCCAGTAATTTCTCCTGCGTTTTTTGCAGGGCGATCGCTTCGTTCACCCAATACATCTGTATGACCACTATCCCGATAAGGGACAATGTGGCAAGCAGTATCAGTATCCGGAAGGAGCGGAGTTTCATTTCCCTATAAAAATAAACAAATCTGCCGGGAGAAATTCCCGTTTAACAATTCAATAACAAGAAAAACCCATTACTTCTGCAGGCTTTCCCATTCCATGTACAGGGATTCGATCTTCTCTTTTTGCTGGTCGTATTGTTTCAAAACACCTGCAGCTTTTTCAGCATCCGAATAGTCGAGTCCGGCCATTTCTGCTTCCATTTTCTTCAGCTTTTCTTCTTCTGAAGCAATATCTTTTTCGAGTTTCTGAATGCGTTGTTCGTTCTTTTTTTTCTCCTTTTCCTGCACATGAACCACAGGCTTTTCTTCGCTTTTAGGTTTGGATTGCCGCTGCACCGCCACTTTTTGTTCAAATTCGGCAATCGAACGGTTTTTACGCATTTTCAGGAACTCATCAATATCCATGTGATGAATACTTACTTTTCCACTTCGTAATTCGTAAATACGGTCGGTAATACCGCTCAGAAAATCCCGGTCGTGTGACACCAGTAACAAAGTGCCGTCATATTTTTTTAAAGCTGATTTCAATACTTCTTTGGAAGCCAGGTCAAGGTGATTGGTAGGTTCATCCAGAATAATAAAGTTGGCCGGTGAAAGCATGAGTTTACAAAGTGCAAGCCGCGTTTTTTCTCCTCCCGATAACACACTTACTTTTTTCTCAATATCATCGTCACGAAATAAAAAAGCACCGAGTAATCCTCTTAGCTGCGTTCTTATTTCGCCTTTTGCTTCATGATCTACTGTCTCGAAAACCGTTTTGTTGCGGTCAAGTTTCTCAGCCTCGTTTTGTGCAAAATAAGCCTGCACTACAGAATGACCGAGCTTTATCTGTCCTTCGTAACTTTCTTTCCCGGTAATCAGTCTTGTAAAAGTTGATTTTCCCGCACCATTTTTTCCCAGCAAAGCAATTTTTTCTCCTTTGCTGATGATCAGGTCAATTCCTTTCAGCACATCTACTCCCGGGTATGATTTTTTCAGCTCAGAAACTTCCAGCACCACTTTTCCCGAATGCGGAGCCGGGGGAAATTTGATATGAATGCGTGTGGTATCAAATTCATCCACCTCAATTCTTTCAATCTTATCCAGTTTTTTTATCAGCGATTGTGCAAATGAAGCTTTGTTGGCTTTGGCGCGGTATTTATCAATCAGTATTTCAGTTTTTTCAATGTACTTCTGCTGATTTTTTTGTGCTGCTTTTTGTATTTCTATTTCTGTTTTTCTCAGTTCAAGGTATTTGGTGTAGGGCGCTTTGTAATCGTAAATATTTCCGTTGGAAATTTCGATGGTGCGTTTGGTTACCGAATCGAGAAAACGTTTATCGTGAGAGATAAGTACAATCGCTCCCGGGTAATTGATTAGAAATTCTTCCAGCCACAATATAGATTCGATATCGAGGTGATTGGTAGGCTCATCCAATAGCATCAGGCCGGGACGCTGCAATAAAATTTTTGCCAGCTCCACACGCATTTTCCATCCTCCGCTGAACTCTTTCATTTTCCTTCCAAGGTCTTCGCGCTCAAAACCGAGACCAAGCAATGTTTTTTCCACACTCTCGGAAGCCTGATCGCCACCCAAAAAATTCAGGCGTTCGTGAATATCGTGAATACGATCAAGTAATTTCATGTAGCCGTCCGACTCATAATCTTCCCGCGTTGAAATTTCGGTATTCACCTGTTCCAGTTCACCATTCAGCCGGTTGATTTCGGCAAATGCTTTTCCTGCCTCTTCTGCTATAGTGCTTTCCTCGTTATGATCCATTTCCTGGGGAAGATAACCGATCACCATTTCGCGGGGCATGGAAATAATACCCGTATCCTGTTTTTGCAAACCGGCCAGTATTTTAAGCAAAGTGGATTTTCCTGCCCCGTTTTTTCCGGTAAGGCCAATGCGGTCGTCTTTCTGAATAAGAAACGACACCTCATCGTAAAGTGGCCGGTCGCCAAAATGCAGGGTAAGGTCCTGGATAGAAATCATGCCGCAAAAGTAGCGATATGCCGTGAAATGGCAGCACTATTTTCTTCCCGGAATTACAAATCAAAAACTATTTACAGATCCCATACATCATGCTCCATTTCAAAAATATCCTGTTTGATCCGCTCGGACTCAAGCAGTGCATCCACACCCGAGGTGTAATCGGTAATTTTCCTGTCGTAGATATTGGATTCTTTTTTGATGTAGCTGTTGAACTGGCGTTTGAGAAAAAGATCGTAGTAAGAAATATTCTGCGCATTGTTTTGCCGGTTAAAAACGAAATAGTTTTGCAGGATATAACTTAATTCGGGAAAATAGAGCCACATCAGTTTGCGGTGACCCAACACCTGCCCGCTAACAGGATCGGTATATTGAACAATGGGAGCAATGCCTATAATCCGAACATCCATTACCGAGCGTTGCTTGTCAAAAAACCAGTCTTCCTTAATTTCCCAGGCTACAATATCCTTCGACTCAATTTTAAATGTATCGCGGGGTGGGTATTTGTAACGCTTTACAGTTCCGTCAGGATTATATTCCTCTACCACCGGAACCACTACTCCAAATTCGTTTTCTTCCATCATGGGATCAACCGGTTCGGGTCCGGGAATATTGATCATATCCGCTATTTTCTTTTTGTATTCAGGATCGGTGGGTAAGACCGGGTAGAGAAACTGGTCGCCACCGTAATCGCTTAATGTGGCCTCATTAAAATCCCTGTAGGGAGTTAATGACCCTATATCTTCTGTAAGATGATGCCGGATAATGTCCCAAAGCGACATATAACGGGTAATGGGCTGCAGCGGATAATAGAGGGCGAAATTAATTTTCTCCCGGTTGTCGATCACACGCCATACTCTTTTTTCCCACATCACATCCCTTTCTGCCAGGGAAGGTTCGGTGGGTTTCTTTTTTGTGGGAATATGCTCGGGAACATAACTTCCATCCAGCGGGTTTTGTGCAAACAATCCGCATGAAAACAAAATGAATACACAGGATAAAATATTTTTTTTCATGGATACCTCCGGCATTAATTACTCCTTACAGGAATATAATGTGGCTGCTAAAAAAAGTTACAGAAGAAAAACCTGCAAAAAGAAAAACCCCTCTTTTTTGGAGAGGGGTTTTCTTAAGAAATTATGTTTTACAAATCCCAAACATCGTGTTCCATTTCGAACATGTCTTGTTTGATACGTTCTGATTCAAGAAGTGCGTCTACACCCGAGGTGTAATCGGTAATTTTTCTATCGTAGATATTCGATTCTTTTTTGATATAACTGTTGAACTGGCGTTTCCAGAACAAATCATCGAACGACAAACGCATAGCGTCATTCATCCGGTTATACACAAAATAGTTTTGAAGAATATAACGAAGTTCGGGGAAATACAACCACATCAGTCTGCGGTGTCCCGTTACCTGTCCTGTTGACGGATCAATATTAGCTACAATAGGCGCAATTCCGATAATTCTTACATCAAGAACAGAGCGTTGTTTATCAAAAAACCAATCTTCCTTCAATTCCCATGCAACAATATGTTTTGATTCTATTTTAACGGTATCACGCGGAGGATAAACCGGGATACAGTTACCATTATTATCATAACCACTGCACGAGTCTCTTGTACCGCCAAAACCATCATCCACTTTAATAGGATCAGTAGGTTCGGCACCAAGAATATTGATCAGATCGGATACTCTTTCAAGATACTTTGGATCTGTAGGTAAAACAGGATAAAGGAACTGGTCTCCACCGAAATCAGAGAGCGTGGCCTCGTTAAAATCCTTGTAAGGAGTTAATGAGCCTACATCTTTGGTAAGGTGGTGACGGATGATGTCCCAAAGCGACCAGCGGTCTGTCAGCGGATCGAGGGGATAATACAACGGGAAATTGATTTTCTCGCGGTTATCGATAACGCGCCAGATACGTTTTTCCCACATCACATCTGCTTCACGCAGGTGAGTGTATTGTACCACTTTTTTAGTTGGAATATGTTCTTTTACATACACACCATCCAACACGTTTTGTGCTTTGGTTCCGATACTGAGCGTAACCATCACAAAACCCAACATTAAAATTCCAATCGCTTTTTTCATATCCTGTAATTTATAGCTTTTACTGTACCACGAACGACATCGGAGTTACACGTACTTCTCCGGCAGGACCGGTAGCACGAATAGCACCAATAGAAAAATTCATACCAGGTTTAAGAGCATTCATCACCTGAGTCATTTCAGCTGTGAATTTTCCGCTGTTTGAAGTTTTTCTTACTGTATTACCACCCACAGTTACCACCAGCTCAAATCCTGTTACGTTGAAACGTACTTTGGAAGGATCCAGGGGCATGGAAGGATCGTAACCGGCTTTTACACCAGCTGTCATGTTTGCATTGATCTGCGCTTTGGTAATTCTGCTTTCTGTAGATGCAATTCCACCAAAGAATGAACTTGGTTTAGGAAGTGATTTTACAAAATATTCAGGTCCCTGGAAAGATTTCGAACCACCGGTTCCTGATTTAGCAGACACCTGAGATTTAACTTTCTTACCTACCATAGTAGAAGGGGCTTTCACTTTAAACTTACCATTTCCGGCAGGAGAACATGATACGCCAGGTATAGAAAGTGTTGTTCCGGCCTGAGGGAATCCAGATGCAGAAGCTGAGAATGTATGCTCATATCCTGCATAGATAACAGAAAGGTCTTCGTTGGAAACAACCGCAGCAGGTTCACCTACTTCATATGTATATTTCCATCTTTTCCATTTTACTTCACCTTTTTCCTTCACACTCATTACACCATAAAGGGTTTTAACACCTGATCCGGTTGCTTTTACAGGAATTTTTCCTTTTACCATTTCAGTAACACTGGCATGATTTTCCCAAATGGAAGAGTCTCCTTCTTTAAATTTAATTTCGGGAACCTCCGAAGAGTCGTAAGCAGCAATCTGAACGGTTACGCTCATGGAATCACCAACGTTAAGATAACCTGTACGGGCAAAAGCCATAGGTTCAATCTTGTTAAAGTTAAAGGTCGGCACTTTTACACGCGACTGAACAATTTCCAGTGCCTGGGCTTCGGCAAGGCGTACATCGTTAGAAAGTGATGTGAATAATGCAGCAGCAGCAACAACAGGGGCGTGGTCAAACATTCCCAGTTGCCATACTACTGTTACTTCACCGTCATTTAATTCTGCCTTTAATGAAAGTGTGTTGTAAATAGATTTTACTTTATCCTTATCTTCCGGATAAACGTTTTTCAACTCAGCTTCCAGGGAAGCAGAATCTCCGTCTTTTACATTTTTCGGATTAAATGAAAACTTCTTTTTGTTGTATTCATAATCGCAGATTTTCATCACCAGGCTATCACGGAACTCATGGATCGTATTCCTGATTTTTTCACCAAAATTATAACCTTCTGTGCCCACCTCACCACCAAAGAGGCGTGTTGCGGCATCATAGTTATCTTTTTGTTCCACTTCCATCAGAGGGGTTTGAATAAACTTTTGATTTTCTTCTTTCACGAAGTCTTTTCCTTCTACTTCAGCAAGAAGTTTATTCCGGCAATCGATCTGGATGAATTTATCCATACGATAGGCCATACCTCTTATTTCAAGAGCTACTTTTTTCCATTTCAATACCTGGGATTGGCTTTCAGGTACTTTCCCCAATAATTCGGCTGCCCTGGCTTTATCAAATTCTGCCAGTGTTGCTTCCGATTTTGCGTTCAGTACCTTATTACTTTCCAGAAGTTTATCATCCAGCTTTACGAAAGCATTGATGATTTCTTTGGATACGTTAAGTGCAAGAAGAGCGGTGAGTACGAGGTACATCATACCGATCATCTTTTGTCTGGGTGTTTCTTTACCACCTGCCATTTTAGGTTCTTATTAGAGGTTAAACCAGTTAATAATAGATTATCCTCTGTTTCCTGTTACGTTCATAGCAGCCAACATATTACCATAAATGGTATTGAGGGCTGTCAGGTTACGTGCAAGGTCAGACATGCTTTCTTTGTACTTCTTCGTATCATCAAGAGAGTCGTGCAGATTCTGCATAAGCTCATTGATTCCACCATAAAGTTTTGAAGTGGCTTCCAGGTGCTGTGAAGAACCTTTTAGCTGCATTTCATATACGTTGTTGAGAGAAGACAAATTGGTAGAAAGTTTGGTCATTTCTTCGCCAAAAGAACGGCTTTGTCCTTCTGATTCGGTGAGACCCATTACGGCATGAGAAGCTTTAACGTATGCGTCAGTAAGCGTACTTACTTTTTGTGAAGCACCTTTAAGACTGTCTACATATTCGTTGGTAGCAACTGATGCGTTGGAAATATCGCCAAGTTTATTGGTAGAATCAGTAAGCGACTGAAGGCCTTTTCCGAGACTCTTGATGAGTTCGGGTTCGATTTTTGCTTCTTCGAGCATCTTATCCAGTTCTTCAGTAACTGATTTTTTCTCTTCAATAGCACCATGTCCGTGTCCGTCACCATGCCCTAAAGCCAGTTCAGGATAAACGAGTGTCCAATCCGGATCTTCGTGTGGCGGTTCAAATGCCGAGAAGAAGAAGATTACTGCCTCAGTAGAAAGACCGATTACGAGCATCGGACCTGCACCCGGCCAGTGCATAATTTTAAACATCGCACCAACGATTACAATCGCTGCTCCGAAGCCATACAGCTTCGCCATGAATTTTTTCCACGCTTTACTTCCAGGTTTCATAGTTTTCTTGCTTTTTTATTTGGTTTTACATTGTTTGATTGCTTCTCCAAAGAAAAGTACTACTTGGCTTCTTCATCCTTATTAGGGCCTCCACGACCCAAATAAGTCATTACACAACGGAAGCCAACGTATGATTTTGCAGAATCCTGGTATTCGTAGGAACGGCTACCATTCTGCAGATAATAAGCGATATCTTTCCACGATCCGCTGCGAATTACCTTACGTTTCATACTGGGAGGATCGTGATCGAGGGCATCATAACGATACTCTGTATTCTGGTCGTGGGTGAATTCGTGATGCGATTCTTCGAAAGCAGTTTCACACCATTCGGCAACGTTTCCAGCCATACAATACAGTCCGTAATCATTGGGGTGATAAGATGTAATTTTCACTGTATGGAAACCACCGTCTTCCATATAACGTCCGCGCATCGGTTTAAAGTTTCCGAGGAAACATCCGTGTGCGTTACGGATATAAGGGCCTCCCCATGGATACGGGCTTTGATCGAGGCCACCACGTGCTGCATATTCCCACTCAGATTCTGTAGGCAAACGGAAATCCTGCACGAAGAATTCGCCATTGGATTCGAGCCATGAATTGAGGAGTTGTGTTCTCCATACGCAGAAAGCTTTTGCCTGAACCCATGATACTCCCACCAGCGGATAATCGTCATATGCCGGATGCCAGAAGTACATATTGGTCATAGGATCGTTGAATGCATAGGTAAAGTCGGATATCCAGCACAGTGTATCGGGATAAACGTTGACAATCTCTTTAATTATAAATCTTGAACGGTCGGAATGCCCGCGGATAGCGTTGTTCTGTCCTTTTTTGTTACGGTACCCCAAATCCAGATCGCGTCCGATGGGCTCCTTTGTAATAGGATCTTCGGGATTGGAAAGAGTACGGTGTTCGGGGTCTTCCGGGTTTTCCTTGATATTATAACGGCCTTTTTTAGCAGCAGCTACGATATCAATCCAGTAATATTCAAACATGAGTTTGCGCACATCAAATTCTTTTCTGCGATAGTATCTCTCGTGATCGGGAAGATACATTTCTGAGAGAAGAGGCATATAATTCTCATCCCAATATTTAAGACGGGCTCCCCAGTTGAGGTCCCACTCACTTTGGTCGAGTTCATTCCCCTCGTCATCATAACGCGGCATTAGGAATTCATCGGGGAATTCATCCGACAGTTTTCTGCGGGCGATCGAGTCGCGTACATAATACACGAACTGGCGGTACTCGTTGTTCGAGATTTCCGTTTGGTCCATGTAAAATGCCTGGATGGAAACCGTTTTCATACGGTTATTGTGGGCCCATGGTATGTTCTGCATACTGGCTCCCATATTATAACTTCCTGCGGGGATGTAGAGCATTCCGTATGGATCGTTTTGGAACCATAGCGGGCGATTGAGTACGCCTACGAGCTCTCCCCTGTTGCCCTGATTACAGGCAAAAAGAGTTACAATAGCTGATAATAACAACAACTTTTTCATGCTACCTCCTTAAAATTAAACCTCCTAAGTTGTCAACCTCCTGAAGTTGATAACTATAATTTGACTTTAACGCTTTCAATTTGCGAATGGTTACAGTTATTACAAAAATCTAGGGTTCTTCGATTTCTGGATAACAACGGGCTTATCCACTGTAAAGCAATAATTCACCATTCCTTCAATACTTCCACTACTATAATTCTTAATCTCGCTGGTGGTTACATCATACGAGAAACCAATTTTCAACATTCCGGGGCCCATCACCTGCTGGTAGCCAAACATTGGCACTACAGCATCCTTTATACGGTATCCTACTCCACCCCAAACACCGTTTTTATCAGAAAATGAATAAAGGGCGTTTACGTTAAGGTCAACCTGGGTTGAAGTTCCGTCTGATTCCACCCTGGTAGAGGGGCGAAGTTTCAATTGTGGATTAATGGTGAAATCATAACCGGCCAAAAGGAAATAGTGGCGGGTATTTTTCACATTTAATGTATTCAGGTCGGACTCAGTAAGGTGAGTAGAAGACAATCCTACATATAATTCGTCTGTTTTAAAATAAAGGCCGAAACCAAGGTCGTAGGTAGTTTGGCTGATAGAGTTATCGGGGATAGCGCCATCAGAAGCCACCGGATCGATAGCCACCCAGGTGGGATTGAGGGAAGAGCTGATAATTCCTCCGGAAACGCCCATTCCGAGCATTCCGTTTCCACCAAGACCTAAATGATAGGCATAGGAAAAGCGGGCTACATTATGTTTAAAGAAACCGAGCTGATCGTTATAATAGGAAAGGCCCACTCCACCGCGAAGCATTTTTACCGGCCCGTGCACATTCAACAAAAACGTTTGGGGTTGGCCTGCGAAACCTGCCCATTGTTCACGGAAAATTCCGGTGATACAAATTTTGTTATCTATACCGGTATAGCCGGGGTTGATAGAAAGGCGGTCGAACATGTAGTGAGAGTACTGCGGATCCTGCTGTGAAAATGCAGAAACTCCAATGAAAGCAGCAGCTGCGGTGAGTAAAATTTTCCTCATGTTAAAACTACTTTTTTTACGTTTTTACAATGTATGTCTTCGGGAAACTACTCCCCAAAGTCCCGTAAAGTTAAGTAAAAAAAGATTAGCTAAAACATTTTCGTAACATTTTCCCGGGATTTTCAACAAAATGCTGTTAACTCAGCTTTTGGAAAGTCCTCCACCACAGATCGGGAAGATTGCCGTTGGTAGCTTCCTGGTAGTCTTTGTAGCGGCAAGGTACGAGATGGTGTCGCTCAAATTTAAGTCTTTTGTCGTGAGGATAAGGCACTTCCATCCACCAGCGGTCGGATTTCGGGCTTTTCCAGAAAATAATTTCCTGATCGGGGTTTTCGGCTGCAGCCACCCTGAACTTGGTATAGGTTGATTTATCTCCTGCAGGTATATCTTTTTTACGGTTATAGAATCCATCAATAAAATACCAGATCATTTGTGCCACCAGGTGAGCTGTTTGTCCTTCCTTGTCTTTCAATGGATTAAGTTCAAAAAAACCGGCTGAGGTGACTTTATCACTCATTCCTGCATAACGAGACAACTGGCAGGCTTCTTCGCCAAACAAGCCATTTGGAGTTGCATTTTTATTTCCGGGGGCATCGGCAAAACGGATAGAAGATATATCGAAGCTGAACAGATCGGCATTACGGATGTATGGCTCGGCATCCTGTATATCGGCTCTGATTTCACCCAACCTGAAATTATCGAAAAACAATTTTTCCATCAGCTCCAGTGTTTTTCCATCAGCAAAATGGGTTTGCATGGCTACATTACAATAATTGAAAAGATAATTGGGCTGATGAAGGATAATTTTTCCGAGATAGGAACGGGAGCTGAGCTCATCATCCGCTTCACCCAGGTCGAGTTTGGAATCTACAGTAACTATATTTACGGTTTGTTCCAGTTTTTCATACGCCATATAGGCGGCATACGTTAGTTCCTGTCCTCCACCAATGATAACGGGCAGAATATTTTTTTTAAGTAATGTGGAAACGGTAGAACTGACGGCAAAAAAAGTATCATCGGTAGAGTCACCGGCTTTAATATTTCCCAGGTCAGCGATCTTTATGTTATAACCTGCTTTGGATAAGTGATAAAGATATTTTCTTACTTCATCAGGAGCATTGGCGCAACCTTTATTACCACGCGAAAGGCGGTCTTCTTTTACTCCGAAAACAGCGATATCGAATTTTTCATCCAGATCGGGAAATCCTGATTTATCGTTAAAGGAAACAAATTTCCCCAATTCTTCATTGAACGGAGAATCTCCGAAAGGTTCGGGCTGCCAGGATTCGAAGTAGATGGAAATATCCATCATTTTTTCTTTTTGGTTGCTGACTTTTTAGCTGACGGTTTTTTAGCTGCTGATTTTTTCACCGGTGTTTTTTTGGCTGCCGGTTTTGATTTGGCTGTATTTTTATTTGCGGCCGGTTTTTCAGCCATTTTTTTTCCTTTTTTATTTTTTTTCCCGTCTTCACCCAATAGTTCAAGACATTTTTCAAGGGTCAGTTCTGCAGGTTCAATTCCTTTTGGAATCCTGGCATTCTTTCTTCCCATTTTGATAAATGCCCCCCATCTTCCCTTCAATACCAGTACTTCTTTATTTTCGGGAAATGTTTTTATGGTTCGTTCTGCGTTTGATTTTCTTTTTTCTTCTATCAGCACCAATGCCCGTTTCAGGTCAACCGTCATGGGGTCATCGCCTTCTGATTTTTTCAGTGAAGCAAAAATTCCGTCATAACTCACATAGGGGCCGAATCGTCCGACATTAGCTACCACTTTTTTCTCATTTACTTCTCCGAGTGTGCGTGGTAATTTGAATAATTCCATTGCTTCTTCAAGAGAAATGGTGGCTATGCTTTGATCTTTTCTGAGGGAAGAGAACCTGGGTTTTTCTTCGTCTTCTGCGTTTCCGATCATAATCATCGGTCCAAAACGCCCGATTTTTGCCGTTACTGTTTTTCCGCTTACAGGGTCAATTCCCAGTTCACGGCTTCCGCTGGCCCGTTCTCCGTGTTCGAGGGTTTCTTCCACACCTTTATGAAACGGTTTATAGAAACGTTTGATCATTTCATTCCATTTCATCATTCCCTGCGCAATGTCATCAAATTCTTTTTCCACAGAAGCAGTAAATCCGTAATCCAGGATATCCTTAAAATGTTCTACCAGGAAATCATTTACGATCATTCCTATATCGGTAGGAAATAATTTTGATTTTTCAGCACCGGTATTTTCAGAAAGAATTTCTTCTTTAATTTTTCCGCTGGAAAGCGTGATCATATCAAAATTTCTTTTTACTCCATCGCGGTCTTCGCGCACCACATATCCCCGTTTCTGAATGGTGGAAATAGTAGGCGCATAGGTAGAAGGACGGCCAATTCCAAGTTCTTCGAGTTTTTTCACCAAACTGGCTTCCGTATATCTTGGCGGATGATGAGTAAACCGCTGCGTTCCTGTGATCACTGAAGGTTGTAAAGACTGTCCCACTTTTAAAGGAGGAAGCATTCCTTCATTTTCTTCTTCGCTTTCATCATCAGAAGATTCGATATACACTTTTAAAAATCCTTCGAATTTCAATACTTCTCCCTGTGCAATAAAATATTCACTGGCATTGGAAATGCTGATATCAGCAGTTGTTTTTTCCAGTAATGCATCAGCCATTTGCGAAGCGATGGTTCTTTTCCAGATAAGGTCGTATAGTTTTTGTTCGGCTGTATCACCGGGAACAGATTGTTTATCGGGATAAGTGGGACGAATGGCTTCGTGCGCTTCCTGTGCTCCTTTTGATTTGGTAACGTATTTCTTTGGATTAGCGAAATCGGAGCCGAACATTTTTACAATGGTATTTTTAGCTCCCAGCAAAGCCGTATCAGAAAGATTAACAGAATCTGTACGCATATAAGTGATATGTCCTTCTTCATATAGTTTTTGAGCGATGGACATAGTTCGCGAAACAGAATAACCCAGTTTTCTCGATGCTTCCTGTTGCAATGTAGAGGTAGTAAATGGTGCAGCGGGAGATTTCTTTGAAGGTTTGGTAACCAGGTCACTTATTTTAAATGAGGCTGATTTACATTTTTCAATAAAAGCCAGTGCATCTTTTTTATTGGTAAATCTTTTATTGAGTTCGGCTTTTACAATGTGTTTTCCCTCCACCATAAAAACCCCTGTGAACTTATAAAACGTTTCGGCTTTGAATTTTTGAATATCGCGTTCACGTTCCACAATCAGCCTTACCGCTACCGACTGTACCCGTCCGGCAGAAAGAGAGGGCTTTACTTTTTTCCATAAAACGGGAGAAAGTTCGTATCCCACCAAACGGTCTAATACTCTTCGTGCCTGTTGTGCATCTACCAGGTTTTTATCGATGGTGCGTGGAGATTCAATGGCCTTTTTAATAGCGGTTTTTGTAATCTCATTAAAAGTGATTCGTTTGGTTCGTTTTTCGGGAAGTTCAAGCGCCTCCTTCAGGTGCCAGGAAATGGCCTCCCCTTCACGGTCCTCATCCGTTGCCAACCAAATCATTTCTGCCTCTTTAGCCAGCTTTTTAAGTTCGGTAACTACTTTTCGTTTATCTTCCGAAATCTCGTAACTGGGCAAAAACCCTTTTTCTATATCAATAGATAACCCACTGGATGCCAGATCTCTGACATGACCGTAACTTGATTTTACGGTAAATTCCTTACCCAAAAATCCCTCTATGGTTTTAGCTTTTGCGGGGGACTCAACAATTACCAGATTCTTTACCATTCTCTTACTTATTTGGGATACCCCTTAGACTAACTTCCTTAAAAATTGGTTGCAAATGAAAGAATAAGTCTGAACCCGCAAAAATATTGTGTAGCTACAAATTTTTGAACATGGTGTTAAAAACACCTAAAATGAGCACTGTCATTTTGGCACTATCGGGTGGTTTATTAACTTTGCATCCCTTTCTCAAAAAGGCATGACAAATGAAGATCAGCGAAGAGGAAAAAATAGTGGATGAAACCCGGCAGGGAGAAGTTATGGACAATGGTTCAAAAAAAGGACTGAGGAAGCTTTATTTGGAAAGTTACGGGTGCCAGATGAATTTTGCAGACAGCGAGATTGTAGCCTCTATTTTATCCAAAGAAGGTTTTTCAACCACCCGCAATATAGATGAAGCCGAACTGGTTTTGATCAATACCTGTTCTATCCGGGATAATGCCGAGCAAAGAGTAAGAAACCGGCTAAATGAATTTCATATCCGCAAAAAAAAGAATCCTTCCTTAATAGTAGGTCTTTTGGGATGTATGGCCGAACGTTTAAAGTCGAGTTTACTGGAAGAAGAAAAACTCGTGGATCTTGTGGTGGGTCCCGATGCTTACCGCGATCTTCCGGCATTGGTAAAGCAGGTGGAGAGCGGACAAAAAGCAGTGAATGTATTATTGTCTCGCGAAGAAACGTATGCAGATATCAGCCCCGTGAGGTTGGATAATAATGGAATATCCGCTTTTATTTCCATCATGCGCGGATGCGATAATATGTGTTCGTTTTGTGTGGTACCTTTTACAAGAGGAAGGGAAAGAAGCCGGGATCCTGAATCAATTATACATGAAGCAAAATATTTATTTGAGAACGGATACCGCGAAGTAACTTTATTGGGGCAAAATGTGGACTCCTATAAATGGAATATGAACGGAAAGGGAGAAATAGCCGATCCTTCAAAGCCTGCGGTAAATTTTGCGCAGTTGCTGGAAAAAGTGGCACAGGTTTCTCCTTTATTAAGGCTGCGTTTTTCCACCTCACATCCCAAAGACATGACCGATGAGGTGTTGCATACGATGGCGAAATATGAAAACATCTGTAAATACATTCATCTTCCGGTTCAGTCGGGAAATTCAGAAATTTTATACAAAATGAACCGCGGATATACGCGTGACTGGTATCTTGAAAGAATTAAAGCTATCCGCAGCATTATGCCCGGTTGCGGAATTTCAACGGATGTGATCACCGGATTTTGTTCGGAAACAGAACAGCAGCACAAGGAAACCCTTTCGCTGATGGAAGAGGTAAAGTTTGATTTTGCCTATATGTTCAAATATTCTGAACGGCCCAAAACGCTGGCGGAAAGAAAATATGAAGATGATGTGGCAGAAGAAGTAAAAGCACAGCGATTAAATGAAGTGATAGAACTTCAGAAAATACATTCGCTGGAAAGCAATAAAAAAGCTATCGGAAAAGTTTTTACAGTGCTGGTGGAAGGTGTTTCGAAGAGATCGGAAAAACATTTTCACGGCAGAAATTCACAAAATGCGGTAATGATTTTTCCGGCAGGAAATTATAAAAAAGGAGATTATGTAAAAGTACGTGCCGAAGATTGTACACCGGCCACTTTATTCGGAAGTGTAGTTGATTAAATGAATTGTTATGAGTAACGTTTCCACGCAAAACATAAAACAGCGGTTTGGCATTATCGGAAATTCTCCGGCACTGAACCGTGCCATTGACATTGCATCCCAGGTAGCACCTACTGATTTAAGTGTGTTGATTACCGGGGAAAGCGGTACAGGAAAAGAGATTATGCCGCAGATTATTCATCACCTGAGTGCACGGAAACACGGTTCTTATATTGCGGTAAACTGCGGTGCGATTCCCGAAGGGACGATTGATTCTGAATTATTCGGACATGAGAAAGGAGCTTTTACGGGTGCACATGAATCGCGAAAAGGTTATTTTGAAGTAGCTGATGGCGGAACTATTTTTTTAGACGAAGTAGCAGAGCTGCCTATGCCAACGCAATCAAGATTATTGCGCGTTTTGGAGTCGGGAGAATACATCCGCGTAGGTTCATCAAAAGTGATGAAAACCAATGTGCGTATTATTGCTGCCACCAATGTAAACATTCCCGAAGCCATCCGCAGGGGAAAATTCCGTGAGGATCTTTATTACCGGTTAAATACCGTACCTGTGTTTATTCCTCCTTTAAGGGAGCGAAAAGAAGATATTGCATTACTGTTCAGAAAATTTGCCAGCGACTTTGCCGAAAAATACAGAATGCCCGCTGTTAAACTAACGGATGATGCACTTCAGTTGCTCGTGTTTTATTCGTGGCCCGGTAATATCCGGCAGCTGAAAAACATTACCGAACAGATTTCCGTTATTGAAACCGAAAGGGAAATCACTGCACAGCAGCTTGAAAATTATTTACCCAAAGAAACCCCGAACCTTCCCGTTTACACCGGAAAAGAAACACCCGAAAGTTTTTCGGAAAGGGAGATCCTTTATAAAGTTTTATTTGACATGAGAAGTGAAATGAACGACCTGAAATCGCTGGTGTCGGGATTGATTCAATCGGGGAATGGAAATGTTTTGCAGGCAACTGAAAATGCCGCATTGATAAACCGGATTTTTAATAAAGAAGGGGAAACCATTCTGTCACCGTCAGAACACATGCAGCATATTTCACAACCGGTAAATATTTCCCCTGTAAAACACCAGCCGGCTTTTGAAGACGCCATTGATGCACATGAAGAAGTGGAAGAAACCCTTTCGCTGGAAGAAAGAGAAAAGGAACTGATACGAAAAGCATTGAGCAAACACCGGAATAAAAGAAAACATGCTGCCAAAGAACTCGGAATTTCTGAACGAACACTTTACCGGAAAATAAAGGAATACAAGCTGAAATGAGCAGAACGTTAGTATATATATTGCTGATTTTTGCCGGCACCTTTTCTTCCTGCAGGGTAAAATATTCGTTTAATGGCGGAAGTATTCCCGATGAAGCCAAAACCGTTTCGGTAGGATTTTTCCAGAATAATGCTCCACTGGCATCACCTACTCTTTCCCAGACTTTCACCGAAACCCTCCGCGATCTTTTTATTTCGCAAACCAAGCTGAGTCTTGTTCCGCTAAACGGAGACCTCCAATTTGAGGGATATATTTCGGGCTACGATGTAAGGCCGGTGGCTATACAGGGAAATGAAACAGCATCGCTAAACCGGCTAACCATAACCGTGAGCGTGAAATATGTTAACCGTTTCAACGAAAAAGAAAATTTTGAGCAGAGTTTTTCACGATTTGCCGATTATTCTTCATCCGAACAACTATCTTCGGTGGAAGAAAGCCTGATTGCCGAAATCAACCGGCAGCTGGTACAAGATATTTTTGACCGTTCATTTGGAAACTGGTAATGACAAAAACAGAAATCATATCCTATATCAGCCAACCCGCACAAATCGGGGAAAAAGAGTCTGAACGGTTATCACAACTGGCCGAACGATTCCCATTCAGCCAAACCATACAGGTGTTGCACGCGCGCGGACTACATAACGTAAAGAGTATTGACTATCTCGGAAAATTAAAACTGGCTGCTGCATTAACAGCCGACAGGAAGGTGTTGTATAATTTCATCATGCAACAGGAATTGCTCGAAAAAATTCATCACGTGGTACAGGAACTGGAAAAAGAATCACATCCGGTTACAGCAGAATTAAAAATTGAAAATGAAAATCCGGGAAAGGAAAAAGAAGAAGAAAATATTGATGAGATCATTGAGAAGAAAGTGAAGGAACTGATTGGTGACAAAATGCACCGTGTTGATCATATTGAAGAACTGGTGGATAAACAGGTAAAAGCCACTATGGAACCTTTGCTTTCGGATGATCCAAAGGAAGAAGGTATAGAAGAAGAAAAACCAGAGATTCCGAAAAAAGAACCTGTAGCGGATAAATATTCTGAATTCGAAAAACAGATTTTATGGGAGGCAGTGAATGCAACTATTCAGCATGAATCCCTGACAAACGAAGAAAAGCCATTATTAGAAGAAACAAAAGAAAAAGGAACTTTTAACTGGGATACCAGGCACAGTTTTTTCAACTGGCTGGTGCCGGTAAAACCTGAGGAAAAAGCGGTAAACGACCCATTGCAGAATTTCGAAAAAAACAAGCCGGAGAAAGAAGACGTTGCTGCCCTGGTAGACAAATTCATTAAGAGTGATCCGAAAATCACTCCCCAGAAAACCGAATTTTTTACCCCCGGAAATGTTGCAAAACTAAGTATAATTGACAACGAAGCCTTTGTAACTGAGACACTTGCTAAAATATATGAGAAGCAAGGATATTATCAGAAAGCCATGAAGGTATATGAGAAATTAAGTTTGAAAATTCCGGAAAAATCCGCTTACTTTGCGTCCCGCTTAAAAGAGCTGGAAACTTTACTGAAAAACTCAAAAAACAAATAAAATGGGAGTTATAGTTACTTTACTAATTGCGATTGTTTGCATTCTTCTTATCCTGATTGTTTTGATACAAAATCCAAAAGGAGGAGGAATCAATTCGGGATTTTCGGCTGCCAACCAGATTATGGGAGTAAAACAATCAACTGATATGGTAGAAAAGCTCACCTGGTATTTTGCGGCCGGGTTGATTTTTCTTTGCCTGATTTCTACACCCATGTTAGGCGGCCAGCAAACACAACAAAAAGACGATGAAATTGAAACGGTTGCCCCGATAAAAGATCTTCCTTCCTCAGGCGTGGAAATTCCCAAACCAGCCAACCCCTGATGAAAAATAAATTTTAAAAAAATGTCAGTGTAACCGCACTGACATTTTTATTTAACATAGCCATAAAACAAAAAAATATGTCAACTAACGTTAAACCCATTGCTGATCGCGTACTGGTAGAGCCGGATGCAGCAGAAACAAAAACCGCTTCAGGAATCATTATTCCCGATACCGCCAAAGAAAAACCCCAGCGCGGAACCGTTATTGCCGTTGGAAACGGAAAAAAAGACGAGCCCTTGACAGTGAAAAAAGGCGATAAAATTCTTTACGGAAAATATTCAGGAACAGAAATTACCATTGATGGAAAAGACTACCTGATTATGAAAGAGAGTGATATTTATGCGGTGATTTGACCTCACTCCCTTGCTCCGCCAAAGCGCTTCGCAAAGGCGAGCCGACCTCCTCTCTCACGCGATGACGCGTGACAAGCGCGAGAGAGGGGGAGGAATACGAAATAACATAAAACATAAAATAAAAAACCTAAACTATTTACAACCATGGCAAAAGATATAGCATTTAATCTTGCAGCAAGAGAAAAGTTAAAAAAAGGAGTGGATTCACTGGCGGATGCGGTGAAAGTAACATTGGGACCAAAAGGAAGAAATGTGGTGATCGATAAAAAATTCGGTGCTCCGCATGTTACCAAAGACGGTGTGACTGTTGCCAAAGAAATTGAACTGAGCGACAAGGTGGAAAACATGGGCGCACAACTTTTGAAAGAAGTAGCTTCCAAAACTGCCGACATTGCCGGTGACGGAACCACTACAGCCACTGTATTGGCACAGGCTATTGTTACAGCCGGATTAAAAAACGTGGCAGCCGGTGCCAACCCGATGGATCTGAAAAGAGGTATTGACAAGGCGGTTGCAGTTGTTGTTGCAGAACTGAAAAAAATATCGAAAGAAGTGGGTGATGACATCAAAATGATTGAACAGGTGGCTACTATTTCTGCCAATAACGACAGCGTGATCGGAAAACTCATTGCTGAAGCTATGGCAAAAGTTTCGAAAGAGGGAGTGATTACTATTGAAGAAGCAAAAGGAATTGAGACAACAGTTGACGTGGTAGAAGGAATGCAGTTTGACCGCGGATACCTTTCTCCGTATTTTATTACCGATCCCGAGAACATGGAAGTGGTGCTTGAAAGTGCACTGATACTTGTTACGGATAAGAAAATTTCGAACATGCGTGAAATTCTTCCGTTACTTGAACAAACTGTGCAAACGGGCAGACCGTTATTGATTATAGCCGAAGATGTGGACGGAGAAGCCATTCAAACGCTGGTGGTGAATAAACTTCGCGGAGCGTTGAAAGTGGCAGCTGTGAAAGCACCCGGTTTTGGAGACAGGAGAAAAGCAATGCTCGAAGATATTGCCATCCTTACCGGTGGACAACTTATCAGCGAAGAACAGGGATTTAAATTAGATACAGCCGACATGACCATGTTGGGACAAGCTGAAAAAATAATTATTGATAAAGACAATACCACCATTGTTAACGGTGCGGGGATTAAAGCCGACATCAAAGCACGCGTTGCCCAGATAAAAGCCCAGATTGCACAAACCACATCCGATTATGACAAGGAAAAACTCCAGGAAAGAATGGCGAAACTGGCCGGTGGAGTTGCTGTATTGTATGTTGGTGCAGCCACTGAAGTGGAAATGAAAGAAAAGAAAGACCGCATGGAAGATGCACTGGCTGCCACTCGCGCAGCTGTAGAAGAAGGAATTGTTGCCGGTGGAGGTGTCGCTTACATTCGTTGCATCGATTCACTTGATAAGGTAAAAGGCGCAAATGAAGATGAAAAAACCGGAGTTGCCATTATCAAACGTGCACTGGAAGAACCACTGCGTGTGATCGTTGCCAACGCTGGCGGAGAAGGATCGGTGATTGTAAACAAAGTGAAAGAAGGAAAAGATGATTTCGGATTTAACGCGCGTACCGATGAATTTGAAAATCTTTTCAAAGCCGGAGTTATTGACCCGACAAAGGTAAGCCGCGTAGCGTTAGAGAATGCTGCTTCCATTGCCAGTATGTTACTTACCACCGATTGCGTGGTTTCGGATATTGAAGAAGAAACACCTGCCATGCCAATGGGCGGAGGAATGCCGGGAATGGGTGGAATGGGCGGAATGATGTAAACTAATTTTTTTCAATATAAAACCGGGGGATATTCTTCCGGTTTTTTTATATCAGCAATTTATTAAGCAGAATCCATGCTCCGGCAAATCCAATAGCAAAGGTTACCGTTACCAGGGGAGATTTATACCATTTTCCCTTTGTGTAAAGTACTTTTTTGGGTTTTTCCGGCCCGGTATCGTCCATTACTTTTCTTAATGGAACATAGGTTTCCAAAAACGATTCCAGCTGAATTACTTTGCCTCCCGTTGCAGAAACCAGTTCTGTTAATTGCTGCGGAATTTGTTTTCCGGTAGTAAAAAAAAACACAATAACACCCCAATCTTTTAAGAGCTCCATATATTTGCGGGTATCTGCATCCGGCTTAAATGCCCCATCCGTTATAATAGCAGCAAATGAAGCCGAAGAAGTGGTATCTTTTCGAATGGACGAATAAAGAATTTCAAGTGCAGTATTAATTCGTGTTGTTCCACCGGGTTTAACCTGCTGAAGAATTGTTTTCCATTTCAGTGTATCATTTGTCCCCGGAGAAATGATAAGCTGAGACTTATTTCCGAATGAAATAACGGCCGGCAGATGCTGCGCTTCATCGGTTGCAATTTCAAACAATGCGTGATTCACCTCATTCCACTTTTCACCCTCACTCATGGATTGGGAAGCATCAAGGAGTAAATACCAGTTTTGACGTTTTACGGTTTTTTCACAATTTCCCTTTTCTTCCCAGGTGAGATATACATCATCAATAAAATAATATGCACAATCCTCCATGTGTACTGAACGTTTTTCTTTTTTCATTCTGCAATGGGAAGAAGGTTTTTGAAAGGAAGAAGAAAAATTTCCGATGGTAAAATAATATTCTCCTCCCTGGGCGGTAAAAGTGCCGCAATATTTCTGCCATCCGCTGGCAGCCGGTTCGCAGGATACCGGAAAACTGAGTTGAGGATCAGTATCGAGAAAAAATTTGGTTTCACGGGTTACTTTTCCCCTGGTAAAATAAACACTGATAGTATCTGCACGGTAATTCATAATTCGATAAGGAACCATGTAGAATTCAAAAGTATAGTTTACACCTTTTTCCAGCGGGTTTACCAGATGTCCTTCGATGTATTCCTTATACGATTCGTCTTTATAGGCATTCCTTCCATAAGCAAGAATAAGTCCTGCCCTTCCCTGCCCTGTTCTCGCTTTGGGAACCGGCCTCCCACCGATGGTAGATTCATCCGAATTATAATAATCGGGGGAAGCCTGAGTAGGTACGATCCAGCCGTTGATAAAAGAACGTCCGGCTTTTCCCATGGCGCCATAAGAATGAGAAGCAGTAAAAACTGAATCCGGCTCAAACGACCCGTTGACCACGAGATTTTGAGGTATCACCTGCGGAGAAATCAATAACAATATATAAAAAAGTAAAAATCTCAATCGGGAAATTTGTAAATCTGATGTAATTTAATATCTTTCCGTTAAATATTGACGCTATGAAAAAAATATTTTTTCAACTCTTTCTTTTTTACAGTAGCATTTTTATAGCAACTGCCCAGGAAAAAATATATACCTGCATCAATGAAAAAGGCGAAAGATTATTTAGTGTAAAAGCCAAATGGGTGGGTTCTTTTTATGACGGAATGGCTGAAGTGCAAAAAACAGTTTTGGTAAATGGAAAATCATTTTACCGCTACGGATTTGTTGACGCAACAGGAAAGCAGGTAATTCCCTGTATATATGAAACGGTGCACTCTTTTTCATTCGGGGTAACATGGGTAAAAGAACCGGGTGTTGACGGATTTTATCTTATCAATAAAAAAGGTGAACGGCTCACTTCCAACACCTGGAAAAAAACGGGATATTTTATTGAAGGATTTTGTGAAGTATATGATGAAGAAGGAAAAATGGGGTTTGTCAACCGAAAAGGCGAGCTGGTGATTCCCATCGAATATCTTGGCGCATCCTTTTCAGAAGGTTTTGCCTGCGTGATGCCTTATCACTCTAAAGAAGAAAAATACGGGTTTATCGATACTACAGGAAAAATTATTATTCCTTTTCAATACAAACAAGCCGGAACATCCAGCTTTGAAAATGGTGAATGCCGTGTACAAATAAATGGCGTAACCTGTCTCATCAATAAAAAAGGAGAAGTGGTATTTAAGCCCACACTTACAAAAAACACGATGGGATTTTACAACGGTCTGAGTGCAAGCTACACCAACTACAACAACCGCAGTGGCTGGGGATTTTATAACCGGAAAAATGAATGGGTGATAAAACCACAATATGATAATGCCCAATCTTTTGAAAATGGTTTTTCGGTGGTGGAAAAAGCAAAAAAATACGGGGTGATTGATACCACCGGAAAAATTATTATTCCCATTAAATACGCTTCTCTTTTCGGAGATCCGGAAGACGGCTGGTGGGGAATGGAAACTGTTTTGAACGGAGATAAAACCTATGTGAAAACAGACGGGACACCTTTTACCAAAGAACCCGTTAAATTTCTATCTCCGGCCAACGGCCACAGTCTATTCCCCTATTGCGATATGAATAATAAATTTGGATACCTTACCCGGGCCGGGGAAATTTTTATCAAGGCGCAATTTGAACAGGTTTATAGTTTTCAGGAGGGAAAATCATGGATAAGAGGGGAAGCTGAAACATTACCTGTGGCAACAGACGTTTCACCTGATGCGTTTGTAAAAGAATTTAAAACGGGAGATAAAGTATTGGGAAACTGGAAAGGTGAAGGAACATGGTATCCGGGAACGATAAAAGAAATTACAGAATATTTCTATCTCATTTCCTATGATGATGGTGACCAGGAATGGGTGGTGTTTGATATGATAAAGAGGAAATAGATTATTCTGTAACGTAATTTTTTTCCGATGAAATTTCTTCATAAATAAAAGTTGTATTTAACGGATTTTTCCGGCAGATATTTCCATTTTGAAAAGCAACTTTATAATTACTCCAGCCTGAACCTGCAACTACAGAACGTTTATCCGGAATATAATAATCTGTAGCAATAAGATGAGCACCGCTTAACAACGCTTTATTCATTCTTTCATAAGAATTCCTGCGGGCTTCTTTGGTGTTGGCGTCAGCGCGGGTTCGCACCATATAACCCTGTTTGACCAGTTGTTGAATTTCACTGAATTGCCTTTCAGGTTTTTCGAGTTTGATAAATGCGGCTTCGGGTTTTCCGGGATCGGAATAAGTAAACATTATTCTTCCGGAGAGTGAAAAGTGATTTTCGAGATAATTTTCCTTCACTTTTTTCGGGGCCATAAAAAGGAAAATAATTTTTCCACGGGCTTCAGATAGTAACGGCCATTTATTATTTAATACTGCTTCGTTCAATGTTTTGTATTTTCCCCTTATTTTATCCGGAGTAATTATTTTTTCAGTGTTTTCACCAAATACCGATTTAATTTCAAGATCGATAGAATCCACCGCGTTTTTGGTAAAGGGAAGTACTTTGCTGCAAAAACGTTTTTTCATGAATTTGAGTGCATGAAAATTTTTTGCTTCCACCATTATAAAAAGCGGAAGATGGCCGGGATGTTGATCAGACCATTTTTTAATTACGTGTAATGCTTCAGTAAAAGTGTAGTGCTGCGTCATGTAATCAAAATCGGGAATGTGCATCAGTTTCATTCCCGGTTTTTTTAGTGCTTCAATTCCCGATTCAGTTTTTTCATCAATCATTTTATTCGCTTTTCGCTGGTAAAATAATCCACCGTTGGGATCGTAATAAATATCCAGTTCCAGCCCGCGCATTCCATAAACAGTAAGTTGCGAATCGAGAGAAGTGTGATGTGAATAGTCCCATGGGCGTTTTAGAAATGCTTTGCACAGAGGATGTTTTGATCTTTTTAGTTCATCATACAATGGTTCATATGTTTTGAGACGATAACTGTTATGCGACATGAATACCTGCACCTGATTAATGCGCAGACTGTCGGCAGGTTGGGAGAAAACCGATGGAGCAAAAAAGAACAATACTATCCACAGGCGAAACTTTAGCGATGTTCCGTTGAATAATTTTAAAACCCTATGTTTAACTACCCGCTTCAATTAATTTTTATGTGTTATTCTGAATGAATGGTAAAGTTAATTGTTTCCTTTAACAGGAAATCATATAGCTAATCTGAAAACAATTTTAGTTCTGCTTTGTTTATCATCAAAAGAAGGTTAAATCATAAATAAATATCCCCATATTAGGTTTCTGTGAATTTAATGCTTATCTTGCAATAATTGAAAAAGAGTACACTCAGATTTTATCTGCTTTAGAAACAGGTTTCCTTATTTGGCCGGTGCGCTGACTCCCTTTTTTCCAACTAAAAAAATAAAAAATGTCCTGCTTCAGGACAAATACTATCTTATTATGAAAACAATAAAATTCTCCAACAAAAACAACACCAATTTTTCTGCCGCGCTAAAAAAAAATGTCAATGATTATTTCACTGCAAACGGCATAACCAAAAAAGGAAATACCGGTACGGTAATGAAATCAGTGGTAATGATTACCCTGTTCCTCGCTCCATTTGTAGTAATGCTTACTGTTCCGTTAAGCGGGTGGGTAATTTTTCCCCTTTCGGTGATGATGGGAATCGGCATGTCGGGTATTGGCATGTCGGTGATGCATGATGCAGTTCACGGTTCATTGTCCCGCAAAGGATGGATGAATTCATTATTAAGCAATACAATGTACCTGCTTGGTGGAAATGTTTTTACATGGAAAGTACAGCATAATTTGCTGCACCATACTTTTACCAATATCGAAGGATTTGACCAGGACATTGATTCGAGGAGTATTTTTCGTTTTTCTCCACGCGTGCCATTAAAAAAAATACACCGTTTGCAATTTATCTATGCATTTTTCTTTTACAGCCTGATGTCCATTTCCAAATTATTTATGGATTTTTTCAACCTGCATAAATACAACCGCAGAGGAATTGTAAAAGATCAAAAAACCACAGCAGGATTTGAATACTCCCGTATGATTCTATCCAAACTCGCTTACTTTTTTGTTGCCATCGGGTTTCCGCTTTTATTCAGCAGTTTCAGCTGGTGGATGATACTAATTGGTTTTTTGGTTATGCATCTTACAGCCGGCATTATCATGAGTGTGATTTTTCAGCTGGCCCATGTTGTAGAAGGAACCGATCTTACTGTTCCCGATAAGGATGGAAACATAGAAACCGAATGGGCCATACACGAGCTGCAAACCACTTCTAATTTTGCAAGGAATAATCGTTTGCTTACATGGTATGTTGGAGGATTGAATTTCCAGATCGAACACCATCTTTTTCCTCACATCTGTCATATTCATTACAAGAATATTTCACCCATAGTAGAGCAAACAGCCAAAGAATTTGGTTTATCCTATAACCTTAAACCCAGCTTTACCCACGCCATACTATCACATATCCGTGTTTTAAAAGCACTTGGAAACAAATGAAGTTAAGGCATATACAACTATTAAGTAGTATTAATTAGGATATGAAGCTCATTTATCGTACCTTTGTATTTCTTCATCAGAAGATTGTAGTTCCAATTTGTAGTTTTACGCTCACAACCCGGTTAATCTTACACTTTTCTTTTCAAGAAACCTCCTGTCGGGAAAACCAACAGGCATAACTTATTATTAATTAAATATTGTATTAATGACATTTTCAGATTTAAAACTGATCCAACCGCTGACTGAAGCACTGGATCAACTCAGTTATTCGACCCCCACTCCTATTCAACAACAAGCAATCCCACACCTGTTAGAAGGAAAAGATATTTTCGGCTGTGCACAAACCGGTACCGGAAAAACGGCAGCCTTTGCCCTTCCGGTATTGCAAATGATGACAACAAAAAAAGAGCAGAATACTTCACGAAAAATCAGGGCGCTTATCCTGGCTCCCACCAGAGAACTGGCGCTGCAGATCAATGAAAGTTTTCGTGATTACGGAAAACAACTTTCACTGAAACACATAACTGTTTTCGGTGGTGTGTCCCAGCGATCGCAGGTAAGCCTCCTTGTAAAAGGCGTGGATATTCTTATCGCTACACCGGGAAGATTACTCGACCTGATGCAACAGGGATTTATACGTCTTGACCACGTAGAACATTTTGTTTTGGACGAAGCCGACCGTATGCTGGATATGGGCTTTATACATGACATTAAAAAAATTATTTCTAAACTTCCTGCCAAAAAACAATCCATGTTCTTTTCTGCTACGGCAGCTCCCGAAATCATGCAACTGGCCAATGCCATTCTTAAAAATCCGGTAAAAATTTCGGTTGCACCTGTGGCCTCTACTCCCGAACTGGTGGAGCAAAGCGTTTACTATGTTCCAAAAGAAAATAAACGATCATTACTGAAATATGTTCTGAAAGACGGAAAAATAGAACACGCTCTCGTTTTTACACGCACAAAACGAAGAGCCGACAAAGTAGCACGTGAATTAAATTCATGCGGAATAAAAGCAGAAGCCATTCACGGAAATAAATCACAGAGTGCGCGCGAAAGAGCATTAAAAGGATTTAAAAACCGTACGATACGTATTCTGGTAGCCACCGACATTGCTGCACGCGGCATTGATGTGGATAAACTAACGCACGTTATTAATTACGAATTGCCCGACCAGGCCGAATCCTACGTACACCGCATCGGAAGAACCGGAAGAGCCGGAAGCGGGGGAATTGCACTTTCATTTTGTGCTGAAGATGAAACAGGTTACCTGAAAGACATCAGCAAACTCATTAAAAAAAATATAGAAGTGGTGAAAACACATCCCTTCTCCGCCTTGCAATAAAATCAACACATAACAACCGGTTTCAACACCGGAAAAAACAAAAACAAAATGACAAAAGGAACAGTTAAATTTTTTAACGAAGCAAAAGGCTTCGGATTTATTAAAGCAGAAAACGGAAAAGAATTATTCGTCCATGTATCTGCATTAAAGGAAGAAATTCGTGAAAACGATGAAGTGGAATTTGAGGTAGAAAACGGAAAGAAGGGCTTAAATGCTGTGAACGTTAGTTTGGTGAACCCAAAATAATTTTCCTTTTTTCCCGGATTTTCTTTTCTTAATTCCCTAATTCAACCCTATGCGGCAACTTAAAATAAGTAAATCCATTACCAACAGGGACGCCACTTCCCTTGACAAATACCTGGCCGATATTTCCAAAATTCCGCTGATTACAGCCGAAGAGGAAACAATTCTTGCCCAAAAAATAAAAAACGGTGATAACCGCGCCCTTGAAAAACTTACGCTGGCCAATCTGCGTTTTGTTGTTTCGGTGGCTAAACAATACCAAAACCAGGGATTAAGCCTTGCCGACCTTATCAATGAGGGAAATCTTGGTTTGATAAAAGCCGCCAAACGATATGATGAAACACGTGGTTTCAAATTTATTTCGTATGCCGTGTGGTGGATCCGCCAATGCATTATGCAAGCCGTATCCGAACAATCGCGCGTGATCCGGCTTCCACTGAATAAAATCGGAGTGCTGAGTAAAATAAAAAAAGCACAGGGCGTTTTGGAACAACGGCTCGAACGACAGGCCAGCACTTCTGAAATAGCAGAACTCCTGGAATTACCCGAGGAAGAAATTGCATTGGCTATTCATTCTTCCAACCGTATTATTTCATCAGATGCCACACTTCCTGGCAACGAAGAACTTACCATCATGGAACTCGTATTCAATCCAAGTGAACGAAAACCAGACGATCACCTGATGGAAAAATCGCTGCAGACAGAAATCGGACGCGCTTTGAATACCCTAACGGAGAGAGAAAAAGATGTTATTACTTTATTTTACGGAATCGGGAACAACACTTCTTTATCGTTGGGTGAAATAGGTTTGAAATACGATCTCACCCGCGAAAGAGTACGCCAGATAAAAGAAAAAGCCATCCGGAGACTGAGAATGGCATCGAGAACCAAGGTGTTGCAGACTTATTTGGGGTAAACCTGTTGTTGAAATAAACCATACTATAATTTTTCACTCACTTCTACACGATGAAGCGTCCGCCAAACAGGCGATCTGCTTCATTGGTAGCCC
>JBMORL010000128.1:0-46723 GCA_049322335.1 Bacteroidota bacterium
CAAACAGGAACTGCCGGTGGAACTTATACTGCTGCTCCTGCGGGATTAACTATTAATGCTGCAACAGGCCAGGTTACACCGGGAACAAGTACAGCAGGAACTTACACGGTTACCTATACAATTCCTGCTTCCGGTGGTTGTGCCGTATTTACTACTACTGCATCGGTAACTATTACTGCTGCGCCTTCAGCAACCATTTCTTATGCCGGATCTCCTTTCTGCACAAGTTCGGGCCCCGTTAGTGTAACACAAACCGGAACTGCCGGTGGAACTTATACTGCTGCTCCTGCGGGATTAACCATTAACGCTGCAACAGGACAAATTACCCCGGGAACAAGTACAGCAGGAACCTATACTGTAACGTATACCATCGCTGCTTCTGGCGGATGTGCTGCGTTCACAACAACAGCTTCTGTTACTATCACCCAGGCACCTTCTGCAACTATTTCTTATTCCTCACCATATTGTTCGGGATTAGCTACTCCTCAATCACCCACAATTACAGGAACTGCGGGAGGAACCTTTACATCAGCACCTGCAGGATTAACCATAAATGCTGCAACAGGTGATGTTACTCCCAGTACAAGTACAGCAGGAACATATACAGTAACCTATAGTATTCCTGCGTCAGGAGGTTGTGCTGCGTTTTCAACTACAGCTTCTGTAACTATCACCAATAATCCGTCTGCTACTATTTCCTATTCAGGAAGTCCTTATTGTTCTAATTTAGGTTCGCAGGCCGTTACACTTACAGGTTCGGGAGGTGGAACATTTACTTCTGCCCCTGCAGGATTAAGTCTTAACGCTGCTACGGGTGCCGTTAATCCATCTGCCAGTTCAGCAGGAACATATACCGTTACTTACTCTATTCCTGCATCAGGTGGATGTGCTGCATTTTCAACCACAGCCAGTGTAACCATTACTACAGCTCCTTCAGCTACTATTTCCTATGCTGGTTCCCCATTCTGTACAACAGCTGGACCAGCTAACGTAACACAAACCGGAACTGCCGGTGGAACTTATACTGCTGCTCCTGCGGGATTAACCATTAACGCTGCAACAGGACAGATCACACCGGGAACAAGTACAGCAGGAACTTATACGGTAACGTATACCATTGCTGCCTCAGGCGGATGCCCGGTATTTACAACTACCGCTTCTGTAACAATAACAGCAGCTCCTTCAGCTACTATCTCTTATCCGGGATCTCCGTTCTGTTCTACCTCCGGGCCTGTTAACGTAACACAAACCGGAACAGCTGGTGGAACTTATACTGCTGCTCCTGCGGGATTAACCATTAACGCTGCAACAGGACAGATCACACCGGGAACAAGTACAGCAGGAACTTATACGGTAACATATTCTATTGCTGCATCAGGTGGCTGTGCTGCATTCAGCACTACAGCTTCTGTAACAATAACTGCTCCTCCTACCATTGCCAATTCAGGCCCTCCTCAAACTATTTGTGAAACTACAGGTAGTGTAACAATGGCCGGTAATACTCCAACGGTAGGTACAGGTTCATGGTCACAAATTTCGGGACCTGTAGTAGGAACCATTACAACGCCCGGATCTCCCACAACTACTATTACCGGGTTAACAAGTCCGGGAGCGTATGTATTCCAGTGGGCGATTTCCAATCCTCCATGCACACCTTCTACTTCCAACGTAACAATTACTGTTAATCCTGCTCCTACTGCATCTTCTGCAGGGCCTGCACAAACCATTTGCTCGAGTGTGGGAACAGTAACTATGGCTGCCAATGCTCCGACTGTTGGAACAGGATTGTGGACACAAACTGGCGGACCGGCTGCAACTATTACTACGCCAACATCGCCAACCACAACAATAACAGGTTTAACTGCAGCAGGAACATATACATTCAGCTGGACCATTTCAAATGCACCCTGCGCACCTTCATCATCTTCTGTAACCATTACTGTTAATGCCAATCCGGCATTCGCTATTGGTGCTACAGTAAATCCTTCGGGATGTGGATTGAATGATGGTTCTATTACTTTAACAGGATTAAGCCCCAGCACTAATTATACAATAACCTATGATGATGGATCAATTGTAAATCTTGGCTCTGTTACAACAACAGCCGGAGGAACATACACTATTACTGGTTTAGGTGCGGGAACCTATTCAAATTTTGTGGTAACCAGCACAGCAGGATGTGCAACCACAGTAAACGGCCCTGTTAACCTGGTTGACCCGAGCGCACCTACCGGAACAGTTAGTGCATCTACCAATCCTACCACTTGCGGAGGAACAGATGGTACTATTACTATTTCCGGATTAACTCCTTCATCCACCTATGACATTTCCTATAGTGATGGTTCTTCAACCATAACACTTACCGGGGTTACTTCAACAGCAGGCGGAACTTATACTATTACCGGCCTTGCTGCAGGAACCTATTCAGGATTTTCATTAACCCTTGCCGGGTGTACAGGAGCTGCCACCGGATCTGCAACATTAAGTGATCCTGCCAGCCCAACATTCACCAGTGGAGCTACATTTACAAATCCCACCAGTTGTGGTGCTGCAGACGGTACTATAACGCTCAGCGGATTGCTGCCGTCTACTTCCTATAACCTCAGTTATGACGGACCTTCAGGAACAGTTGTAGTGGGTAATATCACAACAGATGCTTCCGGAAATTATGTTATAACCGGTTTGGTACAGGGATCTTATACCAACTTTGTGATAACTGCAACCAATAACTGTTCTACTACTTCTACCACCAACGTTACACTTACTGATCCGAGCGCACCTGTTTTCACTGCGGGCTCATCGTTTACGGATCCTACCACTTGTAACGGAACGGATGGAACGATTACCATTAGTGGTTTGAATCCGAGTACTACTTACGATATTTCGTATAACGGCCCTTCGGGAGTAGTAACGCTTACGGGTGTAACCACAGATGCTTCGGGTAATTATGTGATCACCGGGCTGGGCGCAGGAACTTACAACAACTTTATTGTTAGCCTTGCGGGATGTAACGGAAACAGCGGTGCTACTACAGTAACACTTACCGATCCTACTCCACCCACATTCAGTGCAGGCACAACCTCAACCAACCCCACTACATGCGGTGGATCGGATGGTACTATAACGATCAGCGGACTTGCGCCATCAACCAACTATAATATCGCTTATGATGGCCCATCGGGTACAGTAAACCTTGGAACCGTTACAACAGACGCTTCAGGTAACTATGTAATTACCGGTTTGCCTTCGGGAACTTATTTCAACTTTAGTGTTACACAATCAGGTTGCACAACTGTTGATGCAGTTACAAGCGTAAACTTAACCGATCCGGGCGCGCCTACATTCACCATTTCAGGAACAGGAACCAATCCTACTACCTGTGGAGGAACAGACGGTTCGTTTGACATTACAGGTTTAATGCCCAACACTACTTATGATTTCATTTATGATGACGGAAGCGGCCCTGTAACGGTAACCGGAACAACGGACGCATCAGGAAATTATACCGTAACCGGATTGGCTGCCGGAACATACACTAATATTTCAGTATCATTACTGGGATGTACTTCTGTAAACAGCACTACCATAACTCTAACGGATCCGGGATTGCCTGCCTTTACAGTTACAGGAACCAATCCTACTACCTGTGGAGCTACTGACGGAACTATAACGTTTAGCGGGCTTACGCCAAGCACCAGTTACAATTACAGTTATTTTGACGGAACAACAACCGTAACTGCAACAGTAACCAGTGATGCTTCAGGAAATATTATCATCACAGGATTAGCTCCCGGAACATACGACCAGTTTAGCCTGGTGACTTCGGGATGTACAGGCACCAGCGCCACAGTTATTACATTAACTGACCCGGGCGCACCTGCTGCTCCTGTTGCCGGAACCAATGCCAGCTATTGCCAGGGAGATGTAATGGCCGATCTTACTGCTACAGCCGGTTCGGGAGGAACATTAACATGGTATAGCGATGCAGGTTTAACAACTGTAATTGGTACAGGAACCACATTAACTCCATCGGCTACTTTAGGTTCAACCACCTATTATGTAACTGAAACTACCGGAAGCTGTGAAAGCGCTGCATCCACTGTAACTATTACGATTAATACTATTCCTTCTGCGCCTGTAGCGGGAACAGATGCTTCTTATTGCAGTACAGATGCTTTTGCTGCTATGACTGCTACACCGGGATCAGGTGGAACCATCAACTGGTATACTGATCCGGGATTAACCGTGTTGGTTGGATCAGGAAATAATTTCACCCCGCTGAATGTGATTGGAACAACTGTTTATTATGTAACCGAAGATGTTTCGGGCTGTGAGTCGACCACACCGGCTACTGTTACTATAATTATTACAGATTGTGATACATTACAAGTTGAAATTCCGACAGGATTTACTCCTGATGGTGACGGAATCAATGACACCTGGAATATTCTCAACCTCAATTCAAAGTTTCCGAACAACCATGTGGAAGTATTTAACCGCTGGGGCGCGAAGTTGTTTGAATCGGATGGCTATGCTACTCCATGGGACGGAACATACAAAGGAAACCTGATGCCTGTTGCTTCTTATTATTTCGTGATCGATTTCGGAGACGGATCGGAACCACGAAAAGGAACAGTAACGATAATACGATAAGTAAACGATAATGAAAAAGAGTATGAAAAAATTAGCTATCATAACCGGTTTCGCAGTTATAACTACCTGCGGACAAACGCAGCAGCTGCAGCAATTAAGCCAGTATCTGCAAAATCCTTATCTTATTAACCCGGCCGCTGCGGGCATACAGGATTTTGTTGACCTGAATTTAAGTTTCAGGCAACAGTGGGTAGGATTTGACAATGCTCCCCAAACATTTTACTTCAGCGGCAACTCTGTGGTAGGAAAAGTGGGAAGTGCTCCTAAATACAATCCATCGTTGCGTACCAGCCGTCCCGGTGCCGTTAAAGTTTCGGGAAACAGAACCGGAATGATGCGCCACACAGTTGGAGCCAACGTAATGAGTGATAAATACGGTGCATTCAACCGTTTAATGTTTAGTGGTTCGTACGCTATTCATATCCCCATTACCAAAGGATTAAACATTTCCTGTGGTGTAGGTGGCGGAATGAGCAACCTTGCCTACGACAGAAGCAAAGTAGACCTTTTGGGAGATGATAACCTTGACCCCACATACGTAGCCTTTTTAGGGAGCACGCAAAAACAAAACCTGTTTGATCTTAATTTCGGATTGTTTTTGTATACCAATGCGCTTACTTTCGGATATTCGAATGCCCAGGTGATGCAAAATAAAATTTATTTTGGCGATCCTACCAAATCCAAATTAAATGCCCACCACTACATTATGGGAGGTTATCGTTTTGATATCAATGAGCAATTATCAGTTACGCCCAATTTCCTGGTGAAATATATGAATCCTGCTCCTGTTGCAGTAGACATCAACTGCAAAGTAGATTATAATGATCTTATTTTCGGAGGTGTTTCTTACCGCCACAAAGATGCCATTGTAGGATTACTGGGAGTAATGTTTAAAAACTTCAAGCTCGGTTATTCATACGACTACACTATCTCTTCTCTGAAAAAACATAACTCGGGCGGACATGAGATCATCCTGGGATATAAAGTAAAATTATAATAATAAAAAAGTATACCATGCAAGGACGTGTACTGATTTTAGCAGCCAGCTGCCTGTTGTTTCATTCAGCTAATGCGCAACAAAGTGAATTAATCTGGGGCGATCCTGTAAAACTTCCTCCTTCCATCAATTCGGAAGCGGAAGAAGCTTTGCTTGTATTTTCTAGGGATAGTTCTACCCTGTTTTTTATGCGCCAGTTTCATGCTGAAAATATAGGTGGTGCAGAAGGCGACCAGGACATCTGGTATACGCGTAAAGACGCTACCGGACAATGGGAGCCAGCCAAAAACATGAAAGTATTAAACAACAAGGATTTTAATGCTGTAGTGGGCGCTGCGTTAGACGGACAGACTATTTACCTGTACAATGCCTATGTAAAGAAAAAAAATCAGCTCGATCGTGGAATTGCAGTTTCGAAAAAGAAAAGCGAAACCTGGCAAACGCCTACCAAAGTTGATATTTCCAATTTTAAACTCGAAGGAGATCTTTTTGGCTTTTATGTAAATCCACAGGAAACCTACATCATCATTTCGTATAAAGGAAAAAATTCATTGGGAGAAGAAGATCTTTATGTGAGTAAAAAACAATCAGACGGATCGTGGGGAGAGCCCATTCACATGGGGCCTACGGTGAATTCATCGGGATATGAAATGTCGCCATTTCTTTCTGAAGACGGTTATTCGCTCTTCTTTTCAAGTAACGGCTTTGGCGGTGAAGGTGACGCTGATATTTTTGTTTCATTCAGAATGGACGAAACATGGACTAACTGGAGCAAGCCGCAAAACCTGGGAAATAAAGTGAACTCACCGGCTTTTGATGCGTATTTCATCATGTCGAAAAACGAAGCTTATTTTGCCAGTAACCGCGGTGGTGCCACCAATGCTGATATATACAATGTAAAACCGGTTATTCCTGAAGTGGAAGAAGTCGTTGAAGTAGTTCCTCCTCCCAAAGACACTACTCCTGTTGTAACAGAACCCATAAAGGCACAACCGGTTGAACTGAAAATTTATTTTGCGCTCAACTCTTCCTACATGGAAAAAGAAGCAATTGCCAATGTAGAAAATGCCATTACGCAGATGAAAGCCAATCCCAATATGAAAGCAGACGTTAGTTCGCATGCTGATATCCGTGCCGATGACCATTACAATGAATGGCTGACACAGCGCAGAGCCAACCGGGTGAAAGATTATATGGTGCTGAAAGGCATTGATCCTTCCCGCATCAACACTTACTGGCACGGAAAAAAAGACCCTGCCGTGAAATGTTCGGATTGTACTGAGGAAGAGCACCGGTTATCAAGAAGAACTATTATTAAACTTTACTGATATTTTCCAACACAACGAAAAAGCATCACTTTACGGTGGTGCTTTTTTTTTGAACCTTTTGACCAACCCGGGCGTATTAGCATCGATATCATTTGACCTGCTTCCTGTAACTTTTTAACCCCAACTGAATTATCCTTCCATGAATAAGATCGCCACCCTGTTTTTCCTGCTTGTAGCGGGAACAATCACCCATGCACAAACCGACAGCAGTAAAACCACCGAACCTGCAGATTCGGCACACACTATATTAAAAGTATATATCAGTTGCGATGAATGCGATATCAGCTTTATGAAGCAGGAACTCCCCTACATCAACTATGTGAGAGACCGAAAGCTGGCGCAGGTTCAGATGATAACAAGTACGCAGGAAACCGGCTCGGGAGGAAGGGAATATTGCCTGCAATTCCTCGGACTAAAAGAATTCGACCAAATGAATGACACTTTGCGCTTTTCTCTTTTACCCAACTATTCGGTAGATGATTTCAGGGAAAAAATGAACCGTTATATGCTGATGGGTCTTACCCGTTATATTGCAAAAACTCCCCATGCAGAAAAATGGGAGACTTCCTATCTTGGTGAAACAGATAACCAGGAAGTGAAAGATAAATGGAATTTCTGGGTGTTTAATATCTCGGCCAGCGGGTGGTTTAATGGCGAGCAGTATTATTCTTCGCAATTCATCAATACCGATGTTTCAGCTGAACGCATAACCAACGAAAATAAGATACAAACCTATTTCAACAATAACTACAGTAAAAATGTTTACCGCATTGATGACACTACCAGTTTCACCAGTTTGTTTAAGAGTTATTATGCCGGGGGAAACTGGGCACATAGTATAAATGAAAAATGGTCGGCAGGAGGTGGTGGTGATTATGCCTCTTCGTTATTCAATAATTTAAAATTTAATGCCAGTGCAACAGTTGCGATTGAATACAATATTTTTCCCTACAGCGAATCAACGCGCAGGCAGTTTCGTTTTACTTACCAGGCGGGGCCGCGTTATGATGTTTATTTCGACACCACCGTATTGGGAAACACCGAAAAATTATGGATGTTTCACCAGGCGGGTTTTTACCTTAAACTGGTGAAACAATGGGGATACATTTCCACCAACTTCAGGTACATGAATTTTCTGAATGATTTTAAACTATGGAGCGCTTTGGTATATTCTGAAGCCAGCTTTAATCTGTTCAAGGGATTTAGTTTTACCATTGGCGGCAACTACAGTTTTATACGTAACCAGGTTTCATTGGCACAACAGGAAGCCACCGAAAGCGAAATTCTGCTCAGGCAAAAACAGGTTCCCACTTCATCACGCTATTGGTTTGAAGCGGGAATCAGCTATACCTTCGGATCGATTTATAATAATATTGTGAACCCGAGGCTGGATTAAATAAATGTTCCCGCAGTCACGCGAAGCGCGTGACGGGGTATTCGTAAGAGGAATGTTTATTTTTTTGTTGCAGTAAACTGCGGGGAATCCAGGGCACGTCCTCCAACTGGCGGATTAAAGAAAAAAAGCACACCGATAATGATGTGCTTTTATAAAATAAGATTTTAATTACTTAAACACCGGCTCCATAATCAAAAGCTCGATGGTAAAAATTCCGTTGGATTCTCTTAGGCCGAGTCGTGCAGTGGGATTTTTGGATTGAATGGCGAAAACTTCCGAATCGTATTCTACCATCATCACCATACTTCCTTTAAAGGCGCCATCAAATGTGCTGCGCGTAACAAATTTGGGAGGAAGATTCGATTTAATAATGTTTTCTATTTCTGCCAGCACTTTTTTTGCTTCGGCTTCATCTTTTCCGATTTCAAAACGCGATTCGTGGCCGAGAATATTATCCGAATCTACCACCATACGTGTGGTAGTGGCGTTGGCAAACGTAGTAGCGGCATCATAGGCGACAACAAGTATGCCTTCGCTGATGGCTTTTTTATCTCCTTTTTTCTCATTGGGAAAACGCTTTTTCGCCAGCTCGAAAAGGGATTTGAATTTAGCGGTAAAGTCCTCCTTGTTTAATGCATATTGTGCATTGGAATAAAATCCCAGCAGAAGAAAAAACAGGAACGTAAAACTTACTTTTTTCATAATTGGTAATTTTAGAATCTGAAACGCAGGAAGCCGATGCTTAATGAAAGCGTAGGCCCGTTTTGAGTAAAGAACGTTACCACATCACGTGAGGCTACTCCTCCCTCCCATCTTCCGTCACCACCGATAAAAGTTACTCCTACCGGAACCTGGAAACCATAGTTACCACCTGTCAAAAATCCTGCCGAAAATCTCACCCATGGAGCGGGAGCCACATCTCCGCCAAAACCTATAATAGCATTTTCATAACTTCCCGGAACTTCGTTGGTAGGTAAAATAGCATCCACACCCAATTGAACCTTTTTTCCAATTTGCAGACTGGCACCGGCACGAACAGTAGTAGGGAGGGCCACTTTACGGGACGCTACTCCATTCCATTTCATCAATCCCTGGTCGCCTGCAATGTCGCTGAGTTGTGAGAAAATATTGTAATTATTCAGTCCTTCGTTATCGGTATCAAACAATAAGGTATCTTTCATTTCATATACATTTCCATCCCAGGTGATCGATCCGATATTGGTAACAGCCGCACCGATTTTCAGTTTATTGAAAAGAAGAATATTTATTCCGAGGTCGAGTCCGAATCCGTTTCCGCAGGGTTTCATTCCTGTTCCCGTCATGGCGGAAGGATTTCCCTGTGCAGCCGAACCATAATCAATATCAAAAACAGGCGACATAGAAGAAAAAGAAGTCATTTGTCCGTCTTTGGAAGTAATGTCGACCATAGCGAGGCCCTGAAAATATTTCACACCGATACCGGCAAATATTTCGAGAACGCTGTCTACCCCTACAATTTTTCTTCCCCAGGAAAGATTGAATTCGCGCACCCAGTTCATCTGGATGGTAGAACCGTCCATTATCTGCGAGATCAATTTTGCAGAATTGGTTCTTCCCAGTACAATTGGATTTGAACTATTCATAATCGAATCGTAATTGAGAGAAGAGTCATTATAAATTACCGAGCCATTGGCCAAAACGAGGCTATCGAAATAGGAAGCGGTAAAACCCTCAAACAAAATTTCGGAAGCTTGTGGCCCGAATTTGGAATACCATTGCATGCGGTCGTTTACACGAAGGGCGATTCCTCCGAGTTTTTCGTTGGCATAACTAAATCCTACCGATCCGGCATCCATATTAAAAGCAAAACCTTTATCAGCAAAATCGCGGCCGGCTGCTACTTTTTCAGCATGGGTAAAATCGGATGTATTTCCTCCTTTGATCATATTCCTGAACTCATCCCTCAGTTCCTGTTTACTTAAAGCCTCCGAGTGAATGGAATACGTCATCTCAGAAAAACCCATGGTAAAATGTTTGTCTTCAAACTGGCTGGCCCAGCCGAGATTGGCGGGGTTGATACCACAGGCTTGATAGTCGGTGGCGAAAGTAGTCGCTCCTCCCCTTCCTGTACTGGTAAATGAACTGTATTCGTATTGGGCATTGGCTGCCATTGTGCCTCCGATTGCCGTAATGAGGAGTAAACCTTTCTTCATAGGTATTGATTTTAGAAGCGTAATTTATGAATTTTTACCTTATACAAGACTCCCTTTTCACCCCTCCAGTTGCACGCCTTTGTAATAGCCTGTATCTATGTTTTTTAACAATTTGGTATGAAGGGTAATCTGCCCGGTATGGTAGCTGAAATGTTCGATGACATGAACGATAACTGACACACCGGTTTCGTTAAACCCCTGCACCGGATATGTTTTTTCAAGCGCATTTTTATCCAGCTTTTGTATCACTCCGGTGATATCTTTTTCGAGGATGTCCATTTTTCGGAGCAGGAATTCTTTTTTCAGCGGGCCGTTTTCAGAAAATTCTTCACTGCGTTTACGGGTGTCTTTTTCTCCACTCAAACCTGAAATGATCCATTGTCGTGCATTACCGCAAAGATGCAGCACCAGGTTTCCCACTGACGCAGTATTTTCATTGGGACGTTTCCATATTTCAGTTTCGGATAATTCGTCCAGGCATTTTTTTATGCGGGGAAAAGATTCATCAAATACCCTGCGATGGAATTCCGATAATAAAAGCGCGGTGATTTCTTTGTTGTGTTGCATGTCCAAATTTACATTTTTCGGTTAAACCGAAAACAGGTGGTTTAGCCTGTCTCCTGAGATTTTTATTTGATGAAGTCGTTGTGGTGTAATAATTTGCAATGGTTTAACCCAGGCATTGAAAATGTAATCAACTCTTTTTCATAAAAAAGCATAGTGCATACATTTTCAATCGTCAGCCGCAGGCAAAACATGCAATTACATTTTTTGGATTAAATTGCAGGGAAATGAAAAAACACAAAACAGGTGGTGGCGTTTTTTATGTGGTGGCAATGGTAATCAGCTTCCTGCTTTTTGCCTGCGGAAATGAAAATACTGTTTCTTCCAAAAAAAATGTTGCGGATACTGTTTCAAAAAAAGACACTTCGGCACCTTCTTCCGTTCGTGCAGAAGATCTTTCTGTTTTCGAACGACTCAATTGTCGTCCGCTGGAATATGTTTCACTTGCAAAAACCGATTCTTCCACCACCGGTTTTACATTTAAAGTAGCTTACAATGTGGAAAAAGTAGATTCTGTTTCCGTAAACCGGCATCATTATTTTTATCTCTCTCCTGTTCCGGTGGAACTGGTGTTGTATACTTGTTATGACGTTTCAGAATACGGAAGTGATTTTTGCATGGAGGAAAAATTTGTTCCTGATTCTGTGAGATCGTGGATAAGAGCGGGGAATGAAAAAGTTTTTCTTGATGACGCATTTGAAAAAAACCGCGATGAAGAATTTTTGCCTTTTAATCATTTTTCAGGATCGGATGAAGTTTTCAAAATTAATGTGAATGATGAAAAATTTCTCATTGTGTATTTTCCCTGTTATTATTTTGGTGCGCAATCGTGGTTCGATTATCAGCCGGTTGTGTTTGAGTTTGTGAATAACAAATTTCAATCTGTTTATTTTATGCCTGAATACAGTTTCAGCAGCGATCCAAAACAGTTTACCGATTTTGAAAATGACGGTTTTCCTGAATGGATTTGTATAGAAGAGAAAGCTGCTTGTTATTCACTGAAAAATAAATCGGTGATAAAAAACGAAAACCATTTTGCAGAAACAGTGGCTGGCGACCAGGGATACTTTTTAAAAGAAAATGGTGAGAAGAACTGGCCGTGTGAAATAAAATAATACTGTTATTTTTTCTCCAGGCGCTGCGAATCGGCCGATCGTTTTACAGGAAGGCTGAATTCTCCGGAGATAAATGTATCTTCAAATCCGAAGGCAGCCACATGGTCGGCAAAAATGGGATAAACAGTTCCTTCAAATTTCCCGGTAATGATTCCGTTTTCTTCTTTGACTTCAGCAAATTCATCAAAATTCTCGATATCTACCGAAGAAGCCGAGGGCCGGGAGGCGTGTTTCGGATCGTTGAGCGAGAGAGAAATACTGAGCTCGGGTGTTGAAGCCCCTTCATTGTAATTATCGTCAATAGCTACATATTTTGAACTGCCGCTATAGTGACTAATCCGAATCTCTACTTCGTAAAAATGGTCGAAAGCTGCTGTTAATTTCAGGGTATTCTCCTCCTCCATCATCATAGCTTCCATCGACCTGGCTTTATATTCCTTTTTCTGGAGTTTTAAAGTGAAATAGGAACCCTGACTTTTTCCGTCCCCTTGTTTCGCCCCTTTGCCGGCCTCTTTTTTACCACCCCCGCAGGAAACCAGGATAATGAGTGCTGAAAATAAAAGCCATTGCTTCATAAACCCAAATTTTGCACTAGAAAATGTAAAATTTGCCCAAAGAGCCGATGGAAACTTCGTTTCATCGGGGTTAACCCGGATACTTTTCTTTTTAGATAACCTATTGCGCATTAATGTGGCACTGTTCTATTACAAAATCCGGGATAAACCCGTTTTCGTTGATAACTCAAAGGTACAAAGTATTTCCACAGGCACAACCCCCGGAAAATAATGACTACCTTTGCACCCGTTTTACAAGAAGATATGCAAAAACTGAGAAACATCGCCATTATCGCCCACGTTGACCACGGCAAAACCACACTGGTGGATAAGATGCTGCTGGCCGGAAAGCTCTTTAAAGACCACGAAATTCCCGGGGAGCTGATCCTCGACAACAATGACCTGGAAAGAGAAAGAGGGATTACCATCCTTGCCAAAAACGTATCGGTTCGATATAAAGATTATAAGATCAACATTATCGACACCCCCGGCCACGCGGATTTTGGAGGAGAAGTGGAACGTGTTTTAAACATGGCAGACGGTGTATTGCTGCTGGTGGACGCTTTTGAAGGCCCCATGCCTCAAACCCGGTTTGTGACATCCAAAGCGCTTCAACTCGGACTGAAACCTATTCTGGTGGTGAACAAGGTAGATAAACCCAACTGTACTCCCGATGAAGCGTATGAAGCCGTATTTGAGCTGATGATGAACCTGGACGCTACTGATGAACAACTCGATTTCCCGGTCATTTACGGCTCTGCCAAGCACAACTGGATGGGCACCGACTGGAAAAATCCTACCGACAATATCACTTCCCTGTTTGACGCAATTATAGAACACATTCCCGAACCAAAAATTGAACAGGGAACTCCGCAGCTGCTTATAACGTCTCTCGACTATTCGCAGTACGTGGGACGATTTGCTATCGGGCGCCTTCACCGCGGACAATTGAAAAACGGGCAACAGGTTTCATTGATGAAACGCGATGGAACAGTTACCAAACAACGTATTAAAGAATTACTTGTATTTGAAGGATTCAGCAAAAGCAAAGTAGACACCGTAGAAGCCGGGGAAATTTGCGCCATTGTGGGAATTGAAGGATTTGAAATTGGTGATACCATTGCCGATGCAGAAAATCCCGAAGCATTAAAAACAATTGCTATCGAAGAACCTACCATGAGCATGTTGTTTACCATCAATAACTCGCCTTTCTTCGGTAAAGAAGGAAAATTTGTTACCTCGCGCCACCTGAAAGAACGTCTCGATAAAGAACTGGAAAAAAATCTTGCATTACGTGTTACGCAAAATGATTCTCCCGATGCATTTACCGTTTCGGGAAGAGGAGTTTTACACTTAAGTGTATTGATTGAAACCATGCGCAGGGAAGGATATGAATTACAAATCGGACAACCACAGGTAATTTATAAATCCATTGATGGCGTGAAATGCGAGCCCATTGAAGAACTGAACATCGATCTTCCGGCAGATAGCGCAGGAACAGCTATTGAAATGGTTTCCTCCCGCAGGGGCGAAATGCTGAACATGACTCCCAAAGGCGACCGTATGCTGCTGCAATTTTTAATTCCATCACGCGGATTGATCGGTTTACGTAATAATATGCTTACTGCCACATCAGGAGAAGCAGTAATGACGCACCGGTTTAAAGATTACCAACCCTACAAAGGCGATATTCCCGGAAGACAAAACGGATCACTGATCTGCATGGAAACAGGGAAAGCTATTGCTTATTCGCTGAACAACCTGCAGGACCGCGGAACATTTTTTATTGAAGTGAACCAGGATATTTATGAAGGACAAGTGATAGGAGAAAATACCCGTCCCGGTGATTTGGTGGTGAATGTTACGAAAACCAAAAAATTAACCAATATGCGCGCATCGGGTTCTGATGAAAAAATGCGCATTGCTCCTCCTAAAAATTTCTCTCTCGAAGAAGCGCTCGAATACATCCAGGGTGATGAATATGTGGAAGTAACTCCTCAAAACATCCGGCTGAGAAAAGTTGTTCTGAACGAAAGCGACAGAAAAAGAGCCGCGAATACGAAGTTGATGATGTAGGGGAAGTGCGATGAGTGATGAGAGGCAGGCGGTAGTGGTTTGGTGTTGGTGAATCCGTTGAAAAAGGAATTGCGTTTTCCTGTTTTCTTTATTTCATTTCTTACTTCTAAATTTATTTGTCCCGATGCTCCGATCGGGATGCTGACCAGAGCGTCAGCATTCGTCATTCGTTCATTCATCCGGGTTTTTGAATTACGAATAATTGAATATATGAATGAAAAATTGCGTGATGGTTTTCTATTTTATTCAATACAAGAAATTATTTTCCTGTGATAAATATTTTTTGGTTGAGAGTCATGTCTTCTATAACTGCTTTTATAAAGTAAGCTCCACCGGGTTGGTTACTTAAATCTATTTCCGTTTTATCTGTATCTGCCTTTTTTGAAAACACTTTTTCCCCCAGCATATTGTAGACAATCAATTCATAATTTATATTTCTTAACTCATCATTTATAATTTGGATAGTGAATATTCTGTTAGCCGGATTGGGATATACCCTTGCCTCAAAATTACTCTGCAGTTTTTCTACACCATTAATGGTATTTAATTTGGCAATAAACAATTCATTATCGTTACCGGTCAAAACGGTAGAGCCAAAACTTATTGAGGGACTGCTAAAAATACCGCCAACAAATACATTTCCGGATGCATCGGTTGCTACGGAATATGCCACATCATAAGTAATTCCTCCAGCGCTTTTTGCCCAGTTTATATTTCCGCTAGGGTCAAATTTGGCAAGAAAAATGTTAGACATACCGGCATTTGTCAAGGTATCGGAACCAAAAGTTATAGTGGAACCGTTGAATGAACCGGTTACGTAGACATTACCTGGAGCATCGGTTGCAATAGAAAATGCCTCATCATAGGTAATTCCCCCTGCACTATTTGCCCAGACCGCATTTCCACTTGAGTCGTATGCGGCAATAAACATATCTTTACTTCCGGCATTGCTCAAAGTAGCAGAGCCAACTGTCATGGTGTCGCTTTCAAAATAACCGGTAATATATATTTTATCCCACGCATCAGTTGCAACAGAATTTACTTCATCATCACTAATCCCTCCTGCTCTTTTGGCCCAGATTACATTTCCGCTGGGATCATATTTTGCAAGAAAAATATCGGCAGCACCCGAATTACTCAAAGTATCAGAACCTAAAATTACCGTGTCGCTGGCTAAATAACCGCCAATGTAAACATAGCCTGAAGCATCGGTTGCAACAGAATTCGAATAATCATAAAAACTTCCACCAAGGCTTTTTGCCCAGATTACATTTCCACTTGAATCATACTTGGTAAGAAAACTATTAAAAGTACCGGAATTTGTCAAAGTATCAGAACCAAAAACAATAGAATTACTCCCAAAAACACCGGTTACATATACATTTCCCAATGTATCGGTTGTCACAGACAGTGCCTTATCTAAAGCAATTCCTCCTGTGCTTTTTGCCCAAATTACATTTCCACTGGGATCGTATTTTACAATAAACATATCGTCATTAAAGATGCTTAAATTGGTCAGGGTAATCGTGCCAAAAGTTATTGTATTACTAATAAAAGAACCAACAACGTATACATTGCCATAGTTATCTGTGGCTATTGAGTATGATGCATCATGTTCATTTTCTCCCGCCCGTTTCGCCCAGATTACATTCCCATTCGCATCGTATTTAGCAAGAAATATATCATAGAAGCCAGCACAGTTTAAAGTAGTGGAACCAAAGATTAAGCTGTAATCATAAAAATAACCGGCAACATAAACATTGCCTGATGCATCAGTTGCAACTGAATTTATCAATTCATTGCTAAACCCTCCTGCTTTTTTTGCCCATATCCAGTTGGGGCTTTGTGCAATAACTTTTTGCCAGCTAAACATTAGAAAACCTGTCGCCACACAGAGAACAATAATTTTAACTTTGTCAAAATTTAATGATGAGAAACGTTTTATCATGATTATTCGTGTCATTTACCTATTAAGATGCAAAACCAATCTTATTTCATTTTTTAAATAGGCCTGCAAGCTCTTCGGGTTTCACCAAAAATAAAAAAATTATTTAAACCTCCTGTGATTTTCCGAAGTAAAGTACCATTCAGGAGTGATGATTTCTCCTTCTTTTAAATGATACCACGGACTTAGTTCGGGATCATTGGGATTGACGAGGATCTGGATTTCCTGGGCGGGCATATAGCTTTGGGCCAGCAGGACAATTTTCTCGCCTTTGTCATTCACTGCCATATCTACGACCATCACTACATGCCCGTAAGGATTTTTCTTTTCGATGAGCATATCACCTGGCTGGATTTCTTTGATGTCTTCTACTTTTTGCAATTCATCGTGCAGGGAGGCGGTGTTGGCAAAAGCAAAAACATTTTCGAGGTAAGCCCAGAATTTTTTGTAGCTGTAGTCGCCTTTTGCATAATCTTTAAAATAGCGCGGCTTGCCGTCTGACAAAAAATTAAAATGGATATCGTTGTACCGTTTTTGTTTATACAGCCACTCTGCGCGCAAACGCATAACGGCATCCGCACACTCGTGAAGATTCTTTTTTCCGATGGGAAGATCTACAACGCTCACATATACCTCCCTGTTTTTTTTGATGCTGCCGTCATAATATTTTACTTCCGTACCGTATGGCTTTAACGGCAACTGTTGAAGGTAATAACCAAAAGAAGCGGCATCATTTGTTTTTCGTGTATATCCATCGGGCACTTTAAAACGGGTTTGAATGGTAGTTTCGGTTTTCACTACCAGCTTTTCATTTACCGGCTGATGCGCGCCATAATTTTCGCACCCGCAAACAAAAACAGATGTAAAAACAGCAAAATAAAAATAACTGAATAATTTCATAACAGTAATTATTGAGAATTAAATACGATTCTTAAAAAAAATGGTTACGGAATTCTCTACTCTTCAGCAAACTCTTCGATGGTACTGATGTTTACAATGTGAATACCGGTGAAATAATGTTCGAGGATGGTTTTATGGTCGAAACCGAGTTTTGCCATTTTCATAGCTCCTTCCTGGCAAAGGCCAACTCCATGTCCGAAGCCGCGGCCTTTTATCACCAGCGTGGTTTCGTTTACCGGTTGCACACTGAAATAAGCCGACTTCAGTTTAAAGTCGGTGCGAATGTTTTTAAGGTGTAATGAGCGGTCGCAACTACTTAAATGCGACATCCGGTAGTTTTGCGAAAAGTTGGTACAGTTTTCAATACAGGAAGAATCGCTTACGGGAAAGTTATTTTTTTTGAGGTAGGCCAGCCATTGTGTTTTTGAAATTTCTTTCGACCAATACGCATTGGTTTGCGAAACACAATACGGATCTTTCACACTTCTGAGATAAGGCAATGCTTTCCCCCACACCTGCTCTGAACTGGCTGTTTGTCCGCCACAATTGGAATGAAAAGTAGCTGAAATAAGTTTAAGGCTGTCATCCACAATCACTGTTCCGTGTGTAAGCATGGCCGCTTCGTGAATGGTCATGTTGGTTTTGCATTTGTTTTTATAGGCCTGGCAATGCACCTGGTCGCACAAATGAAAACCTTCTGCTTCGTGTTTATGAATATTAGCCAATGCATAGGTGCGGCTGATGATCGTTTGCACTTTATAAAATTCCATTTTATGCCCGTGTCCGCTTTCTGACTCCACTACACCCGAAACATATTCTTCCACATCCACATGATTAAGGGCGAGCAATGATTTATTCAAAATACGCACCGAAAAATCGCCATTGAGTTGTTTTTCTTTAGTTACGGGAAACATGCCTTTCAGCTTAAGGTCGCTGAGAGAATCGCTGCAGGACAGGGATACTTTTTTGAACGTACCGAGATAACCGTTAAGTGTCACCACGCGAACACCTGCTGTATCGTATTCCACTTTCATGTAATTTCCCTTAACCAGTTTTCCGAGGTCGGTGGTATCGCCTTTGATGCAATATTCACCGGTGGAGGGAGAAATCATTATGCTATAAATGGGGGCATTGCGAAACAATCCCACATCAAGAATTTGTGCCTGTGAAGCAGAAAAAGCAAAAACGAGTATAAAAAAGAATATCCGCTGCATGGTGTTACCTGCAAAAATAGAATGAATACGAATTTTCTCAGGAGAGGGATTCGAGAGTTTTCAACATACCGATGGCAGTATTGCGGGAAGCGCCTGCATCTCCCAGCTTTTTTTGCAGTAGTTCGAAATCGTGGATGACCATATCCCGGTACTCGGAATCATTTAATAACCGGGCCAGCTCATTCACCAGGTTTTCGGTGTTGAGTTCTTCCTGAATCAATTCTTTTACCACCTGTTTATCCATAATAAGATTAACGAGAGAGATAAACTTAACATCAACAAGACGTTTGGCAATCTGAAAGGATGCCCAGCTTCCTTTGTAACATACCACTTCGGGCACTTTCAGCAGAGCTGTTTCTAACGTTGCCGTGCCTGAGGTAACCAGTGCCGCATTACTAATTCTCAACAAGTTATAGGTATTTCCGAAAACCACATTCATTTCCTTATCAACAATAAACTCTTGATAAAATGAAGCCGGAACGGAGGGTGCTCCGGCCACAATAAACCGGTAACCGGGGAACTTTTCTACCACCGAAAGCATCAGTGGAAGCATCTTTGCAATCTCCTGTTTACGGCTGCCGGGCAACAGGGCGATAACAGGTTTTTCTGAAGCTATATTCTGTTGCCTTAAAAACTCTTCTCTCGAAACGGGCGGCAGGTTTTTCATAGCATCCAGCAAGGGATGTCCTACAAACTCCACTTCGTATCCATATTGGGCATAAAATTCCTTTTCAAAAGGAAGGATAACGAACATTTTATCGATCACTTTTTTGATCGTATGTACGCGCGATTTTTTCCATGCCCATACCTGTGGAGAGATGTAATAAAAAATTTTGGTGTTGTTTATTGCTTTCAGTTTTTTAGCGATACGAAGATTAAATCCCGGGTAATCGATCAAAATCACCACATCAGGCTGGTATTGCTGAATATCTTCTATACAGAATTTTATATTTTTCAGAATAGTGCCGATATTTTTTATCACTTCAGCAAATCCCATAAAAGCAAGTTCGCGATAATGTTTTACGAGCGTGGCGCCTTCTTCTTTCATCAAATCGCCACCCCACACCCTGAATTGTGCTTTTGTGTCCAGCAATTTCAATTCCTTCACCAGGTTGGAACCATGCAGATCGCCTGAAGCTTCGCCACTGATGATATAATATTTCATGTGTTCATTATTTATTAATTATCACATGAATTTCAGGTAAACAAAAATGGCGACATACATCAAACTAATCATTACTAATCCTTTGGAGAACTGGTCCATCTTCCACTGGAAAAATACGAGATAAAAAAGAAACAATGTGGGCAACATGGAAAGTGTAAAAATATGCGTTTGAATATCTCCCCCGCCTGAAAATTTTTTCCAGTATCCATCCCATCCATAACGATAAAAAAATGCTTTATAACCGATTACATACCCGATGAGCGGGAGCAGTGTTCCCGAAACAATACCATAGATCAGTTTATCGGCTTTTGCTTTCAAAATCTGGTGTTACTTAGTTTGGAAATAACGTGATGAGCTGTCATATCGTATTGAGTAGGCACCAGTGAAACATAATTATTTTCGAGTGCCCAGATATCGGTATCATTTCCTCCGTCATAACTTTTAAATTCACCGGTAAGCCAGTAATATTCTTTTCCCAGCGGGTCGTTTCTTTTATCGAATTTATCATCCCAGAATGCTTTGGCCTGGCGGCATACTTTTATTCCCTTTATTTTGGAATACGGTAATTTTGGAATATTCACATTGTAACAGGTTCTTTCGGGCATTCCACTTTTTAAAACTTCCTTAACAATGCGGTGAACTATTTTTTGTGCGGGTTTAAAATCTGCTTTCATGGAATAATCCATCAGCGAAAAACCGATGGAGGGAATATCTTCCAGTGCGCCTTCTACGGCAGCCGACATGGTTCCCGAATACAAAACATTGGTACTTACATTCGATCCGTGGTTGATGCCCGAGACGATAAGATCGGGTGATTTTTTCAGTATCTCGAAAATTCCCAGTTTCACACAATCCACCGGTGTACCCGAACAGGCATAAGCTTCAAGGGTTCCATGAGCTTTGGAAGGATACAGCCGCATAGGATCGTTAACAGTAATGGCATGTCCCATTCCCGACTGTGGTTTATCAGGCGACACCACGAGTATTTTTCCGAAATCTTTAACAGCTTCCACCAGTGCCTTTATTCCGGGAGCAGTAATGCCGTCATCGTTGGTGACAAGAATGATTTTTTGTTTTTTTGACATGAGTTGACAAATGTAATGAGAAGAGGCGGTAAAAACAATGCCTGCCGGAGGCCTCAAAATACAATAAAAACAAGAGGAAAGACCGGGATTATTTTTTCCTGAACTCCAGCACCGATTTACGGATAATGGCTACACATTCCATCAACTCATCTTCCGTCATTATCAGCGGAGGAGCAAAACGGATAATATTTCCGTGAGTGGGTTTTGCCAATAGCCCGTTTTTTGCAAATTCCAGGCAGAGATCCCATGCAGTGGAACTTTCGGGAGTGTCGTTAATTACAATAGCATTAAACAATCCTTTTCCGCGCACCAGTTTTACCAGCGAAGTTTCAGAAATAAGTTTTTCCATCTCACTCCGGAATATTTCACCAAGGTAGGCTGAATTTTCGGCCATATTTTCTTCCTGAACTACTTCGAGTGAAGCAATAGCAATTTTACAAGCTAACGGATTACCCCCATACGTAGAACCATGTTGCCCGGGTTTGATCACATCCATGATATTGTTGTTTGCCAACACGGCAGATACCGGCATCATTCCCCCGGCCAGTGCTTTTCCAAGAATGAGAATATCGGGTTTTACATTTTCGTGATCGCAGGCCAGCATTTTTCCTGTGCGGGCAATCCCGGTTTGAATTTCATCGGCTATAAAAAGCACATTATTTTTCCCGCAAACTGCTTTACATTTTGCCAGGTAACCTTCATCGGGAACTATTACTCCTGCTTCTCCCTGTATAGGTTCTGCCAGGAAACCTGCAACATTTTTATCCGTCAGGGCATTTTCAAGTGCAGCCACGTCATTAAAGGGAATACGGATAAATCCATCGCTATAAGGTCCGAAATTATTGCTGGAATCAGGATCGCTGGAAAAAGAAACGATGGTAGTGGTTCGCCCGTGAAAATTGGATTCGCATACTACAATTTTTGCTTTTCCTGATTCCACACCCTTCACCTCATACGCCCATTTGCGACAAAGTTTAATAGCAGTTTCCACTCCCTCGGCACCGGTATTCATCGGCAACACTTTATCATATCCGAAAAGTGTGGTAACGTATTTTTCGTAAACACCGAGAGAATCATTGTAAAAAGCCCGCGAAGTAAGCGTAAGTTTTTCGGCCTGCTCTTTTAAGGCATGCACAATTTTAGGATGACAGTGCCCCTGGTTAACGGCAGAATATGCAGAAAGAAAATCGAAATATTTTTTTCCGTCAATGTCCCACACATAAACGCCTTCTCCTCTATCCAACACTACCGGCAAAGGATGATAATTATGTGCTCCATACCTGTTTTCCAGCTCCATCATCTGCTTTGCCGTGTACTTATTTTCCATAACCGTTGCCATAAAAATTGAATTTCGTTTTTGCTGTACAAATATAGCTATTTTTGGGCAGTTTTATGGGGAAAAGGAAGTCGAAAATCGGCAAACTGATCGAAAATCTCGAGGTAACGGATGCGGCATCCGATGGAAAAGCTGTGGCCAAAAAAGACGGCCTGGTTTACTTTGTAAACGGAGGAGTTCCCGGTGATGTGATTGACGCTGAAATTTCGATGGATAAAAGGCGATTTGTGGAAGTTCTCCCTGTAAAATTCCATCAAAAATCACCCTACAGAAACGAACCCTTTTGCAAACATTTCGGCATTTGCGGTGGATGCAAATGGCAAAACATGCATTACGAAAGACAATTATTCTTCAAACAAAAACAGGTAAAAGATAGTTTTGAACGGATAGGAAAACTGGATTTCCCGGAAATACTTCCTATTATAGGATCATCAAAAACAAAATTCTACCGCAACAAACTGGAGTTTACGTTTTCTGAGAAAGAGTGGATGACAAAAGAAACACTGAATGACAAAAATTATATTGCCCAACCCGCATTAGGTTTTCATATTCCCGGAAAATTTGACAAAGTGCTTCAGATTGATGAGTGTTTTTTAATGGATGAATGGTGTAATTCCATCCGCAATTCTATTTATTCGTTTGCCATTCGTGAAAATATTCCTTTTTACCACCTTAAAACGCATGAAGGCTTTTTGCGTACACTGATGTTGCGCACCTCATCTGCGGGTGAAACCATGGTGGTGATGGTGTTTTCAAACGAAAATGAATCGCTGATAAAAAAAGTAATGGAATTTATCTCTTCTTCATTTCCCGGAATTACTTCTTTGCAATACATCATCAACAAAAAACTGAATGACACGATTCACGACCAGGAGGTGATTTTATTTAAAGGGAAACCTTTCATCACTGAAAATATGGAGGGATTGAAATTCAGGATCAGCCCGAAATCCTTTTACCAGACCAATTCGCAACAGGCGTATGAATTATACAAAACCGCCAGAGATTTTGCCGGACTAACAGGAAGTGAGTTAGTATATGACCTTTACACCGGAACGGGCACCATTGCTAATTTTGTGGCCCGCCAGTGCAAAAAAGTGATTGGTATTGAGTACGTGGAAGACGCTATTGCCGATGCGAAAATAAATTCAGTAGAAAACAATATTCATAACACTTCGTTTTTTGCCGGTGACATGAAAGATGTTTTGAACGATGAATTCATCCGTTCAAATGGTAAACCCGATGTGATCATTACCGATCCACCGCGTGCAGGAATGCATGAAGATGTTGTGAATGCTATTCTGAAAATTGCACCTGAAAAAGTGGTTTATGTAAGTTGTAATCCCGCCACACAGGCACGCGATCTTGCATTAATGAAAGAACAATATGCTGTTGCAAAAGTACAGCCGGTGGATATGTTCCCGCAAACGCATCATGTGGAGAATGTGGTTTTGCTGATGAAAAAATAAGTTTCAGGTTCCGTTCTGCCAGCCGGCAATAAAAACATATTCATTCTTTACTTTATCCAAATGATAAATATGGCACCGTTGTAAAAACCCGTAACAATAAATAACAATTTCCCGGTTTATTGAAAATAATGGGATTCCCGCACTATAACCAAAATGTAAAAAATTTTTAAATTTTACTTTTTTACTGAACTTTTCTTTTTTCCATTCATTAAAAACAGGTTTTTCAATCTGGGAAATGATGAATTGATAATCCTCATCCGTTAAAAAATATTTTAATGTATCTTCCTGTTTCAATTCATATATAAATGCTTTTATACCGATTAATGTAGTATTTGAATCAACAAAATATTCTTTTTCAAAAAGGCCCCGATAAGGAAATCGACTTATTTTTATTTTCCAATCGTAAGTAGAAAATTCTTTGTTAATAAATTCATACGCTTCATTTTCTGAAACCGGTTTAACCGAATCACTTTGAGCAAAACAAAAATGGGTTGAGAAAAGAAATAACAATATGATCAAACTATTCATATTCTAAATTTAGTGATTCTGTTTACAATTCCCACCCCTGCAACGCGGATTGCTTCACCCTCCGGAGCGAGGGTTCGCAATGATGCGCGGTTTTATGAATATTTACAAAAAAAACCGCCCCAAACAATGAGACGGTTTTTCATATTGTTTCAGAAATCCCTATTTCACTTTCTCCACAATGGCTTTAAAAGCATCGGGGTTGTTGAGCGCAAGGTCGGCTAATACTTTCCTGTTTAGGCCGATATTGGCTTTTTCTACTTTGTTGATGAAAACGCTGTAGCTCATTCCATAGGGACGAACAGCGGCATTGATACGCTGGATCCAAACGGCACGGTACAATCTTTTCTTTTGTCTGCGTCCCGCGAATGCGTGGGTTCCGCCTTTTTCAACTACGTTTTTGGCTACTGTGTAAACGTTCTTGGCTCTTCCAAAATATCCTTTGGCGGAGGCTAAGACTTTTTTTCTTCTTGCTTTGCTGGCAACTTTGTTTTTACTGCGTGGCATAACTTTTTTGTTTTTGGCGTCAGTGCTCCTTCTTAAGAGGAAACTTGTTTACTGATTACCGGGGTTAAACATTTTGTGAACCTTTTTTTTAATTGCGATCGTTTGGCGGTTACAGCACCAAAAGCGCTTTGATGTTGTTCATATCAGCATCGTGCACCAATCCCGACTTCGTTAAAGCACGTTTGGCTTTAGTCGATTTTTTGGTGAGGATATGCCGCTTGAACGCATGTTTGCGCTTGATCTTTCCGGTGGCGGTTACTTTAAAACGCTTCTTCGCACTGGAATTGGTTTTCATTTTTGGCATGACTACTTATTTATTTTATGTTATAAGTTTTAAGTTCTATTTATCTTCAATCGTAATTCTTAACTCATTCCCCTCTATTCCTCTTTCCTCACTAACTCTATTTCTTTTTCTTAGGAATGATCATGATGAACATTTTCTTTCCCTCGAGTGACGGCAGTTTTTCCACTGTTCCGTAATCTTCAAGTGCTGTAACAAATTTCAGCAGGAGGATTTCGCCTCTTTCCTTGAAAACAATCGACCTTCCTTTAAAGAACACATACGCTCTTACTTTTGATCCTTCTTCGAGGAATCCGATGGCATGTTTCACTTTAAAATTGAAATCATGTTCATCTGTATTGGGCCCGAAACGTATTTCCTTTACCGTAACCTTTGCCTGTTTCGCTTTCAACTCTTTTTGTTTCTTTTTGTGTTCATAAAGAAACTTTTTATAGTCGATAATTTTGCACACGGGCGGAACCGCATTGGGAGAAATTTCTACCAGGTCGAGTTCGGCATCCTGTGCCATTTTAATCGCTGCCGCAATCGGGTAAACTTTTGGTTCTATCCCTTCACCCACTACACGAACTTCACGTGCGGTGATGCGGCTGTTTATCTTGTGGAGTTCTTCCTTTTGAACCCTTCCACGGGGGACAAACGGTTTTCTTGGGTGTTGAAACGGAGCTGCTATGGTTCTAAAATTTAAAGTTACTTAATCAATTTCCCGACAACTGTTTTTCAATTTCGGCTGCTATGCTTTTTGCAAACTCTTCAGCCCCCATTGCACCTTTGTCGCCCTCGCCATGACGTCTGACGGAAACAAGGTTTTCGGTCATTTCTTTTTCTCCTACGATCAACATGTAAGGGATCTTTTTCACCTCTGCATCGCGGATCTTTTTCCCGATCTTTTCGTTCCTTTCGTCAACGAGGCTGCGAATATCGTAATTATTCAGCAAATCTGAAACAGAGCGGGCGTATTCAGCGAATTTTTCGTTAATGGGAAGCACAGCCACCTGCTTAGGAGCCAGCCATGCCGGGAAATTGCCTGCGTAATGCTCAATCAGAAACCCGATAAAGCGTTCGTGGGTGCCCAGCGGTGCCCGATGGATACAGATAGGGGTTTCCATTTCATTGTTGTTATTCCTGTAGGTGAGTCCAAAGCGGGCGGGTACAGCAAAGTCTACCTGGTTGGTTGCCAGGGTAAATTCACGGCCTATAGCACTCCACACCTGCACATCTATTTTGGGCCCGTAAAAGGCACCTTCATCGGGCACTTCCACATAGGGTATATTGGATTCTATCAATACATTGCGCACCATATCTTCGGTTTGTTTCCATAAAACGGGGTCGTTAACGTACTTTTTACCCAGTTTTTCGGCAGAATGGGTGCTGAACCTCATCTGGTACTTATCAATTCCGAAGATTTTGAAGTATTTCAGGTACATATCGTTTACTGCCCTGAATTCAGCGGCAAACTGGTCACGGGTACAGTAAATGTGTGCGTCATTCATTTGCAGGGAACGCACACGCATCAACCCGAAAAGCTCCCCTGATTGTTCATAGCGGTAGCAGGTTCCATATTCTGCCAGGCGAACAGGAAGATCGCGGTAGCTGGGGCTTAGTGTAGCAAAAATCTTGTGGTGATGCGGGCAGTTCATGGCTTTCAGGTAATACTTCTCACCTTCCATCACCATAGGTGGAAACATACTGTCTTCGTAATACGGAAGATGGCCGCTGGTTTTATACATACTTTCTTTGGCGAGATGCGGTGTACGAACGCGCTGGTAGCCGGCTTTTTTTTCGGTATCCTTTGCCAGTTTTTCCAATGCTTCGATAATGGCCGCACCGTTAGGAAGCCACAGTGGTAACCCGGGACCACAATCATCATCGAAAGTATAAATCTCCAGTTCTTTTCCCAGTTTGCGGTGGTCGCGTTTTTTGGCTTCCTCGAGCATGGCCAGGTATTCATCCAGTTCTTTTTGTTTGGGAAATGCTATTCCATAAACACGGGTGAGCTGTTTGTTTTTTTCATCACCTTTCCAGTAAGCACCGGCAATGCTCATCAATTTTACTGCTTTGATATACCCGGTATGTGGAATATGAGGTCCGCGGCACAGGTCGGTAAATTTTCCCTGTTCATAGAAAGTAATATTTCCGTCTTCGAGATTTTGAAGAAGGTCGAGTTTGTATTCATCTCCTTTTTCGGTAAAATACTTTACTGCTTCGGCCTTGGGAATTTCCTTACGCACGTAGGGGTTATTCTGTCGTGCCAGTTCCAGCATTTTATTTTCGATTTTTTTGAAATCCTCGCTGGTGATGGTATGATTTCCCGGATCAATATCATAATAAAATCCGTTTTCCACAGGGGGGCCTACCCAGAATTTGATCCCGGGAAAATATGATTCAAGAGCTTCGGCCATCAGGTGAGCCGAAGAGTGCCAGAGTGTGGATTTTCCATTCTTATCTTCCCATGTGAACAGCTTCAGTGAAGCATCTTCATTTATGGGTAAAGTAGCATCGCAAACTTTTCCGTTTATTTCTGCTGCGAGGACATTGCGTGCCAGTCCTTCGCTTATACTTTGAGCGATTTGTAGTGCCGAAATTCCATCCTGGTATTCGCGCACAGCTCCATCGGGAAATGTAATTTTCATTTTTATTGATTCTGAAAGTTGACAAAGGTAATGAATGAGATGTAAGACCGGGAGATTTTAGAGGCCAGACAGATAGATTTTAGACACAAGACGGGAATATGAAAGATGTAAGACAGCAGGTTTAAGGCTAAAACTGTATCTGTATCAACAAAAAACCCCGCCAGTTTGCCTGACGGGGTTTCTGATTTTTATGATGTGATCAGATGTTTTTATATCCGTAAGACATTACCGCGAATCCTTTAAGCGGCTCTTTGGAGTCGTTGGCGGGAATGACATAGTCAATGTATAATCTCTTAAGGGAAGCATCGGGGTTATTTTTTATTTCGCGATACTTTTTGATCAGGTCAAGTGTAACTACATTCACATCTCCACCCTGAACATTGGCTTGCTCATATAGCTGAATACGGGCCTGGTTGGTTTCGGGTTTGTCGTAGATCTGGATGGTAATTGGTTTTGGAGAACCTTCGGTATTGAAGTTGAGTTTATATTCTGTTCCGTTGAAAAGCATGATTTCGAATACACGCTTTTGTTCGAAGCCTGCATAGCTGTAATAAGTAACATTGCATGCATCGTAGCGATAGGGTTTTAAAGCTTCGCGGCTTTTCTTTTTGTATTCGGTAACTTTAGCAGCGTTTTCATTTACCACTGGTTCCTGTTTATCGGGGCGTTTATTCAACACCTGTGCTGCGGTAAGCCCAACGAGGGCCACGAGAGAAGCAACACCCACATAAGTCATAATCTTTTTCATAGCTTTCTCTTTTTTTAAGCTTTAACAATAGTGTTACGCAAGTTAGTGATTTTTTCGGATAACACTTTAATTTCATCTTTTTTCAGTTCCACGTTATACGCATCATCTCCTTCGAGGTTTTTAACTGATTCGAAGCCCATGTAGGTATTGTGAAGGTCTTTTAAATTTGAAACAAGGCTTTCATTATCAGCATTCTTCTCACCCATTTCCAATCCTTTTATGAGGTTTTCGAGAATAATCATTTGCTCTGAAAGTTTAGCCCCGATATCATTTTTATTTTGTTTAACGGTAGCCTGTGCCCCGATATACATACCTTCTATCCATGCACCGGCAAACATTACATTGGAAAGTTCATGTTCGCCATTTTCTTCAATGTAATCGTCTGTTTTCTCTTCAATGAGAACCAGCAGGTCGATTACTGAATCCTGGTTATTGATATTTTTTTCGAAGCGCACCAATATATCGTCAGAATCAAATACCGTGCTAAGCCCGATTTCAGAGCTCAGGTCGCGTACGATTTTAATAGTTTGGGTAGCTTCTTTCGACTTTTCGTTAAGAACAGCATAAGCCAGGTCGGCAGAATACACACCGAAGTTGATGGACTTTTCGAATTTGCTGGTGTATTTGGATACGTTTTCGGCTTTATTGGTAAAAGACGCATCAAAATCAAGTCCTGATTTATCAAAGATCATGGCTACCTGCAGGGGCGAAGGCAGCAGATTGGTTTGTTGTTCGAGCAAAGTATCTACCGGTGGTTGTTGAGCGGTAGTATCTACTTTTGTAGCATCTTTTTTCTTTTCTCCACCACCACAAGAGGCAAGGAAAAGTGCAGAAATAGCTGCAACTGGTAAAAATTTGATTACTGATTTCATGTGTTCATTTTTTTTATTTTTAAATCGGTCACATGTGATGCCCATTCATCATCTTCTTTCCGGTAGCTACCGGAAAGAAATAATTAAGGTATCATGGACATTTCATGTGTTTTTGATTTTCGGTGAGCGAATTTATAAAGTTTATTGATTGGTAGAAAGAAATCGCCCGATTTTGTAATAAAAATCCGATTCAGGGCTGTTCGGGGGCTTTCCCGGCCTTAGCTGTATCCCATTCATCTTCTTTCTTTGCGGCCCCGGTTTCATCATTTTTCTTTTTGTCTTTGCGTGAGAATACTTTTTTCATTTTTTTGATCACTTTCAGGTCGCCCAGGGTTTCAAATTCCTCTGTATAATATACCCCTACGCCCTGTGTAAACGGAGCCTGGGTAGTGTTGGTAACATCAAAAGTATTGGATTCGTTATACCCGCGCAGCCTGAAGGTTCCGTCTTCGTTCACTTTGTACTCCACGTTAAAATCACCAATGATGTTGTTTGGATTTTGGTTGGTGCTGTTGCCGTAACTTACTCCCAGGTTGGTGCTGATGGTAAGCCGGTCGTTGAATAACTGGGTAGACATGGCCAGGGCAATCTCCTGGTTGGAAATCTCATCGCCCGGTTTGTAATTAAAACCAATATCAAATTCATCGCTTAATTGCGACAACCAGTTACTGAGTTGGGAAGACAGCAGGTCGCTGGTGGTGGCTTTTACACCCGAGTAAGCCTGGTCGGCAGCGGTGGATATGCTGTTGGTGAGAGGCAGGAATTTATTGATGGCCAGCAGGGCAAAAAACTGTCGGCTCAGCTCCTGGTCTGAGCCCCTGATAACACTCAGGGCGCTTTTTACATTCTCATCGGCACGGGGAACAGCGATATCAAACGAAACGTCAGGTTTAAAAAGATTGTGCTTAAGGTTCATCTGGCATTCCACGTCCACATTGTTTTTATATTTCATGGCGATATCAGAGGGCATGATCTCAAAAGGAGCTGTTTGTGCGGTATAGATAGCGGTGAGATCAATATCAGCTTCCATGGGATCGCCATACCAGCTGAGGGAAGAACCCGGTTTAACGGTAAACGGTTTATTGATCACGTTCATTAGTGTGAAGAGATAATTTCCCTGTGAGATGAGGTATTGTCCATACATATAAAATTCTCCGAGCTGGTCGATTTCCATAGTGAGTTTTCCGTTTCCTCTGCCCCTCATCATATCACCTGCCAGTTTATCAAAAACGATCATCACTTCTGCATCGGTAGTCACATCAAAATCGAATTTCATAGTGATGCCCGACAAGTCGATTTTTTTATCTTCTTCAGTTTTAGTTGTATCGTGATCCACAAAATGAACGAACTCCTGCAGCGTTTCATCTGAAGTACCATAAAGCGGCAGAACAATACGTGTGCCTTTTTCTGTTTTTACATCTACGTTGATGTCTACATTTCCTCCATAGGCAAATACGCTTACATTTCCTGTGGCATAGGCGCGGCCGTAATAGAGCGGATTCATTTCTTCGGTGGTATTGAGACAAAGAAGTTTTTTGAATTCGAGTACACAATCGAAGTTGAAATCGGAAAAATTATTGTGATAGAAAGTGCCCTGTGCCCATCCGAGGTTTCCTTTCAGGTCGGCAAGAGGAATACTGTCAAATGCTATCATATCTTCGGCAATATCGACCCTTCCGCCAAAATAATATTCGGTGTTGAGCATATTTACTTTTATGGCACCGTGTTCAAAGTTAAGCCTGCCTTTCATTTTAGGTTCTTCGGGAGTTCCTTTAAGTGTTAGTTTACCACTGGCAAGGCCTTTAAGCCCTGAAACGTCTGAAGGCAAAAAAGCATTGAGGAACTGGAGATTGGTTTGTTTGAGTTCAAGTACATAATCGATCTTGTTTTCCCACCAGTCTTTTCCTTTTTGTGAATAATAATCACCTGTGAATTCGATGGAGCGGATTTCTTTTCTTTTTAACTCACCCGTGGAATGAATTCGTTTTTCTTCATTATCCCAAAGATTCACCAGTTTAAAATCACCGAGGTAATCGTTATTAAGACGAAATGAATCGAGCCGGATATCACTGGCGAAAAATACTTCGTTATAAAGATCGGCTACAAATCCATAACCATTTAATGTGCCGTGAAGTTTGATGAGTGAATCATTAATAAGCGGATTAACGTTTTCCACATTAAAATTATAAACTGAAATATCCAGTTTTTCATTCCTGTTTTCAGATATAATGCCATCCAGTGCGATGGTTTGTTGCCCGCTGCAGATATCAAAATTTCTGATCGTGATCTTTTTGCCTTCCATTGCAATTTTGGAATTCTCATCCAGCCGCCAAACTGTATTGTTTAGTTTTACGCTGGAGGGTTTGATATTGAACTCAAAAGCATCAGACGAAAGCAGCAAGCCTTCTCCCGTTATATCGCCCCATGCGGAAGAATCAGGAGCTGTCCAGTTGATGGTGGTGGCCAGCTGATTTTGCAACATTTCTGCTGTCATCCTGAAATTTTCCATACCCAGGCTATCAGCAAAGAAAATTCCTTTTGAATTGGCAGTAAGGCTGAGGTAATCGCCATTGTTTTTAGCATTAAGAACCAGGTCGTTTATTTCAATTCCGTTGTAAATGATCTTTTTCACGGGATCACTTTTTAAACGGAACACATTTTGTTTCGAGTTGAATTTTCCACTGAACCGGGTGTCTTTGGAAAGAGATATTTCGGGAAAAAACAATTCTGACACGGGGGTAAAATCACGGATATTGATCTCGAATCTGAAATCCTGGTTTTCGGGAGCTTTGGCCACTTCGTTATTGAAAAGGGCGGGAAGTGTTTTGGAAACGATGTAAAGAAACCCGTCCTGCAACTGGTTTAGTTTGAATTTCCCGTTGAAATTGGCATAAAAAATATCAGAATCAATTTCAAGAATTTTGGATGTATCCGTTTTCGGAACCATTTTCCCTTTCCTGTTTTTTACCAGCACTGTTGAATCGGTTAAATATTCTTCAAACGCCATCAGGTTCATTTTTTTCACTGCATATTCCTTTCCGTCTTCATAATAAATCACATTACGGATATAGAAGTTTCCTGAAAAATTATCGATATTATCACCCTGTGCATTGGCGGTAATACGCATACACAGGCTGCTGGAAGAATCGCGGTCGGACACCAGGTTCAGTACGCGCAGGTTCGCACCGAATACATCGAGGTTGGTGATTTCATACAATGGAATGTTTTTCGAAAAGTCTACATTTCCGTTAAAGAACATTTTCAGGTTTTCGTCATCTACTCTCAGTGTGCCGTCAAATTTTTCGGTATGTAAAAGATCTCCGTCAATGGATATGCCGTTATATGTATATCCCATATACGTTAGTGACGGAATAGTTCCTTTAATCCGTGCATTCAGGTCATCCACTGTAAGACCTGTGGCATTTACCCTTACATCCACCGTTACATTTCCCATATCAGCAATGTCATAAAACCGCCCGGCCTGGAAATTGATGGCTTTCAGGTCACCGTTATAGTGAAAGTAATTATCCGTGGTATCGATATAAAAATGCAGGTCGGTTTTAATGGTTCCCACACCAGTCTCTGCTTCACCGTAAGCCACAAAGTCTTTGGCTGTACCGGTAAAACTTCCTTTCATGGAAATATCACCCAGCATTCCGTAGCGGCCGGGCAAGCCGATGTATTGCGTACTGTCGAAAGGCGGAAGTTCAATGGAAACAATATCCCATGTGTTGGTTTTTAGTTCTTCCACTACCATGGAAAAAACAGCGTTTTCGGCATCCGGAAGACCGAGAATATCAAAATTCCCTTTCACGTAAGTGTCTTTGGTAAGGTAAATTTCCATTTTCCGCATTTTGAGAGCCGATACTGTTCCCCTGATATTTCCGCTAAGCAGGATAGAACGGTCGATGCTTTTTAGTTCGGGGGCGAAGTAGGAAATGTCATCCAGGTCGAGTATCGAAGGATCGAACTTTGCCTTCATATTTACTTTTTCCTCGAAATCATCAAAATCATCGAAAGAGGTGAAAAGGAAAGAAAGGTCGTTGGTGGTAAGCCGTGATCCGGGAGTTTTTAAAAGCAGGTTTCCGAATGAAAGGCGATCGGGCGCAATGCGCATTTCGGCTTTGAGGGTATCCACCACAAAACCGCTGCGATCGTTAAAGGCCAGTCGTTCCACATGAAAGAAGATAGTATCTCCTTTGGTATGAAAGTCCGACATATCGGCAATCACTTTACGCAGATGCATATGATCGAAATCGACACCGAATTCGCTGTAGCTTTTATTTTCGTCATCATAAGTAAAATCGGCATTATCCACCAGGATATTTTGTACACTTACATCCCAGGGCTCTGATTCTTTCTTTTTTTTAGGTTTATCTGAGCTGAAATAATCTTCGATAAATGCGAAATTGAGATCTTTTTCACCTTTATATTTTTTCAGGTTGATGCGCGGAGAAAGTAAAGCCGCCTTGCTGAGTACCAGTTTTTGTTCATCAAAGTCTATTTCATCGATATAACAATTTAACTCGGGCATATAGAGCAATGTATCGCCATGGAGGTCGGACACATAAAACTCTTTGAGCGTGGCATAGGTAAACAGGTCGAAATCCACTTTACCGATGCGTACTTCGGCCCCCAGTTCATCGGACATATAGGCAGCCAGGCGCTGTGCCATCCAGGTTTGAAAAGCGCTCGATTCGAGGGCAAAAACAAGAAAAATAACGAAGGCCAGGATGAATTCGAAAAGAATCATCAGTGAATTACGCAATATCCGGAGTGCTTTTTTGATACTTTTGCCTTTACGAAATGTATATCAACAAAGATACCATAATTCTGGGCATCGAATCCTCGTGTGACGAGACTTCTGCCGCTGTGACAGTAAACGGGGAATTGCTTTCGAACTATATTGCCGGGCAGAAAGTTCATGAAAAATACGGGGGCGTTGTACCTGAGCTGGCCTCCAGGGCTCATCAGCAAAACATTGTGCCGGTAGTGGATACTGCCCTGAAAGATTCGGGTGTTAAAAAAAGTGAAATTTCTGCTATAGCCTTTACGAGAGGCCCCGGGCTACTGGGTTCGCTGCTGGTGGGCACATCGTTTGCCAAATCATTATCACAGGCACTAAACATACCGCTGATTGACATAAATCATATGCAGGCGCATGTTCTGGCTCATTTTATCCGGAAAAAAGGAGAAGAAAAAACCGTTCCTTCTTTTCCATTTATCTGCCTGACAGTATCAGGGGGCCATACGCAACTGGTATTGGTGAAGTCGTATTTTGAGATGGAAATTATTGGCGCCACCATTGATGATGCCGCTGGCGAAGCGTTTGATAAAGCGGCCAAACTGATGGGACTTCCCTATCCGGGCGGACCCCTGATTGACAAAATTGCTGAAGCCGGCAATCCGTTAGCATTTACTTTCAACGAACCCCAGGTAAAAAACTACGATTACAGTTTCAGCGGTTTAAAAACCAATATTCTTTATTTTTTGCAGGATGAGTTGAAAAAAGATGAACAATTTACAGAAAAGAATAAAGCTGATCTCTGTGCATCCATTCAACATACTATTGTAACCATCCTTCTGAAAAAACTGAAAAAGTCGGCAGCAGCGTATAACGTAAGCGATGTTGCTATTGCCGGAGGGGTTTCAGCCAATTCGTACCTGCGGAAAAAACTGGTGGAGCTGGGTGCAGAAAAAAACTGGCAGGTATTTATTCCTCCGTTTGAGTATTGCACCGACAATGCAGCCATGATTGCTATGGCAGGCCATTTCAAATTTCAGAAGAACGAATTTTGCGGAATGGACATTACTCCGCTGGCGAGGATGGATTTTTAGCGATTTGAAAAAGATGTTTTTTCTAAAAACAATATCCCCCTCATCCTTCCGTTTTTGATACAACAAGAAGATATGAAAAGAAAAATTACGGTTTTATTCTGCTGCCTGATATGTCATACCGGTTTTACCGGAAGTAATACAGATTCCACTTCATTTAAAAAAAATGAAGTTGGAATAGGAATAACTCCTGCCATCGTAGTAACGTTTGGAGGAAGCCCGGGCTATGAATCGGTTTTTTCTTTCACATGGAGACGATTTACCGAAGAGAAATTTTCTTTGAGATGTATGCCATCCGTTACGTTTTTCAGGGATCTGTTATATTCAAGCGGAGATCTAATTGAAGATAATGATACGATGCGCATCATTGATTATCGTACAACCAATGAAAAGCCGCGTTATATGATAAAAGCCGGTTTTGAAAAATATTGGGGAAAACGAAAAGCAAAATGGTTTGTGGGTGTAGATGCGTTTTATTATTTCAAAAAAGAGAAATATAATCACACAAGATATTATTATCATCCCGATTCATCAACGCTGGCTTCGGGATATATAAATTATAAAGTTGATAGTTTGGATCATTTATATACACGTGAAACAAATCATCACGCATATGGGGTTTCCCCTTTTATCGGGTTGCGTGTGCCGGTTGCGAAACGGTGGTCGCTGATATTCCAGGGGTCATTTCTGTTTGGTTATTCGTTTGATAAAACCGACTATTATGAAAATCTTGTATTTACCCGAAAAGAAAATTCTCATGGATTTGTTTTCAGCATGAACGGACTGGTGTCTGACTTTTCTGTAAATTTTTTATTCTAAAACCCCTGTTGCAGTTTTTTATATGCTTCGGTGGTTTCTGACTTCAGGTTAGAGATGATTGTTTTACAATCTGAAATTTCATTTACGAGTTCCACACTTTTTCCTGCGCACCACAGGTTGTTATAGTTTCCGGGTTTTACAGCCTTTTCCAGTTTTTTCATTCCCTTTACCTGGATGAGCATTTTAAAATATTTTTTAGTGCGTTTGTTGCGCGACATCCAGCGTTCGAACCAGTTTTGTTTATAACCAATTTTTTTTGCGTAGGGAGTATTGATAATAGTACAAGGAGTGCCGGATAATTTTTCGGTCAAAACAATATCATCCATTTCAGACTGCACAATAGCGTTTTTATATTCTTCACTTACCTGTGCTTCGGTGCTGGCAATAAACCGGGTACCCACCGAAACACCGGCCGCGCCCAGGGCCAGCATGGATAAAATGCCTTCGCCTGTAGCAATTCCTCCTGCGGCAATAACAGGAATACCCGGAAAATTTTTATGCAATGAAGGTACCAGTACCTGTAACGGATTGGGGCCGGCATGTCCGCCTGCTCCCTGCCCTACAGCAATAAAACCATCACAACCCAGTTGGGCACACTTCTGCGCATGTTCGATGTTCGTTACATCACAAAATACTTTGGCTCCGTAAGCATGGGCTGTTTCAATTACCTGTTTTGGATTTCCGAGCGAAGTAATATAAAACGGCACTTTTTTTTCAGCGCAAATTTTCAAATGTTTTTCGTAATAGATATTTGTTTTTTGCACGATAAGATTCACACCGTATGTGCCGCCTTTGTTTTTTTTCATTTCTTCATTCAAACCATCCAGTAAGACAGAAAGTTCTTTTTCATCACGGAAATTAAGTGAGGGAAAAGCACCTGCAATACCGTTTTGAATAGCAGAAACCATCATTGCTTTATTGCTCACCAGGAACATGGGCGCCATAATGACGGGAAAATCGATAGTAAGTAAACGGGTGAGGGCGGTTTTCATAAATAATAAACAAAGATACGATTAATTAATTGATACATATTATGGTTTTACCTTTGATCAGAGCCTTCAGCGTCTTTATTTTCCTTGTATTGATATACCACCGTAATATTTTTTTCTTCTTCTGCAGTTGATTCTTTTTCCGTCAGTGCCTCTTCGTGATTTTTATTGATTACCGGGAAACTGGTTTCCACTTCTTCATCATTCCAGTCGTATTTTTCGCGCTGCATTCCGGTTTTGCGATAATACCAGGCGGCCATGAACCCTGCAATTCCGCCAAGAAGATGGCTTTGCCATGAAATACGGATATCATAGGGAAAAATCCCCCATATCATTCCGCCATAAAGAAAAGCCACGAGTAAAGTGAGTGCCATCAGGTGTTTATTTCTTCTTATCACACCGCTGTAGAATAAAAAAGAAGCGAGCCCGTAAACCACTCCGCTGGCACCGATATGATAATGATCGTCCTGTATCAGCCAGAGCCAGAATCCACCGGCCAGCCAGATAAAGAGCAATACTTTCCATGCCACTTCCCTGTAAAAATAAAACAGGCACCAACCGAGAAAAAGCAATGGCATGCTGTTATTGATGATGTGAGATATATCTTTTGCATCATGAATAAAAGGAGTAAAAATAATTCCGTACAAACCTTCTATAGTACGGGGCAAAATTCCGTAGCGGTAAAGTTCAAGATTTTGAGTGGTATCGAGATAATATGTCAACCAGCAAATAGCAGTAAGTAAAAACGGAATAACCAGTGCGCTAAAGATTTTTATGCGGTCGTTTTTATCCATGTTTATTCCCTGTCAAATAAAATGCCCCAAAATAAAACTGACAAAGCGTCACCGTTACAGGCGAAAACCGATTATGGTAATGTCATCATTTTGTTCCAGGTTACCTTTCCATGCCAGAATGGCTTCTTTTAGTTTTTCTTTTTGTTCATTCATCGGTAACGATCCGAATGCTGTTATCCACTCTCTGAGTTTTTTCTGTTTTAATTTTTTACCCTGCTCACCGCCAAACTGGTCGGCAAATCCATCGGTGAAAACATAAATGGTATCTCCTTTATTTAGCTGAATTTCGTGCGTGGTAAACGGTTTACGGTTATCATAACGTCCAATGGGTTGCTTGTCTGGTTTGATTTCTTTGAGGCAAAAGACATGAGGGATGAGGGATGAGGTAAATTCAGGATTTGAAGATTTATTACTTGTCACCTGTCCCATGTCCCCTTGTTCCTTTTGTACTATCCACAACGGGTTATTGGCACCGGCCCATTGAAATATAAGATTGTTGGGTTCGTCATTTAATTTCAAATTTCCAACATCAAATCTCAAACTACATAAAGATATATCCATTCCATCTTTCACATCGCTTTCACTTTTCTCGAAAGTGCTGATGACAAGATCGGTTACTTTATCGAGTATTTTCCCGGGGTCGGTGAGATTAAATTCTTTTACTGCACGATTTAATGCATTGCTGCATACCACGCTTACCATTGCACCGGGAACACCATGGCCGGTGCAATCGGCTGCAGCTATAAAAATATGACTGTGTGTTTTTTCAAAAAAATAAAAATCTCCGGCAACAATATCTTTTGGCATATACAAAACAAAAGATTCGGAGAAGGCTGATTTTATATCCGACAAACGGGGCAGAATAGCTTCCTGCAATCGTTTGGCGTAATTGATGCTATCTGTAATTTCTTTATTCTTTTCTTCTACCAGTTCTTTCTGGTGGTGAATGATTTTATTTTTTTCTCCGAGGGCAATATTCGAACGTTGTTTATTTTTATAGCCGCGATACAATACCACCGCAAAAACAGCAAATAAAGACAATCCGCCCAATGCCAAGTAAATATAATTTTTTTGCTGTCTTATTTCTCCATCGTGTTTTACCTTCATTTCTTCTTCATTTTTTACTGTTTGAAGGCTGTCTGTCATTTTTTCCATTCTGAATTCGTGCTGCATAGACTTTTTTACAATCTGGTCACGGGCATCCACCATATTCAGGCTATCTTTTAAAAACATCAGTCGTTCATGGTGTTTAAGTGCAGTTTCAAAGTTTTTCATATGCCGGTTGGAAAAATAAAGAAGTTCGTGAGCAAACAAACTTCGTCCGGGCATTTCACTTTTGTCACAAATAGCCAGGGCCTCTTCAGCACAAATCCTTGCCTCGTTATATTTTCCTGCATCAATAAGTATTCTTGCTTTATTGGTTAGAGAATAAGTAAGCGCCCATTCATTTCCGGCATTTCTGTCTGCTATTTCTGCTTTATCTATATAATACAATGCCGAATCGATCATTCCTATGTCTTTAAATACCATAGCTATATTCTGGTATGAGCTTCCGAGGTTATTGATTTCATTATTCTGAATCCTCATACGAAGAGCAATCTGGTGATATTCCATTGCTTTTTCGAACTTTTTCATTCTCCTGTAGATGATTCCAATATTGGTATAGGAAGCATCCTGGGATTTTACCGATCCCATTTTTTTCTCAATCTCAACACATTTAAAAGCATAGTCGAGAGCTTTTTCATGGTCACCGGTGGTTTCGTAAAGATTGCTGATATTTCCCAGCGCATATGCCTTTCCCTCGAGTGCTTTCCGGTATTTTTCAGTGTTTTTCTCACTGAGCAGAATTTGTTCATTAATATGCAGCGATTTCAGCTGGTATTCGATAGCCGTGGCATTATCTCCGAGGTCTTCATAAATATTACCGATATTTCCATAACTATCAGCAATTCCCTGCATATCTTTTAACTTATAATAATAACCCATTGATTTATGAAACATCTCGAGTGAAAGAAAATGCCGGGTATGATCCTGGTGATACCATCCCCAATACCTGCAGACCATTCCCAGTTTACGAAGATCAGCTTCCTTTTCGGCAATGGAAGTAGCTTCTTCAAGGTATTGTAACGCCTTTAATGTATCATTGAATTCGAATTCAGTGAATTTCTGCATACAGATTTCAAATCTTGATGAGTCACCGGAAGCAGAAAACAGATCCGGAACGAAAAACAAAAAGAAAATTAAAATGATATAATATCTGTAGTTTGCCATAGAAATTATGGCTACAATGTAAATAAAAGAATTTTAACGGGCAAGCGTGCCGTGCAGATCAAAATCCCCGGCCGATTGAATGGTAACGTGTGAAAAATCACCGATACGAACGTAATTTTCTTTGGCGGAAACAATCACTTCGTTATCTACCTCGGGTGAATCAAATTCTGTTCGCCCGATGAAATGACTGCCTTCCTTGCGATCGAATAAAACTTTATAGGTTTTTCCCACCTTCAGCTGATTAAGCCGGGCAGAAATACCCTGCTGAAGTTCCATTATATTGTTTGCCCTTTCTCTTTTTACTTCATCAGGCACATCATCATTCAAAGAAAAAGCATGCGTATTATCTTCATGCGAATAGGTGAAAGCTCCTAACCTGTCAAAACGGGTTTCTTCTATCCATTGCAGCATTTCTTCGTGTTCTTTTTCTGTTTCACCCGGATAACCGGTAATTAACGTGGTGCGGATTGCTATTCCGGGAACTTTTTCGCGAATGGTTTGAATAAGCTGATTCGTTTTTTCTTTCGTAGTTCCCCTGCGCATGCTCTTCAGCATTTTATCAGATATATGTTGCAACGGAATATCCAGGTATTTGCAGATATTGTTTTTTTCATTCATTACTTTCAGCACATCTTCGGGAAATCCATGCGGAAAAGCATAATGTAAACGGATCCACTCTATTCCATTCACATCCGAAAGCCGTGACAATAATTCGGCCAGTTTTCTTTCTTTATATAAGTCCAGTCCATAATACGTTGAATCCTGCGCAATAATGAGTAATTCCTTTGTACCTTGTTTAGCGAGATTTTTTGCGTTTTCCACCAATTCTTCCATGGGAGTGGAAATATGTTTTCCTCTCATCAGCGGAATAGCACAAAAGGAACAGGGCCGGTCGCAACCTTCAGAAATTTTGAAATACGCATAGTGAACAGGAGTAGTAAGCAGCCTTTCTCCGATTAGCTCGTGTTTATAATCTGCTTTTAATGTTTTTAATAACCGTGGAAGATCACGCGTTCCGAAATAAGCATCTACATCAGGAATTTCTTTTTCCAGTTCGGGTTTATAGCGTTCGCTCAGGCAACCGGTAACATACACTTTCTCCACATATCCTTTCTTTTTGGCATCAGCAAACTGAAGAATAGTATTGATGCTTTCCTGTTTTGCATTTTCAATAAAACCACAGGTGTTGATAATGACAATAGAAGCATCATCCTTTTCACTTTCATGTTCTACTTCAAATTTATTGGCCCGCAACTGGTTCATCAATACTTCCGAGTCGAATATATTTTTAGAACAGCCGAGAGTAACAACGTTGACCTTATTCTTTTTAAGTGTTTTGGTTTTCATTTTGGCAAAGGTAGGAATAAAGAGGGAAGTTGGAAAGTTGAACCCTGATGCTGCGATCAGGACAGGAGTTGAGGCCGGGGGCGAGTCGCGTTCTGTTTGTGAAACAATGCGCTGGGAAATAATGTCACCCCTCCAGGGTTCTTATGACTCTCACCCTGGTTTGAGATTAAAATAATGTCACTCCTTCGGAGTTTTTTTTTCAAATACAACCAATTATTTAGAATTACGCATGAGCAAAACCCTAAACAATTAAGAACTCCGAAGGAGTGACATTATTTTAACCCGAAGTCAAAACACATGGTATAGAACCCTGAAGGGGTGACATTATAGGTTCCTCCTGCCTCCCCTGCTTTCACAGCTTTTGTTTATCTTCGCATAATGGATTTCAAAATCATATCCGACTTTTCTCCTACGGGCGATCAGCCACAGGCTATACAACAGCTTTCGGATGGGTTGAAACGCGGAGATAAATTCCAGACATTGCTGGGAGTTACCGGATCGGGAAAAACGTTTACGATTGCCAACGTGATTGAAAAAATTCAGAAACCTACTCTCATTTTATCACACAACAAAACCCTGGCTGCGCAATTATACAGCGAGTTTAAGCAGTTTTTTCCACAAAATGCAGTGGAATATTTTGTTTCGTATTACGATTATTACCAACCCGAAGCGTATTTGCCGGTAACGGATACTTACATTGAAAAAGACCTTGCTGTAAATGATGAAATTGAAAAGCTCCGGTTAAGCACAACTTCGTCTTTACTTTCGGGAAGAAGGGATGTGGTAGTGGTGTCGTCTGTTTCGTGCATTTATGGAATTGGAAATCCGGCTGAGTTCAGCAAAGGGATGATCACGATCAACAAAGGACAAACCATCAGCCGCAACCAGTTTTTGTATAAGCTGGTGGAAATTTTGTATTCGAGAACGGAGAATGAACCTGAACGGGGAACATTCAGGGTGAAAGGAGACACCATTGATATTTTTCTGGCTTATGCCGATCACGGTGTGCGCGTGGTATTCTGGGGAGATGAAATTGAATCGATAGACACCATTGATGCTATTCATTATAAAAAACTGGAATCGTTTGAATCGTTTAATATTTTTCCTGCTAATATTTTTGTTACCAGTAAAGATGTTATTAAAACAGCAGAGTTTGAGATCAGGGAAGATATGCAGAAGCAGGTAGATTATTTTCGGGAAACCGGAAAACACCTTGAAGCCAAACGACTGGAAGAAAGGGTGAATTTTGACCTGGAAATGATCCGGGAATTGGGTTACTGTAATGGAATAGAAAATTATTCCCGCTATTTCGACCGCAGGCCGTCAGGAGCGCGTCCGTTTTGCCTGTTGGATTATTTTCCGAAAGATTTTTTAATGGTAATTGATGAAAGCCACGTATCTCTTCCGCAAATAAGAGGTATGTATGGTGGCGATCGTTCGCGAAAAGTGAACCTTGTGGAATATGGATTTCGCTTACCGGCTGCACTGGATAACCGTCCGCTGCAGTTTGAAGAATTTGAATCACTGCTGAAACAGGTAATTTATGTAAGTGCAACACCTGCAGAATACGAATTGAAAAAATCAGAAGGCGTTGTAGTGGAACAATTAATCCGTCCTACAGGATTACTTGACCCCCTGATTGAAGTTCGTCCCAGTGAAAACCAGATTGACGACCTCCTGGAAGAAATTACCAAAGTGGCGGAAAAGGATGAACGTGTGCTGGTTACCACCCTTACCAAACGAATGGCCGAAGAACTGGCAAAGTATTTGGATAAGGTGGAAATAAGATGCCGTTATATACACAGCGATGTGGATACATTGGAAAGAGTAGAAATATTACGCGACCTGCGATTAGGTTTGTTTGACGTGTTGATAGGCGTGAACCTGTTGCGCGAAGGATTGGATCTTCCTGAAGTTTCGCTGGTAGCTATCCTGGATGCGGATAAAGAAGGTTTTTTGCGTTCAGAACGGGCGTTGGTGCAAACTGTTGGAAGAGCAGCAAGAAACATAAATGGAAGAGTGATTATGTATGCCGATAAAATGACCGATTCGATGCAAAAAACCATTGATGAAACCAACCGCAGGAGAGCAAAGCAAATGGAATATAACCTGGAAAATAATATCACACCGAAACAGATTGTAAAATCAACCGATTCGCCACTTGTGTTACAGGGAGATAAAAAAACAAACAGGAAAAAATCCTACGCGTATACTGAAGACGTTATAGGACTGGCGGCCGACCCCGTGTACAATTACCTGAGCAAGGACGAATTACTGGAACACATTGAAAAAATAAAAAAAGCCATGGAAGCCGAGGCAAAATCGGAAAACTTTATGGAAGCAGCACGTCTTCGTGACGACCTGTATAAAATGATGGATATTTTAAAAACCAAATAATATGAAAACGAGTTTTGTTTACTTGTTTTTTGTTTTAGCATGTTCGATAACCGTTATGTCATGCAAAACACAAAGCAATGCCGCTGCAGGCAACGATAAAGACGTACAAAAAGTAATTGTTGACGATGCGTGGAGCCAGCCGGAAGATATGATGGAAGTGACTATCACAAAAGCAGAGATCAGCGGAGATATACTTACCATCGATGTTTCCTATAGTGGCGGGTGTGAAGAACACGAGTTCAAACTTTACTTCAACGGAATGTACATGAAATCACTTCCGCCTAAAATCACACTGGTGTTGTATCATAATCACAAAGGCGATGCCTGCAGAAGCATTGTGGATAAAAAACTGAAATTTGACCTGACACCCGTTCGTGAAAAAGGAAAAACTACGGGAGAAATTATGGTAAAAGTTTATGGGCTGGAAAATGCGATGAGTTATAAGTATTGAGATGTGAGATGTGAGATGTGAGATGTGAGACGTGGGATGTGAGACGTGGGATGTGAGACGTGGGATGTGAGACGTGAGATTTGAAGTTGGAGATTTTGGGGAATTGGTTAAGATTTTAATGATATTTCTGTCAATACCTTATCAGGTTTGTGTAAAAACCAACGGCTGTGTAAAAATCTTATCAAAAAGAGGGGTTGTTTTTCAGGAAATTTATCTACATTTATAACAAACGGAACTGAAACTCGTTTGACCAAATAACCCAAATCCAAACCATTTTATGAAAAACCAGGAACGTTCGCTGGTGCAGGTAACACTCATCCTTTGCGCCATTTTAGCGTCTATTTCCATCAGTGCAGGTGTTATTGCCTTTTTTGCACATAACTGGGATTCTTATTCCAAAATAGTACGACTATTGCTTAGTTTTATTCCTATTGCTGCAGGCGTTTATGTTTTTTATAAAGCGTTTTTCGAACATCACGATTCGAAAGTGTGGATGGAAAGCGCGGGAACATTTCTGGTGCTGATGACCGGGTCGAGCACTTCGCTGATTGCGCAAATTTATCACATTGGCGATTTCGACCAGATTGTTTTATTCTGGATGATTTTGTCGCTGCCGGTTTTGTATCTCGCCAATTCTTCATCGGTAGCCATCATTTATCTTGCGGGAATAACCTGGTGGCTGATATTGCAAAACCTAACGGTGTTCGGACTGATGGGAGGAGAATTTCACTCCAAACCCACCGAAACCCTGGGCTATTGGTTGCTGATTGCAGGAGTGATTCCGCATTTCTGGAAATATGTAAAACCGGGAACTGAAACCGTACGATCATTTATTCTTGGCTGGTTTTCGATTGTTATCATTCTATATGGTGCGAATATGGGATTTGTAGTTCATTTTACAGTTGGTTATGCCTTAGCCATAACTACTGCATATGTATTAGGTAAACATATTTTTTATAACGGAAAATTTTTCTGGAACCGGCCGTTTCAAACTATTGCTATTAAAGCAACCATAATTCTTTCATTATTTCTGTCCAACAATTATTTTATATTTTATGCGTTGTTAAACAACAATTATGCAGAACTGGAAACCGGGAAAAGGCGATTTGACAATTTTGATATTTCTCCTGATGCAGGCATAACTGCTACTGCCCTCTCCTATTTATTGATTGCAGGATTTATTACACTTATACTTTATCTTGTATTGCAGGATTGGAAAGGCCCGAAAAGAATGAATCCTGTTATGGTAGTTTTTCCGCTGGTTGTTATAATCGGATTTTTGCTTGCCCTGGCACAACACGATCCGAATGGATTCAGAATGGGATGGATCATGCCCGAGCTTTCCAATAAATATGTGCTGGCTAAAATCTGGTTTAATCTTTACCTGCTTCTTATTGGTGGTTATTATTTGTATAAGGGCGTGCAGATGAAGATCAATTCCATTTCCACACTGGGAATAGTTGTGCTTTCGCTGGTGATGATGGTAAGATATTTTGATATGGAAATAGATTTCTGGCTGAAATCGTTTATCTATATAGGAATTGGGGTTGCGTTGCTGTTTTTTAATAAGTACTATACGGAGAAAATGATGGAAGAAGAACGCAAGAGGTAAGAGCCATGAGCTCCGCCAGTGCGGGCAGGCATGAGGGAAATGTGGGCGGGGGCCATTTGTCATTGGTGTGAAAATGAAGAAGTGAACAACTATAAAATGAAACAGGAATTTTTTGTGGCTCAGTAATTATTTTGAAGAGAAAACATAATAAGAAAAAGATATGAAACCTTCCAAAAATCAGAAAATATTATTTTTTGTCATCATAGCTGCGCTTATCTGTCTTCCGTTATATTTTATTCTCCGCTCGGAAAGCATGCTTTCGGAAAAAGAAAACATCTACCGTTTCCGGCCTTTCCGTTTGTGTGAGCCTGCCGAGATCATGCGCGGTGATTACCTGACTATCGATTTTCCCCGGTTTATCGAATTTAAACATTCCGGAAAAAAAGGAAGAGGCGAAGAAGTTTACGTTGTAGTGGAACGCGATTCAGCCGGTTATGCTTATTTTGATTATGCTACGGATGAAAAACCAGAGAGCAATAATTACTTTACAACAAAAGTAACAGGTGGTGGCTGGGAGAATAATGTAATGATAAAAATTCCCTTTGAGCGTTATTTTTTGAGTGAAGATAACTCGAAACTGGCAGAAAAACTATATGAAATAGAAGTCCGCGATCCCGAAACCAATATGTATATAGAAGT
>JBMORL010000129.1:0-46637 GCA_049322335.1 Bacteroidota bacterium
TTTGGAGGCAAATAAAAATTCTTTAACTTTGCATTCCTTTAAAAAGTAAGGTTCGGTAGTTCAGTTGGTTAGAATACGTGCCTGTCACGCACGGGGTCGCGGGTTCGAGTCCCGTCCGGACCGCAAAAGCCTCTCAGTAATGAGAGGCTTTTTTTGTTTGATGAAAATCTGAAACAAAGAAAAAGGGAACGAGAATCTGCCTGGACGGCAGGCAGGGTTTATCCCGATAAAAATTGGCTTTGAAATTTTTCATCGGGAGGTCCCGTCCAAACCGCAAAAGCTCTCAGTAATGAGGTTTTTTTTTGTTTTGGAGAATCGTGTGCGAAAAAGTAAACTATTTTTTCTTCTTCATTTTTTCAGTAACAGTTGTAGCCGGATGTTTTTTTGCATATCCTGGCTTAACGAATTTTCCGGTTTTAGCGCTGCGACTTACTTTTTGAGTGGTGGATTTTTTCATGCTTTTAAATTTAAGATCACAAAATTTGAAATAAAAAAATGAATGAAATATGATCCGAACTGCTAAAGAAAATGACCGGCATCAGGTAATACGAAAATATAGCTTCAATACAGCCTCGATCTTTTGATAAGATACTGCATCAGCACATGGTCAAATCCTTCATTGATATCGGCTTCCACCAAATCAACACGGTACTGCGCACATTTTAAAATCATTTCTTTTTTAAACTCAGTCATTTTGGTGATGTAGTGTTCTTTTACCTGTGCGGGATTGAGTTTTATTTCTTCCCCGCTTTCCATATCCACAAACGTATAGGGCCGGTTTTCAAACTGAAATTCCTGTTCCTGTTTTTTATCGGTAACGTGAAATAGAATCACATCATGTTTATTGTGGCGCAAATGCTGCAATGCCGAAAAAATTTCATCTGCTTTCGATCCGTTATCCATCATATCGCTGAAAATAGCGACCAGCGAACGTTTATGAATACTTTCTGCCACAAGATGCAGCGATTTGGTAACATCTGTATTTCCTTTTTTATCCGGAGAATAAGTTTTCAGCAATTTCTCCAGTTCGGTAAATAAAAATTTATGATGGGTGATACTCGATCGTGACGGGGTATGCAATAGCAATTCATCGTCAAACAAACTCAATCCAAAAGCATCGCGTTGTCGTTTCAATAACTCGATGAGAGCTGCCGCAGCATGCACCGAAAAACTTATTTTATTATGTTTGCCTTTGGGAACATCAGCCGGAAAAAACATCGAAGGTGAAACGTCTATTACCACCTGGCAGCGCAGGTTGGTTTCTTCTTCATAACGTTTTACGAACAGCTTGTCGGTGCGTGCATATAGTTTCCAGTCGATGTGGCGGGTGGATTCGCCTGTATTGTATAACCGGTGTTCTGCAAACTCTACCGAAAATCCGTGAAAAGGACTTTTATGCAAACCGGTAATAAAACCTTCCACCACCTGTTTGGCCAGGAGTTCAAGATGCCCGAGTGATTCGGTTTTATGCAGATCGATTGCCATACAATGAATGTATAAAAAAAGTTCCGGATATCACTACCCGGAACCCCGTTAACAACTTATCTTCAGGAGGTAGAGTTAAAGTTGTTTGTCAAGTTTTTGAGTAAGCTGGTTTTTTGGAACTGCACCTACCGATTTGTCTACAATTTCCCCGTTTTTAACAATAAGAACAGTAGGGATATTGCGGATTCCGTATTTTCCTGCAATGCCGGGATTGTGGTCAACATTCACTTTTCCAACCAGTGCTTTTCCTTCGTATTCCTTTGCGATTTCTTCTACTACGGGGCCGATCAAACGGCAGGGGCCGCACCATTCTGCCCAAAAATCGATCATCACCGGTTTTTCCGACTTCATTACCAATTCATCAAAATTGGTATCTGTAAATTCTAATGCCATAATTTGTTTGTTTTTGTGAGTATAAAGTTACAATTTCATTTCTATGCCTTCAAAAAACCGGCCGAAAAAAAAGCAGGGAACAATTGGCATCCTTTTGTCACGAAAACAGCTTTTGTACCTCTGTTTTGGCATAATTAATGGCAACATCGGTAGGAAGTTTATCCATTTTGGCAGTGGCTTCAAAAATAGCCTGGCTCAGTTCTATACCCGAGGCTTCGGGATGAACATGCGAGGCGGCCACATTGATAAGGCGCACCGTTTCTTCCTTGGCATTTTTGAGTAAAATCCACGTGTTGGGCGACACATATACCTGTTGAGTCATATTGTGCTCATACTCTTCTCTTATAGCTTTCACCATATCAGCCTGCATCAGCCGGGCGCTCATTCCTGCTTTGTAAACCCGCATTACCAGGTTATTGGGCGCTATCCGTTCCAGGTAAAGCACCACCCGTTCATAAGCCTGGAGCCGTAGCGGAAGAATGGTTTTATTAGCCTCGGCTTTTATCTCTTTCATCTGCCTTTCGGCCGTCTTTTCCAGGTACATTTTTATAAGGAAAAATGCCGTTAAAAACACCACCACGCTGGGGGCCACAATCTTGAGAAATTCAAACAGGTATTCCATATCTCCTCCTTTTACGGGCTAATATCCGAAAAATGTTCAATTCCGGTTAAATAAACGATCCCTTTTTCCTTCATACCGCTTAAACCCGTTATATTTGTGGGGAACAATTTTTTATGAACCCTCTCTCCGAAAGGATCAATCGCCTTACCGAGTCGGCCACACTGGCCATGGCGAGAAAAAGCCGCGAACTTACAGCCAAAGGATTCGATATCATCAACCTGAGTTTGGGCGAACCCGATTTTAATACCCCCGATTTTGTAAAAGAAGCTGCCAAAAAAGCCATTGACAACAACTTTACCAAATACACACCGGTAAACGGATATCTTGATTTGCGCGAAGCCATTTCAAAAAAATTCAAACGCGATAATAACCTGGACTATTCTCCCGACCAGGTGATTGTTTCTACTGGTGCCAAACAAAGTATCGCCAATGCAGTAATGAGCCTTGTTGATCCGGGCGATGAAGTGGTTATTCCCACTCCCTTCTGGGTTTCTTACGAAGAAATGGTAAAACTGGCTGAAGGAAAATGTGTTTTTATAAAAACCGCTTTAGAGTCGGATTTCAAAATCACAAAAGAACAACTGGAAAAAGCGGTAACACCGAAAACGAAACTAATGATTTTTAGTTCGCCCTGCAATCCTACGGGTAGCGTATATACGAAAGATGAACTGAAAGGAATTGCAGAAGTGATGGAAAAAAATCCGAAACTTCATGTTATAGCCGATGAAATTTATGAATACATCACTTTTTCAGGTAAACACGAAAGCCTTGCGCAGTTTTCCTCCATAAAAGAAAGAGTGATAACGGTAAACGGAGTATCAAAAGGATATTCCATGACCGGCTGGAGAATTGGTTATATCGGTGCCTCAAAAGAAATTGCTGATGCCTGTAATAAAATGCAGGGGCAAATTACTTCGGGAACATGCAGTATTGCCCAAAAGGCGGCAAAAGTGGCTATCGATTCTGAACCCGCTGTTACGATTCCGATGCGCGATGCGTTTTTAAGAAGAAGAGACCTGATCATTGGTTTACTCAAAGAAATTCCCGGAATAAAAACCAATCTGCCACAGGGTGCATTTTATGTTTTTCCTGATGTTTCTTCTTTTTTCGGAAAATCAGATGGAAAAGTAACCATCAATAATGCAGACGACCTTAGCATGTACCTGCTTACCGAAGCAAAAGTGGCTTTGGTGAGCGGAGAAGCATTTGGCGAAGCTAACTGTATACGCATTTCCTACGCTACCTCCGAACATGTGATCACTGAAGCGATAAAACGAATCAAAGACGCACTGGATTTACTGAAATAAATTGACGGAACAGGAATTACATACTCTTTTTTCATCTTTTGCCAGGTTAAATGTTTTGATCGTTGGCGATGTGATGGTAGATGCTTACCTGTGGGGTGATGCGGAAAGGATTTCTCCCGAAGCACCGGTTCCCGTAATCAGTGTTACCCGGAAAGAACAACGCCCCGGTGGAGCAGCCAATGTTGCCCTTAATATCCGCAGCCTCGGGGGAAATGTAGCAGTGGCTTCGGTAGTGGGAGACGACAGTGCGGGAAAAAATCTTATTCATCTTTTTAAAGATAACGGTGTGGGGACAGACGTAATAATTCAGTCTTCTCAGCGTGTAACAACCGTTAAAACAAGAATCATCAGTCACCAACAGCACATGTTGCGTGTGGACGAAGAACAAACCGGTGACCTTTCGGCAGAAGACGAGAACCGATTGCTGGAAACCATAAAAGTGTATATCAGTTCAAACAAACCGGATGTGATCCTGTTTGAAGATTACAATAAAGGCGTATTAACCGAATCGCTCATAGCGAAAATCATCTCACTGGCCAATGAGAAGAGTATTCCTACCTGTGTGGATCCTAAAAAAAATAATTTCTTTTCGTATAAAAATGTCACATTATTCAAACCCAATCTCAAGGAATTAAGGGAAGGATTGAAAACAGATATTGACAAGAATAACGATCGCCAGATAGTGGATGCCGTATATGAACTGGAAAGAAGAATCGGGAATAAAATTTCCCTTATCACATTAAGTGAACGCGGGGTGTTTTATAAAAGCGGTGATGAATATGAAATTCTTCCTGCCCATGTACGTAATATTTCAGATGTGTCGGGCGCAGGAGATACAGTGATTGCAGTAGCAGCACTTTGTCTTGCAGCAAAATTGCCGGTGAAAAAAATTGCCGCCATCTCCAATCTTGCCGGTGGCCTGGTGTGTGAATATGTGGGAGTGGTACCGGTAAATAAAGAACAGTTACTGAACGAAGCCAAAAACGAACTGGTGCAATGAGTTTTCTTCAGAAATTCAGGGAGCGTGTTAACCTGGCCATTTACGACCGAAAGGAAACTGTGCTGGCCATTTTTCGGCTGGCCAATATTTTTGTTTCCCTCATTGGATTTGGAACGCTGGTTTATTTTTATGGATATCGCCAGACTCCCGAATCAACGGCCAATTGTTTATTGGTGATTGAGTCAGGTTTTATTTTTTATATCCTTCACTATTTTATCCGTTTCTTTTTTGATTTCGAGCCGGGAAAATTTTTAAGGCAAAACTGGCTCGAAGGATGTATGATGGCCGTTTTGTTTATTGAAGGATTAACTTACAATCTGTTCGACAAAATGCTTATTCAGTCGTTTTTTGAAAGTGTGGGTTTTTTCAGCTTCAAAGATCTTTCGGCTATTTTTATCCAGGTGTTTTTCTTTTTTGTGGTAATGATTGAAGTAACCCGAACGTATAAAATCATTCCCTATGTAAAATTTCATCCGGCTGTATTGTTCCTGTTATCATTCATACTTATCATACTGGCGGGCACAGGATTGCTGATGCTGCCTGAAATGACAACTATTGAAGGATCGATGTCGTTTGTGGATGCACTTTTCACCTCTACCAGCGCCACCTGTGTTACCGGTTTGTCGGTAGTTGATCCGGCCACATTTTTTACTTTCAAGGGACAGGTAGTAATCATGATGCTGATTATGGTGGGTGGATTAAACATTGTAGGATTTGTTGCATTCATCGTTCTTATGTCGAAATTCGGAATAGGAGTGAAGTATCATTCGTTTATGGATGACTATGCACGAAAAGGAACCATTGAAAGCGCGTTGAAAATGCTGAAAAAGATTGTGCTCTGCAGTTTCGTTATTGAATTTATTGGTGCGTTTTTGTTTTATATTTTTATGGGAGATAATAATCCGCTTACGCCAACCGAAGGCGACCGTGTTTTTGCTTCCATGTTTCATTCTGTTTCAGCGTTTAATAATGCCGGGTTTTCCATTTTCACTAACGGACTGTATAATGAACATGTATCTGAAAATTATTTTATGCATATCGATATCATGTTGCTCATCTTTTTCGGATCGTTGGGGTTTATGGTGATGTTCGACATTTTCAGTGTCGAAAACTTAAGGGAAAGAATGCGTAAACCATGGAAACGAATTAGTTTTAATTCAAAAATTGCGCTTTATTTTGCGTTGATACTTGTGTTTGGTGGTGCTATTTTGTTTTATGTTTTTGAATATGACAATACGTTAAAAGATAAAAACACGGGCGAAGCAATTATTACTTCACTGTTCCAATCCATAACCACCCGTACAGCCGGTTATAATACCGTGGACATCGGAGCGCTTACCATGCCGGTAATCATTATTTTCCTGTTCCTGATGTTTGTAGGAGCCTCCAGCGGATCTACCGGTGGTGGTATAAAAACCTCCACATTTGCTATTCTTTGGGCATCTACCATTGCTACCATGCGCGAAAAGAAAAATGTAGAATTGTTTAAACGTACCATTCTGCAGGATACTGTTTTAAAAGCATTTACCGTTTTATTGTTTTTTATTGTGTGGAATATGGTTAGTATAATTCTGCTTTCAGTTACTGAAACAGAAATACTACATACCCCGGGCCGGAGTATTGCAGATATTATCTTCGAACAGGTTTCTGCATTCGGAACAGTGGGACTGTCAACGGGAATCACCCCGGCTTTAACAGTAGAAGGAAAACTGATCATCACTTTCTCGATGTTTATGGGAAAAATCGGGGCGCTTACCGTGGCTTACCTGCTGGGAAGAAAAGTGATCAGCACCAACTATAAATATCCTCATGCGGATGCGGTGGTGGGTTAAAAAAATATACCTGCTTTTTTATTTCGTTCCATTTACCGTTGCGGCACAAACTGATACTTTGGGTGTTGTTACTGACAAAGATGATTTCAGCAAAAAAAAACTGGGATGGCTCGTTGCAGCCGAGTCGGTGACCTATGTTTCGGCTATGGGAATTTTATATTCTGCCTGGTACAAAAATTATCCTTCCACTTCGCTGCATTCATTTAACGACTGGGATGATTGGCAACAAATGGATAAAGCCGGCCACCTTACTACCGGTTATTACCTTTCAGCAGTTTCGTTTTCTTTTTACAACGACCTGGCGGGCTTGAACAAAAAAAAATCGGCATGGATCGGGGCCGGACAGAGCCTGTTTGTTCTCACCTCCCTCGAAATGTTTGATGGGTTTTCTTCGGGTTGGGGATTTTCGTGGAGCGATATGGGATTTAATACACTCGGTTGCGGATTATTTCTGTCGCAACAACAACTTTGGAGTGAACAGAGAATCAAACTGAAATTTTCGGCTCATACCACTTCCTTTGCACAATATCGCCCCGAATTGCTGGGTAAAAATACAGCTGAACGTTTGCTGAAAGATTACAACGGGCAAACATATTGGCTCAGTGGAAACATTTTTTCATTTTTAAAAAAGGAATCCCGTTTTCCAAAATGGCTGAACGTGGCAGTGGGTTATGGCGCAGAAGGAATGACGGGAGGAAAAGAAAACGTTTTTATTAATGAAGCCGGGCAGCCTGTTCCTGGGTTTACCCGTTACCGGCAACTTTATTTTTCACTCGATGCCGATCTCACCCAAATAAAAACCCGTTCGAAATTTCTTAAAACGACACTCAAAATTCTTAATCTCGTAAAAATTCCTTTCCCGGCACTTGAAATTTCACAGGGAAATGCAGGAATGAGGTGGTTTTATTTTTAAGTTTTTTTTTGATTATAGCAATAGTGTTTACAAAACATTTTTTGCAAAAGTAAAGGAGTGGAGGGGTGAAAATATAAAAATTAGAAAAACAGGTTCGTTACCACTCCATTGAATCATTCTCCATTTCCCGCTCTACGTCCATTCAACTATTCCACCTGTAGATTATTTCAGTTCAGATGAAAATTCAGGTCGCCCCGTTTCATTTTGTGATAGCTCATGGTTAAATAGGCGATCACTTTTCTGAATTGTTCAAAGGCTTCTTCTGTTTCTTTGGAAATTTTCATTTTACGCAAACGCATGAGAAGTTTGGAATACAATCCGTTCAGGCATACTTCCACATCATTCATGTGCGAGGAATTGCTTCGCTCTTTAAATTCTGAAATCACAGGCAGCGCCTCTTCAAAAATTTGTTTGTAGCGGTTATCAGCCGAAATATTAAGCAGGGTAGAGTGGAGAAAATAAAGTTCGTTGATAATATCGTTAAGCTCGGAAAGATGTCCCTTTTTCTCCAGTTTTTCCGATTTCATTTTACGAATCAGTTCGCTATACCAGTCTTTTGCTTCTTCTATTACAGCTTCGTCCTGGTAATTGAGGCGTATAATATTGAATTCAATGTCCTCGATGTTGAAATGAAAGGCACGGATAGCATCTTCGATTTGCCACATATAGAGGATATATTCGGCAATATTCTCTTTTATTTTTTGCCGCGCGATATGCACTTATTTATTTTTTGTGGCTTCGTATTGTGAGTTGATGCCATTCAATACATCCATAGTGATATCATATTCGGCACCGCCATACAACAACTGTGCCCCGGGAACATAGCTGAAAACAAAATCGATTTGGTTTTCTTTCGTATAGGTAGCTAAAAAGGCATTAACGTTATCGTAAAGTTGTTTCTGGTATTCCATTTCTTTTCGCTGAAGGTCGCCCAGTAGCTTTTCTTCTGTTTTCTGATAGTCTTGTGCCAGTTGCATAAGTTCCAGTTGTGCTGCCTGTTGTTCGGCAGGCGTAAGTGATGCAGCAGCAGCCTGTATTTGTTTTTCGCGGTTGGCAGCGTGGTTCATTTTACGGTTAAGCGTTTCGCGGGCTTTTGTTTCTTCGGCAATAAGTTCGGTTTTTTTATCAGCAAGAAATTTGTAACCGGTGTTAATGGAATCGCTGTTTACAAAAGCAATTTTTGCTCCGCCACCGGGAATTTGTTTGGCTGGTGGTTTTTCGTTTTCTTTTGCGGCTGAATCGCCTCCTCCTGAATATACTTTTACAAACAGGAAGATAACTGCCACCAGCAGCACAAGATTCAATCCCAGGGAAAGTTTCTGATTGTTCATGATTATGATTGTAAGGTTAATTGAATGGTTTTACTGAAATCGCTGCGCATATCCCTAAAGCGTTGGATGCATTGATTAATAAACTCAGGTGTAATCATAGCTTTTACTTTTTCGAGATTGCCTTCCACATCTTCTTCACTTATTTTATACACCTGTTCATAAGAGCCTGCTTCCAGTTTAATAATGAATTTGGCATTCCACGCAAAAATGGTGATTTTGATCTGCGGGTGAGGTATTTCAGCAACTATGCGCACGAAACGATTACGCGAATTTCTTTTCGAATGCTTTCATAACGTCTACCAGCACCTGCACACTTTCTATGGGCATGGCATTGTAGATGGAAGCGCGGAATCCGCCAACTGAACGGTGTCCTTTTATTCCGCTGATGCCGGCTTCTTTTGCCATTTTATCAAATTCTCCGTCCAGTTCGGGTTTGTGAAGGAGAAAACAAACGTTCATCAGCGAACGGTCTTCTTTGGCAACTGTTCCATAGAACATGCTGTTGCGGTCAATTTCATTATATAGAAGTGCGCCTTTTTCTTCATTTTTCTTTTCTATCCAGCTTACACCGCCATTTTCTTTCAGCCATTTTAAGGTAAGCATAGTAACATAAATAGGGAACACAGGTGGAGTATTATACATCGAACCATCTTTTACATGCACCGCATAATCCAGCATACTTAATTTTTTGCGATCGCTTTTGTTGAGCATGTCTTTATGAATCATCACCATGGTGGAACCGGCCGGACCGATATTTTTTTGCGCCCCTGCATACACTAAGGCAAATTGATTACCATCTACTTTTCTTGAGAAAAGGTCAGACGACATATCACACACCAGCGGAACAGGGCTTTTCGGGAATTGTTTCATTTGTGTTCCGTAGATAGTATTATTAGAAGTGATGTGGAAATAATCCGCATCAGCAGGAATGGTATAATTTTTTGGAATGTAATTGAAGTTTTTATCTTCGGAAGAAGCCACCACAATAGTTTCGCCAAGTAGTTTGGCTTCTTTGATGGCTTTACTGGCCCATACTCCTGTATTGAGGTAAGCGGCTTTTCCGTTTGTGCGCATCAGGTTATACGGAACCATCGCAAACTGAAGGCTGGCTCCGCCTCCTAAAAACATCACGTGATAATCTTCATTTACGCCAAAAAGTTCGCGCACGAGTTGTTGTGCTTCTTCCATCACAGGTTCAAAATCTTTGCTGCGATGCGAAATTTCGAGCAACGACATGCCGATGCCATTAAAATTAATGCAGGCTTCTGCTGCTTTTTTCATTACTTCCTGGGGAAGAATGCCGGGGCCGGCACTGAAGTTATGTACTTTTTTCACGGTGGTTTTGGCTAAAGTTTCCATGTAAATCAAAGAATAATTTGGTTACACAAAGGTGGGAATTTTACCCCGGAAAAACTCAATGAATTTTGTAAATAATTATAAAATGAATCATTTTAAGGCAAAAAACAGCTTCAAAAGGCAGTTCTCGGAAGACAGGCGGCAGTATGCAGTCATAAGTTGGCGGTCCGTATTTCCTTCTCTGTCCTAATAACTTAATAACGCTATCCCTATCTCTTATTCGGATCGTATAATTTCCCGTTGTATTTTCTTTCCATAAAACGGGCATCCACATCACTTTCAAATATCCATTTTCCTTCGGTGAGTTTATAGCCGTCAAATGATCCATCGGGGAAATAATATTCATGTACTCCTTCGGCTGCGGGCGATTCGGGCATCAGGTGGTCGAATACAATTCGTTTTTCCTTTTCATCGTATTCAAGAACAAAATTGTTAACCAGAGGTGAAAATTCAAACACTACTCTTTTTTTGATACCCAATTGGCCATTGATAAAAATGGGAGCACCAAAATTCACTTTATCTCCGGCCAGCACCAAAACATCAATAATCATTTTTCCGCTTTGCCTGTTATTGCCGTCCCACCCCAAAAGTGTGTATTCGTTTCTCCCCACATCGCTGGAATGAATGATGTCGTAATACAAAGCACCATACCATTTTTTGTTATCAAGCGATTTGCTTTCGGGTTCGGTAATGGTATTCGACTGGTCGATGAGTTCGATTACTTTTTCTTTTCCTGCCAGCAACACAAATCCGTAAAACGAATGTTCGCCCTGGTTGTTTTCCACGTTCCAGTTAAACAGCCTGAATTTTTTGTCGGGTGAATACAGTTTGGCCATGGTTTTCAGCGAATCGAAGGGGTAATCAAAAGCGCCTTCTTCCTCCAGTGTTTCGGCCAGTTTTTTCTTAAACAGTTTGTTCCATTTGGTGCGGTGGTCGTTTCGCATGGAAGCACGCAGACTGTCGAGATAAATATGGAGTGAATCTTCGGCCTCCTTTAAATGAGAGAGATCCTCCTGCCCCGATACGGAAAGGAAATTAAAAAGAACAATACCTGTAATAATGAATGATTTCACCGGCTTCATGGGGTTAACTATACCAAAAGTATGCCTTTTTATAAGGAAAAGACAGGGATTTGTTACGGCAGGAAGGGGAAAAAGTTGCCCTTTTACAGGTGCATAAAGTCCTTCTTGGCCAGCAGCAACTCCTTCGATTCGCGGTAGTCGGGGTCGTCAACACAGCAGTCAACGGGACAAACAGCCGCACACTGGGGTTCATCGTGAAAGCCCACACACTCAGTGCATTTATCAGATACAATATAATAGACATCCATCGATTTAGGGACATGGTTTTCATCTGCATTCACATCCGTCCCGTCAGGTTTTTTCAATAATCCTTTTAAAGAGGTTCCGTCAGCAAATTTCCATTCCGCTCCCCCTTCATAAATGGCATTATTCGGACATTCCGGTTCGCAGGCCCCGCAGTTGATACATTCGTCAGTGATCATGATAGCCATAAACAGCCCTTTTTTATTTAGTTTTGCAAATATAGACGATTTGGAAATGCCGCATACTGTAACTTCCGACATAAAACAACGCATTGCCGCATTTGTTCAGCTGGGGAAATTCCTCTCCGAATTCCGTGAAAACCAACCATGGAAGGACTACAGCAACGGGGTTAGCCGGGCCGAATCCGAAACATTCAACGAGCTTATTTCGCAACTCCATATATATAATGGATGGTTTACCGAAAAAATGGTAAGAAAGGCGATAGGCTCCTGGTCTGATTTGCTTTCAAAAGAGAACTTCGAAAAATGGGTTAGTCATTATCCCGGCCTTTCTGAAAATGGCGAGCCGAAAACCGTTGCCGTTATTATGGCCGGAAATATTCCCCTGGTAGGATTCCATGATTTATTGTGCGTGCTTATTTCAGGAAATAATGCGTTGATCAAATTATCTTCAGACGATAATAAACTGCTGCCATTTATTCTTACCCATCTTACCAGCGAAATTGAACCCTCTTTTGCCGGTAAAATAAAATTCGCAGAAGGTAAACTGGAAAAATTTGATGCGGTAATTGCCACCGGATCCGATAACAGCAGCCGCTATTTTCAATATTATTTCGGAAAATATCCCCATATCATCCGAAAAAACAGGACATCTGTAGCGGTACTTTCGGGAAATGAATCGGAAGAAGAATTGAAATGGCTGGGACATGATGTATTTGATTATTTCGGGCTGGGCTGCCGTAATGTTTCCAAATTGTTTATCCCCGAAGATTTTGACCTCGACCGTTTTTTTAAAGCCATTTTTCCGTTTAAGGAAATCATCAACCATAAAAAATACGCCAATAATTACGAGTACAATAAAGCCATTTACCTGATGAACCGTGATGAACTGACAGAGAATGGTTTTTTGTTATTGAAAGAAGATAAATCGCTTCATTCTCCATTAGCTATGTTGTTTTACGAACGCTACGATAAATCAGAAAAGGTGGAACATTTTTTACAAATGCATAAAGAACAGTTGCAATGTGTGGTGGGTAAAAACGGAATACCTTTTGGCAGTACACAATCGCCACAGCTTTGGGATTATGCCGATGGTGTGGATACACTTGAGTTTTTAATTTCATTGAATAAATAAAAATGGAAATTCTGCGAAACTATCTCAATTCAGTAAGGCGCGATTTTGCCAATCGTCCGCTGGATGAATCTTCGGTTTCGGGAAATCCTTACGATTTGTTTGAAAAATGGTTTGAAGAAGCGGTAGGCGCGCAGATCCTGGATCCGTATGCGATGATTATTTCCACTTCTTCAAAAGATAATCAACCCTCCTCACGGGTAGTGTATATGCGCGATATGATTGACGGAGGTTTGGTTTTTTATACCAATTATAACAGCGATAAAGCAGCCGACCTGGAAGTGAATCCGAAAATTTCTGCTTTGTTTTTTTGGGGAGAGCTGGAACGACAGATCCGTGTGGAAGGATGGGTGGTAAAAGCCGGTGATGATGTTTCGGAGAAATATTTCGCATCACGTCCGCGTGAAAGCCAGATCGGTGCCTGGGCCAGTGAACAAAGTTCTGTTATTGTCAACCGTGCCGAACTGGAAAAAAAGGTAGAAGAGCTTACCAAAAAATTTGAAGGAAAAGAAGTTCCACGCCCTCAGCATTGGGGTGGATTTATCATTCAACCGCAACGATTTGAGTTCTGGCAGGGCCGCCCCAACCGTTTGCACGACCGGCTGAAATTTGAAAAAGAAAACAATTCCTGGAAACTTTCAAGATTATCACCGTAAGTGACAAGTTAAAGAGTTTTGAAAGTTGAGAAAGTTCAAAGGGTTGAATTCATTTTGTCCGGGAAAACAATGGAACAGAAACAGATCAGGTGCTCGCTAAATATTGAAACTTTCCCCACTTGCTAACTTTCAAAACTCACCAACTTCCCCAACTTGTCAACCTATCTCCAAAAATATTCCTTCTGCGAACAACAACTCGATGTTCCTGTTCATCCCGAAACGAAGATGATTGTAGTGATTCCATGTTATGATGAACCGCAACTTATCCGCACATTATCTTCTTTACATAATTGTATTCAACCTGCTTGTAATGTAGAGGTTATAACGGTTATCAATGCTTCGCAAAAAGAAAACGGAGAGATAAAAAAAAGAAATATCGGATGTTATCATGAAGCATTGCAATGGGCCCAAACAAATGCAAAACCGTTTATGCAATTTCATTTTATTATTCAGCATGAACTACCTCACAAACATGCGGGTGTCGGACTGGCACGAAAGATCGGGATGGATGAAGCAGTGAGAAGATTTGAAAAAACGGGTAAAGATGGAATTATTGTTTGTTTTGATGCAGACGCCACCTGTGACGCCAATTACCTGGATGAAATTGAAAAACATTTTACCCTGAATTCTAAAAGCCCGGGGTGCAGCATTTACTTCGAACATCCATTGTCGGGAAGTGAATTTGAGAATGATGTTTATGACGCGATTCTGGATTATGAATTGTTTTTGCGGTATTACAAGCAATCATTGCAATATGCAGGGTTTCCGTTCGCATTTCATACCATAGGTTCATCGATGGCGGTTCGGAGTTCGGCTTATTGTAAACAGGGTGGAATGAATCGCAGGAAAGCGGGCGAAGATTTTTATTTTTTACAAAAGATCATCGCTTTGGGAAACTTTTCGGAGATCAATACCACAAGAGTTATTCCTTCTCCCCGGCCATCTCATCGCGTTCCTTTTGGAACCGGAAAAGCAGTTGCTGATATTCTTAATGGGCTTAAGCCATCGTCAGAAACCTATTCTTTCAGAATTTTTGAAGAACTGAAGTGTTTTGTGGAAAACGCAGACACCTGGTATGCACAAAAAAAATGGATACCGGGTTCAGGATTGAGTGATGCTTTTAATGAGTTTATGCTGAAAGAAGGTGTGGAGGAGAAGTGGGATGAAATGTTGCTGCATTCCGCGTCACGCAAAGGTTTCGATGCACGATGGATGGAATGGATGGATGCTTTTTTTGTGTTGAAACTGGTTCATCATCTGCGTGATGCCGCCTGGCCGAACCAACCTCTTACGGACATGTGTAACCTGTTATTGAAAGCAACAGGTGAAAAGGAGATAAATGACAAAAAAGAACTACTGAAAAGATTCCGTGAAAGGGATATAAAAAAATAAACCCCGCGAGAGGCGGGGCTTATTTTAGCTCGAAAGAGAATTACTTCTTCTTTCTTTTTGCAGCTTTCTTCTTTTTAGGAGCTGCTTTTTTTGTTGCTTTTTTCTTAGTAGCTTTTTTGCCACCTTTTTTTGCTGCTTTTTTAGCCATGATGTTTAGATTTAAAGATTTAATGATTCAAATTTAGAATTATATTTTTTTCCGGCAATACATTTCACCCTTTTTTTTATTCACCATGCTTTGTGAAAAACTCTGAAACGTATAAATCGAATCGTTTAAGCACTTTTTTCATCCACTGAATTTTGATCTGGATTTTTTCTTCTTCACTCAATCGCCAGTTTAATTCTGATTGATGCAAACGTGTAATTACATTCTCAAAACACAATGCAGCAGAGACAGAAATATTAAAACTTTCGGTAAATCCATACATCGGAATTTTTACAAAAGCATCTGCATGTTGTATCGCTGTGGCAGAAATTCCTTCTCCCTCATTTCCGAAAACAAGAGCCGTTTTTTGCGAAATATCCAGTTCATCGATCAAACAATCGTCTTTATGCGGACTTGTACACACAATCCTGTACCCTTCTTTTTTGAGCTGATGGAAGCAGGTTAGTGTATTATTCTCGTTTTTTTTGCGATAACGGTTCAGTTTGATCCATTTCATCGACCCCACTACAACATCAGGATTTAAACTAAAGGTCTGCTCATTATCGATAATGTGCAGTTCCTGTATGCCTAAACATTCTGCTGTTCGAATCACCGCACTGGCATTTTGTGATTGGAAAACATTTTCCAAAACCCCGGTGATGTGATGCGTTCGGTAGTTTAACACCTCATCCATTCGTTGCAATTTGTTCTCCGAAACAAACTGCGAAAGGTAGGTGAGAAATGCTGCGGGGTATTTTTCCATTTCACTAAATGGTTTTCGGAACTTCAATGGTCGTTGCACATTTAAAATGGCTTTTCGGACAGGATTTGAATCCATGCAATCCACATGGCCGGCATTCCGGATTTTCTTTCGTTTCAATAATCACCGAACAATCAGACAACGGCCCGAATCCAAAACCGGGAATAGTGGAACAGAAAAATGCAGTGCATGGCGCGTTCACTGATGAAGCGATATGAAGTGGGGCAGAGTCGTTTACATAATTCATCACAGCCTCTTTCATCAACGCTGCCGATTCCAGGAAACTCAGCTCACCGCAAAGATTCTTTACGTTTGCGCTCCCCGACTTTTCCAGCAAATCATAACAAAATCCCTTATCGTTTGCTGATCCCAATAAATAGATCCTGTATTTTTTTTCAAGGTTGCCGATCAGTTCCAGCCATTTTTCTTTTGGCAATTGCTTGGTGAACCAAACCGATGTGGGGGCCATACATATATAAGGAGTGTCTTTCAACCCTTTTATTTTTTCTTCATGGTGGCGATGAATATGCAGTTTTGGTTTTTCGGATGAGGTGTCGGTAAAGTGTTGTATCAGCTCCAGGTTTCTTTCCACTTCATGTTTCCCGTTACCTACTTCATGTTTTACTTTAAGTGTGTAAGTTAAAGAAAAGGGATTTTTATCAAACCCGATCTTTTGTTTTGCCCGCGACCGCCAGGTGACATACCCTGATGAACCAAACCGGTTGATGTTGATAACAGCATCGTATCGCTGGTTTCGGATGGTTTTGGAGAGTTGAAGAAGATGCTTCAGCTTTTGCTCTTTTTTATTCCATATATATAAGGTGTGTATATAAGGATGCGATTCCAGCAACCCTTCATTGCCTTTGCGAAGAAGAAAGTCGATCCTCGCTTCAGGAAAGAAGCGATGAAGTTTTTCAATAACTGGTGTGGCCAGGATTACATCACCAATCCACGCTGTTTGTATGACCAGGAATGATTTCAATGATGTGAAGTTACTTATTTTTTTTATGAGTCAGGCATGCCCGATTGTTCCACCTGAGCATTGCTCCGCTTTTTCATCAAAATTCTCACTACTCACATCTCAATACTCATGTCTCACTACTCACATCTCAATACTCATGTCTCACTACTCACATCTCAATTCCCCCTAAACCGCCACATTATATTCCCTTAACGCATCATTCAGCGAAGTTTTAAGGTCGGTACTTTCTTTTCTTTGTCCGATGATCAGTGCACAGGGCACCTGGAATTCTCCGGCAGGAAATTTTTTGGTGTATGAGCCGGGTATAACAACCGATCGAGAAGGAACTACTCCTTTATATTCTTTTGGTTGGTGGCCACTAACGTCTATGATCTTTGTGCTTTTTGTAAGCACCACATTTGCTCCGAGAACTGCCTGTTTTTCCACACGCACGCCTTCCACCACAATACACCTTGATCCTACAAAACAACCGTCTTCAACAATCACCGGTGCAGCCTGCAGAGGTTCCAGTACTCCGCCAATTCCCACGCCACCACTTAAGTGAACATCTTTTCCGATTTGTGCGCACGATCCAACAGTTGCCCATGTGTCCACCATCGTTCCGCTGTCTACATAAGCACCAATGTTAACATACGATGGCATCATAATTACACCTTTGGCAAGATATGCACCGTGTCGCGCAACAGCATGCGGAACAACCCGTACTCCAAGTTCTTTATAATTTCTTTTCAGAGGCATCTTATCATAAAACTCAAGCGGACCTGCTTCCATAGTTTCCATTTGCCGGATCGGGAAATAAAGTACCACTGCTTTTTTCACCCATTCGTTTACTTTCCATCCGTTTTCTGCAGGCTCGGCTACGCGTAATCTTCCCTTATCCAGTTCTTCAATCACCAGGTTAATGGCATCAAGGTATTTTTTTTCTTTCAGCAGTTCGCGGTTGTCCCACGCTTCTTCTATAAGATTGTGCAGCATGATTCGTAAATTTTTGACAAAGATATGGGTAAACGGTTACAAAGTTTGGAAAGTTGAATAGTTGAGAAAGTGGAAGGGAAGAGAATGTGTTAAATTCCTGAAATGCGGCCACAGATTACACTAATTTGCACAGATTAATGCGGTCACAGTTTGCAAGAATTGGTTTGAACGCAGGAGAAATTATTGGAAAAAAGAAGAAATACACCGTTAAAATATCTATCGATGCTTTTTGGACAAAACAACCTATTTTTGAAATATATTTCAATAAAGAATGTTGAGAGGCTTTGTGCATATTTGTTGTTTATTGATATTTCCTGCGATAACGTCTCTGTCATTCGCTCAACATTATTCACCGGTAACCACCACAGAATTTAATCTTTATGGCCCGGTAAAATTCCTGAATAAGACATCGTGGGAAGTGAACAGGAAAGATACTTCAGGGATTTCTAAAGGATACAAATACCAGGGAATCCACGACCGTGATGACTATTCCATTCATTTTGATGAAAAAGGGAGGGAAATTCAATTTTATTTGATGGATAGTGAAAAAACGAAGGTAGTACACTCAAGAACTTTTATTTATGATTCACTGGGAAGAATAAAAGAGGAATGGACAGGCGGATTGGATCCTCTGAAGGTTTATACCTATGATTCCTTATCCAGGTTAATAAAAATTTTCTGGCCCGAACCCCGCAACCGGCCAAAAGAACACGACAGGATAGACTCCTTTATATATAATGATAAAAACCTTTTGGTGGAAAAGATCATTCTTGAAGACCGCTCAGGATCGTTGTACAAGCAGTCGGTTAAATATAAATATGATGCAGAAGGCAGGTGTATAAAAGAAGAATATTATGCTGAAGAAAGGGAGCATAGCGCTACAACTTACAAATACGAGGAGCTAAACGGAGGTATGAAGATTTCGGAAATACATTTGGGCATGAGCATAAGCTCCGGTTTTTATTACGAAATAATTGATTCCCTCGGGAATAGAACCGAAGAATATGATAAATCAGAGAAACGAAAAACATTCTACCAATATGATTCACGGAATAATTTAATGGAAGAAAAATTGGTGATAGATGGAAAAGTGATAAGAGTAATGACTATCAAATATGATTTTGATAATTATGGCAACTGGACCAGGAAAGTTATTTATGAAGATGGTATTCCGCATTGTATCCATGAACGGAATATCATATACTATTAAAAACAAATAAACAAACACTGCCAACAACGCCAAAGCGCTGCTTGCCAATCGAACTGGCGTGGTGGCAAGCTGCCTACTACCGCTCCCCGCACACTCATCGCCCTTCACTCATCACTTCTGCCTTCTTCCACCGCTTTCCTCACACTTCCAAATTTCTTCAGCAATTCATTTGCTTTTTCATAATCCGTGTTCAAAGCTTCCATCACCATTTTTGTTCCGCGGTCGATGAGTTTGTTGTTGCTGAGTTGCATATCTACCATGCGGTTGTCTTTAACGCGTCCGAGTTTTATCATTACGGATGTGGAGATCATATTCAGAATTAATTTCTGTGCTGTTCCCGATTTCATGCGTGTGCTGCCGGTAACAAATTCAGGGCCGACTTCGGCAACAATGGGAAATTTTGCGACTTCTGTCACCGGACTTCCGGGATTACAGGTAATACATCCGGTAACAATATTTTTTTCGTTACATTTTTTCAGCGTGCTCACTACATAAGGAGTAGTTCCCGAAGCGGCAATTCCTATTACCACATCATCTTCACTTATTTCATGTTCCTGCAGATCACTCCAACCCTGTTCGTTACTGTCTTCGGCAAACTCAACGGCTTTTCGTATTGCGCTGTCGCCACCGGCAATAATTCCAATTACCATTCCATGCGGAACACCATAAGTAGGCGGACATTCCGAAGCATCCACAATTCCCAATCTCCCACTGGTTCCTGCACCGATGTAAAACAACCGGCCACCGTTTTTCATTTTTTCGGTGATGGTATCAACAAGCGGTAATATATAAGGAATGGCTTTTTCCACCGCACCCGCCACTTTTTTATCTTCCTGGTTGATGGTGCGCAACAATTCTTCAGTGCTCATCTTTTCCAGATGATGGTAATGCGATTCGGATTCGGTGATACGGTTCAACAGAAATTATTTTTACCGAAGTTAGGTAGTATTTTCTTTTTTAAGAAATAAAGGATTAAGGAGCAGAAAAATAAAGAAATCAGATCTTTTTGAAATACTCAATCTGGTTATAATCTTTATCAAACTTCACGGTATATTTTCCGGCTGGCAGGCTGCTTACGTCAATTTCTTTTCCTGATCCTTTCAATACCAGTTTTCCTTTGGCATCAAAAATTTCGTAATCTTTTTTTACGCGGAGTTTAAGAACAGAATTGGTAGTGGGGTTTAAAATAGTTTCACTTCCTCCCTGCGGATTTTTAAAATTAAAATGATACATGATCCATCCCGGTGGAGGTGGATTTTTGGCTGTAACGTTTCCGCAATAAGCCGCTATCATTATAATAAGGAGTAAAATTTTTCTCATTTCGTGAAATTCTGTTGCAAGAATCGTGCCTTGGTGAGACTTTAGACTATAAGATACAAGATATCAGATGGAGGCAAGTTTTTATCTTTGATACAAGTTAATAAAGAGCCGGAAATTTTCCGGGATCTGTTTCATGCATCATTGAGTAAGCCGCTTCAAAAATATCTTCCATCCCGGGCTTCGAGAAATAATCACCATCCGAACCGTAGGCCGGCCGGTGTTCTTTCGAAGTGAGTGTTACTGGTTCAGAATCAAGATGATAGTAACCTTTTTGTTCTACCAGTATCTTGTCCAGAATATAAGCTGCCGCACCCCCGGGAACATCTTCATCCACTACCAGCAGGCGGTTGGTCTTTTTCAGCGACTCTACAATAGTATGGTATATGTCAAAAGGAAGAAGTGTTTGCACATCAATCAGCTCTGCCGAAATGCCCGACTGTTCAAGTTGCTGTGCCGCTTCTATACAAAGGTTGAAAGTAGATCCGTAGGAAACAATCGTAAGGTCGCTTCCTTCTTTCACCATTTCGGGAACACCCAATGGAATTTTGAATTGCCCGATATTGGAGGGCATTTTTTCTTTTTTGCGATAACCATTCAGTGGTTCAATAATCAATGCGCAATCATCAGAAGCCAGCAACGTATTGTAAAAACCTGCTGCTATGGTGAGATTGCGGGGAACACAAACATAAATTCCGCGGCAGGCATTTATTATAGTACCCATCGGTGAACCGGAATGCCAGATTCCTTCCAGGCGATGTCCGCGTGTACGGATAATAAGTGGCGCTTTTTGTCCTCCTTTGGTTCTGTATTGTACAGTAGCCAGATCGTCACTCATTATTTGCAATGCATACAAAAGGTAATCGAGGTATTGTATTTCAGCAATAGGACGTAATCCGCGCATGGATAATCCAATTCCCTGCCCAACAATAGTGGCTTCACGGATGCCGGTGTCAGTAACACGTAAATCCCCGTGTTTGGCCTGCATTCCTTCCAGGCCCTGGTTCACATCACCAATAAAACCCGAATCTTCTCCAAATATAACGGTCAACGGGTTAGTGGAGAGTATATGATCGAAATTTTCGCGCAACACAATTCTTCCGTCAACCTGTTCTGTGTTTTCTGCATACTCCGGGTTAACAGGAATAACTTTCAGCGCGCTTTCATTGGATTCGGAATAAAGAAATGAGCTATACCGGTCGTAATTTTTTTCCAGTTCATTTTTTATCCAGGCCGAAAGCACGGGATGAACGGGGTTATTTTCTCCCGCAACAATTCGCAGCGCTCTCCGGGCGGTAGACAAAATATCTTTTCGGATAGGTTCCTTGATGGAAGTCAGTTCATTTTTCAGCAGAAGGATTTTTTCAGCATTTATACTTCCGGCAGCCAGTTGTTCCAATAGTGAAGTTATTTCTGCAATTTCATTTTTTATCGGCTTCAGGAATTCTTCCCAGGCTTTTTTCTGGTCGTTGCGCACCGATTTTTTAGCCTCTTCTGCAATGGTATTCAGTTCCTCTTCCCCGGCCAGTTTTTTCCCGGTTTGTTTTTCGTAATTCAAAATCCATTTTCTGAACTGGTTGATACAATCCATTTCAGTAGTCCATTCCAGGATTTCCTTCGATTTATATCGTTCGTGCGAACCGGAAGTGGAGTGTCCCTGTGGTTGTGTAACTTCTTCCACATGTATGAGCACGGGAACATGTTCTGCCCGGCAAACGGCTGATGCTTTTGCATAGGTTTCGCAGAGAGCACCATAATCCCAGCCTTTTACTACGAATATCTCATATCCGTTAGTTCCTTTCTGGCGCTGGAATCCTTTTAATGCTTCAGAAATACTGGCTTTGGTAGTTTGATATTTTTTGGGAACAGAAATGCCGTAACCATCATCCCATACCGACATCAGCATCGGCACCTGCAACACACCGGCTGCATTCATGGTTTCCCAGAAAATTCCTTCTGATGTACTGGCATCGCCAATAGTGCCAAATGCAATTTCGTTTCCTTTATTGGAGAATTGAGTGAAAGCGTGCAGATGTTCGTTATGGCGGAAAAGTTTTGATGCCTGTGCCAATCCGAGTAAACGCGGCATCTGGCTGGCAGTTGGGGAAACATCGGCCGAAGAATTTTTTTTCTCCGATAAGTTTTTCCAGCTACCGTCTTTATTCAGCGAACGGGTAGAGTAGTGTCCTCCCATTTGCCTTCCACCTGACGCAGGTTCCTGGTCGATATCGGTATGTGCATACAATGCAGCAAAATATTGCTGAACATTCAGCTCGCCAATGGCCATCATAAAAGTCTGGTCGCGGTAATATCCCGAACGAAAATCTCCATTGCGAAAAACTTTGGCCATGGCAATTTGTGCCAGCTCTTTTCCGTCACCAAAAATTCCGAATTTGGCTTTTCCGGTGAGCACTTCTTTTCTTCCCAGTAACGAAGCTTCGCGGCTGATGCACGCCAGCTTAAAATCTTCCAGCACCTGCTGGCGGAATTCCTCAAAAGTCATTTCCGCGTTCTGCTCTTTTAGTTCCATTTCTTTCAGCATATCTGCCCTTTTGTTTGTGGCTATAAAGATAAGAAATCCGGCTTTGCCGGCAACCTTAACCCTTTCAGAGTTTGCTACTCCTGAAAGATGGTGATGGGATAGGGCAAACGCCTGTTTTTCTGCCGGGAGGCCGGGAAAAATCATTTATTTTTGCCCCATGATCATAGCCAAATCCTCTAAAAAACACCATCATTTACCCTTTAACCGGTGAACGGAGGAATAGTTTTTATAATTTAAGGCCCTTCGTTTGAGGGGCTTTTTTGTTGTTTAAAAAAGAAAAAAATGAGTGAAATTTTAAAAATCGCGGTTCAAAAATCAGGACGTCTTAGTGAAAACACGCTGCAACTTCTTAAAGATTGCGGAATAAAAGTGAGCAGTGTGGCCAACCGGCTAAAAGAAAAAGCAGCTAATTTCCCTGCCGAGGTACTTTTTTTACGGGATGATGATATACCCGAATATGTACAGGATGGGGTGGCTGATATAGGAATTGTTGGTGAAAATATTGTCACCGAACAGGGAAAAAACATTAATGAAACCGAAAAACTGGGTTTTGGAAAATGCAGGTTGTCGCTGGCTGTTGAAAAAAATGCAGTCTGCGATTCTCTTTCTTTTTTCAATGGAAAACGAATTGCCACATCCTATCCCGTAATTTTGGGAAATTTTCTTAAAAAAAACAGAATCAATGCCACTATCCACGAAATAAGCGGATCGGTGGAAATTGCACCGGGAATCGGACTGGCAGAGGGAATTTGTGATATTGTGAGTTCGGGAAGCACATTGTTCAGCAACGGGCTAAAAGAAGTAGAAACGGTTTTTCATTCGGAAGCGGTGCTGATATCAGGCAAAAATCTTAATGCAGAAAAGAAAAAAATTCTCGATAAACTGATTTTCCGCATTCGTTCGGTGAACAATGCCAAAAACAACAAATACATCTTGCTGAATACACCCGATGAAAAACTGGCTGAAATAATTTCTATCTTACCGGGAATGAAAAGTCCTACTGTTTTACCTTTGGCAGAAAAGGGATGGAGTTCGGTTCATTCAGTAATCAGTGATGAACAGTTTTGGGAAGTAATAGATCAGTTAAAACAGGCAGGTGCCCAGGGAATTTTGATCGTGCCGATTGAGAAAATGGTTGTTTAGGAAAAGTGATGAACCGTGAGGGAAATGCCGATTCCTGAAATAATGTTTTTTTCGCTGCGGGTAATTCTTGGCATCCTTTTCAGTTTTTTATTTATATTGTGTTCTTGTCTCAATACCAATACCTCACTACTCAATACTGTTATTAATGAAAATAATTGAATTAAATAATGAAATTAACCGTAAGGAATTGCTGAAACGTCCCGAAAAGGATCAGCAAAACCTGGAACAAACAGTAGCCATTGTTTTTGACGAAGTAAAATCGATGGGCGACCGGGCGGTGAAAAAAAACACCCGCCAGTTTGACAAAGTTGAACTCACCGGGCTTTCAGCATCTGATACCGAACTGGAAGAAGCTGAAAAAAAAGTTTCACGCCAGCTCAAAAACGCTATTGAAATTGCCAAAAACAATATTGAAAAATTTCACCTTTCACAGAAAGAAGAAGTGAAAATGATTGAAACTGTTCCCGGTGTTACCTGCTGGAGGGAAAGTAAAGCGATTGAAAAAGTAGGATTATATATTCCCGGAGGAACAGCTCCGCTTTTTTCAACGGTATTGATGCTGGCTATTCCTGCAAGAATTGCGGGATGTAAGGAAATTGTTTTATGCTCTCCGCCCAATACCGAAGGAAAAATTCACCCTGCTATTTTGTATGCGGCAAAAATCACAGGAGTAACCAAAATTTTTAAAGCCGGGGGAATACAGGCCATTGCGGCTATGACATTTGGAACGGAGTCGGTGCCTAAAGTGCATAAAATTTTCGGACCCGGTAATCAATACGTTACTGCGGCCAAACAATACGCCATGCGAAAGGGAATGGCTATTGATATGCCGGCCGGCCCCTCGGAAGTGTTGGTGCTGGCAGATGACACAGCCGATCCTGAATTTGTAGCGGCCGACTTGTTATCGCAGGCCGAACACGGGGCCGACAGCCAGGTAATACTGGTTTGTTTTTCAGTAAAGTTTGCCGAAAAAGTTTTGAAAGCAGTTGCTATACAACTGGAAGAATTGCCCCGGAAAGATATTGCAAAACAGGCGTTGGAAAACAGCAAGGCCATTATCGTTAGTTCACAAAAGGAAGCAATTGCCATAATAAACGATTACGCACCCGAACATCTTATCATTTCAGTGGAAGATGAGGGTGAATACCTGGATGAAATTGAAAATGCCGGTTCGGTGTTCATCGGTATGTACACTCCCGAAAGTGCTGGCGATTACGCTTCGGGAACCAATCATACTTTACCAACCAATGGTTACGCCAAATCATGGAGCGGAGTTTCTCTGGATAGTTTTGTCAAGAAAATCACATTTCAGCGGATTTCTCCAAAGGGGCTGCAGTCACTGGGACCCAGTATTGAAATAATGGCCGAAGCAGAAGAATTGCGGGCGCATAAAAATGCAGTGAGTGTGAGATTGAAAAAAATAAACAGAGGGTAGCCTCATCTCCGACCCTCTCTCTGCGAGAGAGGAGAGTAATTGTTTCCCCCTCTCCACGGGAGAGGGGGCCAGGGGGTGAGGCCCGAAAAAATATTGTTATGAAATTTGATTTAAATAAACTGATCCGCGACAACGTAAAAAAACTTACGCCCTATTCTACTGCACGTGATGAATACAGCGGTGATAAAGGGATTTTTTTGGATGCCAACGAAAGTCCGTTCAATAACCAGTTGAACCGTTATCCCGATCCGCACCAGCGAAAACTTAAAAGTGAAATTGCCGGGTTAAAAAACTGTCAGCCAAAAAATATTTTACTGGGAAACGGAAGCGATGAAGTGATTGACTTATTGTTTCGCGCTTTTTGTGTTCCGGGAAAAGATAACTGTATTATTCTTCCGCCTACCTATGGAATGTATAAAGTGGCGGCTGACATCAATGATGTGGAGGTGCGTGAAGTAAATCTTCAGAACGATTTTCAGCCCGATATATCAGCAATTAAAAATGCAATAAACGAAAATACAAAACTCATTTTTTTCTGCTCACCCAATAATCCGTCAGGAAATTCGATTGACAAAAGCAGTATTACTGCCATAGCGGAAAATTTTCATGGAATAGTAGTAGTGGATGAAGCTTATATTGATTTTTCTTCGCAGGAAAGTTGTTTGTCGTTGCTTAATCGTTATCCCAATATGGTGATCATGCAAACTTTTTCAAAGGCATGGGGACTTGCTGCTTTACGCCTGGGAATGTTGTTTGCTCCGGAAGAGATTATAGCGGTGTTAAGCAAAATAAAACCACCTTACAACATTGGGCTGATGCCGCAATTCATCGCGTTGGGTGCGCTGGAAAAAAAACAGATGAAGGAAGAAAATGTGAAAAAAATACTGGAACAACGCCAATGGTTAAGTGAAGAACTAAAAAAATTAAAGGGTGTGGAAAAAGTATTTCCTTCTGATGCCAATTTCCTGCTGGTGAAATTTTCGGATGCAAAAAAAGTATTCGATCATTTGATAAGCGAACAAATTATTGTCCGCGATCGGTCAAAAGTAAAATTATGTGAAGGGTGTTTGCGGATAACTGTGGGGACGGAAGAAGAGAATAAATGGTTGGTTAAAGTTTTGACTGCATTGGTATAGTCTGGGCTAATTCAGACTTTCCAATATCACCCCGCAAGCCATTCTTATTTCTTCCTCAGAAATGGTAAGCGGAGGCGCAATCCTCAGGCTGTTGTTGCAAAATAAAAACCAGTCAACAATCACTCCTTTTTCAATACAGCGGGTAATTACCTGTTGTACTTTTTCAAAACTTTCCAGCTCCACGGCCATCATCAGTCCTTTGCTTCGTATTTCCCTAATGGCAGGATGAACCAGCAACTGGCGGAAAAGTTTTTCCTTTTCAGTTACTGTGGTTATTATTCCTGGTGAAACAATTTCTTCTAACGCAGCAAGGCTTGCCGCACAACAAACGGGATGGCCGCCAAACGTGGTGATGTGTCCCAAAACAGGATTAGTACGCAACGTTTTCATCATTTCCTGCGATGAGATAAATGCGCCCAGCGGCATTCCGCCTCCCATTCCTTTGGCCAGCAGCAATACATCGGGAATTACGCCATAATGTTCAAATGCAAAAAGTTTTCCTGTTCGCCCGTATCCGCTTTGTATTTCATCAAAAATGAGAATCACACTTTGTTCGGTGCATTTTTTTCGCAGTGCTTCCAGGTATTCTTTTGTAGCGGGACGGATTCCTGCTTCGCCCTGTACAGGTTCCACGATCACGCAGGCTGTTTTGCCGGTAATCTGTTCCAGTTGGCTGAAATCATTAAAAACTATTTGCCGCACATCCGGCAACAGGGGCCGAAATGCATTTTTAAATTCTTCATCACCGATAATACTTAATGCTCCGTGTGTACTTCCGTGATAAGCATTTTTACAGGAAATAATTTCTGTACGTCCCGTAAATCGTTTCGCCAGTTTCAGCGCGCCTTCCACAGCTTCTGCTCCCGAATTAACAAAATATACATTGTTCAGAGAAGCGGGGAGCAGCGAACAAAGTTTTTCAGCCAGTTTCACCTGGGGAGAATGGACATATTCGCCATACACCATCAGGTGCATGTTTTTATTCACCTGTTCAATAACAGCTTCTTTTATTTTTGCATGTCCGTGTCCGAGGTTACTTACGGCAATACCTGAAATAAGGTCGAGGTATTTTTTTCCGTTTACATCAATAAGATAATTTCCTTCCGCGTGTGAAATTTCCAGTGCCAGCGGAAAATCGCTGGTAAGGGCAAGGTGCTGGAAAAAAAGCTGTCGTTGCGTTGACATGGTTTACAAAGATGGGATAAATTTTGTATATTGGCAGAAATAATCAAACCATGAAAAAAATAATTTACACATTGGCGTTATTGGTTTTTATTTCCTGCGGTGGAGGGGAGAAAAAAACGGATACAAAAAAGGAAAGTACGGATATGGGGCCTGTACATGAAGATACAACAGAAGCAGTTTTATCCGAAGCCCCGGACGAATTTGCAATAAGCGCTGCTGATACCACCGGTTTTTCAGAGAGTTTTGGAAAATTCAAAAAATTATTATTGAAGCGGGATATGAAAACTTTAAAAGAGATGATTTTTTTGCCAATGGATATTTCCTGCCTTATTTCTTTCAATCCCAAATTGGCCGATCAACTGGAAGATATGATGGTTACAGAAGAAAACTGGGAAAAATATTACAACGATTTATTTTCAGCCAAAGTGGTTAAGCTGATCAGCCATTCGGATGCCAATCATTTTATTTTCACAAGGGTTTCAGACGGCTCGGTAATTTGTTCACTAACCATCGCTGAGAAAAAATCATCAGAGGAAGAAGGCGGAGGAGAGGGAATGCTGGGTTATTCCTTTTCGTTTACTTCACCGGATGCATTTCAGTTTCAATCCATCGGTTGTGCAGGTGGCGGAGTAACCGACAGGGATATCATCAGCAGGTAATCGGCAATAAACTCAGTTTTTTTTGTTATTTTCTACTGGAAAAAATAAATTTTACCGGGATTTAAAGTCAGTAATTGGTTCAATAAAATCATTTCGTTTCTCCCGCAGCTGTATACTTGCAGTAAAAAAAATGAAGCATTCTTTAGTTTTCGCATTTGCATTTTCCGCTGGTTTTTCAATTTCACAGTCCATTGTGTTTGAAAAAGGTCCTGATATTCCCGGTTATATTGAAATGATAAAACCGCTGTATGCCGATAGTGTGCGGATGTTTTGTTTTATGAAAACCGGGAACAGAACATACTGGATGCAGAAATACGATACCAGAACATTTGGGCTTTCGGAAGAATATCTCCTTCCGCTGGTGGATTCTGCCAATCCATATATTGAAGAACCTGTTCATTTGTTTAAGGTAAATTATCTTGTTCCTTTTTATCACAACCAGAAACGGCAACTGAGAAAAGGATTTTATATGTTTTCGGCAGAATATGGTGCTGATACGAGCCGGTTTATTTCCATGCGCGAAAATGAAAAACTGTTGATAACTCCCGATGAAAAAAGAGAACAGTTTTTTATTTCAAGTCTTGAGAAAGTGAATAAAAAAGGAGAATGGATGGTGTTGAATGTGGAAGGCTATGACAAATCACTGAACCGTATGTATGCCGCCCGCGATTCTGTTCCGGCAAAAGGAGATTCCTATTACTTGTTACAAAATGCAGTTAGTGACGAAAAAGGCGACCTGTGGGCCCTGATGTATGTCCAGCCCCGGAAAGGTGATAAATACCATTTGTTATTTCATTTTTCCCGTAGTGGAAAAAAACTATCCCGTTCATTGGTAAAAACTATTGATAAACTGGATCATTCGTACCTCGTTATTTCTCCGGGTGGAAAAAAACTGATTATGGGGACTTTGGTGGGCACTGTCGGGAAAACGATAAAATTTAGTGTGATTACACATGCAGTGGTATATCATACAGAGGATGATGGAAAAATTACAGCGAGAAATGCCATACCGGTTTCGGCACAGGTACAATGGATCCGCCCCGGGCAGGACGAAAACAAAAATCCCCTGATCGTTCCTAAAGATATGGGTTTTGTGGAGGCAAGGTATTTTTCTGATTCAACGGTTACATTGGTTTACGAGCAATCAGGAGTAAGTAAAATGCCGGTAGAAGGTGGTGAAACGTACACATATTATAACGGTGGAGTATGGCTGGTTACCTTTACCAAAAAAGGTGTTTTTGTAAAAATGAGTTTTGTTCCGAAGTATCAGCTCAATAAGATTGAGAGTTATTATGAAGAAAAAAACCTGAGCCTGCTGGGAGTGAATATCAGCTGGACAAAAACCTACACTTCGGGAAACCGGAACATCGAATTGTTTTTCTCCCATCATTTGCTGAAGTACGGTGACCGTGAGCTGGTAATTTTTAACGATCACCGGAACAATCTTCGATTCGATCCGTCTGCCTACGATGCCGCAAAAAACCCGGTTCTACCTCTCAAATCTTTTGAAAACGCATGTCTCCATGCATGGGAAACTTCACCTTCACCGAAACATTGGCCGGTTGCCGGAGAAACTGATAATTCACTGATGCTGACATCCTCCTGCTATTCCAATGGAAATTTCATCGTTGGCGTTTTTGATGATGGTAAAAAATGGTACTGGGGGAAAATAATACCAAACTGATTTATTAAATAGGCCAATAACTGGTATTATGCCGAATGAAATTCTTCAAAAAAAACAGAACATGATGAATTTCACTTCGGTATAAAAGTGGAGTGACGGCATATTTTTTATGTTTTATAATTTAAGGCTACAAAAAAACCCTTCGTTTCGGGAAGGGTTTTCTTTATTTGAATTTTTATTTACTTATCCAGATCTTCAAACTCCACGTTCGTGTAAGAGAAATTTTCTGATGAACTGTGGTTATTGTTGGAGTGATTTTGCTGATTTTGATGGTGGTCGCTTTCGGGAGCTACAAATCCGCTCTCTTTCAACTCACTGATTTTGGCAACGGTTTCATTAAGGCCTTCCACGAATTTTTCAAAGTCTTCCTTATACAGGAAAATTTTGTGCTTTTCGTAGTTGAATTTGTTGGTCTCTTTTTCAAAACGTTTCTTGCTTTCGGTGATCGTGATATATAAATCACTGCCACGGGTGGTTTTTACGTCAAAGAAATAGGTCCTTTTACCGGCTCTCACCGATTTAGAGAAAATCTCGTCTCTCTTTTTGCCTTCTTTTTGATATCCGTCTTCCATCGCGCTAAAAGTTGGTTAAACTTCATTTAAAGTGAAGGAAACAAATTTATAACTAAAAAGGAATTAAGCAATGTTTTTTTGGGTTATTTTTTCGTCTTCGAGGAGCTGTTTGCGGTATATATCGAAATAAAACCCCTTTTTATCGAGTAATTGCTGGTGTGTCCCTTCTTCCACCACCTGTCCGTGATGCAAAACAATGATCTTGTTGGCATGCTTCACCGAAGATACTCTATGACTGATAATCACCGAAGTACGGCCTTTCATAATCCGTTTCAGGTTGCGAAGTATCTCATCTTCTGTCTCTGTATCTACTGCAGAAAGACAATCGTCAAAAACAAGGATCTTTGGATTCCTGATAATAGCCCTTGCGATCGAAATCCGTTGTTTTTGTCCTCCCGAAAGGGTAATTCCACGCTCTCCCACCACTGTTTCAAACCGTTCTTTGAACTCCATAATGTTTCCATAGATGGCAGCATCCCTGGCTGCCTGTTCAATCAGTTCCTGGTTTCGCTCGCCTTCCTTTAATCCGAAAGCGATATTATTGGAAATAGTGTCTGAAAATAAAAATACTTCCTGCGGAACATACCCGGTATTGGAACGAAGGGAATCAAGGTTGGCTTTTTGCAGAGGTTGGCCGTCAAGCAAAATTTCTCCTGAAGTGGGATCGTAAAGCCGGTTGATCAATGCTGCCATGGTAGATTTCCCCGAGCCGGTTTTTCCGATAATTGCAAGTGTTTCGCCTGCATTTACGGTTACGTTCACATTTTTTAAAGCCACAATTCCCGAATCGGGATAAGTGAAATTTACATTTCTGAATTCAATTTCCCCTGTTATTTCGTGTGGAACCGGGTTGTGATTTTTTATTTCTGTGTCGGTATGCAAAAACTCGTTGATACGTTCCTGTGAGGCTGCGGCTCTTTGTACCAGTGAAGTAACCCATCCCACCGAAGCAAAAGGCCACGTGAGCATATTTACGTAAAACAAAAATTCGGGAATGGTTCCGATGGAAATTTTTCCTTCCACCACAAACAATCCGCCCATAAAAACAGTGAGCACTGTGCTTAATCCGATAAGTAATGCGATAATGGGATGAAACAACGCATCGGTTTTTATCATTCGTAAAACACGCGTTTTGTATTCTTCGCTTTCCTTTTTGAAATCTGCTGCAAATTCTTCCTCTTTTCCGTAAGTTTTTAAAACACGTATACCTGAAAAAGCTTCCTGTGCATGGGTGGTTAAAGTGGATTGTTGATTTTGCACTTCTTCACTCTGTTTGTTGATGCGCACACTTACCACATACACCAGTATTCCCATCAGCGGAAGCGGAATTAATACATAAACGGAAAGTTCGGGATTGATACGAAACATCTGTATCAGTATCATCACAAATAAAACCACCAGGTTGGCAGTATACATTATTCCCGGGCCGAGGTACATTCTTACCCGGCTCACATCTTCACTGATGCGGTTCATTAAATCGCCAGTGTTGTTTTTGCGGTAAAATGAAAGGGAAAGTTGCTGGTATTTGTGAAAAATTTCATTCTTCTGGTCGTATTCTATATGCCGCGACATAACAATAATGGTTTGCCGCATAAAGAACAGGAATACGCCTTTCAGCAATGCATAAAGCATAAACATGCCTGCATTGAACAACGCTACCCGGATGATCAGTTGTGTGGCTTCCTCTCCGGTAAGCGTTCCTTTTTCCATTTTTCCGAAAGTGTCGAAAACAGAATCAAACGAAACGCGGATGAGCTCGGGAGAGATAACGGCAAAAAAATTGGAGATGATGATAAACAGCATTCCCAATAAAAGCAGCCACTTGTAGTTGAGCAGGAACTTATTGAGATGCGAAAGCGATTTCATTGTATGCACAAAGATACAAAAATCGCAGGGAAATAAACGTTGCTAAATGATGGTTGGTTTTCAGCAGGGACCGAAAACCAACCGTCAGGTGTTTATCTCTCTACCACCACCAGGCGCTTGAGCACCGAATGAATGGTTCTTGTTTTCACCAGGTAAATTCCAGCCGGCTGGGCAGAAAGGTCGAACCGCATAAAATTCGATTCTCCTTCATTGGCAAGGATTTTACTTCCATCCGTGGAATAAATTTCCACCGACAAAATGTTTTCATCCGATTCCAGCGAAAAAGCTCCGTTGGACGGATTAGGGTAAACATTAACCCTGGGCATAATTAAATTCTCGGTTATCATGGTAGTAGAATTTACGTATTTATTAAGAACGGCATGTGGCGTGGCACCAGCCAGCGACTGGTAATCCATATACACTCCACCGGTAACAACATCACCGCTGGGCTGGATATCCAGGTCGCCAAATGAATTTCCGAATTTGGCTCCTGTTTCTGTTGCTGAAACAGGCTGACCGTTATAATTGTATTTTACCAGTGCAGTAGAATAAAAATACTGCTGATCGGCTGAAGTGTCGGGTTGCGAAAGAAGCAGGGAAGAATTGATGGTGATATCCTGCTGGTATTGTAAAAGTGCGTAGTCGGCATTGTTGTATTGTCTGAATCCCAGTCCAAGGATATTTCCCTGGCAGCCGAGTTCGCTGTCCATCTGGCTGATAATATTTTTTGAAACAGTATCGATTACCAGCGAAAAAGCCTGGAAGTTATTTCCGCTGCAGTTGGCGGATACAGACGAAGAAGCAGCTCCTGCAGAAAAAGGCGACAGGTTGCCGTAAGCAGAGTAAAGATTTCCGGAAACATACAGTTCACTTCCCTCGGGATGTATTTCCTTTACATGCACATTGGCCGAATCGCCTTTAAAGGTAATGGCCCAGGTAGCGGTTCCTGCTTCATTAAATGCTGCTACAGCAGTCCGTGACGGGTTAGTAGTTAATGCATTTTCCACTTCGGCCTGTGCCGAAAGCTGGTCGTTACTGATTTCATCCGCTCGGAAAGCGAGATAAAACCCGTTATCGGGATTGGAGGCCAGTTGCATTTCATTAAGCAGGGGAGTGTTGTTGAATGCATAGGTAGTAATCCGGCTGATGTTTCCGTTCAGGTCGCTGGCAGCGGTAAACATATAATAACCGGTAGTTGCCTGGTCGAGATAAAAACTGCCTGCAGCGATATCTTCAAAATAGCCTTCACCTGCTAAAACCAGTTCACCGTTAGTGAGTAATTCTGCCTGGTAGATACGAAGATAGGATCCGTTTACCGGTTCAAGACTTGTTTTCCATATCAGCGATCCGTCATTTCCGCTGATCATATATAAGGTATCGCCCGAAGGAACAATAATATTTCCGCTGGCATCGGTTTCAAAATCATAAGTGGTGTTAAATCCGCCTTTTAACCATTCGGTTTGTCCTGAAGAATTGGTTTTAATGATAAAATGATTGTCAAGCTGCGGCTCTTCGGATAAGGTATACGAATCAAAAGTAATTTCTCCTCTTCTGAAACTTCCCAAAGCAATAACAGAACCGTTATCCGTGACATGAATTTTTTTGATTCGTGAATCAGCACTTCCGCCTGCTGCTAAAGTCCAGCTGGGGTTAGTAAGGTTTTGTGCCTGCAGGGTAGCTGTGAGGATCAAAAAACTGCATGTAGTGGTAAAACGCATAGCTTTGTTTTGTTTTACCAAAAGTCCTCCAAACAAGAAAGATGTACATGACGCGAAAGGCGGGTTTGTGAGAAATCAGGAAAAAGGAAAGAATTCTAAGCATTTATGCGTAGAAAACGCACTAAGCCTTTTTGGTTATTCGTTGGCACCCATCAGGGCTAACTGAACGATATTCGCCCCCATTTTCAGGGCTTTTAGCCGGGCTTCTTCCGAATCATTGTGTACCGAAGGGTCTTCCCAGCCGTCTCCGAGGTCGCACTCGAAGTCATAAAAAATCACCAGCCTGCCTTCATATGTAATCCCAAAACCCTGTGCCGGCTTGTTGTCGTGCTCATGAACCTTGGGCAGGCCGTTCTTAAATTCGTATTTCTGGTGGTAAACAGGGTGGGAAGGCGGTAACTCTGTTAAAGGGTTATCAGGAAACACCTTTTCCAGTTCCTTCCGGATAAACTTATCCATTCCATAATTATCCGAAATATGTAAAAAACCTCCTCCAATAAGATAATTGCGAAGGTTCTCGGCTTCCTTATTATTGAAAACTACATTTCCATGACCGGTCATGTGTATAAAAGGATAATTAAAGATATCAGGACTTCCGGCCTCTACAGTTGCCACCTCCTTATTAATGTTCATCCCAAGATTTTTGTTGCAGAATTCAACCAGGTTGGGAACCGAAGTGGGATTGGAATACCAGTCGCCACCACCATTATACTTTAACACCGCAAACTGGTAGGTGGAATTATTTTGCTGTGTTTTTTCGGGAATAATATTTCCCGAAAGCAGCAGGGCAGAGGCAATGAGAAAAAATTTCATTATCCAAATTTAGCAAAATAAAACGCCCCCGCTGCACTAGCGGGGGCGTTTAAAGAATATAACCAATTAACCATTTATTTAATGCGCATGTTCACCACTGTGTTCGTGATCATCATGTCCTTCGTGTTGTTCGGTTTTTGTTTTGTCTTTATCCTCTGCTTTTCCTGCCTTGTGGTCGGTTGGATTCCATCCTAATGTAAGATACATAACAAAGAAACCAACTACATAAGCAACAGCTACATGCCATCCGTTTTTCACATAACTAACTACCGAACGGGCCTCAGGGAATTTATTGGTAATGGCTACTCCGGCAGAAGAACCAAACCATATCATTGAACCTCCAAATCCTACTGCATAAGCGAGCATTCCCCAGTCATATCCGCCTTGTTCAAGACATAATTTGGTAAGCGGAATATTATCAAACACAGCAGAAACAAATCCTAATGAAAGAGCTGTTTGCCATGAAGCAGCAGGAAGATCGTCAACCGGCATAAGTGATGCACAGGTTACAAGTGCTGTAAGGAAAATGGTTCCTGCAAAAGCACTTTTAATTTCTTCCCACGGAGTAGAAGTAATTAATGCACCTAAAAGTATGGCAATCCAAACCCCGACTGCAGGTCCAAAGAAAATCTCTTCATAAATTCCGGCATTGCTCATATAATTGGTAACAATTGCACCAATAAGAATCATAAGAACAACCAGGAGTTTTTTTCCGTCTACTTTAATTCCTGATGGGGCATCGGCTGTTATTTCCTGGAGTTTGTGTTGTTGACTGGCAGCTGCAAATCCGAAAATCAGAAATGCCGCGATAGAAGCTACGAAGGCAGGAAGTACTGCCAGGGGATCAACACCTTCAATCCACATAATAGTGGTAGTGGTGTCACCTACAACTGATCCTGCGCCACCGGCATTACTGGCGGCAACTATAGCAGCTATATAACCGATATGTACTTTGTTTTTAAACACAACCAGTGCAATAGTTCCACCGATCATCGCAGCAGCAATATTGTCGAGGAAAGAAGAAATAACCATAATGATGAAAAGCAATACTACAGCTCCCATGTATCCGTTGGGAAGGAACTTGGGAAGAATTTCCGGAACTTTCGATTCTTCAAAATGTTTGGCAAGAATTCCGAAACCGAATAATAATCCGATCAGGTTTACCAGTGTTTTCCATTCGCCTTCGTGGTGTTCGTTTCCTACAATGTGGGCGCCTAAATCAAACTGGTCATCAAAAATAAATTTGATAGCCAATACGGTTGAAAGTCCGATGAGCGCCACCCACATCGTGTGATTATGGAAAAGCGCAACCCCTACAAGTGTAAGTGCGAAAATGATGAATTCTATTCGAATTCCTCCTACCATAGGAACATTACTGGTTCCGCTGGCAAGGGCATATACCGGTATGAAAAGCATCAGTGCCGGTATTAAAAGTTTGAGAAGATGTTTAAACATGTTTCTGGTTTTTTTGGTTGGACAAAGTAAAAATTAATTTTAATGCAAGTCGAAATTCTGTATCCAAAGTTTTTCATCATCCGTTGTAGAAAAAGGGTAAAGTATTGCTTCACCCCGTTATAAAGGCGTTGAAAAGCGATAAAACAGATATTATTTTCGACCATTTTTTCTAAACTATCAGATAAAAAATTTAGCCAGCAGGCTGATGGCAATTATAATGGCTGTCATGATGAGTAAAAACACCAGGAAGCCGTAGTTTTTTTCTTTTTCACTGCTCATGGAAAATGTTTTTAGGTTGGAAAACATAATAAGGATAGCCGGGGAAATAATAGCTCCCCGGAAAAAAGGAAAAAACAATGATCAAATGATCAGCACCGCATGAAGAATAAAAAGCGGCAGAGTGTAATGTTTATCAGTAAATATCCGGGTATCGGAAAAATTATTTGTGTCAAAAGAAGGCTTTTTGGAAAGAAAACCAAATGAATCATTGTTCCCCGAAAAGGTGTGGGGATGAATAGCCGGTAAATGCAGGGAAATAGCTTGCTCTACCTGTTGAGCCGGGGCCTCAGGCAGGCCAAATGATGCAGCCGTTGAGGAAACACAAACCGTATTCTTATGTTCGCGGGCAGCCGATGCTGATGAAACGATCAGGGCAAATAGTAAAAACACCCTGAAAACCAATAAAATATGTCTGACAATAGAAGGCATTTCCTTCCAAAAATAGGTACTAAGCTTTAGAAATTACCAGCCGCGGGACTATTTATTTGCTCATTTTTGCAAATAATCTTGCCCGTTGATGCGGATATTATAGGGAAATAACAGATATTTGCAGCCCTTAAAAAAATTAATTAACCGGGTTTAGGACCCTTTTAAAACAATTAAAAATGGCAACAAAAATCAGACTCGCCCTTCACGGTAAAAAAGGAAAACCGTTTTTTCACATTGTAATTGCAGACGAACGTGCTCCGCGTGACGGAAAATACATCGAGAAAATTGGTGTATACGATCCGCAGACCATTCCTGCTACTATCGAAATCGATTTCAATAAAGCACTTCATTGGGTAGAAAAAGGTGCACAACCTTCTGATACCTGCCGTGCTATTCTTTCCTATAAAGGAATTCTTTACCGCAATCACCTCAATGTGGGAGTTAAAAAAGGCGCTCTTACCCAGGAGCAGGCCGATGCCAAATTCGAAAAGTGGATAGCTGAAAAAGAAGGTAAAGTATCTGCTCATAAAAATAAAGTGGCTGCTGATAAAGTAAGCGCTGAAAAGAGCCGCCTTGCTGCCGAAACCAAGGTTCGTGAAGCAAAAGCCGAAGCACTGGCCAAAGCCGCTGCTGAAGTGCCCGCTGCTGAACCCGAAGTGGAAGCACCCGCTACTGATGCACCTGCCGCTGAAGAGAACAGCGAAAACGCATAATCATCTATTTTTTCCCGGTGAAAAAAGAAGACTGTTTTCATTTGGGATATATCAGCAAAGTGCATGGCATTAAGGGAGAACTTGTGTTTTTCCTGGATGTGGATGATGCTTCACTTTATCCTTTACTCGAAGAAGTGTATATTGAGCATAACGGGCAATTGGTTTTGCAGTCGCTTAAAGAATACAAACTCATTCCCAAAAGCCGCGCGATCGTGAAACTGGAAAATGTTTCCACTATTGAGCTGGCGCAACCATTCCTGAAAAAAAATCTTTTCCTGCCACTGGACTTTCTCCCAAAACTTACAGGCAAACAATTTTATTTCCATGAAGTAGTTGGCTTTGAAACAATCGATACAACAAGAGGAAAAATAGGAAAAGTAACTAACGTATTGGAGACTGCCGCAGGAATTCTGCTGGAAATAAAACAAGGTGGAAAAGAAATTCTTATTCCTGTAAACGACCATATCATTGAAAAAGTCGACCGGAAGAAGAAAATCATTCACGTTAATTGTCCTGATGGACTGATTGACCTTTATCTCAGTGAACAGCCCAACGATGAAGACTGAGCCGTTTCAGTTCAAACAGTTTTCGGTAAAACACGATCAATGCGCCATGAAAGTGGGTACCGATGCCGTTTTGCTCGGGGCATGGACTAACGTGTCAGGCATTGATGCAATACTGGACATCGGGGCAGGAAGCGGGATAATTGCACTGATGCTGGCTCAGCGGAACCAAAAAGCACTGATAGATGCCGTTGAAGTGGACGATGAAAGTTTTTTGCAGTGCGAAGATAATTTCAATGCTTCGCCATGGCAGGAACGGATGGGCGTTTTTCATGAAGATATCAAACAATTTACAAAAGGAATAAAGTACAGCCTCGTAGTTTCCAATCCTCCCTTTTTCAGTAACTCGCTTTTGTCGGGCGATGAAAGAAAAGATGCCGCCCGTCACACGGTAAATCTTTCTCCCGCAGAGTTAATAGCCTGTTCGGTGAAATTGCTGGCAGAAAAAGGAAAAATGGACTTTGTTCTTCCGGCTGATAAGGAAAAGGAAATTAAAAATGAAGCAGCAAAATATGGTTTTTACACAGAACGTATATGTCATGTGCGTTATAATCCGGAAAAACCGGTAAAAAGAATTCTTATTGAATTTTCAAAAGATGCGGGAAAAGCAATGGAAGAAGAATTATGTATTCGTGACAATAACGAACAGTTTACCCCGGAATATGTGAAACTGACGAAAGAGTTTTATCCGTTTTTGTGATAATGTTTTTGCTTTTTTATTTGTGTTTCCGAAAGCAGTGCGGAAATAATCAACGAACCGGGAACTCTCCGCGCCCTCGGCTTGATTATTCTCTGCGCCCTCCGCGGTTTGGAAATTCACATGGACCAAAATGCCGCTTAAGATCTCAAAATCCTATTTCCCTACCACCAACTTTCCACGGCTGATTTTATTTACATCAGAAATAACTCTGAAAAAATAAGTTCCTGATGAAATTCCTGAAGTATTCAACGAAAAGGAATTTCCGGTAATATTTTTTTCATTCAGGATTAATCTTCCCGAAACATCAAAAATTTCAAGAGAATAAATAGTTCCGCCATCAGAAAAGGTAAATGTACAGGCATCGCTGGAGGGATTCGGAAATACTGTAGTTTCAAAAGTTAAACGGTGTTCATCCACGCCTTTGGGAAAACAATTCAAAATCTCGGTATTGTAGAAAATAGTATCGGAATACGTTCCGTCTGAAACCATCAAAGTGACTGTATACACACCCGGAGTTGCAAATTTGTGGACAGGATTTTGCAACGTGGAAAAATTATTGGCACCCGATCCCGGATCTCCAAAATCCCACGACCAGGACGTGATGTTAGTATACGACATATCCACAAACGGAATGCTGTCGAGATAGCAGTTTTTCAGATAGGTATAATCCGCACGTATAGTCAAACCGCAGGTATCTTCCGATTGCAAAAAATATTCGATGTTGTTGGGCATATTGAAACTTACATACGTGTTGGGCATTAGTGTAAATCCGTTTTCCACAAAATTGGCAGCAGACCCGTATTTATTCGGGCAGTGAATAACAGAAAGCGTCTGGCAATCCAGCGAATCTTCGCCATTGTAACGGGCAATGTATATTTTGCCATCCGGTGCAGTTTGTGCCTGTCCGTATAAAATTATTCCGCCTGTGACGGGAAGTGTTGGTGTATTGGCCACAAGTGTTTTAGTGACGGAAATATTGGCAGCATCAGTATCGTATTGAAACAATGAATATTTATAATTGAATATTCCCACCATCACATATTCCAGGTAATATAAATATTTACTGTTGGGAGAAAATACCCACGACAGGTTAAATGTAGAACCGGTATTGGTAAGAACACGCGGATTGGAAATATTTCCCGTGGCATTATCAAAATCATAAACAGTTTTGGTGTCTTCCACAAAAAACTTTTTTCCATCGGGAGAAAAGCGCAACATGGCATCATTTATTCCAAGAGGAAATTTAAGTGGCGCAGAAAATCCTGTGGAAGTAAGCCGATACATAAAAACCGAATCCGCACTGGGAAAACCAAGATCATACCAACCCGTTTGTGTAGCTATCCAGTAATCCATGCCGTTCGCATGTCTTGTGGCCGTTAGTCCTTCAAAACTGGGGACAAGTAATTTTTTATTATACTCCATCACTTTCCCGTCACCGCCATTTTGCGACATGTCAATTAAAAAATAACCCACACCGCCACCCTTTTTATAGGGATAGGGCTGTGTACACATGGTATCGCCTTCCCATTCCACATGGTCGCTGTTCAGTAAATAATATTGGTCGGTGGTTCCGGGCCGGGGAACAATCAGTGCGCCTTGCCGCGAACTGTATCCGCCTCCTGCAGTGTCATCAAGAATTCCTCCATCCATGGTTACGCCATTGCGGTTCCAGATTTTTCCCCAGCGCACACCATTGCAGGTAGAATCGGTGCCATCGCCATCCGAGTAGAATAACAAATTACCGTTGAGGTCGCAAATCATGGCCCCGGATTCGCTTACACCATAAAGCGTGGTCATAGGTGTGGTAATAGCAACAGCTGTTCCCGTTGAAAAATCAATACCGCACTGGTGTCCGAAGCACCATTTTTCGTATTGTTTTTGTGCGAAAGAAAGCTGGGTGGAGAATAAAAGGGAAAGGAGTAAAAAACGTTTCATAGCCGCGGTTTACCGGTTGACGTGCAAAAATCGTTCCGCGTTGCGTGGTAATAACCTGTCAGGGAAGGAAAAATGTTTTAGGGAAGTGAAAAACAACGTTCGGTCCCGCTGGGACCGGGATATTTTTATAGTGGCGCTGTTAAAAATGTTTGACCCGCTCCGGGGTCAATAATTATTCTCCGATTCTTTCATTTCTCTTTTGAGTAAAGAAATTAACGCAGACTTGATTTCCAAAATAAAACTGGCCCCGAGCGAGTCAAACATTTTTAATCCGCCAGATGGCGGACGAGCCATGGGCAGGCTTTAATTCCCCGCAGTTTATTGCGATAAAAAAATAACATTCCTCTTACGAATATCCCGTCACGCGCTTCGCGTGACTGCGGAGGCATTTATCAAAACAAAAGAAAAACACCACCGGCCCCAGCGGGGCCGAACAGTATCCTGTAAAATGAGTGTATAGTTTTTTAATTACCCTTTATCAAGAAAAGCAACTCAAAATTTATTGTCATAAGCTGGCCCCGGAGCGGGCCAAACATTTTTAACAAAACAAAGAAAAACACCACCGGCCCCAGCGGGGCCAAACATTATTCTGAAGAATAGTGTATAGTTTTTTAATTACCCTTTATCAAGGAAAGCAACTCAAAATTTATTGTCATAAGCTGGCCCCGGAGCGGGCCAAACATTTTTAACAAAACAAAAGAAAAACACCACCGGCCCCAGCGGGGCCGAACATTATTCTGAAAAATAGTGTATAGTTTTTTAATTACCCTTTATCAAAAGAAAGCAACTCAAAATTTATTGTCATAAGCTGGCCCCGGAGCGGGCCAAACATTTTTAACAAAACAAAGAAAAACACCACCGGCCCCAGCGGGGCCGAACATAAAGCTATTGATTATTTACACAGGTATTCATTTGCTCTTCTCCCCCCAAAAACCTCGGCTGTGTAAACAACACATACAGATCCATCACCGCTTTGGTTTTCGCCAGCCATTCGCGGGTGTGGGTGGCGGGGCCCATGTACGGATCATTGGCATTAAAGGCGACAGCATCAATTTCATAGTGATCGCAGATAAAAAGAGCGCGCTGGTTATGAAATTCCTGTGAAATGATGGTGAATTTGGAGAGTCCGAATATTTTTTTCGCGCGCACCATCGAATCAAATGTGCGGAAGCCGGCATAATCCAGTGTGATGCAGTTTTCGGGAACGCCCAGTGAAACCAGGTAATTTTTCATGTCGGTAGGTTCGTCATAATTGCAGCTGTGATTATCGCCTGTCACCAGGATGTGTTTTATTTTCCCTGCATGAAAAAGTTGTGCTGCTGCTTCCATACGGTATTTGAAATAGGGATTAATAAATCTTCCTCCCAGCGTTTTGGCTGCACCGGGCACTACGCCCACTTCATTAAAGGGAATTTCCTCCACCGAAGAATAAATACGCGAACGGGTAGAGTGGATCACCCACAGGTTACACGCCAGCATAAAAACGAATACCACCGAAAAGAACAAAAAGCTTCTCACTACAATTTTTCTCAGTAGCGATTTATAGAAAAGGAGTTTCATGTTTTTTTCTGACAATTTTAAGGGGAAAAAAGTGGAAAAAAATAAGGAATTATTATCCGGGACAGAGGAGCGATTATTTGCCGGGATTTCAAAAAAAACATTAAATTTACGTTGTCGCAATTTTAGAAAGTTAAAACAAACGGTTATATTCGTTTGAAAGGGGGAAGTGGCGGCTGTACATAAGTTAGGCACAATTTATAAAGACATACAATGAGCGACAAAAAATTATCATTTAAGAAGGCTGCAATAAAAATATTAGAGCGGACAGACAAACCAATGACTGCTGCCGAAATAACAAAAATTGCAATGGAGGAAAATTTAATCGACAGCTCCGGTGAGACACCCGAGGCGACAATGGCCGCTCAAATTTATGTCGACATTAACAAAGACAAGAATTCTCCGTTTAGAAAAGTGGGTCGCGGACTATTCACTCTAAAGAAAAAATCTGACGTTCCAAATTCACCACTTCTCATTATTGAAAATCAAAACGAATTAACAAAAGGACGACTTAAAGAACTGTTGCATTCAATGGATCCTTTTCAATTTGAATATTTGGCAGCCGACTAACTTCAAAAAATTGGTTATGAAAATGTAACTGTGACAAAACGCAGTGGTGACAAGGGAATTGATGTAATTGCAAATCTTACCGTTGGCGGTATTACAAACGTAAAGACTGTTATTCAGGTCAAGCGTTACGCTGCATCAAATAAAATTAATGGTGCTGTTATTACACAACTTCGTGGAAGTGCCGAAGTCGACCAAAGAGGACTTGTAATCACAACTTCCGACTTTACCAAAGACGGAATTGATGAAGCTCAAGCTCCGAATAAAATGCCTGTTTCACTTGTAAACGGAGAGAAACTAATTCAGCTACTTATTAAATACGGTGTAGGCGTTAAGAAACAAGAGTTATTTGTTTTATCACTTGATCAAGCATATTTTCAAAACTATTCATCGGAAGAAACTGGATCTATTGATTCTGAAAAAAGTCGATCTATTTGGCCTTTACCAGGTGGTATAGACAGTTACGTTGAAACCCTCAATGAATTTTTAGCTGAAGTTTCTAACGGAAACAATACTAAAAAGGGACTTATTAAATGGTATTTAGACAATTTTGAAAACGTAACAAGCGAAGGAACGACACAAGGCTACATCAACGTTCCTAAAAACATGGGGCTGACACGTTTTGAAAAAGGCGTTTACTCATTGACAGCAGACGGAGAAAAATATTTTACTTCTAAAAGCAAAGAGCAGCTTTATGAAATCATTGCAAAAAATATTCTAGCGTTTGACGACATTTATGAATATCTCAAGACTTCATCGACACCATTGAAAGAAGAAGAAATATTAAATTATCTTAAGGACAATTTTGATATTGAGTGGACAACATTTGCACAAGTAAATTTCAGACTTCTTTGGTTAATTAACCTTGACAAAATTACTAAGTCAGACAATGGTTATGCAATTAAATAAACAGGGCATAACAGCAGCTGCGTTATGGCGGTGGAAGTGCGAATATAAACAGTATGCGTTAAGACAGGTTAGTGCATCTAATACGCCACAACGCAAAGCTGCAAAACGTTAATACAATGAAATCCCCCGCCCAACTCGCCCATCAGTTTCGTGAAGTGATCTTCAGCGGGACATGGATTGCCAATACGAATTACAAACACCAGCTCGAAAACCTCGATTGGAAATTGGCTGTGGCCAAAATAGATTCCTTCAACACCGTTGCCGCGCTTACCTTTCATATCAATTATTACGTGGCGGGTCTCGTAAATGTGTTTGAAGGCGGCACACTCGATATAAAAGATAAATACAGTTTTGATTGTCCGGATATTTTAACACAGCAGGACTGGGAAAAGCTGCTTAACAAATTTTTTACCGATGCCGAACGGTTTGCGTATCTTGTAGAAAAAATGTCACCTGAAAAACTGGATGAAATATTTGTCAACGAAAAATACGGAACGTACCAGCGGAACATTGAAGCGATTATTGAGCATGCGTATTATCATTTGGGGCAGATTGTTTTGATTAAGAAGATGGCGGGGAGAAGTGAGTGATGAGAGGAAAAAGGCAAGAGGTAAAAGGGAAGGAAAAATGCTGATGCTTCGGTCTGCATCCTGATCGGAGCATCGGGATGCATGAATTTTGAATAGAATTTTGTTTTGCGAAGTAAAATCGTAGGGGTCAGTCGCCACTGACCCGGAGATGAGTGCTAAATGCAGATCACCTGCCTGTTAATCCGTGGGCTGGTGTAAAGGCAGGCAGTCATGATGTTTGATTTTTGATTGGATTACGAAAAGATGAATAATAGAATGAAGGATATCGAATTTTGAAATGAATGAGGATTAATTAAAATGGAGAAGATAATAATACACTCACAAATTCGTTAATGTGAAAGAAAAAAATAAAATTATGAATAAAGCATTTCTTTATCAGGTAACGGTAGTTTTGGTCATATTATCGGGCTGCGTTGCAGACCAGACGGATGGTGGAACGAATAACCGCCCAGCGGAAAGAATTGTTTTTCCTGCAGAGGAATTTACGGTTTCGGCAAATACCGACACTACAATATTCGGTATACAGGGCACACGTATTTTTATTGAAAAAGAATCGTTTCAGTTTGAAGACGGAACTCCGGTTACAGGTGAAGTAAAACTGGAACTGAAAGAGTTTTATAAAAAATCTGATATTCTTTTGGCCGACCTTTCTACCGAAGCCGGTGGCCGCTTGCTTGAAACTGGCGGAATGCTGCACATCACAGCTACTTCCGATGGAAAAGCGGTTGAAATCAGGAACGATAAACGTATTGTAGTTCATTTTCCAAAAGAACAAGGCCTTGATAAAACGATGAATCTTTTTTATTCCGGTAAAAATTCGACTGATTCGTCAGTGGCCGATTGGAGTGTGGATACTGTGAATCTGGTAAAACGCACATTGAAACTGGGTAGTTATGGCTGGTGGTATCCTTCGAACGATGATTCAACTACATATGATTTTAAACCCAAAAATTATGTGGATACAGGTTATTACTGGAACCCGATAGATTTTTATGTGAGCGCTTATGATTTTTCTGAATCTACCAAAAAAGAAGTGGAAACAAGTATGAATAAAAACGGGTATTCTACTTTGCAGAGTTGGAATGATTATGGAGTAGAATGTGAAATGGAGATTTCCAAATCGGGATATATCAGGGATCCGAAAATAAACACCAGGATTTCTGCATCTGCAAAACAGGAAATATTGCAATTTCTGAAAGGTTTGCCACAACTGGAACCGGGAAAAAATAAATACGGGGAAATCATCGAACGTAGAGGGCTTCTTTTCATTCAGGGCGGGAATGTTGTTCCGCTTTACAAAACCCGCGAAGAATATATTAAATCATTCGACAAAAAGTATGCAGGTTATGAAAACACACCCATTAAAAACATGGACGATGCAGAAATGAATTATTATGTTTTCAGCGTATCAAAACTGGGCTGGATCAATTGCGATCGTTTCATAGAATCAGAGTCTGTTACGGATTTTGTTGTGGATGTGCCGGTTTCAAACGATACTAAAGTAAAAATGGTGTTTTCTGATATTGATGGTGTTTTGATGGCAAAAGCAATAGAAGGAAAGTATGTCTTTCAAAAAGTTCCTGCGGGAAGTGACGTTACCATTTTTGCCATAAAAAATACCAATGGCCACTTTCAAACTGCTTTTCATGAAATATCTATTTCTGAAACACCACTAAATGAACTTGCTTTTAAAGAAACAACTTTGGATGAATTGAAAAAAGAACTGGAAAAGTTTAATTAAGAATAGCTAATACTCCAAAGCATCTCCCTCGAATTAAGAGATAAATAAACAAAAATCATCAAAAAAACCCAATAACTCCATCCCTCAATAACACAATAACTTCATCTCTCAATAACACAATAACTCCATCCCCC
>JBMORL010000130.1:0-46202 GCA_049322335.1 Bacteroidota bacterium
ACAGGAACACCGAATACCTATACCATCACTGTTAATCCAACTCCTACAGCCAACGTTCCGGCCAATGCCACTTATTGTCCCGGAAATGCTGTACCTGCAGGAAACTTTACCAGCAATCCGGCAGGAGGAACTTTTGCATGGACCAACTCCAATACTTCCATTGGTCTTGCCGCCAGCGGAACAGGAAACCAGCCCGCCTTTACAGCTACTAACGCCACGGGGACTGCTATTTCGGGAACCATTACCGTAACTCCCACTGTAAACGGATGCACCGGAACGCCCAGCACCTATACTATTACGATCAATCCCAATCCTACAGCTACCGTTCCTGCCAATTTTGCTGTTTGTGACGGACAAGCTGTGGCAGCATCTTCCTATACCAGCACACCGGCAGGAGCCACTTATACCTGGACAAATTCCAATACCTCTATAGGGCTTGGAGCCAGCGGAGCAGGTAACACACCGGGCTTTACTGCTACCAATGGCGGAGGCGCGCCAATAACCGGAACGATAACCGTTACCCCGACATTAGCCGGATGCACAGGCGCTCCTTCCACTTACACTATAACTGTAAACACGCTTTTTGATGCTACCATTACTCCGGCCGGACCCTTCTGCGCTAATGCCACCTCCGTTACTTTAACTGCTGCCTCACCCGGTGGAACATGGAGCGGAACGGGAATTACCAATGCTTCAGCAGGAACATTTGATCCTGCCACTGCAGGGGCCGGAACATTTACCATTACCTATACTATTCCCGGAGCCTGCGGAAATACCGATACTGAAAACATCACTGTAAATGCCGTACCCACCGTTACCGTCCCCGCCAATATCACCGTTTGTAATGGTGGAAACGTGACCGCATCTGCATTTACCAGCAATCCTGCCGGAGGAACCTTTGCCTGGACCAATTCTGATCCCACTATTGGTTTAGCCGCCAACGGAACCGGCAATACCCCCGCCTTTACCGCAACTAACGGTGGAAGCGCTTCCGTTACATCGACAATAAACGTTACACCCACCGCCAACGGATGTGCGGGAACTCCGTCTTCCTATACCATCACCGTTAATCCCACTCCCACAGTAACTGTTCCTGCCAACAGCACGGTATGTAACGGTGTAAGTGTGCCGGCAGGAAATTTTACCAGCACACCTGCAGGAGGAACTTTTGCATGGACTAACAGCAATACTGCCATAGGACTTGGTGCCAGCGGAACAGGAAACCAGCCTTCGTTTACCGGAACTAACGGTACGGGGGCTTCCATCAGCGGAACCATCACTGTTACACCTACCGCAAACGGATGCACGGGAACACCTTCTTCGTATACCATTACAGTAGATCCTACTCCCACAGTAACGGTTCCGGCCAACAGCACAGTTTGCAACGGAACAGCAGTTGCAGCAGGAAATTTTACCAGCACACCGGCCGGAGGAACTTTTGCATGGACCAACTCCGATCCTTCCATTGGATTAGCTGCCAGTGGAACCGGTAACCAACCCGCCTTTACAGCAACTAACGGAGGAAGCACTTCTGTTACCGCAACCATAACAGTAACACCCACCGCCAACGGATGTACAGGAACACCTTCTTCCTACACTATCACCATTAATCCTACTCCAACGGTAACTGTTCCGGCCAACAGTTCATGGTGCGATGGCGTGACAGTAGCTGCATCTGCTTATACAAGCACGCCTGCGGGGGGAACTTTTACATGGACAAACAGCAATACAGCCATTGGGTTGGGTGCCAGCGGAACAGGTAACCAACCTGCATTTACCGCCACCAACGGAACCGGATCACCCATTTCGGGAACAATTACAGTTACGCCCACTGTAAACGGATGCACAGGCACACCTTCCTCCTATACACTAACGATCACCACCTTGCTTGATGCTACTATTACACCAGCCGGGCCGTTCTGCGAAAGTGCATCATCCGTTACACTCAGCGCAGCCGATCCGGGAGGAACATGGAGCGGAAACGGAATTACCAATACCTCCAGCGGAACTTTTGATCCCGTTACAGCAGGAGTGGGTACACATACCATCACTTACATGATTTCTTCTTTCTGTGGTGATACTGCCACCACCACCATACAGGTTTTACAGGATATGGATGCCACCATTACACCGGCAGGGCCATTTTGCGATAACGATCCTGCTCTTAATCTTACCGCTGTTGATCCGGGAGGAACATGGAGCGGAACAGGAATTACAGATGCCGTGAACGGAACTTTTGATCCGGCCGTTGCAGGACAAGGAACGTTTACCATCACTTATTCTATTTCCGGACAATGCGGAGATACGCAAACCACTTCTATTACAATTAACGTTGATCTGGATGCAACGATCAATCCCGCGGGGCCATTTTGTGCATCCAATCCCAATACATTTTTAGCTGCGGCAACCACAGGAGGGATTTGGAGCGGACCGGGAATTGTAAATGCAACCACCGGAGAATTTTCTCCAACGACAGCAGGTGCAGGAAACCATGTGATTACTTATATGCTTACCGGAAGTTGCGGAGATACAGCAACCCTAACGATACAAGTATTTGCAGATGCAGATGCGACTATATCGCCTGCCGGGCCATTTTGTATAACTGATCCCGCATTAAATTTATCAGCAGCACAGGCCGGAGGTGTGTGGAGCGGAAACGGAATTACGAATGCAGCCACCGGTACTTTTAACCCCTCAACAGCCGGTGCGGGAACACACCTGATTACCTATAGTATAAGTGGTGTTTGCGGAGATATAGATACTGAAGAAATTATTGTGACAGATCTTATACCCAGCACCATCACTCCTGCAGGCCCATTCTGCGTAAATGCGGCCCCCGTTACACTAACTGCGGCTTCACCCGGAGGAACCTGGAGCGGACAGGGAATAACCAATCCGGCTACCGGTGCTTTTGATCCTTCAGCAGCAGGTGCCGGAACATGGACTATTACCTATACCATTACAGGTTCATGCGGAACGACCAGCACAACTAATATAACGGTGAACCCATTGCCTGTAGTTAGCTTTACCGGAGATGTTCTTTCGGGATGTGTTCCGGTAACTACCACATTTACGAATACCACTGCTTCAACAGGCACAGCTACATGGCTGATAGATGGAGTAAATGCTTCCAACAGCACCACCACATTTACCAATTCGTTCACTGCTGCAGGATGTTACGATATAACACTACAGGTTACTTCTGCTGCAGGATGTACGAATTCAGCCACACAGGCGGATATGGTTTGTGCCTTTGCTTATCCTGTGGCTGGTTTCAGCTTTACACCGGTGGATGCAACCGTTCTTGATCCCACTATTAATTTCATCAATGAATCTCAGGGCGCAACCAGTTATACGTGGGATTTTGCCGGACTGGGAACTTCCACGCAGGTAAATCCATCCTTCACTTTCCCCAATACGGGTGCCGGAAGTTATGAAGTTTGCCTCGGGGTATCGAATGCGCAGGGTTGTATGGATTCGGTTTGCCAGTTTGTTTTGATCTACGATGAGTTTCTCGTTTATGTTCCCAATGCCTTTACAGTTGACGGAGACGGTGTGAATGATGTATTTATGCCGGTAGTAAGCGGGCACGATCCACTTTCGTATGAACTGATGATCTTTAACCGCTGGGGAGAGCTGATCTTCGAATCGCATTTCAACCAGGTAGGCTGGGACGGCACTTACAAATCACTTCCAGCCAAACAAGATGTATATGTGTGGAAACTAAAAGTGAAAAGGCAAAACAACGGAGAACAGAAAGAATTTTACGGGCATGTAACCCTTTTAAGGTGAAAATAGCTTTTTCGTGATTATTATTCGCTCCGAAATACCTTCCGGGCAATTGGATCCTTAGGTTTTTTACTACAAGCCATCTCAAAATTAAAATACTCAGATAAAGCGCACTCTTTTTTTTGTAGTGAAAAATCTGTGCGTTTAAATGAAAAAAGAATAATTTTATCCTATAACTTTTATAATCCGTGCCGATTTAACGTAAAGGAAAACTGAACATGTTTGTATGAAAAATATTCTATTGTTATTGATTTTATTCTGCTTCGGTTCCTGCTTTAAAGGAAAAAGATCAGACCATGCGGCAGAACGGATGCAGGAATTTGTGATCAATATTTCCAATTATACCCGCGGAATTGATCCTGGTTTCATCATTATCCCTCAAAACGGTGCAGAACTGGCGTTTACCAATAGTAGTCCGGATGAAGGACTTCATGCTTCGTATATGGCAGCTATTGATGGTGTTGGCATTGAAGAACTTTTTTATAACGGCACCTATATCCCGGATGAAGAAAGAATTTCAATGTTGCGGAAAATAGCTGTTACAAAAAAAATAATGGTATCTGAATTTGTATCGGATAACAATACCGTTGCTGATGCCATAGCAAAGAACGAAAGCGAAGGATTTATTTGTTTTCCGAGGGAAAATAATAATTACGACTACCTGTATATTCCTTCTGTTATTCCAAATGAAAACACCAGCGATATTACTTCCCTGGACATGGTGCAGAATTACCTGTACATGATCAGTACTGATAATTATTCTTCAAAAGAATCTATGATCACCGCCATAGAAAATACAAATTTCGATCTTATACTCATTGATCTTTTTTTTGAAGACTCAGAGCTCTCGGCTGCTGACGTAAGCCGGATGAAAACAAAAGCCAATGGAGGCCAGCGACTGGTTATCTCCTATATCAGTATAGGTTCGGCAGAAAAATTCAGGTATTACTGGAAAAAAGGATGGGGACATCATCATCCTTTATTTCTGAAAAGAAAATACGAGGGGTATGAAGACGAGTTTTGGGTGAAATTCTGGAAAAAAGACTGGCAGGAGATTATTTATGGAAACGATGATTCCTATATGAAAAAAATACTTAATGCCGGGTTTGATGGCGCTTACCTTGATAATGTGGAAGCCTATTATTTCCTTTATTATAAAGACTGATTTTTTCTATCCCTGTTAAAATAGAAATATATGACATCCTCAAAACTATTTTCTTTCAGTTTACTGTTCTATATATGTTTTTTTGCATCAGCACAAGAATGTCCAAAAAAAATAAAGTGGAAAAGACTGAATAAAAAGGAAGATGTAGCGTCCGTACTAAACAGTTGCATCCCGAAAGGCTCAGACCGTGCTGCCGTAACAGAATTCCTCACCAGGCAGAAACTAAAATGGTCAGAATCCGAAAACGGGGTGTTGTTTTTTTCTGTGCTTACCAAATCCAATTCCGTTTGGATAGAAAAACAATGGGCGGTAAAACTGATGCTGGACGAAAATCAAAAACTGGTGAATATTGAAGTGGAAGAATGGCTGACCGGACCGTGAGCTCAGTTGACTACAGGCAGTGGGCAGTTTTCAGTGGGTAGTTCTCAGTTGGCAGTCTTCAGTTTTCGGTCTTACTTTATTTTTTTAACCAATAACTCTATTCCCGATCACAGCAGTTAGTAGAGGGTGGTCAGTAGTAAGTGGTCAATGGTTATTAGCCTGTTTGATTTTCTCTCTTTACACTAATACCATAATAACTCTATCCCTAATAACTCCGTTCTTTTTCAAAAAAAATTCTATATTTATCCTCCAAATAAAACACTATGCAATCCAAAGCTGCTACACCCGACCAGTATTTCAAGGAACTTCCTGAGGACAGGAAAGAAGCCATGAATGAATTAAGAAAAGTGATTAAAAAAAATCTCCCAAAAGGTTTCCAGGAAGCTATGGGCTATGGTATGCCGGGATATTGTGTCCCCCACTCTATTTATCCTGATGGCTACCATTGTGACCCAAAGCTGCCATTGCCTTTTATGGGTCTTGCCTCACAAAAAAATTTCATTGCTTTTTATCACATGGGAGTTTATGCCGACCCGAAGATCAACAAATGGTTTGTGGGCGAATACACCAAATTTCTGAAGAACAAAAAAGTAGATATGGGCAAAAGCTGTCTCCGTTTTAAAAAGAAAGAAGATATTCCCTTTAAACTCATTGGAGAACTGGTAAAAAAAATATCGGTGAAAGACTGGATTGAGATGTATGAAAAAGGAATAAAAAAGAAAAAATGAACCGTTTCCTGGTTATTCTCCTTTTTTTCTTCGTTGGTAAGATTTCTAAAGCGGAATCTTACCTTGATCTGATTTCATCTATAGAAAAAGGACTTAACATTACCCTTGTTCTCGATACCGGTCATGCTGATTCGTGGAATGTTATCGATTACAAAAAAGTGAACGATACTGTTTCACTGAAAAATTTCCTTACCCTCATGCAAAATGAATTTGGGAAATATCCTGAAAATTATTTCGAAAAAATAAATATACAGTATGTAGTCGTAGGCCGCGATATGCGTTATGGCTCACAAAAACGTGCCGCCATCCCCGATCCCTATCTCCAGACTGTTTATTATGAAATCGATCCTTCATACGAAGATTATTATTATATCCACGTACTTCATCACGAATTACATCATTGTACCGAATATGCTGTTTGGAAAAATATGTTTTACCCATGGCAGGACTGGATGTCGAAAAACAAAAAAAAATTCACTTATGGAAAAGGTGGCGCCAGTACCTATGAAGGTGACAATGTGTACATCGACTGGTATTCCTTCACTCACCCGCAAAAAGGGTTTGTTAATTTATATTCCACCACGGGACAGGAAGAAGACCGGTGCGAAATGGTAGCTTTGATTATGAGTGATGTAGAAAGAGAACATCTTATCCGGCTGAAGAAAAAAGACCGCATTATCCGGAAAAAAATGAAACTTATCCTGAAACTGCTGGATGAAGTAAGTGGTACAAAAGAAAATTACTGGCGGAAAACAATGAATTGATCTTCCACTCCGGGAAAAATTCTATTTGTTCACTATTATCTTAATTACCCTCGAACTATTTTCCATTTTAATAAAATACATCCCGTTGCTGAAATGGGAAATATTCATCGTCAAAGACATCATTCCTGATCCCGAAAAAGTTTCAGTTAACTGTCCCGTTGAATTATATATCTCCACTTTCCCCAGTTCTTTTTCACTAATCATATTCAGCTGCGAGGAAGCCGGGTTGGGAAAAACAGTTACCGTCCATTCTTCCGTTACTTCTTCCACTCCCACCAAACAGTTCTCGCTGTTGAAAGTAGCCGGCATAGAAGCAGTAAAAGCCCCCGTACCGTTAGGACAACGCTGGTATGACATATCGGGTGCCAATGCAGGAAACACCACGCTATCAAGTTCTGTTCCGTTGGCATACGATAATTTAATTTGTTCTCCCGATGATGATAATTTAAAATTGGCGTGATACCCGGATTGCGTAGTGTCTTCGTCCAGCCATACAATGAGATAACCATTGGCAGGAATTACAGCCGAATTGGGAAATTTCCATTTGGTATTATTGGTAAAATCATCGGTAGCGTATAACGTGCCGAGGTTTACAGCATTGGAGGTGTTGTTGTAAATTTCCATCCAGTCGTTGTATTCGCCATTGTCATCAGCAACAGTAACAGAGTTGGAGGCCATCAGCTCATTTATAACAATGTCTCCCGGTGAAAGCATGGCCACATTTACTACGATAGAATAAAATTCATGCTCTGCCCGCACAGGAGAAAATATCCCGGCATTGCTGTTTTCGGCATAAATATAATATTCCATAAGGGGAGAAGTGGCCACCATATAAGCGCCAAACACGTTATCACCGGCAGCGCCATCACTATGCAACCCATCATCATACATTTGTGTTTTGGAAAATATTTCAGGAGTATAATCACGGTTTCCAAGATACGCATAGGTGGATCCCGTTATAGTAGCAGTGATCCATATCGTGTCGTTGATATTGGGAACAGCCGGAGAAGAGCTGATGCCTGATACCGAAGGCGCTACCTGCTGAAATTCGGTGGTAGATTGCAGATATGTGTTCCTTCCGCCCATCAGGTTCTGAATTCCCGGAATAGTCATCGGCCCGCTGGTGTAATTGGTCGTCATTGAATTCTGAAACTGTGTATAGGTAAAAAATTTATACGGGTCGGATTGTACAGCGGTATCCACAATAGAAAAAAGAGTATTGGCATCAGCAACATAATTTCCGTTGGCAAAATTCTCATCCGTGATCGTTTTCATGTGTGCGATGTACATGCGTTTATACATCGGATCAGCCAGTAAATTTTTAATAAGCGGACGATTGGTGGAAGCAGAGTGTAAAGTGGGCGACATATTCTGCATTTGCGTAACCGAAGATGGCGGCCCCAGTCCTGTCATGTTAAATCCACCAAAACTCATATTCAAATCCCACACAATGGAGTTAAATCTTCCGTTGTTATCCATGTATTCGTAATAATTCTGTGCAAATGCTCCGGTATAGCTATCAAGATTCACCATCACATTATTAAAAGCCAGCATCCATAACGCGCGATCGATGTCCATAATCTGATCCAGCGTAGCCGGATTATTATTTAATGTATTGCATAAATCAATCAAATCCTGCCAGGCAAAATCCGATTTCAGTTCATATTTGGAATAATACAGTGAACTGTCTGTTCCGAGGTATGAAAGATTGGGAAGATTACTTCCTCCCACCGATACCGGGTTACATTTTATCAACGTATTACCTGAAGAATAAAAATGATCGCCAGTAAATTTTTTGTTCACCGATTCGGTATTGGAATACGCTCCATAAAGACTTCCATTAATATACACCTGGGCAAAATTCGATTTTGAGCAATGCATATAATTTTTGAGAATAGAATAACTCAGCACTTCACGGATCATGGAAGGATCGGAGTAACCATTACCCAGTTTGATATCCGTATAGTTTTGGTACGACTGGTTGATATAAGTATCCAGTTCAATATGCAGCGGGTTTTTGGTGTTGTTGGAATTATAGGAACTGTTGCCCTTATATTTTACCCCAACACTGTCAAACTGCACCCCATTCACCTTCACCCATTGCGCCATTATATACCCTTCGCTTCCGTTTTTGGCGGTATCCATCTGGTAGTCCCAGTTGCTTTGGGTAAAACTGATCTCAATAACCTGGATGGTATTAACATCATAAAAATCCTGCGAGTAGCTTGTAAATGAAAGAAGTAAGAAAATACCGGGGAGTATATGTTGCTTCATGGTTGGTTTTATTTTATAAAATTGGACGCGGTTTGACCATTTATCCTTCGAAAGGTTAAATCAATCCTTCTAAAATATTACCGGTGTTTAGTTAACGGTTGATTTCTTCAGGAAAACGGTTTAGGGTCAGCAGAAAATGAGTATATTAGTGCTGTCTATGAAAAAGATAATTTTTGTTTTGTTGTTTGTGTTGCCTTTTTTGGCGCAATCGCAACCTTATATTGTTGAGTGGATCCAGCGATTCAACAGCCCTCCCGGGTTTAATGAACCTCCGTTTGAACAGCCAAATTCTATGATGGTAGATACGGCAGGAAATGCATACATCACCGGTTTTGTGGTGAGAGACACTGCCATACTTTCCTATAACACGGATATTCTTACCGTTAAATACAATAAAGAAGGAAACCTGAAATGGTATGCCATTTACGACAGCCCGTATCAAATGGATGATGAAGGCGTGAAAGTAGTAGCTGATGATTCAGGAAATGTTTATGTTACCGGTTATAGTTTTGGAACGGGAACGGAAAAAGATATCATCACCATCAAATACGATCCCTACGGATTGCTGAAATGGGTACAACGTTATAATGGGGCTGCCAACGATGATGACGAAGGAAAATCGGTGGGCGTGGATGCCAATGGAAATGTTTATGTGGGCGGATATTATTCTCCCACCGTAAATAACCATGATTTTATCATTGTTAAATACGACCTCAACGGAAACTTTATATGGCAAAGAATTCATGCCTCCACTGCAGGGCCGGATGAAGCGCGCGATTTGGTAGTGGGGCCGAACAATTTTATTTACGCTACCGGAACAGGTTTTTTTTCCAATCATGCCGATTACCTTACTGCAAAATACGACCCCGCAGGAAATATGATATGGGATGACTATAATGACGGAGGAAGCAACCAGTGGGATTTTGCAGAAGTGATGGTAGTGGATTCCAACAGCAATTGTTTTATTTCAGGAAGCACTTCCATTGCTGGACAAAACAAAATGACCACTGTAAAATATGATGCAGCCGGCAACGAAGACTGGAGCATCAACTACACCGGTTACCAGGGCAACACGCCTTATCCTTACGATATCGCCACCGATAATAACGGGAAAGCATTTGTTTGCGGAAATGATGCAGGTGATGCCACTTTTAAAGAATATCTTACCGTTACTTACAATTCCACCGGAACGCAACAGTGGGCTTCTGTGTTGGACAGCACCGGGAACGATGATAACGCCTATGCCATTGCTACAGATATAAATGGTGATGTTTACTGCACAGGTAAATTTCATATCAATGATGAAAATATGGTAACCATAAAATACAGCAGCACGGGAGTAAGAAAATGGACTTATGTTTACTCTTTTGCAGGTGGTGCCGATTGTGGTTATGATATTCATGTAAACAACAACCTGGAAGTTTACATTACCGGAAAAAGCAACAGCGATGATACGATAGCGGGAGTGGATATGGTGACCATCAAACTTTCACAGCCGCAAACCAAACCTTCGGTGGGAGAACTGGAAAATGATTTTTACATGAATGTGTTTCCTAATCCCTCTTCCGGAAAATTTATGGTGGAATCGGAAAAATCCATTGAAAAATTTACATTATACAATGCGTTGGGAGAAATAGTATTTACCATTCAGCCCCGCTCCACCTTTTTCAGGGTAAATGCCGAACATTTTCCCCCGGGAGTTTATTATTACCAGGCCCAATCCGATGAACGAATACGTTCGGGGAAAGTGGTGGTGGAGAGGTAAATATTTTTGAAATATATTAAGTGTTTTTTTAATTTCATTCAAATTAAGTTTGTTTTTATTCTTCCGTATGTCTACTAATAAACTGATAAGAACTTATAAATTAAAAAGTATTGGAATACTACTTTCATTATTAACTATTGCTCCCGTCAAATCAGTTGCTCAAACACCTTTGCATGCAGGTTATAGTTACCTTGAACCGGTAATTACTCTCGAAGATTCAAGTACTCAAAAATACATTTATATAGATACTTCATTTTCATTAAACAGTTGGGTGATTGCTCCTCCTCAGAAAACTATTTTTAATTCCGCTTATTCTCCGGTAAAAGCACTAATAACCGACAGCATTAATTTTTATCCCGTTAATGACCAATCAAGATTTTATCTAACAGTGATAAAAGAATGGTCAAACTGCGATATTTTAATAATGGAGTTTCATCACAGATTCAATACCGATAGCTTAGCAGATGGCGGGAACATTGAAATCTCCGTTGATTATGGAGCCAGCTGGGGAAATATTTTAGATTCCGCATTTTTAGCCAATTATAATCTGGAACATCATTATGATTTTATGGGATATAATTTTTATGGTGAATATGATACTGTAGCGTCTTTAAACAGTCCCGGATTTACCGGAAATTCGAACGGATGGATAACTTCAGGATTTAATCTACTAAGTGCTTTTTGTACTATGGATACCTTATTTTTCAGATTTAATTTTTTTAGCGATTCCATTAATACGAACAAAGAAGGATGGGTGATTGATAATCTTGTTGTTGATGGAATTATTATTTCTGTTCCTGAAGTAGAATATAACCATTTATCCTTGTTCCCAAACCCTACAACTGGTAGATACAGTATAATATCAAGAAACAGGATTTCCATGTATGAACTATTCGACCTCACCGGAAAACTAATCGAAACCGCTTACCCCAACTCTATCCGTTTTGAAAATGATATCAGCTATTTAAAACCGGGAATGTATTTTTACAGCATCACCACAGATAACGGTCAACATCAAACCGGAAAAATTATCAGGGAATAAAAGTATATTCCCTCATTACATCCTGTTATCTAAAGTCTAACGTCTCCCCATCTAACATCTTCCCCTCTCAATAAAACGTCTTCTCCTCTTTCGCCATATTTCTCAATAAAGCGCTCGCACGGTAACGGTCTTCGTGGTATTGGTTATATAACCTGTCCAGTGTATCCAAACAATGCTGAATTCCTTTTTCATCCGCCCATTTCAATAATCCTTTCGGGTAATTTACTCCTTTGGTCATGGCATTATCAATATCCTCCCGCGAGGCGATATTCAAATACAACGCTTCGGCTGCTTCGTTGATGAGCATTACCAAAACACGCCAACAGATATTTTCGCCCAGTTCATTGTCTTTTTTTGGTTCGGGCATTACTGCTCCTTCTGCATAATCATAATATCCTTTTCCTGTTTTTCTTCCTAGGCGTTTGGCTTCCATCATGCGTTTTTGTGTGAAAGAAGGTTTGTATCGCGGATCGTAGAAAAATTCTTTGAACACCGTTTCGGTTACCGTGTAATTAATATCATTACCGATAAAATCCATCAGTTCAAACGGCCCCATTCTGAATTTTCCGAATTCTTTCATCGCCCAATCAATGGTGGCGAAATCAGCAAAACCTTCTTCGTAAATGCGGATGGCTTCACCATAAAACGGGCGGGCTACACGGTTTACAATAAATCCCGGAGTGTCTTTTGCCAGTACTGTTGTTTTTTCCCAGCTGTCGATAAGAAAACGTGAAGCATTTGTAATTCTTTCATCGGTTTGCACAGCCGGAATGATCTCCACCAGCGGCATCAGCGGGGCAGGATTGAAAAAGTGGATTCCTATAACGCGTTCGGCATTTGTGCAGGAAGAAGCGATAAGTGTAACTGAAAGTGAAGAAGTGTTGGTTGCCAGGATACAATCTCCTGAAACTATTTTTTCGAGATCGGAGAAAAGTTGTTGTTTTATCTGCAGGTTTTCGATAATGGCTTCGATGATGAGCCCGCATCCGGAAAATAATTTCAGGTCACCCGCAAACGAAATTCTCTGCATCACTTCGGATGCCGAGGCAAGTTTTCCTTTTTCCTGAAGGGAAGAAAGTATTTTGTTCAATCCAGCCTTTGCTTTCTCCAGTGAAACGGGGTTGTTATCATATAATATAACGTTGTGGCCATTTACGGCAGCCACCTGAGCAATTCCCGAGCCCATCGCTCCCGACCCCACTACACCGATTATTTTTTTTGTTTCCATAATAAATTTTTATCGAAAAATATGTCAGGTCGAGTAATTCCGTGTCCTGGCGGAATGTATCGAGCCCCCTGCTCTACTCCCCTTTAAACACCGGCATTCTTTTTTCCAAAAATGCTTTTATTCCTTCCTTATGATCGGCAGTATTTGCTGCTTCCACCTGTACAATTCCTTCGCGGTGCAATTGCTGCTCAAGATTATTATCCAATCCTTCATTCAGCAATCGTTTGGTCAGTCCTATTCCTTTTGTGGGCATAGCAGCAAGCATCTGCGCAAATTTCATTGTATCTTCTGCGAAAGTGGCGTCTTCAAACACTTTCCATACAAATCCCATTTGTTTGGCTTCATCGGCAGAAATTTTTTCACTGGCGAACATCAATGCAAACGCACGGTGATAACCAACGATGCGCGGAAGAAAATAAGTTCCGCCACTGTCGGGAATCAGACCAATTTTACTGAACGCCTGGGTGAACGATGCGGATTTGGCTGCGAGAATAAAATCACAGGCGATGGCAAGACTGGCACCGGCACCGGCAGCTACTCCATTTACTCCTGCTATCACCGGTTTTTCAATTTTTCGTATACGCGTAATCATGGGATTGTAGTGTTCGAAAACAATTCGTTCCAATCCCACCGCACTGGGATCAATTGCTTCGGCAAGATCCTGCCCGGCACAAAATGCTTTTCCTTCGGAAGTAATCAATATGCATCGTACATTTTTATCCGACTCAAACTGATCCAGCGCCTGCTGCATTTCCAGCGACATCTGGCGGATAAAACTGTTGAATTTTTCGGGGCGGTGAAGAAGGATTTTTCCCACATTGCCTGCCACTTCCGTTTTGATAAATTCCATAATGAAAATTGTTTGGTGCTAAGTTAAGCCTGAAACGGTGAACAGCAAATTTTTGGAGTAAAAAGATGTTGTTTTCATCAAATATTGGTCTTTCCAGGCATTAACATTCCCGAAAAAATGCCGCAACCGCAAAGACACAGTGACAATCCTCAGTCGGCAAACACCGGTTGACAGTGGATGCAATGAGTGCACAAACTTTTCAAAATCTCAAAATTTAAATTCTCCCTGATCAACAATTTTACTTCATTCCTGCTCTCGGCCCCAATTCCACTGCTTCCATATTTTTAACCTGTTTGCCATCGATACAAAAACGGAGAATGGTTTTTACTTTATGAAATCCATGCACGCCTGCCGCACCGGGATTGATGTGCAGCAAATTAAATTTTTTATCAAACTCCACACGCAAAATATGCGAATGGCCGCAGACAAAAATGTCCGGTTTTTCGGTGAGAATTTTTTCTTTGACTTCCGCGGGATAGGAATAAGGTTTCCCACCAATGTGATGAATCATCACTTTCATTTCTTCGCATAGAAAAATAGTTGTCAGCGGAAAAGTTTTTCTTGCTTTGGCATCATCAATGTTTCCGTAAACGGCCTTCAATGGTTTAAAAGCAGATAGTTGGTCGGTTATTTCCAGCGGGCCGATATCTCCGGCATGCCATATCTCATCGCAACTTTCAAAGTATTTAAATACCTTCTCATCGAGAAAACCATGGGTGTCGGATATCACTCCTATTTTTTTCACTTCAGTTTTTTCGATTTCAGGCGGATGGAATTGCCTACCACAATAACATCAGAAAACGCCATGGAAAGCGCAGCGATCATCGGACTGAGAAATCCTGCTGCTGCAATGGGAATGGCTATTACGTTATAAAAGAAGGCCCAGAAAAAATTCTGTTTAATGGTGAGTAAGGTATGGCGGCCGATAAGAATGGAGTCGTTTACTGCGCGAAGGTCGCCCGAACGCAAAATGACCACGCGTGCGGCATTAATAGCTACCTGTGATGCATTTCCCAGCGAAATACCGATAGTAGCTGCCGCCAGCGAAGGAGCATCATTGATGCCGTCTCCTACCATGGCAGCGGGTTGTTTTTTGTTCATTTCTGCAATAAGTTCCAGTTTTTCGGCAGGAAGTTTTTCGCTGTACACTTTCGAAATACCGGTTTGTGAGGCAATGATACGGCAATTGTTTTCTGTGTCTCCGCTCAGCATTACGGTTTGCATTCCCGATAATTCTAACTGTTGGATGGCTTCAGCAGTAAACGGTTTTATTTCATCGGCAAGAAAAATATCGGCCGCTGTTTTATCATTTTTCATCAATGAGATGCTGTAAAGATAGTTTTCTCCTTTAACGGAAGATCGTCCTGCCGACCAGGTATTGCCCGCGCTGTCTTTTGCGGTAACACCCTTTCCTTTTATTTCTTCTGCTGAAGATAATTCCACTTTTTGCGCAGCATTTTTTAATTCTTCCACCACCGAAACCGCAATAGGATGTGAAGAATACGATTCAAGTGAGAATAATATGTTTTTTACCTGCTGTTCATTTTCACCGGCAGATGTGCGTATTTCTTTTATTTTAAAATTTCCCGTGGTGATAGTACCCGTTTTATCGAATACCACTGTTTTTATTCCGGCTAATTGTTCCAGTGTATCTCCGCCTTTTATTAAAATTCCGTTTCGTGCTGCCCTTCCTAACCCTGCGGCCACTGCTGTAGGAGCAGCCAGTCCCATAGCACAGGGACAGGAAATAACCAGCACCGCAATAGCCTGCATCATTGATTGCTGAACGGATAATGAAAATCCCAGCCAGGCTACAAAAAAAGTAATAACAGAAATTCCCAGTACCACCGGCACAAATACCGCGCTTATTTTATCTCCCAGTTTTTGGATGGAGGGCCTTTTTTGCTGGGCGTCTTTTACTAACTGAATAATTCCCGACAAAACCGTATCATTGGCCGACCGTATAACTTTCACCCTGAAATTTCCGTCTGCTACAATCGTACCACTAAACACTTCACTGCCGGCAGCTTTTGTCACCGGCAAACTTTCACCGGTAAGCATGCTTTCGTTTACAGCGGCTGATCCCGACATCACTACTCCATCTGCTGAAATACGATCACCGTTATTTACCTGTATTACATCACCCGGAACCAGTTCTGCTGCATTCACTTCTGTAAGATGTTCATGTCCCTCGTGCAGGGTTACTTTTTTTACCTTGTTTTTTTGCAGTTTCACCAGTTCAGTGATAGCCGAAGAAGTTTGCCGTACGGAGCGGTGTTCAATTACATTCCCGAGAAAAACCAGGGTGATAATAGTAGCGGCTGTTTCAAAAAAGAGATAGTTATGAATTTCATGCGTTCCGGCAAAAACAAAACTCCCCCACAGGCTGTAAAAAAATGCCGCTGAAGAACCGATAAATATCAGCACATCCATATTCGGCACACCGTTGCGCACCGATCCCCACCCGCTTTTTCCAAAGTGCCAGGCTCCCAGTAAAAAAACGGGAGTACATAATGCCAGCTGAACTATTGGCTGATTAATGAATGCTTCATGCGGAAAAAACATATGAAGAAAAAGGGGCACTGTGAAAAGCAGGGAGATAAAGAATTTTTTTTCGATGGGAGAAAACCGTTGTTCTTTTTCCTTTTCCTGCGAAGAAACAGCTTTATATCCAATCTTATCCAACGCAATGCTGATCTCTTCAAATTCTACTGAATCGTCCTTATCAAAAACTGCCTCCCCGCCAATAAAATCGGTTTGTACGTTTTTAAGCCCGAGCTTTTCAAGGCTTTTGGTAACGCTTAGTGCGCAATTGGTACAGGTCATTCCCTCTACCTTAACCGATGACCGATTTGTGTTTGCCATTATTTAGATATAACAAATGTAAGAAGGGATTGTTGATGGTGAGAGGTTGGAAGTTGAAGGTTATAAGGTTCGGTTGGGAAAAAATCTTATAAAAAAGCCCTGTTATTTCGATAACAGGGCTTTTTTGGGGTGGATGATGGGATTTGAACCCACGACCCTCAGAACCACAATCTGATGCTCTAACCAACTGAGCTACAACCACCAAATACCCTCTTTTGAAGGGATGGCAAAGATATGAAAAAAACAGGAAAATATACAAATACCACTGGCACCAGCTGATATTTTACTACTTCCCAACGAATTCATTTGTGAGGTGAGTGATGAATGAAAAAAGAGGAATAGCCAAACTGGTGGTGCGAGACAAAAACCAGCATCTATTGTTTAACAAAACTTCCCGAACGCACTCCTGTGTCAGTTTTTACCCTGTAAAAATACACTCCGGGGCGAAATGATGAAACATTTGCTCCTAATTCTGTACCATTACCAGCAGCAGAATATACAAGGTTGCCATATGAATCATAAACTATTAATTCAATAGGGCCTTTTGATTCGTTTATGCGAAAAATAATCTGTTCTGAAGCCGGGTTGGGGAAAACATCCAGGCCGAAGTTTCGGGGTGATATCTGGCTAACAAAACTTACATTACCCATTGAGTCTAGTTTATAAACAACTACATCTCTTTGTGCTGCCATTGAATTATGCCAGTCCCAAATAGTTCCAACCAGCAAAACCCCTCCATCAGAAGTAGTTTTCAAGTGAAACAAAAAATAATCACCATCGCCCCCCAGGTTCCGGTACCAGAATACTTGTCCGGATGTATCTGTTTTAAAGACTGTGAGCCAACGATCCTGCATTTCAAAAACTCCGCCACCCCAACTATCTTTATTAAGTGTGCCGCCAACATAAATTTTATCATCAATCGTTTTATCAATAGCCCTGAAGGCTACCCTCTCATTCATAGTTGCAGAACTATTAAACGATTTATAGGTATTATTTTCAAAAGTGGTATCTGAAACAAAAAAACCAATTGCATCAAATGGAAATGTTTGCTGATTAATATTTGCCTGTGTTACAAGAAATGAGTCAAAAAAAACAATACTTTCATAACAAAGAAACGGATTTTCGAGATCAGAAATAGTATCCGCATCAATCATTTGTAGATTGTTTTTCCGAATTTTATAAAAAATCTGTTCTCCCGAAAAATAAATACCCTTAAGTATAATTAAATTCTTAGCTGTCATTAATAAAAGCCCTGGTTTTGAAAAAAAGAAGTCGAAATTTATGAATGAATAATTATTACTTTGAACAAACTGGAGTTGGTTATTTAATACCTGAATCTCAAACTTAAAATCCGAAGTATCGGAATAATTGTAACTATAATAGAACACTCCTGTTGAATCATTACCTATCAATGTTGCATCAAACAATCCATAATGATAATTTACCTGAGTAATTACCGTATCTGCAATTAAGTTTAAGTTTTCATCGTATTTTCTTATATCAATTGATTCTGCTGTACCAGAAATTAAAATCTTCCTTGAAAAAGTGAAAATAGAATTATCAGTAGTAAAAATTTTCAACGTGTAGCATGAGTCTAAAAATACGCTATCGGATAAAACTCCGCTTCCGTTTAATTTATAGAGAATAGTATTAAATCCGCTTGTAATTGTATCTATAGTTGTAACCGTTAAAAAATAATTACCATTAAGTTCTTCTACAGTCATGGAAAAATCATCGGTTTGAGGCAAAGAAAGCCGATTATAAAATTGCTGTGTATGGCCCTTAAAATTGAGCCATACAACAGCAATAAAGAAAACAAGCGTATGTTTCATTTAACTTTTAATTTGGTGCACTAATAAAATGAACGATTTTTGCCGTTTTATACCTAAATCCATGCCTGTATCTCCCTGTTGGATAACACACATTAAGCAATGTAGGTGTATACCCTAAATCAATTGATGCTACGTCCAAATATGAAATAGCATCATTTATAGGAAAAGAAACGGAAATCCTCCAATCTAAATAATCTCTTATCATATTCTTATAATGTGTTAATTCAGTATAACATAGAGTTGCCCCAAGCAATCCTGAGTGCCATAACCCATCAATATCAGAAGTGCCCCAATATTTTAGTATACCAGGGGTATTGGGACAATTAACAGGAACATAATAGGAAACGGAAGGTGTTATCCAGTCTGACATTGGTGATATGTTTGTATAAATAGCATTTGCTACTGCCCCAATTTGATATCTAGTTTTTAATTTTCTTTCTATCTTCTCTGCTGCATTATTTGCAAAAGGTGTATAAGGAATAGTACCAAATCCGTAATAACAATCCGTAGGTTGAAATTCTTCAGATAACAATTCACCTATCGGAGTAATACGAGTACCTCTTACAATTTTAATTACAAGATCAATATAAGCCTCCCTTTCCTTTTGGCTCTCCACATCTACCATTAAAAGGCCGAATATGCTTGTTCTTTGATTTCCTATTACAGAATCAGCAGTTTCATACAAATTGTTATACGTTACAACCATATCCGAATAATTCACAACCGGTTCGCCATTGCTAGTATACGAAGAAATTGGTAAAGAGATTACGAGAGAATCCACAAAAAAACTATCTAATGGTTCACTCATGTCGGCAAAGTCATAATTGGCCGTTGCCTCAATGATCCAAACCGATTCCTCAACAGAATATTCTTCCTCTACGCGGTTCAGTTTGCCTTCTTTGAATTTTTCATGGTCTTTTTTAAACGTTCCTATTCTTTCCAAAATTTCTTTTTCCTCAGAAGGCGGGGTAAATTTTAGGTTAGACAGAGAGACCTTTTCCTCTTGTTTTTGGCAGGATTGCACCACCAGCGCAACCACCACAGAAAATAACAGTACTTGTTTTTTCATGTTTCTGATTTTTAAAATTAATTGTTTAACATCATTTTTATTCGATATTTTGATCTGATTTTTTCAATTTTATATATACAGGTCCAATTCACTAAATCCTTAGCCACTTTATTATCAAAGGGGGCCTGACACCTAAAAAATACAGGCAAACAGATACTGAACCTAAATGATAACGAATTCCTTTATTACCTGAAATAGACAGGTAATGTTCTGCTTGCCGCTTCTTTCCATTATTATTCATCTTTTCAGAATCTGGCGCTTCAAAACAATCTGATATACAATATTCAAAAGCGAATATATAAATAATAAAGCATATATGCTCGTGTATATATGCTCTTACATAAATGCCTGTAACTTAAAACCTTTGTAAAAAAACCGGTGATAAATATTAAAGACGATAACGGGCTGAAAAAAACAGGGGAGCATTTAAAAAAGCTCAGGAAACAGTATAAATTATCCGGTGAGGAATTAGCATATCGTTCCAACATAAGCCATAGTCAAATCACCCGTATAGAATCAGGAAACCAAAATCCCACTTTATCTACATTGATCAGCATTTGCAAAGGATTAAATATATCCCTCGAAGATTTTTTCAGGGGTCTGGATTATCCCACAATCAAAAGAAAAAAGTAAAGGAAAGTTATTACTGCCACTGCCAACCGCTCCTGCCGCTCGCTCATTCCTCCGCCACCACCACAAAAATATCTTCGTTATCGCGTTTGAACATATATTTTTCGCGGGCGAATTTTTCGAGCAGGGATTTGTCCTTCAACTGGGCCAGTGATTGTTTGGTTTGCTGAATCATTTCCTGTTTGCGTTTTTTTTCCGCTTTCACTTCCTGTAGTTTGTCCCACACTTTATACTGGCGAATAAGGTCGTTGTTATCGAAAAAAGCCATCCACAAAAAGAAAATGAGGCTGGTGATCACAAACTTATTGCGATAGAAAGACGGGATTTTTTTCAGCCACTTTTTCATTCATGGCAAAAATACCTACAGCACGGGTTCCGGAAATACCGGTTCTGAATTTCTATTAACAGTCTATTATTAAAACCTCAGAAATTTTTCAAGCTGTTTTTCCATTCTGGTGTGTGCTTCAGCAGAAGTGAGTTGCCCGTTTTCGTCTATGAATTTTTCGATATCCGAAATTTTGGGTTTATCAGATAAAACCTCTACCTGCAGGTAATGCAAAATACCGGTAAAATCATCCATTCCCTTCAGCGCCCCCGCCCTTCCTGCAGAAATTCCCGCCAAAGCCGACTTTTTACCCCTGAAATGTTTGGGGTGTACAGAATCAATAAAAGTTTTGAGAATACCCGGATATCCGCCATTGTACTCAGGAATGATGAAAATAAATTTTTCAACAGAAATGATGTATTGCTGTACCACTTTATCAAATTCTTCGCTGAAAACATCCTCTATCTGGGTATAGGCAAAGTCGTGCGGCAGGTGTTCAAGATTAAGTACCTGCGCTTCCACGCCTTTCTCTTTCAGCTTTTGCAGGTAAATAGCTGCCACTTTCGAACTGTTGCTGTTCTTCCGGTTGGTAGAACTGATTATTGTGATCATCGTTTTTTTCCTCTGTTAATAACTTTTCAATTAACAAAAATCTGTTTAAAATTAGCTCCCGTTTTTTCCGGTTCGTCCCCGTGGATAATAGCTATCTTTACGAATACAAATTAAACGAATTCATTTAACTTTTTAGATTTTATTGTGATGGGGAAAATTATTGCGATTGTCAACCAAAAAGGCGGAGTGGGAAAAACCACCAGTGCCATTAACCTCAGCGCCTGTTTCGGTGCCCTCGAATTCAAAACCCTGCTGGTGGATGCCGATCCCCAGGCCAATGCCACTTCAGGTACAGGCTTCGATCCGAAAAATATCAAAACCAGTATCTACGAATGCCTCATTAACGAAGTAAATCCAAAAGATATCATCCTGCAAACCGGCAATCCCCATCTTGATCTTTTGCCGGCACATATCGACCTGGTAGGAGCCGAAATTGAACTCATCAACCTGCCCAACCGCGAAATGATGATGAAACGCGCACTTCAAAAACTCAAAAACGACTACGATTTTATTATTATCGACTGTTCTCCTTCACTGGGACTTATCACCGTAAACGCACTTTCGGCTGCTGATTCGGTGATCATTCCCGTTCAGTGCGAGTATTTTGCACTGGAAGGACTGGGCAAGCTGTTAAATACTGTTAAGATCGTACAACAACGCCTCAATACCGAGTTATCTATAGAAGGAATCCTGCTTACTATGTACGACACCCGTCTCCGTTTAGCCAACCAGGTAGTGGATGAAGTAAAAACACATTTCCAGCAAATGGTATTTGATACCATCATTCACCGTAATACCACACTTGGCGAAGCTCCCAGCCACGGAGAAACCATTATTATGCACGATGCCACCAGCAAAGGCGCTATAAATTATCTTAATTTAGCACGGGAAATCCTGCAGAAAAATGAGATGACCCGCATTAGTGAAGCGGATAAAATTATCGAAGTTTAAGAAACAACATGAGCACAAAAAAGAAAGCAGCATTGGGGCGGGGCCTCAGTGCATTACTGGCTAATTCCGAAACGGATATTACCACCAAATACGAAGAAAAAAAGTTTTCGGAAGCTGTAGGTTCTATTGCCCTGCTGAATGTAACTAAAATTGAAACCAATCCTTTTCAGCCACGCCAGCATTTCGATAAACAGGCTCTTGTAGAGCTTACCAACTCCATCAAAGAACACGGCATCATTCAACCGATCACCGTTAGAAAACTAGGTTACGACAAATACCAGCTTATCTCGGGTGAAAGACGTTTTCGCGCTGCACAGATTGCAGGATTAACAGAAGTACCAGCCTATATCCGCATTGCCAACGACCAGGAAATGCTGGAAATGGCACTCATCGAAAATATTCAGCGCCACGATCTTGATTCTATAGAAATTGCCATCGGCTACCAGCGACTCATCGAAGAATGTAAACTTACACAGGAAGAACTGAGCGGACGTGTGGGAAAAGACAGAACCACCGTTACCAATTATCTTCGTTTGCTAAAACTTCCACCCGAAATTCAACTGGGAATTCGCGAGAGAAAAATTACTATGGGACATGCACGTGCACTGGTTTCCATTACCGATCCCAAAAAACAGGTACAGGTTTACAATGAAGTGATCGATAATGAACTGAGCGTTAGAAAAACCGAATCCCTGGCACGTGAAGCCAATGAGGGAATGGCTCCTTCCAATAATACATTGCCAAAAATTACCAATAACGCTCACCATCTTTCGTTTGCCGAACAAAAAATATGTGACGACCTTTCCAATCACCTCAATACAGAAGTGCAGATTAAAAAAACAACACAGGGCGATGGAAAGATCATTATTGAATTCCGTTCCTCCAGCGATCTTGAACGCATCATCGAACTGCTCGATATATAAATTCAGGTCATTGGTCAGTCAATAGTCATTTGTCATTGGGGAATGAGATTAAAATTTTTGATTTAAAGAAATAAAAACGCAGACATAATCAAAAACAACTAATTCATGTTTCGTTTTCTGTTTCTTTTGTTTATTCTTTTTTTTGTGAATGAAATTCATGCACAGGATTCGGTTTCGGTAAAAAAAGACACCAACTTTCATTCTCCCAAAAAGGCCGCCCTGTTTTCAACCGTCTTACCCGGACTCGGACAAGGGTATAACAAAAAATACTGGAAAATTCCCGTGGTGTATGCCGCATTGGGAGTGAGCACTTATTTTGTTATTGATAATTCAAAAAACTATCACCGCTACCGCAACGAATATCTTTTCAGGCTGGATAATCCCGGGATGACCAGCGATACCGAACTGGAAGTATATGATGACGGGCAGCTGAGAACCATCATCGACCAATACCAGCGGTGGAGAGATATTTCATGGATCACTCTCGGGGCGTTTTATGTGCTTAATATCGTTGATGCCACCGTTGATGCCTATCTCTGGCGGTTTGACGTGAGCGATAACCTCAGTTTTCATCTCCGGCCCGCACTTACCGGCACAACTTCCCTTCATCCGGGATTCAGGTTATCCATTAAATTTTAACTTTGTCGCTATCTATGAAAATTGCATTGATAGGATATGGAAAAATGGGACGCGAAATTGAATCCGTTGCCCTGGGACGCGGACATGAAATCGTGCTGAAAGTAAATTCCCAAAATCCAAATTTCAGTATCGATGAACTGAGAAAAGCAGAAGTAGCTATCGAATTCAGTAAACCTGATTTTGTGATCGGAAATATTAAAAGCTGCTTTAATGCAGGTGTTCCTGTAGTAATAGGTACAACGGGTTGGTATAATCACTACGAACAGATTAAAAAAATCTGCTGGGATAATAATCAATGCATGTTGGCCGCCACCAATTTCAGCATTGGTGTAAATATTTTTTTCGAACTCAGCAAACGCCTCGCTGAAATGATGAACGACCATTGGGAATATGATGTTATCATTGATGAAATTCATCATACCCAAAAACTCGATGCGCCCAGCGGCACTGCCATCACTATTGCCGAAGGAATAATGGAAAAACTCGAGCGAAAAGATAAATGGGTGAATGAAAAAGACAATGTTGACAATCACCTTAACATTTTTTCACACCGCATCGACAACATTCCCGGCACACATGTGGTTAAGTACACATCGCCTATTGACGACATCGAAATAAAACACACTGCACACAACCGGAAAGGATTTGCCATGGGAGCCGTTGTTGCCGCAGAGTGGATAGCAGGGAAAAAGGGAGTATTTACGATGAAGGATGTTTTGAAGTTGTGAGGAGAGAAAGGAGTGATCAGTGATGAGCGATGAGTGAAGAGAGGGGGGGGCAAAAGGGATGAGCAGAGGGGATGGTAGTCATTCGTCATTAGTCAGCGGTAAGAGGTTAGTAATAATCCAAATGATAAAAAAGAAATAAAAATGATAAATAATAAATGCATCTCTCCGCGACCTCCGCGTATCCTCTGCGTTCTCCGCGGTTTTCGCATTCCAAACGGATTAATGTACATGTCAAAAATCTAATTTAGAAACTATATGTCAATCATCGCTAATATTCTTCTTCTTCTTCTTATCGGAATATATTTTTACTCTTTCCCGAAATTATTTGAAAAAGCGGGAAGAAAAAAAAGTGACGGATACATTCCGTTTTACAATTTTTACGTGCTCACAAAAATTTTGCACCGCCCGTGGTGGTGGTATATTTTGTTCATCATTCCGGGAGTAAATTTCCTGATGATATTTGTGGTAAATGTGGAGCTGGCACGCGCCTACAACAAAAGAAAACTAAATGATTTGTTAAAAGCCATTTTTATCCCCTGGATATTTATTCCGCAAATGGCCAATGCGCAAGATCTCACTTATACAGGCCCGATTGACTATAAAGCGATAAAAAAATCATTTGCACAGGAATGGTTTGATGCTTTGATTTTTGCCGTAATTGCCGCTACCATTATCCGCACCTTTTTCCTCGAAGCATTTAAAATTCCCACCCCTTCTATGGAAAAAAATCTTTTGGTGGGAGATTTTTTATTTGTAAGCAAAGTGCACTACGGGGCAAAAATTCCTGAAACACCTATCACTTTTCCATTCACCCATAATACGCTTCCTTTTTTCAATTCCAAAAGTTATCTCGAAATTTTTACCATGCCCCATTTACGCCTGCCGGGATTCACCAGTGTTCAGCGCAACGATGTGGTAGTTTTTAATTTCCCCGCGGGAGATTCGGTGTTCCTGGATAAAACAGACAGAACCTATTATTCCGAATTAAGTAATATGGCATTCCAGAATTTTGTAAAAAAATACAAAATGAATACCGGGAAAAGCGAGTTGGACATGAATACTATCGACAGCATGATAGTATACGATTTTGATAAAGTGAAAGAACAGGAAATGGCGCTGATAAGAAAACAACAGATCAATAAAAACAACATTATCCTCAGGCCGCTGGATAAAAAAGACAATTATATCAAACGTTGCGTGGGAATTCCCGGTGACGTGATTGAAGTAAAAGACCGGCAACTTTACATAAATGGTGAACCCTCGGGAGATACGGAACTGATGCAGTTTAATTATGTAATTGAAACCGGTGAGCCTGTAAAATCTGAATCCTCAAGAAGGCAGGAGTGGAAACAACAATTTAATGTGAGCTCCACCGATCATCATTTTCTGAATAAAAGCACGGGGGTAGTTTATGTGCCGGTTACCAATAAAGATCTTCCCGATTTCCAAAAGAAATTCAAATCGGTGAACCCGGTGATTAAAAAGAAAGGTTATTATTACAATTACGGAAAAATGACCAGCTACCCGGTTCATGATATGAATGTGATGGTGGAAGGAACCTTTGACGACAGCCGTTTTATGCCCGTTTTCCCCAATGATATCCGTTATAACTGGACAGAAGATAATTTCGGCCCGCTGCGCATACCCGCAGAAGGTGAGACAGTGGAACTGACCCTTGAAAACCTTCCGTTGTACAGGAGAATTATCGAAGTGTATGAGCATAATACACTGGAAATAAAAGGCGCTGATATTTTTATCAACGGAGAAAAGGCAACGTCTTACACCTTTCAGCAGAACTATTACTGGCTGATGGGAGACAACCGCCAGAACTCTGCCGATTCGCGCTTCTGGGGATTTGTTCCCGAAGATCACGTAGTAGGCAAGGCCGTTCTCATCTGGTTCTCAAGCGATCCTGAAACCGGTGTGCGCTGGAACAGGATATTTAAATCTATAGAGTAAGTATGGCGCGGCTGAAGATAAAGCCGACTGTAAAAGAATGGATTAAAGCCTTTTTGTATGCGCTGCTGATCCTGCTGATCGTCCGCAATTTTTTTTACCAGGTGTATGTGGTGGAATCTGATTCGATGGAAGGCACGCTGAAAAAAGGCGATTTTGTCCTGGTAAACAAAATTTCTTACGGGGCACGCATTCCAGTCACTCCCTTTTGCGTGCCGTTTACCGACTGGTATATTTCTTCACTGCAACTTCCCTATTGGAGAATGCCCGGATTTTATGATATTGAACAAAATGACGTTATTCTCTTCAACTATCCCCGCGACCTTCATTTGCCCATTGACAGAAGAAGTAAAATGATAAAACGGGTAATTGGCCTGCCGGGTGATACGATGGAAATAAACGGAACGAATGTTCTCATTAATAATCAGCCGGTTCAACTTCCCGAAACCATTTTGTATGATTATTACGTTTCACACAACGGAGATGTAACAGAAAAAGATCTGTCAGGAGAAAATATTTTTACTATTCATTCCATTTCTCCCATTGAATACATAGTTACGGCCACCAACGGAGTGGATTCGTTGCTCAAAAAAATTCCGGGAGTAATAAAAGCAGAATTGTTTGATCCCGCTGGCGATGAAAATCTCGAGATTTATTTTCCCCAGTCTCCTTTTTATCATTTTTCACTTCATCATTTCGGGCCGGTGGTGATTCCGAAAGCGGGAATGAAAATAAAACTCACACCACTTAACTGGCCGCTGTATCGTGATGCCATTACGGTACACGAAAACAAAATAGCGGAATTTAAAAACAATCATTTTTACATTGAAGGATGTAAAGAAGACGAATATGTTTTTGAAATGGATCATTTTTTTGTGACCGGTGACAACCAGCACAGTTCAGTCGACTCCCGCCACTGGGGATTTGTTCCCGAAAGCCACGTGATAGGAAAAGTGAACCGGGTTGTTTTTTCTTATGATAAGGGTGGTGATGGGATTAGATGGAGCAGGGTGTTTGACGGAGTGAAGTAATGAAATCATTCTTTTTATCATTTTCATACAGCGACTTAATAAAAGCACTCCCCACAATCGCCCCTGAAGCATATTCGCAGGCTTCACGAAAAGCTTCTGCATCCGAAATACCAAAACCAATCTGGATAGGATTTTTTAATTTCATTTTTTTAATTCTTTCAAAATACAATTTTTGATTTTCCGAAAAACCTGTTCGTTTTCCCGTTGTGCTGTTGGAACTGAGCACATACAAAAACGAATCGCTGGCTTCGTCCATTTTTCGTATGCGGGATTCAGAAGTGTCGGGAGAGATCATGAAAACCATTTCCAGTCTGTAATTCCGTGAAACAGGGAGATATTTTTCCGCGCACATCTCAAATGGCAGATCGGGAATGATCAATCCGTCTATTCCGCAACGGGAAGCCTGTGAGCAAAATTTTTCAAACCCGTATTTCAAAACAGAATTGGCGTAGCACATGATCAACAATGGAATTTGTGTTTTTTCGCGGATAGTTGAAAGTTGCTGAAAAAGCAGATCTGTATTCATCCCGTTTTGCAGAGCCGTTTTGCTGCTTTGCTGGATCACCGGCCCGTCAGCCAGCGGATCGGAAAAGGGTAAACCGATTTCGATGATATCCACACCGTGTTTTTCCAACCGGAGAATGGTTTTTTCCATACTGTCTAATTCAGGATAACCGGCAGTGATGTAGATGGTGAGAATATTTTTTTTCTCTTTAAATGTTTTTTTTATACGATTCATACAGTTTTTAATTAAAATTTCACTGGCCTATTTTAACCACCGTAGTATTTTCGAAAATTCTTCGTGCGGCTGGCTGGCGAGTAGAGACCCACGAGTCCCGCCAACCGGATACAAACGCATGGCGGGACGGCTTGGGTCTCGTGAGGAGAAGAATTTTCAGAAAATCAAGGTGGTTAAAATAAGCCTTGACTTTTTCTTTGTTTCTTTCTTTTGTGTCAAGACAAAAGAAAGAAAGCGCGAAACATGTGCATTCACCCGTATTTTTCATTTTGAAATCAAATTTTGATATTACCTTAATGAATTTATTAATGTGTTTTTTACGAACGTTCAACATACGTATTCATATCTTTATCCCCCCTGCCTGAAAGACAGATCACCACAATTTCATCGGAATGAAATTTCATTTTTTCCAGCGAAGCAATGGCGTGCGCACTTTCCAGGGCGGGAATAATTCCATCTGATTGCGCCAGTAATGCAGCGGCTTTCAAGGCTTCTTCATCCGTTACCGAAATGTATTTCGCCCGTTTACATTCGTGCAAAAAGGAGTGGATGGGGCCCACACCGGGATAATCAAGCCCGGCTGAAACAGAATGCGCTTCCTGTACCTGGCCGTACTTATCCTGCAACAGGTGAGAGTAACATCCATGTAAAATTCCCGGTGAGCCCAATGTCAATGTTGCTGCAGTCTCATCCGTATGAATTCCTTTCCCTGCTGCTTCTACTCCAATGAGTTTTGTATTTTCGTTATCAAGAAAATGATAAAAAGTTCCCGCTGCATTACTTCCTCCACCTACGCACGCAATAACTGTATCAGGAAATTCTGTATTCTCACTTTTTAATAACTGATCACGGATTTCAGCACTTATCACTGACTGAAAACGCGCCACCATATCCGGATAAGGATGCGGGCCCACCACCGACCCGATAATATAATGCGTATTCTCACCATTGTTAATCCAATCGCGGATGGCTTCGTTGGTGGCGTCTTTTAGCGTACGGCTTCCACTCTCCACAGAACGCACTTCAGCACCCAGCATTTTCATTCGCGCCACATTCAGCGATTGGCGTTGCATATCTTTTTCGCCCATATAGACCACGCATTGCATTTTCATCAATGCACAAACCGTTGCCGTAGCCACACCGTGTTGTCCGGCCCCCGTTTCAGCAATGATGCGCGTTTTACCGAGTTGTTTGGCCAGTAAAATTTGCCCTAGTGTATTGTTGATCTTATGCGCACCGGTGTGATTGAGGTCTTCGCGTTTAAGATAAATTTTTGTCCTGTATTTTTCTGATAACGTTTCAGAAAAGTATAGCGGTGTGGGTCTTCCCACGTAGTGTTGCAGTAAATGATGAAAATCTTTCTGAAAGGAAGGAGAAGAAATAATTTCCATATATTTCAATTGTAATTCTTCCACGTTGGCATGCAACATTTCGGGAATAAATGCTCCACCGAATTCACCGTAGAAGCCTTCTGATGATACCTGGTATTTTAATTTTGTTTTCATATTACATTTTTCCGCGTTAATCCGCGTAATCTGCGGGAAAAACAATACGTAATTTGTCTCCCGCAGATTGCGCAGATGAACACTGACAATTAATTTGATTTATAAACTGATTTATTATTTCAATATTTTTAATTCCCGGAGAAATTTCGAAACGGCTGTTGATATCCACTCCATGAATGTTTGCTCCTGAGTTTTGTATTTCTTTAACCGGCTCAAGATCCTCCGGCCCGATTCCGCCACTGAGAAAAAACGGTTTTTGATTGTGATAGTGTTTGAGATAACCATGATTAAATTTTTTCCCGTTACCCCCATAATTTTTGCCTTTCGTGTCAAATAAAAAATAATCGCAGGAATTCACATAGGGCAAAGTCATTTCGAAACGGAAAGCAGGATAAATGGAAAAAGCTTTGATTACCTCTGCTCCACCCTGTTGTATCCTGTGGGCATATTCCGAGGTTTCTTCTCCATGTAGCTGAACAGCATCCAGTGCATATTGATTTATGATTTTCAATACTACTTCCGGGTTTTCATTTACAAATACTCCGCATTTTTTGGTTTTACCGAAAGGTATATTATCAAAACCCGGAAGGGAAAAATACCTTGGTGATTTCTTATAGAAAATAAAACCGGCATAATCCGGCTGAAGCGGAAGCAGCGATAAAATATTTTCAGGATTATTTAATCCGCAGACTTTAATTTTCATATACTTTTCCTTTTTTCATTAATTCTTTTAACTTTTCTCCCGGTTGTTGTGACCTGAGCAATGATTCACCAACAAGAAAACCATCATACCCCGCGTTTTGAAGTTTCCGCACCTGTTCAGCAGAATAAATCCCGCTTTCAGAAATTTTCTTTTTCCCATCCGGAATTTTTTCGGCCAGTAAAAATGAAGTTTCTATATCGGTCACCAGTGTATCAAGATTCCTGTTATTTACCCCGATAAAATCTGCAAAAGGTGTGTAATGTTCTTCCAGTTCGATTTCTGTCTTAACTTCAATCAACACTTCCATGCCGAGTTGTTTTGATAAATAAGCAAATTGTTTTGTCTTTTCCGGAGCAAGAATTTTTGCAATTAGAAGAATAATATTTGCGCCAATGGCTTTGGTTTCAAATACCTGGTACTCATCAATGATAAATTCTTTTCTTAGTACAGGAAGCGATGAAATTCTCAAAGCTGTTGTTATATCTTCCACCGATCCGCCAAAATAATACTGGTCGGTAAGGACTGATAAAGCAGATGCTCCTGCTTTTTCATAATTCGTGATAACCGATTCAAGAGTGTGCACTTCCGGCAAACAAAAACCGGAAGGAGACTTTCGTTTAAATTCGGAGATAAAAGAAGATGAATTATTTTCCATTTTTTGTAAAAGAGATCTTATATTTTCTCCAAAGTGGAGCTCCTGATCTGAAAAGCCCGGTTTTACGCTTTTTTTAGCTTCCACTTCTGCTTTCTTGCCTGCGATAATATCTTCCAGAATATTTTTCATTGTGACAACTGTAAAAATGTTTCAAAAGATTTTTTTGCCCTTCCTGAATCCAGCGACTCGCGGGCAACGGAAAGAGCATCGGTTAACTGCAATTCGGGATAAATACAGTGAATAGCCAAAGCGGCATTCGCACACACCACATTTTTTTGTGCAGATGTAGACTGGTTCTCCAAAACACTTTCAAAAATTTGAAAAGATTTTTCAACTGTCATTCCCCCGCTCAAATCAGTTTCAGATAATTTTTCAAGATTAAAATCACCTGCATTAATGAGACGTTCACCCCGGTTGGAGATAAATTTGGCGTCACCGGTAAGCGAAAACTCATCATACCCATCAAGAGAATGCAGGATCAGGAAATCGTTTCCGTTTTGCTGACACAGGTAAGAATAAATCCGGGCTAACTCAAGGTTGTAAACACCCACCAGTTGCCGTTTGGGTTGCGCAGGATTAATTAAAGGCCCCAGCATATTAAAAAACGTTTTCACTCCTAACTCTTTGCGAACATCAGCAACATTTTTAAGCGCAGGATGAAATAACGGAGCGTGTATAAAACATATACCACTTTTATCCATCTGTCTTTTTATTTTTTCTTCCCTGTTGGTAAACTTTACTCCTGCGTATTCCAAAACCGTGGAAGATCCGCAGGGTCCGGAAACACCGTAGTTGCCATGTTTCGCAATTCTCACTCCTGCACCGGCTAAAACAAAAGCAGTTAGCGTGGAAATATTGAACGTGTTTTTTCCATCGCCACCGGTACCACAAACATCCATAGGCTGAAATTCCGAAAGATCCAGCGACACACACCGGTTGAGTAACGCATTGCGAAATCCTTCCAGTTCTTCCACTGTTACCTGGCGCATTTTGTACACCGTGATAAAAGATGCCATTTGCGAATGATTGCAGCCTCCCGATGTAATAGTATCCATAGCCGCTTCTGCTTCAGAACGGCCGAGAGTATAGTTTTCAAAAAGCCTGTTTAAAATCTGTTTCATAGTGAATGATGAATAAAATTTTTCAAAATAGTTTTTCCGTGTTCTGTCATGATACTTTCGGGATGAAACTGCAATCCGTGTACATCAAATTTACGATGTGAAACCGCCATGATGATTCCCTTTTCATCGCGGGCTGTAACTTTCAGTTCATCCGGAATATGTTTATTGGAAATACACCACGAATGATAACGCCCGGCTTTAAAAACAGTTGGAACATTATGAAAAAGAAAATGATTTTTTTCCGATATTTTAATTTCCGTTTCCACTCCGTGATAAACTTCTTCCAGGTTCTGGAGTTGTGCCCCGAAAAATTCTCCGATGGCCTGGTGACCGAGACAAATACCGAGAATAGAATGAGTGGCATAAAAATCTCGTATCACTTCAGGCATTCTTCCTGCTTCGGAAGGGAGCCCGGGGCCGGGAGATAAAACGATTTTTTTAAATTCTTTTACCTGCTCATTATTCACTTCATCGTTCCGTTTCACCACCACATCCGCATCCATTTCACGAAAACAATGAACAAGATTATAGGTAAAACTATCGTAGTTATCCACTACAAGAATTTTTACTTTTGTTTTTATTTCCTGTTTTATTGCTGCAATCATAGTTTATAAATTTTGTGCGTTTTGAATGGCTTTTCTTACTGCACCAAGTTTATTATTCACTTCCTGTAATTCATTTTCGGGAAGGCTGGATTCAACGATGCCGGCACCGGCCTGGTAGTGTAGTGTATTTCCAACGCTAAGTATAGTACGGATAAGAATAGCATGATTGAGTTCTCCGTTTTTACCAATGAAACCAATGGCTCCTCCATAAAAATCACGGTTGTGGTTTTCGTACTGACTGATAAGTTCCATCGCTTTTATTTTGGGTGCACCAGTTAAAGTACCGGCCGGAAAAGTATCCAGCAACATCTGCACTGCATTGGAATCTTCGTTCATCTCTCCGGTAACTTTTGATACGAGGTGAATGACATGAGAGAAATACTGTACTTCTTTTAGCTTTTCAACACTAACATGGTGACCGTTACGACTCAGGTCATTACGTGCAAGATCCACCAGCATGATATGTTCGGAGTTCTCCTTCGGATCGGCTGACAGTTGTTTGGCTAATATCCTGTCTTCTTCATCATTACCGGTTCGCTTATAGGTGCCCGCAATGGGAAAAATTTCGGCTTTCCGGTTTTTGATCACGAGCTGGGCTTCGGGCGAAGAACCCATGAGTTTAAAATCACCTCCGTCAAAATAAAAAAGATAGGGAGAAGGATTTACCGAACGAAGAGAGCGATACACATTAAATTCATCGCCTTTGAACGGAACTTTGAATCTTCTGGAAAGCACTAATTGAAACACATCACCCAGCCGGCAATGATTTTTTGCGTGCTTTACATTCTGAAGAAATTCCGTTTCGGAAGTAAATTCTTCTTCACTTCCTGTAAGAGAAAATCCAAAATTGTTTTTGCGCGGGGAATTAACCAGGTTAAGTATTTCTTCTGACCTGCTTTTTTCCTCATCCGCAACATGCTCAAAAAGGAATGCCTCGTTTTTAAAATGGTGGATAACCAATACATACCTGTAAAAATGATACAGCATATCCGGAATGTTATGGTCTGCATTTTTACACAACCTGATATTTTCGGTAAACGAAACCGTATCATAAGCTGTGAATCCAAATACACCGTTTACCGGAAGATCCGTTGAAGATTCTCCGGTATCAATATCTACAAGGAAAGAAGTAAGTTCTCCGGCTATATTTTTTCCCTCTAAAGGAATTATTTCCTGTCCCGAAAAAACAGACCGCTTTATCACCTGTCCTTCTTTTACTGCAAAAGAAGCCAGTACATCAAACCCGATAAAAGAATAACTGTTTTCAGAAGAATGATAATCCGAACTTTCCAGCAGAATACTTTTGGGAAACCGGTCGCGGATATTCAGATATACACTTACGGGTGTAAAAGTATCGGCCGTTATCCGTTGGCAGATGGTCGTAAATTTTATTTTTTCTTTTGTTATTGGTTCCATGTATTACTGTTATTTTTTTTCTGCGTAATCAGCGGGAAACCGGTATTTGGTTTTATTTCCCGCAGATGTCACAGATTGTCGCTGACCGTGTATTAAACAAAAAGGCCTGTCGCGATGACAAGCCTTTTACAATTATGAAAAAATATTCAGCTTACTCAACGCACTTTCGTGTGAGAATAAGCCACCAACCTTTTGAAAAGAATGTTTTTAAATTTTTCATGAGTCAAAAATACAATTACTGCGAAAACGGGGATACCGGATTTTAGCGGTTTGCCCTACCCGATTCACATAAGTACTCCCACCATCATCCTGCGATTATGCCTGCTTATATTTAATTCTATTTTATACGCTGCATCAGCCGCATCGCCTTTCAGAATTTTAGTGCCATCATGTTCTATCCTCGAAAGGCCTGAATCTGTGCTAATGAACACCTCTCCTCTTTTAAAAACTTCAGCCGGTATTTCCATTTTAAATTCCCCGCTCTTTTTCAGTTTTCTTTTCTTTACCGTTTTCATTTCCCCGTTTTCCATTACTTCGATCACCACAAATACATCCTTCATATTAATCTCCACATTCCCTTTATTTATCACCTTTCCCTTTATCTCATATTTTTCCGGCTCTTTCGCCATTGTGCCTGAAACAAATTTCACCGATTTTTCACTTTTGTTCCCGGTTTCGGAAGCTACATAAAAAGTTTGCACTTCACCGGTTTCTTCCATGGTGATGGTATAGGAATGTAATTTAATTTCATCATGGAAATAAAAAACACATTTCCCATTCTCATCCGAAACCTGCCTGAATTCCTTTCCTTCGGTTTTTAATACCAGTTTTTTTCCGGGCATTGCATTTCCGTTTTTATCCGTAACAAAAACTTCAAGCGATTGCCTGGCTTCTTTTTGCTGAGTAATATTTTCATCTGCAACTACCCGGGACGTTTCCTGTGCTGAAGCTAAAGCAGAAACGGATATCATTCCCGCTATAGCAGCAGCCTTTTTAAATAAAGAAAAACCGGGTTTGTTTTTCTCCAGCAATTCATTCACTTTATCCAATTGATCCTCATAAAGCATCATGCAGGGTTTTCCATGATCACTGAAATACTGAAGAATTTCTTCTGCAGAAAAATTTCTGAAGTCGATAACGTGTTTCCGGCAACTGTTACAAAACCGGGCGCTGCCATCCTTTTTCATCTTTTTGATGTCTTCAGAACAGGTATTGTTTTTATTCAGCTTCATAGGAGGAGATGTGATATTTAGGATTTGAAATTTAGGATTTTTTCCGGAAAAAACAAGCGATACGGGATGAAAAACTGCGGATTTAACATTTTTCCTTACTTTTAAACACCAAAACCAAACTTTACATGCATACACACCAGTTGCACATCATTGTAGGCTGTGCAGATGCGCGCGATCTGAACCAGTTGCAGATAGATGTGATCAGGGATAAATCGGCTGAATTTGAAAAAAGAGGAATAAAAACAGAAGTACATGTGATTCGTGCTGCCGGTTCTTTTATTACACAGGATGTTTTCCAGGATATTCAATCTATTATTTTAAAAAGTCAGAAAGAGAACTATGCCCATTATCCGGATAACGAATATTATATCCATATTCAAACCCATGGTGATCTTACCGAAGATTCCAATCACGATTACCTGAGCCATATTTACGAAATGAATATCGTGGAAGGGTCGCCACTCAACTGCGGTATGCTGAAAGCTACGGGAGTTGGAGTGGAACTTGAACAGCTGATTGTAAAGGAACAGCTGGAATTCAAAACTTCTTCGGGAATAAAAAAAGTAGTTCATGATGAAGACATCCGCACATTGTTGAGTGAAGTATATGCTTATGATGGTTACCTGGCTGGCGACTGGATAAAAAGTATTGATTACCTGCGCACTCATCCCCGCTCACAAAAAGCGAAAGTAGAAAAACTTATTCATTCCGATCCCGATTTAAAGCGGTTGAATATTAAAATCACAGCCGGAATTCTGGATTATTCCATTCATGCTTTGATTCGTCTTGATGATGGTGTTCCCGCAGTAGAATGGTGGGATGAAGTGCATCTTGAAATAAGAAAAAGAAACCAGCTTTCCAAAAACAAACTCGCCAAACAAAATGAAGTACAGCAACCTTTGGCCGGCCTGTTGTGCACTTCCGATCCCCGTTCTACCTCCCGGTCGCTGGCCGCAAAATATTATATGCAGGAAAAAGGAATGGAACATCACGGAGAATACATTCCCAACACCATTTTCAATATCACCAGCGCATCATTTGATGTTCCCAATACTCCGTTCGGGCCTTATGTTATTGCAGGTTTCTTTTTTGCGGTGAAATATTTAAAACTAACCGACCAAATGATTCTGGGCCATGACTCCGAACAAACCCGGAGAATGATATTGAAAATAAAAAATGATCCGATCATGGATCTCGTTTGCCGCCATTTTAAGGTAAATCTTATCCCGCTTAACCAGCTGGAAATTGAAAAATCGGTAGTGGTCTGACCGTTCCCTCAGAGAAAACGCCCATTTACCTTGCCGAAAGGGAAAAATCACCGGTTTCATCTTAAAAAACCAATGATTCGCCTGAATTTGATCCGGATTAATTTAAAAAACAACGGTGAATCCCTATCTTAACCGAAAATTTTGTTGCAATGATCAAACGGGGATTGATTTTTTATTTTTGTTTTTCTGTTTTTACTTCCGTTTCCTATTCCCAGTCACAGGAATGGTATGAAAACATGAACGACCGTTCAGTAAATTTTTATGAAGTGCAGGAAGCCTTTAACGAATACTGGGAAGGCCGCGAAATTGAAAAAGGAAAAGGATGGAAGCAATTTAAACGCTGGGAATATTTCTGGGAACAACGCCTTTATCCTTCGGGTGAGAGAGTAAATCCTGCCATTACTTATTTCGAATACCAAAATTACATTTCACAACATCCGCAACTGAGAGCAACTAACGGTTCGTGGACATATACAGGAAACACTTCTGTTCCCACCAATGCAGGAGGAGCCGGCCGGGTAAATTGCATTGCTTTCGATCCTGATAACAATAACATTATTTATGCCGGAACCCCTGTTGGAGGAATATGGAAATCCACCAATGGAGGAACTTCATGGAGCACTGTAACCGATCAATTACCCACATTGGGAGTTTCCACCATTGCGGTAAATCCGGATAGTGCAAATGTGATCTATGCCGGCACCGGTGACCACGATGCAGGTGATTCCTACAGCATTGGTGTATTGAAATCAACAGATGCCGGTGCCACATGGAATCTCACGAGCCTTACTTTCCAGGTACAAAGCGGAGCTACCGTAAACAAAATTCTTATCGATCCTTCCAATACCAACATTATTATTGCTGCTACCAATTCGGGAACATTCAGAAGTATTGATGCAGGAAACACCTGGAGTATTGTTTTATCAGGAAATGCACGCGATATCGAATTTAAACCCGATGACCCGAATATTGTTTACGCGATAAAAAGCAACAGTTTTTACCGTTCAGTAAATAACGGACAAAGTTTTTCAATTGTTAGCGGAACCGGGTTCCCTTCGCAAACTAACCTAAGCCGGGTTGCTATTGCTGTTACTCCGGCTAATCCCAACTATGTCTATGTATTGGCCGGCAAAAGCGTTTCCAATGGTTTCCATGGGTTGTATCGTTCGGCTGATGCGGGTTTAACTTTTAGCATGCGTTCTGATTATCCCAATATCATGGGATGGGAAAATGACGGAAGTGATAACGGAGGACAAGCCTGGTATGATATCGCCATTGCCGTTTCACCTACCAATGCCGAAGTGGTGTATTGCGGTGGAGTAAATATATGGAAATCCACTAACGGAGGAAGCCAATGGAACATTGTGGGACACTGGACCGGAAGTGGTGCACCCTATGTTCATGCTGATCATCACGCGCTCGAATTCCAGGTTGCCACAGGAAATTTGTTTGACGGATGTGACGGTGGAGTTTTTAAAACCACCAACGGAGGAACTTCATGGAGCGACCTCAGTAATAATCTCGAAATCTCACAAATCTATCGCCTCGGCACTTCACTAACGGATGTGGACAGAATCATTACCGGACTACAGGATAACGGAACAACTTTACGTACTGCCGGAAACAACTGGAGAAGAGTAATGGGCGGTGATGGAATGGAGTGCATCATCAGCCATACCGATTCCATGACGATGTATGCTGAATATTATTACGGAAATATCAGAAAATCCACCAACGGGGGAAATAATTTTAATACCATTGTAGGATCTAACGGTTCGGGGGTTGATGAACAAGGCCCGTGGGTAACGCCTTATATTATGCATCCTGCCAATTCCAATACCCTGCTTGTTGGAAAATCCCAGATCTACCGCAGTACCAACGGAGGAAATTCCTGGCAGCAATTAAGTACTATTCCGGGAGGAAATTCCACACAGTTTGTGCATCTTGCCTATGCCCCTTCCAATACCAACGTTATTTATGCTGTAAAAAGAGATGCTGTATATGTTACCACCAACAGCGGTGCCACGTGGACCAATGTTTCAGCCAATCTTCCTAACCTCTATATCACATACGTAGCTGTAAGCAATACCGATCCCAACCAGGCTTATATTACTTTTTCGGGATACAATGCCGCCAGCAAAGTATATTTTACCAATAACGGTGGGGTAACGTGGACCAACTATACCACAGGTTTGCCCAATGTACCGGCTAATTGTATCACTTATCAAAACAATACCAATGATGGCGTTTACGTTGGTACGGATATAGGCGTTTATTACCGTAATGGAAGCATGAGTCAATGGGAATATTTTTCCAACGGGCTTCCCAATACCGTGGTAAACGAACTGGAGATTCATTATCCTTCCGGAAAAATACGTGCCGCCACTTATGGAAGAGGCGTCTGGGAATCGTCATTGTATTCCAATGTTCAAAATGATCTTTCGCTTTCTGCTATCCATCAGCCAAGGGGAATAGAATGCCAGCCACAATTTGCTCCTGAAATTACTTTCACCAATGCAGGTGACAATACCATCACTTCGGCAGTTATTGGTTTTTATACCGATAATAACCCGGTTCAGTATTATAACTGGTCGGGGACTTTAGCATCAGGAGAATCAGAAACCGTAATGCTCCCTTCTGCCACAGCCACCAATGGCGCACATACCTTTACCGCCTTCACCACTTTGCCCAACAACGGACTTGATACCATCCCTTCCAACGACTCGATGACAGTGAATTTTACTTTTTCTTCAACGGCATTTCCTCTTACGCTGGATATGCAGCTGGATTGTTTTGGTGAAGAAACCGGCTGGGAAATTACCGATGGGGCTTCAGCAGTTATCTATACTATTCCGGCAGCAACCTATCCCGGAAATACTTCTGACCCTAATTTAAACGGAACGATTATTTCTGATAAAATATGCCTTGAAACGGGATGTTATGATTTTACCATCACTGATACTCAAGGTAACGGGCTTAACGGCACATCAGCAGGTTGTGGTATCAACGGAGATTACGAAATGAGTTTTGCTGATGGTTCCCTGGCGTTTGAAAATTCCATTGCCAACGGAAATTTTGGTGCTTCTGCTACTCACCCCTTTTGTGTAGCGTCACAATATTATTCCGACTTTTCAGCTTCCCCGCGCGAGATTTGCGAGGGCGACTCTATTTCATTTTTTGATGCCAGCGCCAGCGGAACCAATTCATGGAACTGGATCATCACCGGGCCCGATACGCTAAATTCTTCCTTGCAAAACCCATCCTTCACATTCATGGTTGCAGGAAACTACAATGTGATGCTCATCAGCGGAGACGGTTCCAATACCGACACTACGGTTTATTCCGCTTATATTACCGTTAACAGTACTCCCCAGATGACCGCTACAGTATATGATGTATTGTGCAACGGGGATCTTAGCGGAAAGGTGGTTCCCGTTATAACGGGGGGAACATTGCCGTTCATCTACAACTGGTCAGAAGGGTCGGTAGCCGACTCTTTGGAAAATGTAGGGGCGGGCAACTACTCACTGCTTCTTACAGATGTAAATGGTTGTTCTGCCTCTCTTGCTTCCACCATTACAGAACCCACGCCTTTCCTCTCCACTGCTACTGCCACTGATGCAGATTGTGGTTTTACCAATGGAATCGGATCTGTAATCTATTCAGGTGGCGTAGCTCCCTATTCCGTTTTATGGTCGAACGGTGATAACACCGACAGCATTACAGGCCTTCAGATAGGAACTTACCTGGTTTCTATAACAGATGCCAACAATTGTGTGAATAATCATACTATTGAAATTATTAATCCCAACGCTCCCCAAATCACTTCGGTGAATACAGACGAAACCTGCACCGGGCTTTGCAATGGGTCGGTAACCGCCACCTATCTTGGAGGAGGAACAGGGCCGGTTACTTTCAGCTGGTCGGCATTGGGCAGCAACCTGGCTTATACCGGTGTTTGCCCGGGAAAATACGTCATCATTGCTATAGACAGCCTGGGTTGTATGGATACGGATACTGCCGATGTGGATGCCGGTGACGATTTTCCTGTAGCCTCAGCCGTTCCGAATGACACCGTAGTGGCCACCAATTTTAGTGTGATTTTCGTTAATACTTCTACCGGTGCCAATAATTATTACTGGGATTTTGGAGATGGTTTCGACTCCAACCTGAGCAGCGCCACCCACCAATATGCCAATGAAGGAACCTATATAGTGATGATGATTGCCTATAACGGAACCTGCAGCGATACGGTATATTTTACTGTGATTGTAGATAATATTTTATCAGGCATCAATGCGCCCACCGCAGTTGAACAGCTGAGAATATACCCCAACCCTACCGAAGATTATTTTGTATTTGATTTTGGCACAACGGAAACCGAAGCAGCTATTACCTTTTATGACGCTATGGGAAAAGTCGTTCTTACCGGTTTTAACAAAAAACAGAAGATTTTTCCGATACCCGTCCATCACCTGGCTCCGGGAATTTACCACGTAACGGTTAAAATAGACGACCACCTGCTGGCCCGGAAACTGGTAGTGAAATAACCCTTTGGTTTTCATTCCCGTTTTTACTATCTTTAACAGTAGAAACGCTGAAAAGTGAGACCCATTTATCTGTACACAGCCGTATTTTTTGTGTTTTTTGCGCTTCCTTTGAGTGCACAGGACATCCATTATTCGCAATTTGATTACTCCATGCTCAACCTCAATCCCGCACATACGGGTTTGTTTGACGGAGACTATCGCCTGAACGCCAACCAGCGTACGCAATGGAAATCGGTTACTGTTCCTTTTTCTACTTTTTCTATAGCTGCTGATGCCAGCCAACCGTTAGAAAAGGAAAATTGGGGCGCGGGCGTAGTGGTTAATCATGATATTGCCGGTGATTCGCGTTTCAGGACTTTCCAGTTCAATTTTACAGGAAGTTATTTTTTTAAGCTAAAGGCTGATACCACCCAAAAACTTTCATTCGGAATGATGGCGGGCATTACCAACCGAAACCTCAATTACGATGCTCTGTATTTCGACAACCAGTATGACGGCTTGCAATATGATCCATCGCTGCCCACACAGGAAACTTTTTCAAGGGAAAGCCGGTTTTATATGAATCTCCAGTTGGGCGCCATCTATCACAAAACCCTCGGCAGCCGGAAATTTGTGATGGGAGGAATTACACTGGCCAACATTTTAAAACCCAAACAAAGTTATTTTGACGTGAACACCATTAAACTCGACCGCAGGTTTGATTTTCATGCCAGCGCACAGTTTCCCATTAATGAAACTTTCGAGATAATACCATCCGTATTGGTTCAGTTCCAGGGAAAATACAATGAGATTATTGCAGGTTCGCAACTGCGTTATATTCTCGTAAATGAGAAAGGTGTTTACCGCGCCCTCCGCGGAGGCGCTTTTTACCGTAATAAAGATGCCGTTTTTTTGAATGTGGGATTTGAAATGGACAATAAATGGACGGCAGCCGTAAGTTACGACATCAACCTCTCTGACCTCATTCCGGCCAGTAACCGGAGAGGCGGATTGGAATTCTCGCTTATTTATATTTTGGATGTATTTAACCCGAAAAGAATCCAGCACCGTGTCTGCCCGAATTACATCTAAATATATACTTATACTAACGTTATGTGGATTTGTGCAATTTGCCGGGGCACAAAATTATAACCAGCTGATAAAATTTGCCGATGAAAATTATAAAGCCGGTGATTATTACGGGGCATCCATTTATTACAAAAAAGCACTCGATATCGACAGCCTTGATATCAATATCCTGTGGAAATATGCCGATTGCCTGCGCAATTATAACGAATATGAACTGGCTGAATATTATTATGGAAAAATCTATTTCCGCGAAGAAGGAAAACTTTTTCCTCTGAGTGCCTATTACCTGGCCACTATGCAAAAGCATAATCAGAAATACAAAGAAGCGCAAAAAACATTTAAAATCGTTACCAAACAATTTTCCAAAGAAAAAAAAGGATTTTATTACCTCAAAGCAAGGCAGGAAATCCAGTCATGCGCTTTTGCCATGAAAATGCGGAAAGACACTTCGGGATATAAAATCACCAACATGGGTGAAACTATCAATACCTATGATTCGGAATTCGGAGCCACTAAAAAAGATAACCAGCTGTATTATTCATCGCTGCGTGCTGAAAAAATGGGAACAGAATTCCAGATCTACGATCCCAGTTACAAAATAAAAGTATTTGAAGCTTCGAAAGAAGAACAACTCTGGATAACAAAAGGGGCTATTGATTCTATTGTAAATTCTGTGATGTCGCATAACGCCAACGGATGTTTCAGCATCGACAGGAAAAGATTTTATTTTACACGATGTGGTGATGATTACAAATGCCGCATCATGTATTGCAAATTTACAGACGGAAAATGGAGCGATCCGCAGGAAGTGGGCAATGGTGTGAATTCAGGCGGATCTACCTCTACCCAGCCCATGATTGCACGCGTGGGAGAAAAAGAAATATTGTTCTTTTCAAGCGACCGTGAAGGAGGCCAGGGAAAAATGGATATCTGGTATTCGGAGATCATGAATGGTTCACACGGAAAACCCAAAAACGCAGGGAAAGTAGTCAATAGTATTGATGATGAGATCACTCCTTTTTATGATGAAGTGAATAGTGTTTTGTATTTCAGTTCCAACTGGCATGAAGGACTGGGTGGTTTTGATGTTTTTAAAACAGAAGGTGCGCTCGAAAAATTAAGCTCTCCCATCAATGCAGGTTATCCGTTAAACACCAGCTGGAATGACATGTATTTTTCCGTTCATCCAACAGAATATATCGGTTTTCTCACCTCCAACCGAAAAGGCTCCATGTTTAAAAAAGGCCCCACCTGTTGCAATGATATTTACCAGGTGGATTATCCGAAAAAAGAAGAACCGAAAGACACAATTCCCTATCAATCACTCGAAGATTTGAATAAATACCTTCCCGTGGTTTTATATTTTCATAATGACGAGCCTAATCCGAGAGTTACTGATACCACTACCAAATTAAATTACATGACCACCTACAATGCATATACAGTGTTGCAGGATAAATACAAAACAGAATATTCGAAGGGATTGGAAGGAACAAAAGCTCAAAAAGCACAGGATGATATTGAATCGTTCTTTATGGATTATGTAGATAAAGGCGTCAGCGATCTTGAAATATTTACCAAATTATTACTGGCAGAACTGGCAAAGGGGCAAAAAATAGAATTGCTGATAAAGGGATTCGCTTCTCCGTTGGCAAAAACCGATTATAATGTTCATCTCACCAAAAGAAGAATAGCATCATTGGTAAATTATTTGCGTGAATATGATGGTGGTGTTTTTGTTCCTTATATTGACGGAACTGCTCCCAACGGAGGAAAATTATTTTTTGTAAAAATTCCATTCGGAGAATATACTGCCAAAACCGATATCAGTGATGATTACTACGATCAGAAAAATTCCATTTACAACCGTTCAGCTGCTTTGGAAAGAAAGATCGAGATACAAACGGTTCAGCGGGCACTTAAAGACAGCGTGATCTCGGAATTACGTGTTAACAAAGAAGCCCATGATTTCGGAAAATCGGCACCGGGTGATGTGCTTACTACCACCTTCACTATAAGAAATGTAGGTAAAGCCGATCTTAAAATAGAAGATGTGTTGAACAGTTGTAATTGCGTAACTACCGAATTCCCGAAAGAACCCATTAAGCCGGGAGGAAGTGCAGAAATAAAAGTGACTTTCGATACCAAAGGCTATATGGGGAAACAAGTGCGTTCAGTGACAGTGGTTTGTAATGGTTTTCCCCCGAATAAACGACTGGTGGTGACTACAGAGGTTTTGGAGAAGAAATAGGCATGAAGTTTGATTTGAGATTTGAGATTTGAGATTTGAGATTTGAGATTTGAGATTTGAGATTAAAAAGAACTATTATTTAAAAACTCTTATTGTTACATGAAAAATAATTTACTTTTTCTTTTTGGATTTATTTTTTCATTTCCTGTTTTTGGGCAGTTACCGGAAATCATCCCGGGGAAAACGGCCGATAACAAAAAGCAGTTGCCGTTGCTGAATATTGTAGGGCAAGTGAACAATGAAACTTATGTATTGCGCGGAAAAAACACTGCGGAGACTATCGAAATGGAATTATCTCTTTATGGAAGTGATCTCGCTATTATTTCACAAAATGAATTTTCGCTTCCTGTTTCTCTTAATGAAAAATGGTTTTATCTCGGTTCGGCTGTCATTGAAGATATTCCCTGGCTCTTCGTTTCTCATTTTTCGCTGGACAAGAAAAAACATCATGCCTTTGCCATTCCGATGAGTGAAAAGGGAATGGATATTGAAAATAAAAAATTACTGGAATCCATCCCTTCGTTTTCTTCGAATAATGCCGGTAGTTTTACCATTGAAATGTCGCAGGATAAAAACTACATTTTACTTTTCCGCGAAAACCCTTCCGATAAAACCAAAAATGAAACATTTGCGGTTACAGTGTTTGATACTAAACTCAACCAGCTGTGGACAAAAGAACACCACACCGACATTCCCAGTAAAACCAATCCCGTTAATCAGCCACTGATTACCAATGACGGAACGGTTTATATCGTAAAAAAAGACCGTGATAAAGCCGTATATAAATTCACTGCTTTTTTTATTGACAATTCCACACACAGCGTTTCTTCCAAACCTGTTAGTGTGAGTCCGAAAATAATTACTGATATAAAAGCTATGACTAACGCAAGTCATCAACTCGTTATATTTGGTTTTTTCTCTACTACCGATTACACTCTTTATGAAGGATTGTTTTGCTATGCCTATGATCAGTCGGGAAACCAGGTAGTGAAACATGTGGAAAACATTAATTCGGATGTGAAATCGAATTTTATGAGCAAAAAAGAGGCGGAAAAAAGCGATGCTTCACTAAGCGGTTTTACACTGGAACACCTTGTTCCGCTGGCAGCCGGTGGATTTTATGCGCTTTCGGAAAAAACACACCAGGTAACCGAAAAAGAAGGAGAACATTTCAGTTACGGAGATATCCTGGTCATTGCTATGGATCAGAATGGAAACATGAAATGGGGAAAAGGGGTTAAAAAAAATCAGCAAAGCATGAATGATGATGCCCGATGGAGTTCCTTCAATTATTTTGTATATAACGACACCCTGCATTTATTTTACAATAAAGTGATCATTGATCCGGCTCTTCCCAAAACAGGAAAATTAACCAAACCCGATGAATTCGGAGACAAAACATTTGCCGGCACCAGCTGGCATTGGTTTGCTCCTGACGGCATTCATAACGGTTCACCCCTTACCGAAATGCATAAAACCAATGAAGTTTCTATGGCATTTAACTCTGAAATGATTTATGCCAGCGAAAAAATGGAAGGATTT
>JBMORL010000131.1:0-43464 GCA_049322335.1 Bacteroidota bacterium
ATCGAATCAAATATGAAAGGCGTGGAGTGCTGTCCGAATTTACCTCCAAAACGTCCCATTGACCATTCCACAAATAGCAGGGGCAGGCCCATTAAAATAAAACACACAAGGTAGGGGATGATAAATGCCCCTCCTCCATTTTCAATGGCCTGTGCCGGGAATCGCAAAAAATTACCGAGCCCAACTGCGTTTCCTGCCATCGCTAAAACTAAACCGACTCTCGAGCCCCAGGCTTCTTTATTAGTTGACATATTATTTTTTTTAGCCCTTAAAATTAATGAAGTTTTTGAAACGGGAAATTATTTATTTGTTTTGAGCTGATCATCGATAATTTTTAACCCTTCTTCGAAAGAATGTGGATTATATCCTAATTGTCTTATGGATTTATCGAGAACAAACCCGGTTTTGGGCGGGCGTTTGGCAGCCTGGTTAAGTGTGGAAGACGAAACGGGAGTGATAATGGATTTATCATATCCGTAAAAATCGGCTACACGATACACCAACTCTATGATGCTCATAAAATCCTTTCCGCTGAGATTAAAAATTCCGGTTGCTCCTTTTTTTGCGATGAGCCAGCAACCTTCGGCCAGGTCTTCGGCCAGTGTAGGCATTCTCCATTGATCATTCACTATTTTCAGAGGTTCTCCTTTTTCGAGAGCCGATTTGGCCCACAATACAATATTGGTTCGGCTCATAAAATCGGTAACGCCATACACAATAATAGTGCGTGCAATCGCCCATTGGATGTTGGAAGACCGGATAATTTTTTCCGCTTCGTTTTTCGACCAGGCGTAATAACTCAGCGGGTTGGGTTTGTCTTCTTCTTTATATGGACCGTTTTCACCATCAAAAACAAAATCGGTGGAAAGGTGGATTAAATGCGTTTCGGGTTTCGGGTTTCGGGTTTCGTTTTGCGTGATGCAATCAACCAGGTTTTGGACAGCGGTTACGTTTTGCTTGAAGCATTCTTCTTTTTTTACTTCGCATTCATCCACGTTGGTCATGGCCGCAGTATTGATGATGACATCGGGGCTATATTTATCACAGGCCTTCTTCACTTGTCCTTTATCCGTTATATCGAGTGGAAAATATTCGTATCCGGCTTTTTCCTTTATCCTGTTTTCACCACGTGAAGTGGCTATGAGCTGCACTTCCTGTTTACCCCGCAAAAGATAAACAAGTTTTTGCCCGAGTAATCCGTTGGAGCCTGTGACGAGTATTTTCATTTGTCTTTTTCTTTAACATCCATTCCCAACTGGTAAAAGACAAACGACCACATATCGGAATATTCTTCAATCTGCATGGACAATGGTTTTCCGGAACCGTGGCCTCCACCGGTATCAATGCGAATAAGCACCGGGGCCTCTCCTGTCTGTTTTTCCTGTAATTCAGCAATAAATTTAAAGGAATGAGCGGGAACAACGCGGTCGTCATGATCACCGGTAACTATCAGCGTTGCCGGGTATTTTGTATCCTTTTTTACATTGTGAACGGGGGAATATTTTAATAAGTATTCAAATTGTTTTTCATCTTCACTGCTTCCATAATCACCTTTCCATGCCCAGCCGATGGTGAATTTGTGGAACTTGAGCATATCGAGTACACCTACCTGGGGAATTACGCATTTATAAAGATCGGGGCGTTGAGTGAGACAGGCACCGGCAAGGAGTCCACCGTTAGAACGGCCGTGAATAGCGATCTTGTTTTTATTGGTATATCCTTCTTTAATTAAATATTCGGCAGCAGCTATAAAATCATCGAATACATTTTGTTTATTGAGTTGGGTACCTGCCTTATGCCATTTTTCACCAAACTCTCCTCCCCCGCGAATGTTGGCTACGCAATAAATTCCATCGTTTTCGAGAAATACCGAACGATCGACACGGAACTCGGGAGTATAACTGATATTAAACCCGCCATAACCAAAAAGAAAGAGAGGATTATTTCCGTCAATTTTCAATCCCTTTTTATGCGTGATAAACATCGGGATTTTTGTTCCGTCTTTACCGGCATAAAAAACCTGTTTGGTTTCAAAATTATCCGAGTCGAAATCAATATCAGGCTTAAAGTATACTTCAGTAGAATCAGAATTAATGTGATATTTATAGATGCGCTGCGGGAAACAATACGACACCATAGAATAATAAATAACCGGGTCATCTTTACCGGTATTAATGCCGCTTACCATCCCGATAACGGGAAGTTTTATTTCTTTAATTAATTTTCCGTCAAGAGCATGCAGATAAAGTTTACTGCTCACATTTTCGAGGTATTTAAGTACCATTTTCCCGCTGGTGATATGGGCTGATTCGAGTACATGCGGTTTTTCATCCACGATGGTTTTCCATGATTTTTTATCAGTTTTTTTCGGACTGATACAGATAATTTTTTTGTTGGGCGCATTGTTATTGGTAAGAAACAGCAGCCCGGCATCTGTTACACTCACAAAGGAGTAATCGCTTTCAAATGTCTTCACTATTTCAGTAAAAACAATTTTTTCTCCCGGTTTCCACGCAGCAATATCAGCGATAGAAAAGGCATTCCCGCTGGTTCCTTCAGAAATGCTCAGGATGGCATGTTTTCCATTGGCAGTAGCGGTACATCCTATCGTACGCAACGGATTATTTTTATCTTCAAAAACAAGCTGGTCTTTTTCCTGCGAAGTTCCTATTATATGATAATACACCTTATGAAAAGTATTTTTTGCTGAATATTCTGAACCATCAGAAGGCGCATCATAACGGCTGTAGAAAAATCCGTTGTTTTTCCATGAAATGCCGCTAAATTTTATCCATTTAAGATGATCGCGAAGCACCACGTTTTTATCAATATCAAGAATAAAAATCTCATTCCAGTCGGAGCCTTTTTTTGATATGGAATAAGCTACATATTTTGCATCATGCGATACCACGGCAGAATTGAGCGAAGTCGTTCCGTCCATTGACATAGTGTTGGGATCAATGAGTATTTTTTCTTCGCCTTCTTCATTTTTCATATAAAACACGCTATGGTTTTGTTTTCCGTTGTTTTTATAATAGAAAATTCTTTTTTTCTTTTTTGAAGGGGCCGACATGGAAGCGAAGCTCCATATTTCGGTGAGTCGTTTTTTTATTTTGTCGCGAAAAGGAATTTTTTCGAGGTAACTGAATGTTACTTTATTTTGTTTTTTCACCCATTCCGTTACTTCAGTACAGGTATCGCATTCCAGCCAGTTATAGGGATCAGCCACTTTGACATCGTGATAAATATCTACATGATCTGATTTGCGGGTTTCGGGATAATTCCAGCCGGAATGAACAGGCTGTGAATAACCGGGAAGAAGAAAAAGAATAAACAGTAACTGAAATATAAATCTCATGAATGTTAATTTTTCACTCCGAAACTAAGAAAATCTGTTGAAACTCATCCTAAAATATACATGATTGGTCAGAAATGCAACCGTATCCTATTTAATACGTCATTATTTCAACACAAATTGATAAATTGCTCACCGAAAAAACCAATCGTATGAAGATTCAAAAGACACTGCTTTTGATGATTGCTGTTTTTGCTTTTTCATCTGTCTTTTCACAAAGAGGGAAAGACGGGGCAAGGACAGTTTCAGTGGCTAACACCATTGTGAATGAATATACCAACCTCACAGCTGATGCCACAGCGGGAAATCTTTCAATCACTGTAGCCGCCAGTGGGTTAAATGCCAACGGCCGGTTTAGCGGAAATTTAGCTGCTGGCGATCTTATTCTTATCATCCAGATGCAGGGAGCCACTATAGACGGAGTGTTGACGGGCGGTGTTTTCGGTATGCCGAATGATGCTACCTGGGGATCGGTTTTAAGTTACAACAATTGTGGTAATTATGAATTAGCTGAAGTCGCTTCTGTGCCCAATGCCACAACCATAAACCTTACCTGTGGACTAAGAAACTCATATACAAATACAGGGAGAACACAAGTAGTTCGGGTGCCGAGAAATACAACATTAACAATCAATTCACCCGGTACCATTACAGGCCAGTTGTGGAACGGAACCACCGGAGGCATTGTGGTTACCGAAACATCCGTAAGTACAACCATAAATGCCGGTGCTTCCATTAATGCAACAGCTATCGGATTCAGGGGTGGTGCCAATACAGAAAACAATTCATTCATTGGAGGAAGTTATTTTGCTTCTACCAATAACAGTGAGGGCGCAGTAAAGGGAGAAGGTATTGGAGGATTTCAAACCGATTATGATCCATATGGCGGACAATTTTGTATGGGCGCTGCTGCTAATGCGGGGGGCGGAGGAACTGCGCATAATGCAGGCGGTGGTGGTGGTGCAAACGGAGGAGTAGTTGCTTCATGGAACGGTAATGGAAATCCTGATAACGCAGTTGCCGGCTGGACCACGGCATGGAATCTTGAGGCGGTGGGATTTTCAGGAAACACTTCATCAGGAGGAGGCCGTGGCGGATATTCATTCAGTAATTCCAATCAAAATGCTACCACAACAGGACCCGGCAATGCAGCCTGGGGAGGAGATAACCGAAGAGTGAGAGGCGGACTTGGAGGAAGGCCCCTGGATTATTCCACAGGAAAAATATTTATGGGTGGTGGTGGCGGAGCCGGAGATATGAACGATGGTGATGGTGGCCCCGGAGGAAGAGGAGGCGGAATTGTTCTGGTTGTTAGTCATGGCACCGTTAGCGGAACAGGATCCATTTTGTCGAGTGGCGCCAATGGAAGTAATAGCGATAATTCTTCTCCTCCGATAACCAGTTATTCGGGAATTGATGCTGCTGGCGGAGCAGGTGGCGGTGGAGCAGTACTTGTAAATTCTACAGGAACCATATCAGGAATTTCAATAACTGCAAACGGGGGCAATGGAGGTAATCAAAATTTTGCAGCTGGCGGTTTGGCATCTCCTACTTATAATCCTGCATACGGGCCCGGTGGTGGCGGTGGCGGAGGATATATTGCTATTTCAAACGGTGCTATTACACGCACAGCCAACGGAGGAAATAACGGAACCACCAACTCATCCGGATTAACTGAATTTCCCCCTAATGGAGCAACCCGCGGAGGGGCCGGAACTAATAATGCAGCTATTTCCAATTACGCTTTAAATGTTCCTGTTGATACCATTACTATTTGCAGCGGAAACACGGCCACATTTACTGCTACAATTACCGGCACGTTACCTCCGGGGGCAAATGTTTATTGGTATACTTCGCAATTTGGTACTGCTTCTGTGGGAAGCGGTTTAACGTTTACTACTCCCTCACTTGTTTCCAATACTATTTATTATGTTGGGGTTTGCCCCGGATTTTACCGGATTCCGGTATGGGTTATTATTTCTCCGGCCATTACCATCAATACATCGGGAATGAGCATCACCAATGCCACATGTGGAAGCAGTAACGGAAGCATCAATGGCATAACGGTTAGCGGGGGTACGAATCCATTAACTTATTTATGGAATGGTGTGTCAACCGGAAGTCCAAACCTTACAGGCGCTCCGGCCGGAAGCTATACGCTTGTGGTAAATGACGGAGCCGGATGCAGCGCAACTGTTGGGCCTTATAACATAAACAATTCTGCTTCTCCCACTATCAATACTACCAACATGGTCATCACCAATACTTCCTGTGGAAATAATAATGGTGGCATTTCGGGCATCACGGTATCCGGAGGAACAGGAAGTTATACTTACCAATGGAACGGAGTAAATTCCACGTTAAATATTTCCAGTCAACCCTCAGGCAGTTATACGTTGCAGGTGACAGATGGGGCAGGATGTACAGCCACAGCGGGGCCATTTACGATCAATCCTTCATCCAATCCTTCCATCAACACAACAAATATGGTTATCACCAATACCAGTTGTGGAAACAATAACGGGGGAATTTCAGGAATAGTGGTTACAGGCGGGACAGGAGGATATACCTATCAATGGAACGGAGTAAATTCCACGTTGAATATTACCAATCAACCCGCAGGTAGTTATACATTACTGGTAACAGATGGCGCGGGATGTACGGCAACAGCAGGGCCTTTCACTATTAATCCATCCACAAGTCCTTCCATTAACACAACCAATATGGTGATTACCAACACCACCTGCGGTAACAGTAACGGGGGAATTTCAGGCATAACTGTGTCAGGCGGAACGGGAAGCTATACCTACCAATGGAACGGGGTGAACTCAACACTAAACATCGCCAATCAACCCGCGGGCAGTTATACTTTGCAGGTAACAGATGGTGCGGGATGTACAGCAACAGCGGGGCCATTTACCATCAATCCATCTGCGTCTCCCTCTATCAATATAACAAGTATGATCATTACCAATACCACCTGTGGGAACAACAACGGAGGAATTTCAGGGATTACAGTCTCCGGAGGAACGGGAAGCTATACCTATCAGTGGAACGGGGTGAATTCAACTCTCAACATCACCAATCAACCCGCGGGTAGTTATACTTTGCAGGTAACAGATGGTGCAGGTTGTACAGCAACAGCAGGACCGTTTACCATCAATCCATCTTCTGTACCTGTTCTTGACGGAACAAACATTTTCATTACGGATGCCACGTGCGGAAGCAATAATGGCGCTATTTCAGGAATAACAGTAAGCGGAGGCAGTGGCGGAAATACATTTACATGGAACGGAAGTCCGTCAACTATTGATATTTCGGGACAAGCTGCCGGATCTTATACTTTAATTGTAACCGACAATTCGGGATGCCAGGATACACTTGGGCCGGTGAACATCAATTCAACGGGCGGAGCAACGATTGATGATTCGAATATGATATTAACGCAAACCACATGCGGAAACAATAACGGATCCATCACAGGGATCACGGCTACCGGAGGAACCAATCCGTTAACAATTGAATGGAACGGTTCTGTTTCCACAATAGATATTTCGGGACTAACGGCAGGCACCTATACGCTGGAAGTAACGGATGGATCGGGATGCGTTTCTTTGAGTGGTCCTTATACCATTAATGCCTCTTCCTCCCCTGCCCTGTCCATTTCAGGAGCCGATGCCAGCTGCAACGGATATAATGACGGATCGGCTACTGCAAGCACAGCTTCGGGAGCAAGTCCTTATTCCTACCAATGGACAGGAGGGCCGTCTACAGCTACTTATAACAATCTTACTGCCGGCACATATACCTGCACAGTTACAGACAGCGCAGGATGTACCGATACAGAGACCATAACCATTTCAGAACCTGCGCCACTGAATACTTCCGTGGCGGGAACCACTACTATTTGTACCGGCCAATCCACTACACTAACGGCTTCCGGGGGTACGATATTTAACTGGAGTACTTCTGAAACTACAGCTTCCATTACTGTTTCACCTGCTTCAACCACCACTTATTCAGTTATCATCACCAGCACACCCTGTGCCGATACAGTTTCGGTAACTGTAACCGTAAACTCTACACCGGTAGCAGTAATTTCAGGTGATACTTCCATTTGCACAGGCCAGCCCACTACTTTAACTGCCAGCGGAGGAACTTCCTTTTTATGGAGCAACGGGTCTACTTCATCCACCATTACCATTTTCCCGGGAAGTGACACCACTTATACGGTAGCCGTTAGTAACAACTGCGGGGCAGATACCACTGGCGTGAATGTTGTAGTTAATAGTCCTCCTGTTGCTGATGCGGGGCCTGACGTGAGTATCGGTATCGGAAACTCAACCACACTTACAGGAAATGGCGGGGTAAATTATTCATGGTCTCCATCTGCTGATTTAAGCTGTACGAATTGTCAGAGCACAGATGCATCACCACTAACTACCACCACCTATACGGTAACTGTTACCGATGCCAATGGCTGTACTGCGAGTGATGATGTAACCGTTACGGTTGACGGAACATTTGTGATTTTTATACCTGATGCATTTTCGCCTAATGGAGACAACAATAATGAAGAATTATTTGTAAGAGGAAGCGGAATTGAAAAATTTGAATTCAATGTTTACGACAGGTGGGGGCAAAAAGTGTTTACTACCAGTGATCAGCAAACCGGGTGGGACGGAACCTTTAAAGGAGAAAAATTAAACTCCGCTGTTTTTGTTTACACACTCGAAGGAAATTACATTGGCGGAGAAACATTCAGTTTAAAAGGAAATATCACTTTATACCGATAGGCATATGAAAAAAATATTCATCACCACATTTATTTTTTGTGCAGCGTTATCACAGGCACAAGACATTCATTTTTCGCAATACTTTGAATCACCGGTTACATTAAGTCCGGCACTTACCGGTACCGACAAATCGTATATGCGGGCCAATCTGAATTACCGCAACCAGTGGAGCATATTCGGAAAAGGTTATCAAACTATGGCTTTTTCATTTGATATGCCTTTGCTGAGAGGGAAAGACAAAGGGAGTTACCTCGGAGCAGGATTACAGGTATTGAATGATAAAGCCGGAACCACCGGTTTGGGAAGGTTGAATGTAGCCGGAAGTTTATCTTCCATTATAAAAGTCGGAGGAACCAGTTTGCTGAGTTTCGGAGTACAGGGATCTTTCAACCAGCGCAGCATTAATACGGGAAACGTCAGATGGGATAATCAGTTTGACGGAACAGCCTATAATGCTTCACTTCCTTCCAATGAGAATTCCGGTTCGCAGAAAAAAACATTTTTCGACCTCGGAGCAGGAATGGCCTTTATCGTAAATGGAAATTCCGACAATATGACTTCCGGGGATAATTTTGAAATGATTGCGGGAGGCGGAGTATATCACATTACACAACCCAATGTAGCTTTCCAGGGAACAGATAAAACCAATATGCGCTATAACGGATTTTTGAAAATGAGTTTTGGAATTGGCAGCAGTAATTTTTCTATCCAGCCAACTGCCGGTTACTGGAAACAGGGATCGTTACAGGAAATCAATGTGGGTTCTTATTTCCGTTACCAGTTAAAATCTGAATCGCAATTTACAGGATTTGAAAGAGGAATGGCCGTTGCTTTCGGAACCTTTTACCGGGTAAATGATGCTTTTTATCCTGTGCTTACATTTGATTACGCAGATTATTCTATTGGTGTTTCCTACGACATCAACATGTCTTCTCTCTCGCCTTACTCACAAGGACGTGGCGGATTTGAGATTTTTCTCAGGTTCCGCGATTTGAACGGCTTGTTTGGGCAGGGAGGAATGCATAAGAGCTTCCTGTGACCTCACCCCCCAGCCCCCTCTCCGCGAGAGAGGGGGAGATACCTTTTGATTTCAGGTTGTATTTTGAAATGGGATTTGGAAATTTTCTTTCAAATCACAAGTCTTTGAGGAACCGAAAGGAAAAATTTATGGCATGGAATATGCATTCCCGTGTTTAGTCATGCTTATTGGTTTTGCAGCGGGCTTCTTACCGGAGAGGAATTGATGGTAAGGAGCTTGCTCTATTTTTTTATTATTGAAACAGGTTACTGTATCTTCGTTCCCTAATTTTTTTTTTGATGAAACGCTTTTTCGCCCTGCTTTTTTTTCTGGCTGCAATTCAATCCCACGCGGCTTACGACACTTTACTTACTGAAACGGCACGATTTATTGGCGGTGCATCCTGTCAAACGGAAAAGTTCATCTCTCTACAACAAAAAACATATTATAAAGACCATTTTGATTTTACCAACGGAACGTGGAAAATACTGGATGACTCAACACTCACGCCCATGGTGAATTGGGCGAAAGAAAAAAATATTATAGAAGTCCGGGATACAGGAACTTGCTTTTATCCTTTTTCCGGCCCTGATTTTTTATTTGCTGAAAAGTTTTTTCCGGGATGTAAAACCTATATTCTACTCGGACTGGAACGATTGGGGACGAGTCCGGATATTCTGAAAATGAAAGAAGAATCACTGAAAGAATATCTTGGCGCTATTCGCAGTTCACTCCGGTATCTGAATAAAGCCGGGTATTTTGTTACGCAGCATATGAGCCAGGATTTTTCGAAAACCGTTCTGAATGGCAATATTCATATTCTATTTTATTTTTTGGCGCGCAGCGGCCATGTTATTCAACAGGTGGATCGTGGTTTTATCGATGGTACCGGAAATTTTATAGTGAACTCAATGAATACCAAAAAAAACAGCAATGGCCTTTGCATCACATTCAGCAGGGAAAATGAAATACAGGAAAAAAAACTCTATTATTTTTCCATTGATGTTGCCGATTATAAACTGGGGGCCGATTCCGGTTTTGAAAAATTTGTGAGAAGTTTTTCCCTTGTCAATACTTATATCAAATCTGCTTCGTATATTCTTGCCAATAAGAATTTTTCGGTGATGCGGAAAATCATCTCCGATCTCAGTTTAAAATTATTGCAGGATGATACAGGAATGCCTTTAAAGGAGATTGACCCGAAGTTGTTTGAACTGCAAATGTGGGGCACCTATACCAAAACGATCAAAGATTTATCGTGGGGTTACCAGCCGGATTTAAAAGAAGCATTACAGAAATCGGGGAATAATTATCCGCTTCCTTTTTATATCAGTTATAATGGAAACTACGGTGAAGGCGTGATGATGTTTGGGAGGAAGAAATAGTAGTGAGTAGTGGGATTTGAGTAGTGAGATTATTTAATCCTGGTTTAATTCTGAGAAATTTGTTTAAAGATCCCAGATACTTTTTCTTTTTGGGCCGGGTTTGAAATAGTGTTTGTGCTGGAGAATAAATGCCATAACGAGATAAACGAAAAGCATGGAGCCGAAAGTGATAAAAGAAAGATAAATAAATGTAAGGCGGATATTTTTGGTTTGCATACCCAGTTTTTTTCCCCACCATTCGCAAACACCGAAGGCTTGTTTTTCGAAGAAACTAAGGACTGAATTCATATTCTTTTGACCTGATAAGACAAGTTCCGATACTGCAAGATAAGCATTTTTTCTTTTCGCACCAATGATCAAACTGCTCAATCATGGCCTGTGAATCGAAGGCATTGTTGTTTTCCAATCCAAGGGATTGCCAGAGGCGGGTATACCGGTTGAATTCGGGCTTAAGTTCAGCCAGCCAGTCGAGGGCTTTTTGCCGGTATTTTTCCTCATCTCTTAAATGGCCATAACAAAAAATAAGGGGGATAGCAGCATTGATCAAAATTCCGTTGAGGGCCTGTTCTCCCAGGAATTTTTTGTGATTTCCGACACTTTCTCCAAACCGGAAATGGGTATTCCAGTATTCTGAAGCGGGTACGTGAAATTTTTCGAAGAAGGAAGCTGCCGAGGGTGTTTCGCAAAGTTCATAAAAGATATCGGGCGACCGGTGCATAACGGCCGCCAACTGGGCTATGCGTATGGTAGGGAAATTGGACGGCCGCATTTTGGAAAATTTCCATTCACCGCCTGTAAGGGGAAAGGATATATTTTTCTTTTTCTGAAAAGCATATTCTTTTTTAAGCAGGCGAAAATACGGGTCTGAGAATTTTGTATTCAGAAATCCCGCTTGTCCGAACAGGATAGCTTCGATGATTTGCAAATTGCCTGCATTTTTTTTTATCAATTTGTGTGACACCGACAAAGCCAGTTGCTCAAAAGCCTGTGCATTGGTTTTTTGTCCCAATGCCCTTGCGAATAACACAAAAGCCACTTCTTCCCAGTCGTATTTGAATTTTTCAAGCAATTGAATCACCGGCTTTGTTTTTCTTTCGAGCCGCGACACCAAAGCCTTATCAAATTGTGAGCGGATAACTGCAGGAGAAATTTCAGAAATATATTCACGGCAGCTTACAGGGGTAAAAACAGCTACCAGGCTTTTGTAATTTTTATAAAACAACCCGGGAAGTTTGTCTTTTAATTCCAAAACCGGGATCCGTTTTCCATGTGTATTGTACACTTCTTCATCGTGTTGATAAACAACATGCAGCACCACACTATTATACGTTTCATCCAAATGATGATTATGTTTTCTCCAGTCGGAACTGTTGATATGAATTTCCACATTACCCGCCCACTGAACACCATCCAGTGAAATGCGTGCATCAAAAAAATCGGGACCGGCATCATGGTTATGAATTCCGGGTTTTGAAATAATTACTTTTTCACCTGAAGTGGTGTAGATATCATCCTGCCTAAACATTAAAAATTTCCAGGAGAAGTGAAGAAAGTCTTCGGTCATTTTTTCGAATTGGAAGACAAAAATAAAAGGAAGTAGAAAAGGGAGGATGAGATTAAGTGATTAGTTTTCAACTAAGTAGAAATACGTAATTTCACCCCACGTCCCCTATCCTCAAGAGAGGGGGAGACATCATTTGTTTTCAATTTATCTTTTCGGTTGTGTTCAAGTTCATTTTTTCTTATCGTGTTTTTCAAATGCGCGGGGTTACCTCTCCCTGCCACGCGTAACCGCGTGGCTGTCCCTCCCCTGGCAGGGGAGGGAGGTAATTGCCGAGATGTTTTAATTAAGTCGTAATTATTTTTTTGATCTGCGATCAAAAAAATTATTTTGAAATGTTTTCGCTTTGCAAGGGAGTTCCTTTTTTTAAGTCGGTAGTGGCGGTTTTGCCTAAGATGGAGAAATAGAATTTTGGAGCGAGGCCGAGGGCGGGACGGATAACGCGGATATTTTTTTCGGTGAAGGTTTCTCCTTTTTTAATATCGGCATTTACATAAATGGAGCGCTTGTAAGTGAGGCTTAGTTTCTCTTTTTCGGTTAATTCATACGATACTTTTCCCAATGCCAGCCAGGCACGTTCGCATTCTGTGACGAGGGATTTCATTTCTGCCGGTTCCATGGAGAATGCAGCGTCTACTCCCCCATCAGCACGATTTAAAGTGAAATGTTTTTCTATCACCACTGCTCCCAAGGCAATGGAAGCAACAGAAACACCAATTCCCATAGTATGGTCGGATAACCCCGCTTCCACTCCGAATTTTTCGCGGATATCGGGAATGGTGAGAATATTTGTATTTTCGGGAGAAGCGGGATAAGTGCTGGTACATTTCAGTAAAACTAACTGTTTACACCCTGCTTGTTTTAATACTTCCACCGATTCGCGGATATCGTTTTCAGATGCAACACCTGTCGACATGATAACCGGCTTTCCCGTTTTTGCCACTTTTACAAGAAGCGGATGGTGTGTATTTTCGAAGGAAGCAATTTTATAGCAGGGTACATTTAACGATTCCAGGAAATCTACTGCTGTTTCATCAAAAGGTGAACTAAAAACGATCAACCCTTTTTTGACAGCGTGATCGAAAATGGGTTTATGCCATTCCCAGGGCGTGTAAGCTTCTTTATAGAGCTGATGTAATTCCTTCCCTTTCCATAGTGATCCTTCATCATTGATGGTATAAGCGCCTTCCATGGTGATGGTATCGGCCGTATAGGTTTGTAGTTTAATAGCATCCACACCAGTTTCCGCGGCAGCATCAACAATAGCCAGTGCCCGGTCGAGCGACTGGTTATGATTGCCTGACATTTCGGCAATGATAAAAGGCTTATAAGAGCGGCCTATTTTGCGCTGGGAGATGGAGAATGGCATGTTCGATTTTCAATAAAGCATGTAAAGTTAGGAAAAAGTATTAATTAAATCTCTTTACAGTTTTATGCTAAATTCTGTTTATTTAAGATGATTCGCCTTTCTTTTGTCTTGACACAAAAGAAACAACTTGCGAAGCAAATTCACGAATTCCTTAGAAATAAAGAAAAAGAAATGAGTAAAAAGTCAAGGCTTATTTTGCCTGCCCTGATTTTCAGAAAATTATTCTCCTCACGGAACCCAAGCCGTGCCTTAGGCATTTGGGTGTCAAAGCGGCCCTCGTGGGTTCTCACCTGGCCACCGCACGAATAATTTTCGAAAATACTACGGCAATCAAAATAGGCCGAAATACATTCTTTTAAAATGGATTGTTTGAAATTTATGTTTTACCTGAACAAGGAAACCGTATGCCTTCCTGAGATATCGGCTCCACCGAATGAGCCTTTGAAGAGAACGAAGTAAACCCCGTCCGGAACTTTTTTCCCTTCAAAACTTCCCTCCCACCTGAATTCGGGATCATCGGAAATAAACAACAATTGCCCCCAGCGGTTATATATTTCAACATGTAATTCGTCACTGCATACATCTGAAATACCGGAAATCCTGAACTCATCGTTTATCCCATCTCCGTTAGGAGAAAAAACATTGGGAATGAAACCAAGATAGCCATTGCTTTCGATGATATCAAGGTAAACAGAATCGGTATCCGTACATCCGTTATTATCTGTTACCGTAAGCCAATACCAACCCGTTGTATCGGCCATAACGGAAGACGTGACAGACCCATCATTCCAGAGATATCCCGATGCGGAACTATTGGCAGCTAATAAAAACGCACAGGATTCACGGTCGGGACCCAGGTTGACATTCGAGGTATTGTAGGTGCCGATATTCATTGTATCATTCCCCGAACAACCGTTCGCGTCTGTTACCATTACAAAATAAGTCCCGATAGTGTTTACTGTCAATGAATCCTGCGTGGAATTATCCGGCCATAAAACGGAAGAATAACCCATTGCGTAAAGAGTAATACTAAATGCTGTTCCCGGGCAAAACGAAGTATCATTTCCCAGATCAGGTTGTGGGGAAGAATTGATAGTTATGTTTATTGTATCATTGGAAATGCAACCAAAAGCGTTTTCAGCAGCGATGAAAATCAAAGAAGAAGAAGAAACTAAAAATGTATCAGTAGTGTTTCCGTTCCAGGTAAAATCAACAGACGGATCGTTATTGATATAAGTTACGGAAGAGCACGAACTGGTGTCAGGGAAATTAATAACCGGAAGAGGTTGAAAATTTACATTCACCGTATCGTAAGCACTGCATCCGTTATATGTAACTTCCACAATATAGTTTCCGGATGCTACAACATTTATTTGCTGCGTTGTGTCACCAGTCGACCATATATAATCAGCATTGGAAATACCCGCATCCAGTGTTAGTGTTTCACCCTGGCAAGCGCTTAATGACGGAGGGAGATTAAGATTAAAACCATTTCCGCTGGAAGAAATGGATAAAATAATTCTGAACGTATCACAGAGCGGAAAACAATAATCATCGCACCAGGAAACTATTATGGTATCCGAACCATTTTGGGTTACCGCTGAATAGTCAATTGTATTTCCTGACAAAGAAACATTTCCGTTTGTTCCCGGAAGCAATGAAAATGAAATATTATCTCCCTCGTTATCGGAAAGAATGGAAGACAGATTTATGGAAAGAGTGTCGAAGCCGGGAGAGCATGAATTGTCTGTGTAATTTAAAGTAGTATCTGATTGTTGAGGCAAAGAGTTTTTGTATTCAAAAAAATCAGGAAATAAATGTACCATTCCCAAATCCGATCCCATATTTAATTGAGTGGCATTAAAGTTACATCCCGCACCTGCTACATTCGGGTTATTTATAACTCCAATTTGTTGAACAATACCACTGGGATTAGTATACATGAAATAAATTTTGTTATCAGGCCCTAATCTCAATCCACGGGCAACGTAATTGTTATCATTAGAAACATTATAAATTAAAGTTGGATTATTTAGTGGAAAATTCAGATCGTATTGATATAATTTCCCTCCTGTTGAAGCTGAACGATATTTTGAAAAATATAGTTTTGTCCCGTCAGAAGACCATTCACAATCAAACATTCCCTGCCAGTGATTTGTGGCGGATCCCATAGGAGTTCCAGGAATAATTGTTTCACCGGACAGTATTCCGGTTGCCGGATCAAAATCTATTATCAAAGATGGCTGATATTCACGATTACTAAAAATGGCCAATTTATTTGTAACATTATTATATCTGAACCCTCTGATATCCGTCAAAGTGTTATTAAGATTGTAGGTATAAACAAAAGAAACTCCGGATGAGGATATAGAGTATACTTTAATATCACTGTTTAAGTTTCCAGGTACCAGCAGCCATGAGTCACGACTATTTTCCTTTAATATCACTTCCATTCCTTCTGCAACAGAAGTTGTTAATAAGATATTTTTTTGACCAGAAACAACGTCCCCCTTTGGAACTGCCATAGTTCCATTTCCCTGTAATGTCATATCAATAACGCTATAATATAAATCACCATACAAAACAGACTCAGTTGCTGTAGTATTATGGAAAATATAATATCTGTCACAATTCGATGGATCGATAGCAACCTTAGCTGTTCCAAATGAGGATATATTGGAAGATAAGCCATAACCATTAGGCATAACCTGATGACCTACATCAACTACACGTTCCCCGGAAGAATAAAACATCAAATTACCGCTTTGAGGATGAGTGACAACTACACATCCCTCACCCGTATAAGGTGTATAGCTATTATTGGTAATTACAACGTTATTATTTGCATCAAAATAAAAGCCCTTGGCTGTTGGTCCAAAATGCCAGTATTTTTTCTCTAACTGAGAATAAACAGTACAATTTATCACCAATAAAATCAATATAAAAAATATTTGAATCAAACGATTCATATCTTTTCATTACCCAAATTAATTTGAGAGAAACCATTTGAAAAAACTAGAAAAAGTAATAAAAACAGAATTGGTTTTTTCATAACAATTTAATTTTAAGATGGTTAAAATTAAAAAAATAAAAAATAATATGCAAGAATTTTTAACTATATTATTGCCTTGCAAATCAACTATTTATATCAAAATAGTTAGGATTGAAACAGCCAACCAAAATCCTATCTTCATTTTTTTCGTTATTCCAATAATGCCCTTTTAACTTTCCCTCAATTATCCAACCAGCATTTGTATACGCCTTAATTGACGAAATATTTGATTCATACATACCCCCATAAAGTTTTCGGATATCATATTCTTCAAAGGCCAACCTATTCCCAAGTCTAATAGCTTCGACAGCAAGACCTTTTCCGTGATAATCTTTATCACCAATCAAAATGACAAGATCTGAAATCTTGTGTGCTTTTGTAATTGGCCCCAATTTTAAAGTACCAATTATAATATCATTTTCCTTATAAAATATTCCATAAGTGTAGGACGTACCTGAATTTTCCCCTTCAGTTATATTTTCCAATATTTTTTCCCTGGTTATCTTTTGTCTTGAATTAGTATAATATTTCATCAGGTCATCATCCTGGAACCAACTTAAAAAACGATCATCCATATCATCAACAGATACCTTTTTTAAATAAAGTCTTTCTGATTCAAATTTTTTCATTTTTAATTGTTTTAAAAATATCAAGTAATCTATTTCCCTGTTGACCATTAAATATTTTTGTAATCAAACTTGTGTCTTTGGAAATCAACGAAGCATTAAAATTTTTAAAATCGATAGCCAGATTATTTTTTATTAAATAATCATATGCGTGTTTTTGATTTTCAGCTGTCAATACAATATATAAATTTTCGTTACAACATAAATACTCATAAGAAACAGTGCTGCTTGAACAAATTCCACATACAGATTTTTCCATCAATACAACGAGTTCCTTAGAAGAAATATTATAATGAATGCTAATTTGATTAACTGAACTTTCTGCAAATGTCTCTAATTCTGATATTCCTAAATAAGAGGAGCCAACAACAACATCAATTGGCATTTTACTCTTGAATGTGTCGATAATTTTGCAGATACTTAAAGTCCTGTTCATTGGATCAGCACCCCCAAGACAGATAAATATGTTATGAGATTTATTTTTTATTTTCCCTTTGTGACGATTTAAAGCTGAAAGTAAAAATTCATTTCTTAAAAAAGCATATTCAATTCCTGTGTAAATCTTGATTGAAGAATCAATTTTATAATCCTCCAGTTTAACCCCACCGGATGGATTAATAACTATATGGCAATGATAATTTTTTTGAATGAAATCATCAATAACCACTAATTTTGATTTTTTTATGTTGATTTTTTCTTGATAAATAAAATCAAAATTATATCCGTCTAATACGATAATTTCACCTTTGAAGCTAAATTTTACTGCTAAATATTCAGCCTCCTCAGTATAACTCTCAAACTCTTTCAATGAAAAAATCTCGTTACAATATTTCAGGATAAGTTTTCGGATATTCTCTGAAGGTTCGCGAATGAGGAAAATAGTTTCAAATTCACCGTTGAGTTTTTCGGCAAGGGCAAGCAGACGGTAGACATGTCCCAATCCTATTTGAGAGTTTCCGTCAGCGCGCAGGTATACCCTTGGTTTTTTCATCCGGTAATGGTTGTTACTTCGTTCAATTTACGAATTAATTCCTGGTCCGTTTTATACTTTAACGTTATATGCGAATTTAACCCTGCCATTTCAGGATGTGTATCGAGAAAAGAAAAAATATTTTTCAGCGAAGGTTCAAGATGGTTTTGATATAAATGAGATTCGATGGCAATGAAAAGATCCAGGTCTTCCTGGTAATCGAGTGTAAGGCGGTAATCCCGCACCATTTCCTGTGGCAATTCAATCTCATTAATCCGGAAATGGGAAGGGTTATTCATAAAATAAAAAGTCATGTATTCCGAATAATCGGCACGGGGAAAATATTTTTTTACTTTTTTCAGGGCGGCAACATTTATTATTTCGGGGGCTGTTCCCACCGCATTGTGAATGGAACGGGTATAATCAGCTCCCGTTTCAAAATGTGATTTCAGCAAAGTTTCGGTAATCTCTTTCGAAACATAAGGCATGTCAGCTGTTATACGAACCAACACATCGGCTTTCAATTCATCCAGAATTCCGAGATAACGATGAATCACATCATCCGGATCGCCACGATAAAAAACAACATCATTGGAATAAGTGTAATCTTTTAGTTCTTCATCTTCTTCCACATCCGAAGTAGCCAATACTACTTTTTCCACCGGGAGCCTCAGCGAATTTTTAATGCACATTTCTACAGAGGGCAAATCACCTATTTTTAACAATGCTTTTTTCTTCAGGCGTGATGATTTGAGGCGACAGGCGATCACAGCCACAATTTTTGCTTTACGGAAATCCGATTCGTTAAGCGGTTGAGTTGCGCTTATTTTTCCGGAAATAATATTTCCCCGTGAAATAAAATTTTTTAAAACAGGAGCAGTCATTCCGGTTAAATTACTTCTCCTGAATACAAGATCGTGTTCAAATGAAAGCAATTGCCCGTTTTTCATTTCATGTCGTGTTACCGGCACCTGCTGCGAGTCTTTCAGGTATTTTGCTTCGGCCTCACAAATAAAATCCGCTTCCGTTACCGGAATAGTTTTTCCATCTCCGTTTACAATTCTTCGCAACGTATCAAGATTTACACTCGACTGAAAATCGTATTTTGTTTCACGATTTTCGAGAAAAGTATGTTTTTCGATGTATTTTGCTCCCAGCGAAGCAGCCGTAAGCGGTAATGAAACGGCCTCCTCCGATTTTCCGTCAATATGATCAGCAAAACTGATTCCGTAAGGAAAATTTTCCTGCAGGGTTTTTATCTTAACTAATCCGCTGTCTTCAACGGTTGTTGGATAACTCTGAAATCCTATTTGCAAAATTAGTTCCTCAGGTTGAATGTTATTCTTAAACCGTTCGGAAAGATTTTTTATTTCATCAAGAGACAAACCGGAAATATTGAGGATTAGTTTTTTGTCTTTTAAACCTGCTTCTTTCAATCCGCGAAAAACATTTTCATTATACACAATGGAAGCCTGTAGTTTTACACCGGCTATTCTATCAAGGTTTTCCCTGATGATCTCTATTGTGTATTCATCAAAGGTATCAATCCAGACATCCAGTTTTTGTGATGCTTTAATGATGATCTCTTTCCATTGTTCTTTACTAAAAAATAATTCCTGGTAAACGGGATACCATTTGAAATCGGGTAAGGCAATGCAATCATATTTAAAAGGCTGGAATTTTATTCCGTTTACACCATTTATTTCTGAAATCTTCTCCACCAGTTCGGTGAGATAGGAAAAGTCACCTCCGTGGACATTGGCTACTTCTGCAATAAAATATCTATTGTTTTTCATACTTTTTCATACCTATTAAAAAATCAGCCAAAACACGGGAATATAATATCGCTCCATTAATATTAAAGTGGTCCATATCCGCAAAATGCTTTTTTTCTGTCCAATTGGTTGGCTGCATCATTCCAGCATCATACAACATCAGATCTTTCCTGAAGTCCAGTTTAAGATAAAATGAAAAATATTCATCCATCATTTCTTCACTAAAAAAATCATTATACCTGTTGGAAGGAATCTCATGTAAAATTACCGAAATATTTTCTTTTATCAGCCCATCAATAAAATCAAGGAAAAAACGGGCTTTTTCCTTATCAAATCCCTGTTTTTCAAGGGTTGATTTGTACAATTTTTCATTTGCTTTGTATAATGAATCTGTATATAATCCTTCCCGGGGCACATAACCAGAATTTTCATATAAACTCTTCACCATTTTTTTATCCGGAGATTCAGCAATTATAAAATTCTTTAATCCTCTTTTACAACTTTTTGTAATAAGTTTAAAATACCGCTCAACCGAAACATAACCCTTCATCAGCATTTCTTCGTTCGTTAACGGCTCTTTGAGAAAGCGGTGAATGGGGTATTGATCAAAAACATCAGATGCCTCACAAAACATTGCCGGAGAAATATTAATTAAAACTGATTTAGGTTTTGTTCCGCTTCTCGCCACATAATCATCGTAACAAAGTTTAATCGCATAAGGACCCGCTGCTGCGGTTGCATAATTGAGCATTCCAATTTGTCTTTCAAAAAAAACTTCAGGATCAATTCCGCTATAAGAATGAGAATTTCCCAGGACAAGTATATCCACATTCTTAAACACATCCATATCTGCCAAAGCCAATCTCGCTACATTTTCATCTTTTGATGAAGTATTATCAAAAAAACCGGGAACCCTGATGACAATTGCCAACAGAATCATAAACACCGCTATTTTCAAAAACAACTTCTTCATCAGAACTGAAAATAAATAAACTGAACTTCGTCCGAATTGCCGAAAACAATAATGCAAATTGCCAGCATAAAATATGCGGCATACTTCAAAGGTTTTTTCTGTTCAATAAAATTCCTCATGAAACCTTTATATAATTTTGTTTCAAAAATGACAAAGAGTGATAATGCGAAAAGAATAAGCAACAATAAATTCAAATTGGGAATTCCCAATTGTTTTAGTCCGGCTACGCTATCAAATTCATTATTCATACCAAAAATGGATCTAACAATAAAATTTCCGTCTTCAATGGAATCTGCACGGAAATAAACCCAGGCAATTACCACCAACAGAAAAACCAAAATCTGCCGTAAGAATTTCGGTAAGGAAAACCGGATTGATTTCTCTCCTATTCTTTCTATCACCAAATAAGTTCCATGCAAAATTCCCCAGATCATGAATGTCCAGTTGGCACCGTGCCACAACCCGCTAATGGCAAAAACAAGAAATAAATTGATCATCGTTCTTGCTTCACCTTTTCGGCTACCGCCAAGAGGAATATATAAATAATCGCGAAACCAGCTGGAAAGCGAAATGTGCCACCGGTTCCAGAAATCGCGGAAAGAAGAGGCGATATAAGGAAAATTAAAATTCCGCATCATTCGGAATCCCATTATTCGTGCAGAACCGACAGCGATGTCTGAATAACCGGAAAAATCACAATAGATCTGAATGGTAAAAAATAAAGTGGCAATTGTCATTGCAAACGGATCGGCATCCACCGGTGAATTATATATTTTATCTACAATGGGAGATAAATTATCCGCGATTACCATTTTTTTAAAAAATCCCCAGAGCATGATGCGCAATCCCGAAGAAAATAAAACCGGATCAGGATCGTGTTTTTCGTAAAACTGCGGAATGATATTCCGGCTCCTTTCTATCGGCCCCGCCACCAATTGGGGAAAAAACATTTCATACAAGGCATAAATTCCAAAATGTTTTTGCGCTTTAAAATTTCCGCGGTATACATCTATGGTATAACCCATGGCCTGGAACGTGTGAAAGGAAAGTCCGACCGGAAGAATAATATTTAATTCGGGAAATGGGTTTTCTCTTCCGAAATATTGATACAAACCGGTTACATTCTCATTAAAAAATCCATAATATTTGAAAATAGCAAGAATTAAGAGATTGGAAGAAATACTCAGTATTAAAAACCATTTTTTCTTTCGTTTATTAGCAGTGGCTTCAATTCCTTTGGCGGCATAAAAATCGATAACAATAATAACAAGAAGAATAAGTATGTATTCCGGTTTGAAATACATATAAAAAAAGCAACTGGCGGCTAAAAGTAAAAACCAGCGCGAAGCATAGGGAAGCAAAAAATAAAGCGCCACCACTGCCGGGAAAAAAAGCAGAAATTCAAAAGAGTTGAATAACATGGCGGTGGATTATCGTTAGGCGGAGAATTGCGGATCGACAAATTCTTTGATAAGCTTACGTATCTCTTCTGCTTTAAGCCAATGATCGTTAGTACCCGAATTGTAACCGAAACCGGGCTTCACGCGTTTGGCTTTTCCTTCTTTCACCAGCTGCTCGCTCAGCACATTCCATTTATCGGTAGTGGGATAAATGAAATAAAAATCATCTGTCTCAAGGGTATTGAAGGAATCACTGGCAGTAATCATGTCTTCGTGAATTTTTTCACCGGGACGAACACCCACCATTTCTGTTTTGGCATTCGGAGCAATGGCTTTGGCCAGTTCCAGGATATTATAAGAAGGAAGACGCGGAACAAAAATCTCGCCACCGTGTGCTTTGTCAATGGCATAAAGCACGAGCTCAACACCTTGTTCGAGGGAAATGTTGAAACGGCTCATCTCGGGATGAGTAACGGGAATAACACCTTCGTTGCGTTTACCAAGAAAAAAAGGAATAACAGAACCGCGCGAGCCCATTACATTTCCATAACGCACAACAGAAAAACGAATGTCTTTCATTCCTTTTACATTGTTGGCAGCCACAAATAATTTATCAGAACATAATTTTGTTGCTCCATATAAATTGATAGGTGCAGCAGCTTTATCGGTAGAAAGTGCAACAACAATTTTTACATTATTGGCCAGCGATGCTTCAATTACATTTTCTGCACCCAGCACGTTTGTTTTGATACATTCGGAAGGATTATATTCTGCAGCGGGAACCTGTTTCAATGCTGCAGCATGAATGACAATATCAATTCCCTCAAAGGCACGAACCATTCTTTCTTTATCTCGTACATCTCCCAAAAAATAACGAATACCATCGAATTTCGATTTGGGAAACTGCAACGACATTTCGTATTGTTTCAATTCATCGCGCGAAAAAATAACGAGACGTTTTATTTTCGGGTAATTCTTAAGAATAGTTTCTGTGAATTTTTTTCCAAATGAACCGGTTCCCCCGGTAATCAAAACCGCTTTTCCGTTGAGATCGAGGTTATGTTTATAAAATGACATTTTCCTTATGCTTTGGGTGTAAAGTTAAGGAAATTGAGTAAAATATATGTTTCTGAATTTCAAATAGTTGCGTTAAAACGAGAAGGCTATGTGAATGATTTAACATTATGCCTATAATCAAGAGTTCCAGATAGATAAACAGGGATTTTCTTTTCGACTAATATCTATCTTATTTAAGTTGTTTCATTCTTTTTATTCTTTTTATTCTTTTCATTCTTTTTCTATCCCCGGCCTGAAGGCCGGGGGAATGGATGTGTGTTTGTTTTTATTTTGAAATTAAGAACAGAAATATACAATCATTATTTCTGAATACTGATAATCTTTGAACATTTACGAAATTAATTAACATAACTGAAGGCCGGGGAATGGATGTGTGTTTGTTTTTATTTTGAAATTAAGAACAGAAATATACAGTCATTATTTCTGAATACTGATAATCTTTGAACATTTACGAAATTAATTAACATAACTGAAGGCCGGGGGAATGGATGTGTGTTTGTTTTTATTTTGAAAGTGATAACAATAAATATATTGTTATCATTTTAAATAATTAAACTAATTGAACATTATGATTTTTGGATTTGTCTTGTTTTTGTTACTTCAGTTCTTTTCATTCTTTTTTCTATCCCCGGCCTGAAGGCCGGGGATAGGAATGGATGTGTGTTCGACTTCATTTTGAAAGTGATAACAATAAATATATTGTTATCATTTTAAATAATTAAACTAATTGAACATTATGATTTTTGGATTTGTCTTGTTTTTGTTACTTCAGTTGTTTTCATTCTTTTTTCTATCCCCGGCCTGAAGGCCGGGGGAATGGATGTGTGTTTGTTTTTATTTTGAAATTGATAACAATAAATATATTGTTATCAATTAAAATAATTAAAATTAATACAGAGTTATAAAAAAACTACTTAATAATATTATTCAACTCTTCACGACTAATCCGTTCGAAGGCGTCAACAAAAGAATTGGGAGTGGCATTGTATATCTTTACGTTTTTAATATCGGCATATTCGCGAATGAAGAAATAACTTTCGAAAGTGAGCATGTATTTATGCAATACTTCATGCAGTTTACGTTGTCCTTTTCCGGATTTACGCATGGTATCGGGTTTGGAAGTGGCAGCATCGTAGAAATGCTGGTTGTTGATGAGTACATTGTTACTATTATCTACAGTAATCATAGGCAACCATGAATGTTCAGCTCCAAGTAAAATAATTTTTTTAAATCCCATGTGAATTCCCATCATAGCAGCAGGACCGAGAACGTTATGCGGACGGGGAAGTCCGAATTGTTTGTTGAACAAAAAATGCCTGAACCCACGAAAACCCTCCACCGGGTGAACATTGTAATAACGAATAGTGATATTATTGTTTTTCCCAACTATCTCCTGCCAGTATTTATTTTTTCTTGCTTCCCATGGAATGAAAAGATCCAGCGGCCAGGCTGTTTTTTGAGCCATTCCGTTGAATAGTTCATTTCTGAAATTTATATACCATTCATCCACATCGTTAAGCCATAATTCAGGAGCGGAAGTGATGAAATAAGACGGTTTGAGTTGTTCGTAAGCGGAAGTAGCAGGAAAATAATTGACGCAAATGAGTTTGTGCTGATGGATTCTTTCTCCAAGTGATTCAACACTATTATTGAGCGAAGGACCGTTTCCAAGAACGATTATGGTTTCTTCTTTTTGTGCAGTAATTGTTTTTTTCCATTTGATAAAAAGAACCAGCCTCAAACAGGTTTCGAGTGTTTGCTGCAGCTGACGGAAGAAATTTTTTAATTCAATTATCATTTATTTAATATTCTCTGCGAAAATCCCTGTCTGCCGACAGGCAGGCGCTCTATCTGCGGGAAATCTAATCCCGTACTTTTCTCCCGCAGATATAGCAGATTGACGCGGATATTTTTTTATTCCTTTTTCAAAAACATTCCCTGGCTTACCCAGAGGCGGAAACGGAAAAGAAAAAATCCCTTTATTGGCCTAAAGGTAAGCAGGTAAAACAAAAAGAGGAAAAACGTAGCGAACCATTTCAATATTTCTTTGCACCTGCTTTTCAACAATTCGCTGCCCCGAAGAGACGAAGCGCGCACATTTTCGCTGAATCCTATGCCACGGGCCTGTTTACGGATATAATCTGTCGTCATCCTATTGGCAGGAATAATGTGATGCACCTTTGTTGAGGGAAGATACCATGGCTGATATCCTTTGGCACGAATGCGGTTAAACAGATCTTTCTCTTCCCCGCCCTGCAGATTTTTTCCTTTTCTTCCAAGATTAACATCAAAAAAACCAACTTCTTCCATGATCTTTCTCCTGAAAGCCATATTCGCACCGATGGGAAACATGTTGCGCGGAAAAGGATGCGGCTGCTCTCCGCGATCAACAGCAGCTACCAGTGGCATCAAAAAATGTGACATCCATTTTGGTTTTTCTTCTTCAAACTGCGGATATGTTCTTCCACCGGTGGCCATTACATCCGGGTTTGCTTCATAAAAAGTAATTATATTTTTTGAATATTCTTTTTCTGCAAAAGCATCATCATCCATAAAAACAAAAACATCTCCTTTTGCTTCTTTCATTCCCCGGTTGCGGGCAGCAGAAAGTCCCTGTTCGGTTTCAATGATGTATGTATAATTCAGTCCGGGGAATTTTTCTGAAATTTTTTTACAAAGCGAATCAGTAGAATCGGTAGAATTATTATTGACAGCGATCAATTCGAAATCATTTTTATCAGCGTTCTGCACTGCAATACTTTCGAGCGACCGGTAAATGTATTTTTCGCGGTTATAGGTACAAACGATGAATGAAACTTTTGGCTTCATTATTTTGCAGTGGCCTGTTCTTTCTGGCGCTGGCGGTATTCCATATAAATATACCCGGCTACCAGCAACAGCAGGAGAAGATTTCCGGCCAATGTCACTTTTTTCATTTTATACCAGTTCTCCGGCTCAAAACGGAATTCGATGGTATGTTTTCCTGCCGGAACATCCATTCCGCGTAATACATAATTTACACGTGCATAATCAACGGGGACATCATCAAGATACGCGTTCCATCCTTTGTCGTAATAAATTTCAGAGAACACTACAAACCCATCAGCCGAAGAATTTGTTTCATACACTAACAGGTTGGGGGCATACGACAAACAGGTTACCGTTGCATTTTTATCTGTAAATACTTTTGTGTTTTTCACTTTGTCTTTAAAACTTTCTGAGATAACAGCCGTATTCAGCGGATTTACTTTTCCAAGTTCCAGCATTTCGCTATTGGCATCGGGAACAAATTTTATGGAATCGGTAAACCATCCCGGGCCAGCGGCCTCGGGATTATACACAGCTGATTCCATCCTGTCAACCGGATTGCCTTTAGCATCATACCTGGTATAAATATAGATCACGTATTTCGTATTCATCATATTCAGCAAAGGCGTATTTTTAAACAAGCCCGATACTTTAACCAGTGTATCCACCATTTCTTCACCCGGCATCGGTACAAATTTCATTACAGAATCTGTCATCACTGTATCACCCAGCATCATTTTAAGCATCGGATCAGTTTCGGCTTTCGTATTGAGATTAGAGAGTCCGTTATACACCACACTGTGCTCTTTGTCGAGATAAAATTCAATCAGTTCCTTGTATCTTTTCAATTTGGCACCGTGGTATCCGCCCACTGATTTATGGAAGTAGGAAGTTCCCGAATTCTGGAAAGGGTCACCCAATTCCATCACGCGGTAATTGGTAGTCATGTTTAGTTTTGGAAAGATAATATTGTCAATAGCCATTTTGAATTTCATCTGTGTTTTATCGGCCATTATTTCCTTATCCTGTTGCAAGGCCTGCGCTTCCTGGTTCACTTCCTGCATCAGTTGCGGATTTTTAACCGCTTCCATCTCAAATATTCTCATTGAACCACCACCCGCAAAATAAGGTGCTGTTCCTTTATCCTGCCAGTGAGCATATTCACGTTTACCGGTTTGCTGGTTGGCTTCCATTTCATTGTGAAAGTATCTTCTGTCAATTCCCCACAGGTCAAACAATACCAAAACGCCTGCTGCAGCTGTAACAATTACCCGGTTGATCTTTCCATAAAAGAAAAGCAAGAGAACAATCATAGTTACCACCACAAATATCAGGCTGCGTTGTGCGTCAGCTTTAAAAACTCCTTCCCTGAATTCCACCATTGCTGTGCGTGCATCATCTGCCTGCGACATGGCCAGCGGGTCTTCGGATTTAAAGTTTTGGAAAAATTCTTCCTGCTGGGCCGAAAGCATGGAAACAAACGTTTGTGGTTTGTAGGTAAAAACCAGCATAAATAACAAGAAAGCTCCACTGGTGATAAGAAATACTTTTTTAAGCTTCAGTAACCGTTCACGGTCTTCCCACACTTCTTTTAAAAACAATACCGCCATAAACGGGAGCGTAAAGGTGAGTACCGTTAGTGTAAAGGTTACTGATCGGAATTTATTATAACCGGGGAACATCTGGATAAAGAAATCACCGAAGTTTTCGTGGGGGAGATATTTATACGTAAAGTAAAGCCCCAATGTGGCTGCGGCACCTATTCCTGCTTTTTTAAAATCCTGGTTCACCAGCTGGTTATATACCCAAAGCAACATTACCGGGATCGCAATAAGTATCGCTGACATTATAAAATTCCAGATGAATTTCAGGATTCCGCTTCCCTCTACTGCACCTGTATATCCCGGAAAGTTTTTTCCCCAGCTCAGAAAGAGGATCAAAGTACACACTGCAACAATGGCCCATTTGATCGGATCTTTTACAAAAACTATTCCCAGCAAAAACAAATAAATAATAATTGCTCCAACATAGGTGGGACCGAGAATAAACGGCTGATTGCCCCAATAATTTCCGATCGACAATCCTTTTTGCCCACCCGATTTCCGATACTCGTCATACTGCATCCCGATGAATTGGAGTACCTGTGGTTTTGCTTTTTTTACAAAATCATTAAAATATTCTCCCTGTGAAGAACCGCCTTTTGCATTGGAGTTGATCAACGTGAAAGTTTCGTCCATACCATAACTCCATTGAGTAATGTAATCAGCATCCAGTCCTTTGTCTGCTTCTTTTCCTTTTCCATCGGGAGTGATGGTAAGTTCTGATTTGCCACGTGTAGTTTCATTTCCGTATTCGTAGGTATTCCACAAATTTCCGGAGTTGGCGAGAAGTGCAAAAAATCCGCCAATAAAAAGAAAGGAAGCGCGCTTGAAAAAATCAATAAGATTTCCTTTTTCCATCCATACCCGGATCAATTCTCCCACTCCAATGATAATAAGCATAAGAATGAGATAATAGGTCATCTGTACGTGGTTGGCCAATAATTCCAGTGAAAAGAATAAGGTAAATACAGCGGCACCGATCCACATTCTTCCGCGCAACAGCATAATAAAACCACCTAACACTGCGGGCATATACGCAATGGCGTGAATTTTTGTATTGTGTCCGGCAAGTACTACAACAATGATATAGGAAGAAAAAGCAAACATAACCGCTCCTGCAATGGAAATCCAGGGATTGACTTTCATGGAGAGCATGAGAATATAAAATCCGACAAACAGCAGGAAAAAGTAGCCGATCACACCGGGAAATCCGAGCATCAGCAAACTATCCACATACAGCAACAGATTATTTTCGTTACGCGCATCGATCTGGTATGCGGGCATTCCGCCAAACATGGAGTTGGTCCACAACGGTTCTTCACCGGTAGCATTTCTGAAATCCTGGATCTCTTTTGCCATTCCCTTGTAGTGATCCATGTCGAGCTGTTTGGGCTCGAAGCCATTCATCACGGGAGAAAAGAAGGTAAGAGTAAGAATAATAAAAGTGAGCAACGCCACAGCGTGAGGCAGCCATTTTTTGTAATCGAAGTTTTTCATTTATGTAAAAAAGATAAGTACCAAAATTAGGAAAAAAGAGCAGAATGGAGAACTTACTTTACTTCCTCATAATCAATGTCTTCCGCGTCATTGAGGCCATACCGGGGAGGATTCGCGGATGTAGATTTCAGGTTTGAAGTTTGAGATTTGAGAGAATCAGAGCCGGAATTATTTTTAACGTTTACTTCATGTTTCACTGTAATAGGTATAACGAAACCGCGGAAAATGCCGAGGAGCCAAAGGATTCCCAGAAGAATGAGGAAGCCTTCCATGAAGCTTATTTTGGCTAAAACCATGGTTCAAAGATAGGAATCCCGGGTAAATGGCGGGATTTTTGTTATCTTTCTGTAATAAAAATTGGTTATGAAGAAAATACAGGAAATTCAGAAACCTTGTCTGCCGTATCCTGGCCCACGCAATGGCAGGCAGGCGCGGAGAATTCGCGGAGGGCGCGGAGTTATTATTATACTAATTTCTTTATTAGCTTTTCACTCAACATATGCCCAGATAGAAAAAGTAAAGATCGGGATGAGCCATGATGAATTTAATACTGTGATGGAAAATCTTATTCCGGGGAAAAATAATTATAACGGTTATATCAAAGGGCCATTAACGATCAGTAACCTGACCTTCGAAATGCATGGAGATATAAAAGATGATACACTGAGAAATATCTGGGCTTCTTCGGAAACCGTGGTCGATTTTGAAAAAGAAGGAAGCGAAGCACATATTCAGCAATCGCTGGAGAATTATGACCACTGCATCAAATACCTTGCTCTGAATTTTACACGTTATTATGGTGAATCAACTCCAACAAAAAACACAACCCGCAGTTTTCAGTTAAATAAAGAAACTCCTTCCGATACGCTATACAAATGCGAATGGAGCAACAGCAGCAGAAAAGTAATACTCACTTTTCTCTATAAAAATGCACATCGCGGACAAAACGCTTACCAGATTAATCCTTATCCCAATGCCAATGCCGCAATGGAAAGATCTCAACTGCGGATTTATTTCCACATAGAAGGAACGGAAGAAAAAGAAAACATTACCGGTTTAAAATGTGGCATGAACGCTGCCACCGTTTACAAGGAAAACAAATCCCTTATGCCGAAAGGTTATTTTACTACCGGAAAATGGACAAAAAGTGCCAACCTGTATGGCGTGGAAGATGAATTCCGATTTGAATTTGAAAGCGGGAAACTGGTAAACTACAGTTTTGAAAAAGAATTGTATGATTCGGATATGTATGACGAGGAACATACACTTACCACACAAAAGTTTACACGTTTCATTGCCTCTTCCAGGTCGCTTATTTTGGAATATAAAAAAACATACGGCAATCCCGTTAGTTCAGAAACCGGCCCTGCTACACTGGAAGCAGCACGAAAAAAAATGGATGAGATCTTTAAAGACACCGCCTACGGAAAAGAGTCCGTTATTATCAATAAAGCTTCATGGAAACAGGGTGAGCAGGAAATTAGTATATCTGTTACCTACAATAAATGGGTGAGCAAGGATACAAGAGTGACGTTGGAGTATATGGTGGAAGTGAAGTGAGATTTGACCCTTCGACAAGCTCAGGACGGGGATTTGAGATTTGAGATTTGAGATTTGAGATTTGAGATTTAAAGAAAAACATCATTTAAATAACTTTTGTGCGTTTTACAAAATAAATTTTATACCGGAAACGAAGTGATGTTATTAACGTTTTGCCCCTCCGGGGCAAACATTCTGTCTTTTTTTGAATTTTAAAAATATTTGGTGCCTTTGGCACCATCGACTCATAAAGTAACTTATTGTGAATTACCGGCACCTGAAGTGCCAAACATTTTTAACCCGGCATTGGGTAAGGTGCCTTTGCCCCGGAGTGGCAACACGTTTTTTTTGCGGTTTATTTACTCAAATAAAGATTTCTTTCACTATAGATCTGCCGGAAGTACGGATCTTTCAGGTCATCGATAAAACGAATAGCTTCTCCCGTTGATTTCATTTCAGGACCGAGTTCCTTATTTACATTCGGGAATTTTTCGAAAGAGAAAACCGGGATTTTTATTGCATATCCTTTTTTCCTCGGGTTGAATTTGAAATCTTTTACTTTTTTTTCACCCAGCATCACTTTCGTTGCGTAATTCACATAAGGTTCATCATACGCTTTGGCAATAAACGGAACCGTACGGGATGCTCTTGGATTGGCTTCGATGATATAAACCAATTCGTCTTTAATAGCAAACTGGATATTGATCAATCCTACCGTTCCGAGTGCGAGAGCAATTTTTTTGGTATGGTCTTCTATTTGCTGCATCACCAGATCACCTAAATTATACGGAGGAAGCAAAGCATACGAATCTCCCGAGTGAATTCCGGCCGGTTCGATATGTTGCATGATACCGATGATGTAAACATCTTTTCCGTCACAAATGGCATCAGCTTCCGCTTCGATAGCGCCCGAAAGAAAATGGTCGAGGAGAATTTTATTTTCGGGCATATCGCGCAAAATATCCACCACATGCTTTTCCAGTTCCTGTTCGTTGATAACGATTTTCATTTTTTGTCCGCCCAGCACATAACTCGGACGAACCAGCAACGGGAATCCAAGATCTTTTGAAAGTTCTATGGCTTGTTCAGCACTTTCCACCACCCCGAATTTCGGATAGGGAATATGATTGTCTTTTAATAAAGTTGAAAAACTTCCGCGGTCTTCGGCCAGATCGAGGCTCTGGAAGGTGGTGCCGATAATTTTTATTCCGTAGCGATTGAGTTTTTCTGCCAGTTTCAATGCAGTTTGTCCTCCGAGTTGCACAATAACCCCTTCCGGTTTTTCATGAAGGATAATTTCATAGATATGTTCCCAGAAAACCGGTTCGAAATATAATTTATCAGCTGTGTTGTAATCTGTACTAACGGTTTCGGGATTACAGTTGATCATGATGGTTTCGTAACCGCATTCTTTAGCTGCCAAAACCCCATGCACGCAACTATAATCGAATTCTATCCCCTGCCCTATCCGGTTGGGACCCGATCCGAGAACAACTACTTTTTTCTTCCCGGAAACTACAGATTCATTTTCTTCTTCGAAAGTAGAGTAATAATATGGTGTTTTTGCAGGAAACTCTGCAGCACAGGTATCCACCAGTTTATATACACGTTTTATTCCCAACTCCATGCGTTTGTTGAACACTTCGCTTTCGAGGCAACGCAGAAGATGTGCGATCTGGCGGTCGGCATAGCCTTTTTGTTTGGCTTCGAGCATCAGTTCACGCGGAAAATTATTCAGTGTATATTTTTCCACTTCTTTTTCAAAAACGATAAGTTCTTCAATCTGTCGGAGAAACCAATCATCTATTCTTGTTTTTTCTTTTATGGTTTTAAAAGGAATGCCCAGTTTGATGGCATCGTAAATATGGAAAAGGCGGTTCCAGCTGGGATGCCCGAGTGATTGCAACAGTTGTTCCTGGTTGGTGACTTCTTTTCCATCAGCCCCCAGGCCGTTACGTCTTATTTCAAGTGACTGACAAGCTTTCTGCAAAGCTTCCTGGAATGAGCGCCCGATTCCCATTACTTCACCCACCGATTTCATTTGCAGTCCGAGTTCACGCTCTGCCCCCACGAATTTATCGAAATTCCAGCGTGGTACTTTTACGATGACATAATCGAGAGTAGGTTCGAAAAAAGCGGAAGTAGAACCGGTAATCTGGTTACTTAATTCATCCAACGTATAACCGATAGCGAGTTTAGAAGCGATCTTGGCAATGGGATAACCTGTTGCTTTTGATGCCAGCGCAGAAGAACGCGACACGCGGGGATTGATCTCGATTGCGATGATATCTTCCTTTTCATCATCACTTACGGCAAACTGCACGTTGCAACCGCCCGCAAAATTCCCGATAGAGCGCATCATTTTGATGGCCATGTTACGCATCTTTTGATACGTGGTGTCGGAAAGTGTCATTGCGGGAGCTACGGTAATGGAATCCCCGGTATGAATTCCCATCGGATCGAAATTTTCGATAGAGCAAATGATGGTAACGTTATCATTATTATCGCGCAATAATTCCAGCTCAAATTCTTTCCATCCGAGAACTGCTTTATCAATCAATACTTCATGAATAGGAGAAGCGTGCAATCCGCGTGTAATTAATTTATCAAAATCTTCGGCTTTATGAACGAAAGACGCACCGGTTCCGCCCAAAGTAAATGAAGGGCGTATAACAAGAGGAAAACCAATTTTCTGAGCAATCTCTTTTCCTTCGAGAAATGACCGTGCAATAAAGGAAGGGGCCTGCGGAATTCCGATCTGGTCCATAAGTTTGCGGAATTTTTCGCGGTCTTCGGTAACATGAATGGCGTTGATGTCTACACCAATGAGGCGAACGTTATATTTTTCCCACAAACCAATCTCATCGCATTTGATGCAAAGATTTAATCCCGTTTGTCCGCCCATAGTAGGAAGCACAGCATCAATCTTATGTTTTTTGAGAATATATTCAATGCTTTCGGGTTCCAAAGGCATCAGGTAGATGTTGTCGGCCACCACCTTATCAGTCATGATTGTGGCTGGATTGGAATTGATGAGTGTTACTTCAATTCCTTCTTCTCTTAATGAACGGGCTGATTGGGATCCGGAATAGTCGAACTCACAGGCTTGTCCTATGATGATGGGTCCGCTTCCGATAATCAGTACCGAGCGGATGCTGGTGTCTTTAGGCATAATTAATTTTGATTACCGGAATGCAAAATTATGGAAAAGGAGGCAAATGCTTTGTTGATAAGTAGGCTATTTTGGGCGTTTTTTTAACAAAGCCACGGATTTCACATATACATGCAATTAAAATCTGTGTAATCCGTGGCTAAATCCTGGTCCTGATTATTCATACATCATCGATCCTGACGAATGCAGAGCCATTGTCAGGATCTGAGTTTGTGTGTTCTGATTCGGATATTCTTCAATAAATATTATCAGATCCTAATACCAATAATGCATACATCATCGATTTGTTCAAGGTTTCCCTTCCAGCCGGAGAATACGGTTTCGAGTTTTTGGTTTTGAGTTTGCATCAAATCATTTTTATTTATTAACGGATGCTGCGAAGCTTCGCTTTCGGGTTGAAGGCCGCATATCTCCAGGAATAATTGCTGAAGCTGGCTGTATTTGAATTTTTTTCCTTTCGGGCCGCCAAACTGATCGGCAAATCCATCGGAAAAGAGGAATAAGGTGTCGCCCTTTTTAAGATAGATGCTATGCGTTTCAAATGGTTCCGGATCGTAAATTTTTCCAATGGGTTGTTTGTTGGGGGAGAATTCGGTGAGTTGCAGGTTGAGAAAGTTGGGAAGTTGAGAAAGTTTTGAAAGTTGGGAATTTGAACTTTCCAAACTTGCTAACTCATCAACTTGCTTAACTATCCACAAGGGGTTATTCGCTCCCGACCATTTTAATTCGAGGGATTTTGTATTAAGAACACCGAGACTGATGTCCATTCCGTCATTCACCTGGCTTTCGCTTTTTTCGAATGTTTCGAGTACGAGTTCGCGTACTTTGTCCAGTATAAATCCGCTATCCGTTAGTTTAAATTCTTTTACTGCCCGGTTAAGTGCATTGGCACAAACCACGCTCACCATGGCACCGGGAACACCGTGACCTGTACAATCGGCAACAGCAAATACAATGTTGTCGCCCGACTTTTCGAGAAAATAAAAATCTCCGGCAATAATGTCTTTGGGTTTATAAAAAATGAATGATTCAGGGAAAACCGATTTCCATAGTTTTTCGGGAGGGAGAATAGCATCCTGCAGTCGTTTGGCGTAGTTAATACTATCGAGTACTTCCCGGTTTTTTTCTTCTACTATTTGTTTTTGTTCCTCAATAATGGTTTTTTGTTTGCGGATAATATTAAGCCGGTTGTAAATGAATATTGCAAATCCTATTACCAGCAGAATTCCCAGTATCAACGCATACTTAAGTGTTTCTTCCTGCTTTATTTTTGCATCGCGTGCTTCAATTTCGAGGTTACGCGCATTCAGTTCTGCTTTGGCCAGCGCTTTTTCTTCTTCGTGTTTTATACTGTCGGCCAGTGCCTTTTTTTCGTATTCAAACTGAATTTCTTTCCTGGCAATATCTTTTTTATTTTCTTCGTTATCAATGCTGTCGCGAAAACGGATGAACAATTCATATTGATGCAGGGCCTCGCGTGTGTTTCCCTGCAATTTGTAGATTTTGTATAACCAGCCATGGTTATCCCTTTTTAATTCGCGGGCATTGATGTCATAAGCAATGAGAAGTGCATCTTCGGCATATTTTTTTGCTTTTAGCAATTCTTTTTTTTCTATATGCGCACTTGAAAGATTGCTAAGCGAAATAGCCATCCCGTTTAAATCTCCGATTTCTTTCATAATAGCATAGCACTGCGCATACATATCGAGCGCCAGCTGGTTGCGGGTGTTGGAATCAATTCCGAGGGCATGAAGCTCTTCACCGGTAATTTCCTTGTATATGTTACCGATATTTCCCAGCTCAGCCGCCATTCCCTGTTTATCATTGATCTCTTTACGCAATTCAAGTGATTTTTGATGGTAAGAAAAAGCGTTTTTATAATCGCGCATAAAGCTGTAGGTATTTCCAAGATTACCATATGCGGCTGCACGAACGTATTTATCATCTTCTTCATCCAGAATAGCCAGGCATTTTTTATACAACCCGATAGCTTTTTTCAACCCTGATGAATCGCGCTGTGCTTCGGCCAGTTCATCATATACCAGTCCCAGGTCGTTGTAGGTTTGTGCTTCACCTTTTTTATTGCCGATAGCGTGTTCTATTTTGAGGCTTTTGTAATAATAATCCAGCGCCATCACATAATCTCCTTTATTAAAATAAATAGCGCCAATATTACTGAGCGAAGCAGCCACGCCTTGTTTATCACCAATCTTTTCGCGGATAGCCATCGACTTTTTATAAAATTCCACGGCTTTTTCGTAACGCGAAGTGATGTGAAAAGTAATACCGCAGGTGTTCCATGCTTTGGCCAGCCAGTAATCCTGCTTTTTCTTTTGTGCTTCATCGGCCAGTTTATCTGCCAGTATAAATGCTGTATCGGGATTGGAAAAAACATAGCTCCAGGCTATTTCATGTGCGGCCTGTAACCTCACGGAATCCTTTAATTGGGAATTGTTATATATTTTGAAAAGAGAATCATTCACTACAGGATCCTGTGACCGCACAAAAAGTGCAGAAAATAAGAAAAGCAAAAGGATAACCGGGCGATAAAAATTCATGGGATTCAAATGTACGCAAAAGACTTTCTGCTACTACCTGCAGAAAGAAACATAAAGGGTTTTTTATGAAAATTCTGCGGCAACCGGGACAAGCCGGTTACGTCATGTTTATAAATGAAAATTACCCTTATCATTCCGGTCATTGGATGTTGCGCTTGTATTTCTGGCTGCAAAAAGAATTATCCCGCTTATCCTGATGGAAAAACAATGTTATATCATATAGAGGGGAACGACACTATTTCGCGGGTGGTGATTCCTAATTCGTTTACACCTGAATTTGATGGAATAAATGATGGGTTTTATCTTCAAAATAATTCATTGGATCCGAGTAATGTTTTTCTAATGGAAATCTACAATTCAAATGGGGAGAAAATTTTTGAATCCAATTCCATAGTATATACTTCGGGCTGGTATGGCGAATGTAAAGGGACAATGTGTCCGAACGGAACCTACAATTATCATTTGAAAGTTACAGATACAACCGGATACCTGTTTGATCATACAGGTTTGATCCATCTTATCCGCTGATCAGAAAAACTCAGAAGAAGAACTTCTCCATCGTTTGGAAGCGGGGCGTTTCCAGAAAGAATACGCAAGTGAAATTTCGTGGGTACCTCCTGTATTTTCGAAACCAAAAGAACCGGTTGTGATGTCAAACGAATAAAACAATTTCGCTTTTGCATATTCCACACCGGCAATAATATTTATAGCATCATTCCAGCGGTAATTGCCACCGAAATTATACAGGATATATTTTCTCACGAACTTGTAATTGATGCCTGCTACCGTTTGGTTGAACATAGACTGGCTGTAGACCCATGCATAAGGTGTGATGACCATTCTCCAGGGCATTATCTTAATATCCCAGGCAGCCTGCGCGCCCAATTTCAGAGGTAAGGGAGAATTTCCATTTAATAATGATTCGTTGGGTTCATTCCAATGATGAAGTGAAAATCCTAAAGTAAGATTGTTCCACCAAAATAACGTACCGGCAGAAAAATCCACATTAGTAACCACACCACCACCGGGAACATCACCGGTTTGATAAACAAATCCTCTTCTGGGATCAATCATATCACCAAAAGTAAGATCATTCCAATCGAGTTTCTTTTTAAAATAACCAATTTCGAATGCCGGCCGCAGAAATATTTTTTTGTTCTTTTTGGAAAGGGGGATATTCTGTGCATAAATAAATGAAACCCGGTTGGTAGTCAAAGCACCGGCAGCATCGTGAGAATAAAGAATACCGGCATAGCCATTCAGCCTGGAAAGATATTGACTAAAACCAGTGGCAAAAGTACGGTAATTTCCTTCCAGTTTGGGCCATTGATTCCGGTATGTCATAAAAACGTGGCCCATGGTGTCGCGATTAAAAAATGCAGGGTTATTATACATCATCGCTCCTCCCGGCTGGGAAAACTGCGGATCCTGTGAAAAAACAGTTGCAGGAATAATAATTAGAATTATAAAAATAACTTTTCCCATCTGTTTTGATAGACGTAATGAATGTATGAGGAGTTGCTTAACTACTCATTAAACGAAAAACAGATTATTTTATTGTAAATATAAACTGTAAACTGAAGATTTACCAATTGAGTAATTTCTCTATAGCGGTTTCCACCTTTTCAACGGTAGGAAGCATAGCGGCTTCGAGGATGCTGCTAAGGGGAATGGCGGGAAGATCTTCAGCTCCCACCACCATTACAGGTGCATCGAGGTATTCAAAACAGTTTTCCTGAATCCGGCCGGCCAAAGCCTGGGCAAAAGAATTGGGTTTGGGTTCTTCGGTAATCACCATTGCTTTTCCGTGTTTTTGCACAGAAGAAAAAACCATTTCCTCATCCAGCGGAACAAGTGAACGTAAGTCCACAATCTCCACCCTGCCGGGATATTTTTTTGAGGCATTCCGTGCCCAGTAAACTCCCATTCCGTAGCAAATAATAGTAATGGTATTTCCTTTGGCAAGGTCATCCCCGTTAGTTTCCTGTACCATGCGCGCTTTTCCAAAAGGAATCACATAATCTTCATCGGGTTCTATAGTGCGCGCTTCTTCCGTTCCTTTTAGTTTACTCCAGTATAATCCTTTATGTTCGAGCATCACCACCGGGTTGGGATCGTAATAGGCTGCTTTCATTAATCCTTTCAAATCGGCTCCGGTGGACGGATACGCCACTTTAATTCCCTTGATATTGCACACCACGCTTTCCACACTGGAAGAATGATAAGGCCCGCCACTTCCATAAGCACCAATGGGAACACGTAAAATCATACTCACCGGCCATTTTCCGTTGGAAAGATAATTGGAGCGGGATACTTCGGTAAATAATTGATTAAGTCCCGGCCAGATGTAATCAGCAAACTGCACTTCTACTATCGGTTTGAGGCCTGTAGCAGACATTCCCACTGTACTTCCCACAATAAATGCTTCCTGTATCGGAGTATTGAACACGCGTTCATCACCGAATTGCTGAGCGAGTGTGGCTGCTTCGCGAAAAACTCCACCGAGGCGTTTTCCCACATCCTGCCCATATAACAAACATTCCTTGTGTTTCGACATCAGCTCGCGGATGGCAAACAAGGCTGAGTCGACCATAACGGTGGGCTGCTTGCCGCTGGGCGAACGTTCTCCTTTTTCCTCAGTAACGGGTGTAGGAGCAAAAATATGATTGAAGATATCTCCGGGTTGCGGGTCTTCAGAATTCAGTGCATCTTTATATTCTTTTTCCACTTTTATTTCCGCAAGCATTTCTGCTTCCTTCAGTCCTCCTTCGGTAAAACCGTAATCCAGTAATTGTTTTCTGAAAAGAGGAAAAGGATCGCGCAGAGTTTGTTCTTCGAGGTCTTCGCGATACCATTCTTTTCTTACTCCCGAAGTATGGTGATTGAGCAAAGGAACTTTTGCGTGTACCATTATGGGCCTGCGCTCTTTGCGGATGACGGATATAACGTCTTTCAGCACTTCGTAGCTTTCAAAAAAATCGCTGCCATTAATTCTGCGCACTTCCAGTCCTTTGAAACCCTGTGCATATTCCCATGCTTCCTGCGCACGGATTTCGCGGGCATGTGCTGAAATGTCCCACTCGTTATCCTGAATAAAATAAAGTATCGGTAATTTTTTAAGAACCGCCATCTGGAATGCTTCTGCTACTTCGCCTTCGGTGATGGAAGCATCTCCGAGCGAACAAACTGCAATTGGGTTTTCTCCTTTAAAATCTTCTGCCAATCCCACCTGTTCTTTATACTTTAACCCCATGGCCACACCGGTTGTGGGAATTGCCTGCATTCCTGTAGCAGATGACTGCATGGGAATTTTCGGCATAGTATCACGTTTTAAACTCGGGTGTGAATAATAGTGTCGCCCCCCGGAAAAAGGATCGTTTCTTTTGCCGAGCAATTGCATCATCAGTTCGGAAGGAGTCATGCCAATAGACAACAAAATACTGTCATCGCGGTAATAAGCAGAAAGATAATCCTGTGGCTTAAGCTGCAGGCCCAGGGCAATCTGAACCGCTTCATGCCCGCGCGAAGTAGCGTGAACATATTTTGCAGTGATTTCTTTATTTTTTTCGTATAACGATGTGAGGGCTTTAGCAGTGCACATCAGCTCAAATGCCTTCAACAGCGTTTTACGGTCGGCTGTGGTTTTATTCATCTTCTCTTTACCGGTGATCGGTTCCATGCAGTCGGCTTTATTTTTATTCTGCAATATAAGGAAAAAATAGAATATTATTGCATGTTTTTAAGTAAAAACGACATATAATTCCGGTTTTTAACTGATAATCAGAATTATATTTCAAGGACCGGGAAGTAAAAAGAGGGTTGGCGGAATTTATTACCAAATTCCGGATTAGCCTCAGGCCAACCGTGGAATAAGTTTTAGTTTGGATTTGAGGAACTCCACTTCTTTTTTATGTTCATCAATTTTTTGCTGGTAATCTTTCAATAGTTCGCTGGCATTTTTGGAATTACCGAAAAAGCCGAGGTTGTTTTCGATCTTATTGATCTCATCGGTGAGACGGTTAATTCTTTCACGGATGAACTGGCGTTCCTTTCCAAGGGCGAATGAGGCATTGTCCTGGTTTTGTAAAGAAGCTATTTTGGATTTGAACAAAGAAATTTCTTTTTGCCTGGGATCGATATTCAGTGCTGCATATAATTTTTCCTGTGCTTCTTTCCAAAGAGCATTGATACGATCGCGTTCCTTTAGCGGAACATCACCAATAGCAAAAAATTCTTTCCCGAGTTCGGTGATACGCAGAATTTTCTGATCATCATCTCCTTCTATATTCACAGATGAAAGACCTGCAATAAAAGCTTCCTTTTTCTTAAGGTTTTCATCGAGTGCCACTTCCTGTGCGGCAAAATGTTCTTTTTTACGGTTAAAAAAATGATCACATGCTTCGCGGAATTTATGCCAGAGAATGTGATCGTATTTTTTTCCGGCCGATGGAATTTTGGGCCAGTTTTTCTGCAACTGGATTAATGCATTGGAAGTTTCTTTCCAGTCGGATGAATCTTTCAGTGCTTCGGCTTTGGCAATAATTTCTTCTTTTTTCTTTTTATTTACTTCATACTCTTCTTTCACTACCGAATAGAATTCTTTTTTGGCAGCGAAAAATTCATCACATACATTTCTGAAATCATTCCACACTTTATCATTTTCTTCTTTTGCAGCGAAACCAATGGTTTTCCATTCGGCCTGGACAGCTAAAATTTCCTCTGTAGATTTATCCCAGTCCCTGGCTGATTTTTTTTCGGTGCTGCTGATAGCTTTCGCTTTTTCAATCAATGTTTTTTTAGCTTCGAGATATTCCTGTTGTTTTTGTTTTTTCTCTTCGCGGAGTATATGAATTTTATCATTGATTACTTTTACCGCCTCCCAGTATTCATTGCGTTTTTCTTCCCACGATTCTTTGGGAATAGCACCTGAGTCTTCCCATACATGCTGAAATTTATGCAATGCCGTTTCCAGTTCGCGAAGGGAATGTTCTCCTTCTGCCAGTTTTTTCAGCCCGTCAATTATCTCCTGTTTGGAACCCATGTTTTTTTTCAGGTCGTTTTCACGGAGTTCCTTATAAATATTCATGTTGTAATAGAACAACTCCGACAGCCGGCTGAATTCACGCTGCAATTCGTGTTGTTTTTCGAAGGGAACATTGCCAATGTTGCGCCAGTTTTCTTTCAGTACTTTAAATTTCTGATACGCTTTGGAAATGTTTTCTTCTTCACTGATAACTTTGGTAATTTCAGCCAGTATCTTTTCTTTTTCCGACTGGTTATTTTTTTCCTGGTCGAATTTATTTTTTCGTGCTTCGTCTTTTTTGCGGTGATAGGTTTTGATCAGCTCACGGATTTGTTCTATATGATCTTCTTCGATAGCATCGTGATCATCATCTGCTTCGGTTTTTACCGTTTTTTTATCGGTGGCGTGATAAAAATCACGGATCAGTTCGGCTGCTTCCGCATGCACTTCCTCCCACTCCTTTACCGTGAGTAATTCTTCCAGTTTTCTGTGTATTTCAGCAAATGTCATGATGCACAATTTCAGTGAGTAAAAATAATAAATTCAGATGATAAAAATAAGCGTTTTTCCCTTTGTAAAAGGTGATTTTTATTTTGACTTAAACCGGTTTATGGCATTTACAGTGAATTCGGAAAGGACTAACTGTCCGCTCATTCCCGCGCGTTCGATGAGCAGCTGATCCCAGTCATCCGTACCTTTCCAGAATATCTTTTTCAGCAAGGACATTGCTTCGGGATTACTTTGTGTGAGTGTGATGGCCAGTTTATTTACAGCTTCATCTAACTGGTTATGAGAGGAAAATACATTTGTATACAGGCCTTTTTCCTTAGCCCAGGCAGCTGTTTGCCATTCTGTGGCATCTATCGCCAATTGGGTAAAAGCAGCATTTCCGATCTTTCTTTCCACAGCCGGGCCCACCACAAAAGGGCCAATACCAACAGCCAATTCACTTAATTTTACCGATGCACTTTCATGAGCAAGGGCATAATCGGCAGCCGATGCCAGTCCTACTCCGCCTCCAACAGCCTTTCCCTGGACACGTGCAATTACAAATTTCGGGGCTTTTCTCATAGCATTAATCACGTTTGCAAATCCCGAAAAGAATTTTTTTCCCGTCTCAAAATCCTTAATGGAAATCAGTTCATCAAAAGATGCACCGGCACAAAATGCTTTTTCTCCGGCAGAGCGCAGTAGTATAACATTTACGTTTTTATCCTGGCCGGCTTCAGTAATAGTTTGAGCAAGCTTATGGAGAATTTTTCCGGGAAGAGAATTACTCATGGGATGCGAAAACTCAATAGAAGCAATTCCATTTGAAACGGATAGTTCTACTGCGCCTTGTTCGATGATGGAGGACATGTGAGGGAAGGTTAAAAGTTGAAAGTTAAAGATTGAAGGTTTCTGTTATGGCAAAGATAGGGGGAAATTTTGTTATACAATAATTCTGTGCAGGAGAAAAATGAGGATTGAAGACTGAAGTATGAAAGGGTGAGATTTGAGATGAGAAGTGAAATGCAGAATAGTGAGTGACGAGTACATGAATAGTGAGTTTTGAAGTGAAATACCGAACAAATGAGTGATGAGTACATGAGTATTGAACTTGCTGCCACATCAGTGTGCGTGCAACTTGCCGCTATATACTGATGAAAAAGGAATAGAGTTATTAAGGGATAAAGGAAAATGAGGACTGAAGACCACGCCCTTTGCTTCGCTGTGCGCCTGCGCTGAAGCTTCAGCGCAAGCTATGCAAAAACGAAGAGGGCGTGTGGCAAGCTGAGAACGTAAGACTGACTACTTACTTATTCTTTTCATAACATAATCATTCATAAAAAAACCGTTACCGATATCGAAATCGGCCGGGTGATCGATGATGAATCCGAGTTTTAAATAGAAATTAATGGCATTACTA
>JBMORL010000132.1:0-26846 GCA_049322335.1 Bacteroidota bacterium
TTACCTGCTCCCGCCCGTGCGCAAAAAATTTATGGTAAAGTTTCAGTTTCATTTATTGTTGAATCCGATGGAACACTATCGAATATCGAAATTGTAAAAAGTTTGGGATACGGATGTGATGAAGAATTAATTCATTGTATTAAAAAAATGCCTCCGTGGAAACCTGCAATGTCTAACGGAAAACCTGTTCGTACACGCTGGGTGATTCCCGTAGTTTTCGGGGATCCGCCTTCCAATAAAAAACTAAAATATGAATACGGTAAAAATCATTAATTCACTCGAAAAAAACAAACCGGTATTTCAGTCTTTGTTAGCGGAAACGGAAAACGATCTTATCACCTGGAAACCTTCTCCCGAAAAATGGTGTTTGCTGGAAATAGTTTGTCATTTATACGATGAAGAACGCGAAGATTTCCGGGCACGGGTAAAACATACTCTCGAAACTCCTTTCAATCCGCTTCCTCCCATCGATCCGCAGGGTTGGGTGACTTCACGGAACTATATGGAATGGAATTATGAAGAAACCGTAAAAAAATTTCTTACTGAAAGAGAACAGTCAGTGCAGTGGCTGAAATCTTTGAATGAGCCACAATGGAAAAATGCCTATCAGCATCCTAAATTCGGGGCCATGTCAGCCGGAATGTTTCTTTCCAACTGGCTTGCGCATGATTACCTGCACGTCCGCCAGATTATCAAACTGAAATTCGATTATCTGAAACATATCTCAGGCGAAAACCTGAAATACGCAGGAGAGTGGTAGTTAACATTCTTTGCAGATAGAATATCATTTCACAGGTTTTTCTGCATTGATCTTATCTATCAACTCCTTCGTAGACTGATCCTGACCTTTTTCATACGCTTCTTCGGCCACGGGCAGAGCTTCATCGTAATGTTTCAATTTATACAGCAGCCATGCTTTGGTGTCGAGATACATCCAGTCACGCGAGATAGTAATACTTATATCCGACCATGTTGTTGCTGCTTCAAGCAAAACCGGATTTTCAGATTCTTCATACACTCTCCATGCATATTCATTCAGAAACCGGGCATCATCGGGATGTGTAGCATCTTTATACAATCCATAAAATTCTTCGATGGATGTTTTTAATTCCTCTATCTCTTCCTGAGTTTTTGCATCCGCAAGTCCGCCTTCTGAAACCGGTGCGAAAAAGTGACGCTGAAATTTTTCCTGTTGTTGTTGCTTTTGAAACGAAGTATAGTTGAACGTTAAATAAGTCATTACAAATCGTGTATAGGGAAAATAATAAAGCACAGTAACACCCATCAGTATAAAAACGGTTCGTTGCAGGAACGGCCTGATTTTTTTTCTGAAAATAAATGTTAGCACAGTGGCAATGGTTAGCAGGGATAATGAAATAAAATACAATTCCGATCCTCCGCCCCAGTGATTCATCTTAAAAAGAATTGCCATCAACCCTGTGCCTATGGAAAAACTCATAAAGTAACCCAGCCATGCAGGACCTTCCGGTAATTTTTTTACAAAGAAAAAATAGAATGAAAGGGCAATGAGTCCAACAACGATCAGTACCGAGGCACCGGGCCAGTGAAAGCATTTGAACATATACCCGAGAAAGAAAAATGAGAATCCCACTTTGAATCCTGTCTCCAGTAATTTATGAAAAGAAGCAGAAGAACCAAATGCAGTAGTGTTATCATGTTTGATCCATGATACTTTAACAGGAACAAATAAGCTAAGCATATGATGAATAAACAAAAATGTAAATCCGGCAAGCATCACAAAATTGGCAACCGGAATCCGGAATGATTTAAGTAATAAAGCCATGATGATCAATCCCCAGCTTACCCAATTCACATATTTATTCACCCTGAAATAAAATTCCTGGATCCCGGTTTTGAAATTTTTGAAATGTTCGTTGATAGCACCAAAGCGGAAATAAAACAATGACAAAAGCGCAATAAACAATAGTATAAATGATAATTGTACAGAAATAAAAAAACCACCGGTTATTACGATCACAAAAAACATACTGATTCCGAGTGTCCGGAAAAAGCGCATGTATTCGATAATGGGAAATAATTCATCCTGCTTTTTATATCCTGCACGCAGCGATTCCCGCACTTTTTCATTATATGGTTTTATTCCGGTGGGATTTTTACTGTCAAGGGTGATCAGATTTTCTTCCTTTTGATTAAATGCTTTTGAAAGTTGCAGTGATTTTTCAATCTGATCGGCCAGCAAGCTGAATCGTAGTCGGGATGCAATTACAGAAAGAAAGAAAACAGAGCAAAACAATGTTTCGTAACACAAAATGGTCATTAATCCTCTTTTGCTCATTAACAATTCTGTGGCAGCATTCAGATCGTTTTTTCCTTCCAGCATAATAATATCTTCTATTACCTGCATTAACCCGCTGTGGAAAATAGAAATGTTCTCGGCAGAAAATTCTCCCGAAGAAACCAGTGTAAGAAACCCGCTGAAGGCCAGTGCCCCAAATAATGCCGCTTCAATCACATAGGCATTCATCTTTTCTGTTTCCGATTTCATTCCCACTTCCAGTGACACAATTTCTTCATCGTTTTCATCGGCTGAAAGATCTTCTCTCAATTCCCTGTGTTTTTTTTCTTCCAGCTGATGCATCATGTCTTTGTATACCGGAACGGTTTTGGAGAAGTGTTTCAGTAAAACCAAAAGATAGGATCCGAAAACAATAGCAAGAAACAACAGGATGACCAGCTCAACTCCTTCCATTAAAAATGAAGTAAATAACATCCCCTGTATCACTAAAAGAAAAATAAGCAGGTAATTCCATGCAGAATTCCGGATGGTGATACTTATATTGTGTAATCCTGTTTTATTCAGTAATGCCTGTGTGGCATTCAAAACATTTTTTTCCCTGTATATACAATATAAAAGAACAAACAATGGGATCAGTGTGATCTGAAATAAAAGAAAAGCACTCAACTGGTCAAGGCCAATCATCTTTGCGGGAGTTTCAAACCCATCATTCCTGAAAATAAACAAAGATATCCAGCGGATACAAAAATCCATCATCACCGGTTTCAATGAAGCGGGAACACTTATTCGTGTAAAAAATTTATTTTCTTTTTTCAGTTCCAGCCATTCTTTCGCTTTTTGCTGACTTTTTTTTCTTTCGTTATCGGAAAGCCCGGAAGTGGAAACAATTTCTTCAAAAACCTGTTGGTTAAAATTACCGGGAACATAATCCTCCCTGTTCTCATCCAGCATCCGTAATAATTCTGTCAGAGAGATAATTTCCTGTTTTTCTTCAGATGAAAACTTTATCATCTTTTCACCCAGGGAAGCATTTTCTTTTATTTTTCTTCCCAAAGCCTTTCCTGCATTGATGGCCTCATCAGTTACCGATGAATCCTGATCCGCGGCATATATTTCATTCACTGTTTCCCGCCATTCAATCCATACCAAATTCTTAACCGATTTGTCTTTTTGACGGAAATAAGTAATGAGAAATGATGCAGATTCTATGATGGCGGGTTTATTCATGCCTAAATATAGTTATTTTTACAAATTCATAAATATTCCCGATGAGTATTTCAGGCTTACATCAGCTTTCCATGTCTTCCCCCCTGGGAGATGTTTTTCTTCAGGCAACCGAAAAAGGCGTCCATGCAGTTTTTTTTACAGATGAGAATAAAGAAAAACTTGAAAACACGGCTGATCCGTGGCCTCACCTCTTACTGGCAAAGAAACAAATGGAAGAATATTTTGAAGGAAAACGGAAAGAATTTCAATTGTCATTCGATCTTTCGGGCTCTGCTTTTCAGAAAAAAGTATGGGAATTACTGATGGATGTTCCTTTCGGTTCCCAGCGATCCTACCTCGATCAGGCGAAAATATATGGCGATCCCAAAGCAATTCGTGCCATTGCCAAAGCCAACGGAGAAAATCCTGTTGCCATTATCATTCCCTGTCACCGTATCGTGGGCACCGATGGCAGTCTTACCGGTTATGCCGGTGGATTGTGGAGAAAAAAATGGCTGCTCGAACACGAGCTGAAATTTTCCGGCAAAGAACAGTTTTCACTTTTTTGATCCTTTGGAAGAAAAAGAGCTGATAGAAAAAATAAAGGCAGGAGATGAAAATGCTTTCCGGTTGTTTTATGAAAAATTTCAATCACGCGTTTATAACACCGCCTTAAGTTATCTGCAAAACAGCAACGATGCAGAAGATATTACACAGGAAGTATTTATTGAAGTTCATCGCTCAGCACATCTTTTTAAAGGAGAATCTTCACTCAGTACCTGGGTATATCGCATCACCATCAACAAATGCAACGACCTGGCGCGCCATCGCAAACGGAAAAAACGTTTTGCTTTTCTCACTTCACTTTTTGATAAAGATACCGATGAATTAAAACACGATGTCCCGCATTTCGATCACCCCGGTGTTTTGCTGGAAAATAAAGAAGAAGCAAAAACTCTTTTTGCTCACATCGAAAACCTGCCCGAAAATCAGAAAACCGCTTTCCTCCTTTCACAGGTAGAAGAACTACCGCAAAAAGAAATAGCCGAAACCATGAACCTCTCGCAAAAAGCGGTAGAATCGCTGATCCAGAGGGCAAAAGCCAACCTGAGAAATGCCATCGAAAAAAGTAAAAAATAACCGAAGGAAATCCCGCAAAACAACGTCCAACCATAAACAGTAATGCAAAACAACATAAATACCGAAAAAATTCTTGACAGCCTGCAGGGGATGAAAAGAGCAGAAGCGCCTCCTTTTCTTTTTACCCGGATACAGGCACAACTGGATAAGAAAATTAACCTTGCCGGGAAAAAAGTGCCTGTAAAATGGGTAACGCTTTCTTTTGCCGGTTTGGCCCTTTTATGTATGATTAATTTTTTTGCACTCAGCCGCACTGCAAAAGCAGATAATTCTCCGAGTGAAGAAACATCTGCAGAAAATTATTTGACTACAGAAAACGGTTTTTACTATTAATTTATGAAAAAGGAAAAATTACTCATAACGATTATCCTTGTGCTGGTACTTATCAATTCAGCCACCCTCCTTTTTATGTGGATCAATCGCCCCCCTCATCCGGCACACCAACACGGTCCGCATCAACGCCCCGATAAAATGATTATCGAACGTTTAAACCTGGATAATCAACAACAGGAAAAATTTTCGGATTTAAAGGAAGAACACCATTCCAATATGGTAAAGATCGATGAAGAACTGAAGGAAGTACGTAAAAAATATTTTTCACTTCTGAAAAATGATGCAAGGGATATTATCACAAAAGATTCCCTCGAACACCAGTTGGCTGTACTCGCCATAAAAAAAGAACAGGCTACCTACGATCATTTCGAACAACTAAAAAACCTCTGCAATCCCCAGCAACGCGAAAACTTTTATAAACTTACCGAAGAACTCTCCGAAATCTTCTCCAGGCCGCCACCTCCCCGCAGGTAGATGACAATTAATGTAAGCATTGAAATTCACCGCAAGTGAATAATCAGTAAAGCGCTAAGATTTATCTTAGCGCCAAACCATTACCTCCCTCCCCGAAAAAGGGGAGGGACAGACCCGTTTGACGATAGTCAAACAAGGGTCAGGGAGAGGCCCCCCGCGCGAAGGATTTCTTTTCATTCATCGTCCAACCAAAAAACAACAGAAATGAAAAACAGATTTCTACTTCTCCTCTTTATGGCTTCTGCCATTATTTCCAGTGCACAAGGCCCCGAAGTAACTTCATGGGTCATCAACACCACCGGGCAGGTAGGTTACCTCGGAATTTTAAGCAACGTGCAAACCGTTCAGTATACCACAACAGATGTATATGTGTCGTGTACATGCATTCCGGGTTACGATATTGGTCCGTGGGCGGGAAATCCAAATACTCCTTCCAATCAGAATTTTTGTTATAAGATAACGAGAAATCCCGCGGAAAATACAGGAACAAAAACGGCAACAGCACTCGGACATATCGGTGTGTGGTCTAACGGGGTGAGCATATTCAATGCAAAGGATGCGTTCTCCTACAACAACCAGGGAATATGGAACCAGGACGCCATTCCGAATGAAGGAGCAAGTTTTGACGATTGCCTCGGGCATCCTGCTCCCAATGGCGAATACCATCATCACGTAAATCCAACCTGTTTGTATGATGATATGGATAGTTTGCAACACTCACCCATTATAGGTTATGCATTTGACGGTTTTCCGATTTATGGAGCCTACGGTTATGCGAATACAGATGGAACAGGTGGAATTAAAAGAATGGAAACAAGTTATTCACTAAGAAATATTACCACAAGAACCACTTTGCCTGATGGAACAGTATTGAGTGCAGGCCAGTACGGCCCGAATGTTTCTGCTACCTATCCTCTCGGAAAATATATTGAAGATTATGAATATATTTCAGGCCAGGGCGATCTGGATGAATACAACGGAAGATTTTGCGTAACACCCGATTACCCTGCGGGCATCTACGCCTATTTCGTTACCATTGACGGAAACCTCAATCCTGTATATCCCTATACTATCGGAGCGTATTATTATGGAACCGTCCAAACCGGAAACACAGGCCCCGGATCAGGACACAATACTGTTCCCGGTGGGGCGGTAACGTATAATCCTTCCACTTCGGTAGAAACGATTAATTCCAATGAAAACATTTCGCTTTACCCCAATCCGTCAGAAGGGTTTTTCAGGATACAATTATTCAACATCAGCGAAAATTATTCGGTGGTGATGTATGATGCCAATGGAAAAATGGTGTGGAATAAAAAATCATGCACTGATATTACCGATGTAGACGTCACCGGTTTTTCCACCGGAATGTACTTGGTAAATATCATAACGGATTCCGGATTTCAGTTTTCGGAGAGAGTGATGAAGAGGTGAGAGGAGGAGATGTTAGGTGTCAGACTCAATGCAATAGATAAACGGTGGGGTTTTTTATAGAGAATAGCTATTGTGAAACCAACTCCGCCAGGATTACCATCTTTGTGGAAAAATAAATCATATTGCAATTGAACCCCTTCAGGGTTCCTGTTATTTTTTATTTTTTTCCCCGCGCAGTTGCGCGGGGTTATTTATATTGAACCCATTTCAGGGTTCACGTTTTTATACGGCATAAATGACGTTTCTTATATATTAATTAACCGGTAGCAGAAAAAAAATATGATTAATTTTCTAAACCGAAAATCTCTGTTTTCACCTTCCGTGAATCCCAACGGGATTCAATATAAATAACCCCGGATAATATCCGGGGTTATTCAAATCAAAAAAATCCTGAACCCTGAAGGGGTTCAATTGAAGTTTTCACAAGGTAGAAAACGTATCATAATATAATTGAATTCTACCAGCAGCGTGTTTACATGGCAAGATGTCGCGCCTGCGGAGCTCGGGAAAAAATCTTATAAATTATTAACCACAAAGATGACATCCCTGCGGGATTCAGACCCAGGGAAAATATGCAGCTCCGCCAGGAGCGTCATTTTTGTAAAAAAATTAGTCACATTGTAATTGAACTCCGTTAGGAGTGGCATTTTGTATTTTTACTGCAGAAGATGAAGTGTTTAAATTTCGTGGATTTTGTTATTCTGACTGCGGATCATCATGGAACTGGGTATAATGAATATGCGCATCAATTTCATTGGAATACTGGCCATTTAGCTTCACCCTCATTTTTGTATAAAATTCTCCTTTGAAAATGGGTATGGGTATTACTGCAACAGCATTTGGGAAAAAATTCGTTCCATATACACCAGTTCCGCAATAAAGCCGGAACGTATCATTAATAGGTTTCCACATCAAATTTGAATCTAAAGCTTCTATAAATAATTTTGAATTATATTCAGAAATGTTAAAGGTGTCATTATTTTTATTGTGTAAAATCAGTGGATGACCTATGTTTTGTCGGTAATTCTGGCCTGCAAAGGGATGAATATAAATGACTTCTGTTCTGAGATACAATTCAAGCCTCCTTGGAGGCTGTATATGGAGATCTTTAAGCCACATATAAGGATACTCAAAACTTCCCGAGGGATAATACCAGTGTAGAATTTTATATCTTTTAATATCGTAATTTTCATCTAACGTCTGGGTTAAATCGATCGTATCTTCAACAAAACCAATAAATCTGTAAGAAAATAAATTAACAAATCGATCTATTTTATATTTGATGTCAACCGAATCTTTTCGTTTCAGCGTATCAATTTCTTTTATCGGTATTTTTGATAAATCAATATCTTTTTTGGTCTTGTTTTTTTCAGGGGTATGACAAGCAATCAAACCTGTCAGCATAAAAAGAAAAACATTATTTTTTGAAAATTTGTTCAACATATCCTGTAAAACGATAAAACAATCAAAATAGTATTTGAGTTTTTTCATCACTCATCACTCATCACTCATCACTCATCACTCATGGCTCCTGCCTCTTGCCTCCCTCTTCACGGCTTTTGCCCCATGGCTTTCTTTATCGTTTCCCAATCCGCATAAATATATTTCCCCGCATCACCTTCCGGGAATTTGGGTTCAAAGCGGATGCCGGCCACATCGCGATAGACGCGTGACAAGGTATGCATCCACTCATCAGCACGGTAACCGACATAAATAAGATGAAAGGAATCAAGATTTTTTTTGGCAGCTTTGTAATAAAGATCGCGTCTTATTCCCCTGCAAAAAGCATCGAATCCTTCTTCCAGCGTTTTGAATTTCCTGTTTTTCTTTCCGGGCAAAGCTTCGTAAACGGGAAGGCCGTTAGTCATCAGTTTGTTTTGCCAGTTATAGGCCATCGGGTTATTGAACCAGCGCGGAAAAGAAACGGTACCAAATCCACTTTCGGAAATCATAATAGAAGCAAGGAACAGTGGATTGATTTGATGGCGCTGACACACTTTTACCAGCAAAGCCGACATTTTTTCAGCATCAATAATTTCCTGTCCATCTACTTTCATTAAAAAATTAATACATTCCGGGTAATTGTCATGGAGGAAACGTGCCAGTTGTTTTGTAAATCCTTCGTCATAAAACTCCTTCCAGGGCGAACAGATTTCTGTTTCGGGGGTGGAATAAAAGGAATAGGAAGCAGTAGTATCAAATTTTATAATGGAATCGGTAATATTTTTTGCATTTCTTACACACCTGAAACCTATGTCATAATTATAATTTCCCGGTGAACTCCACGAATGATCTTTTGGAACCATCAATTCGGGATCAATAGTTCCCCAGGAATTCCCCTTCAGCATTTTCGTTTTGTTTTCTTCTTTCCAGTCGCTGCACCAGTGCCAGTTGTTGCCGCACATATTATACAATCCGTAACTGTTTTTGTATTGCGATTTTACCGGAGCCAGTCGCCACCACTCGGTTGATTTATGTCCGTGGTCGTTATCATAATTGGCCAGTGAGTCATAAAAAATATTTCCCCAGATGAATTTTGTTTCGCTGTTTTTTCCCGTTGCAGCCACTTCAAATTCCTGTGAAGTGGGTAAACGATAACCATTGGCATTTGTATCTGCTTCATATACCGGGTATCCCCACTGATCAAATAGTTCTGTTTTATAATATACGGGTTTCAATCCTTCACAAACGCTTCTCCAGTTACAGTAATCCACGGCATGCAGCCAGTTGATGCCCGTTACGGGTTGCACATCGATATTATAGGATTCATAGTACCAATACGCATTTTTCATTCCACCAGCACGCACATAAATTTTAAAATCTTCGTAAGTAACGGGCGTTTCATCCATGTAAAAGTTTTTCACAGAAGGATGGGAAGAGCTTACCAGTTTCATTTTTTTTATTCCATACAGCGAAGCAGGTTGCGAAAAAATAAGCTGGTGTGAAAATAAAATTACCAGCGAGGCCATATTTTTTATAAAGGAATTCATCGTATGCCAAAAAAATAAATTTCCATATCGTCTATCAGCATTTCTTCCTTTAGTGGATTATAAAGATACACACCCACTGTATTTCCGCAATGAAAACGATTGAAAAATGATAAGGTGTATTCCGATTCTATCCATTCTTCCGTTTTTTCCGCGGGCATTTCCTTCACCCTTACCGAAACGTAATACACAGACGAATCGTTTTGTCCGGCATGTACATCCAGCAGCAGGTTTTTTCCTCCTTCGGGTTGTATATTTTTGCGTTTCATTTTCACTTTTATCCAATATACTTCATGGTGACAGATGGCATCGGTTAATTCCAGTTTTTCTCCGTAAGGAAATTCTTTTCCTGCTGTGTTCAGTATTCCTCCCGGTTCGTTCTCAAAATGATGAATGGTATGCATCAATGTGTCCATCCCTTTGGGTGAATAAGGCTGAATGCAGGTTATGCCACCGAAACAATTTTGATATTCTTTACCTGTCTTTAAAAACACATACCAGAACTTTTCTCCATTCATTGCATTGGGATTGATGATGCGAAAATAATACTGATAACTGTAAATAAAATTCACGGGTAGGCAAACGAAAAAAAGAAAGAACAATACATATTTTTTAATTGTAGAAGAGGCCACCTCCGAAATAATAAAAGCCAGCAACAGGATAAAAAATAAAAAAACATCAACGGCCGCGCGAATACCTAATCCTTCTCCGTAATACCAGCACCACCACGAACTGATCACGTAAAAGAAAATGATAAAAAACAAAGCCATCCAGCCGAACTGCCATTTGTTTTTTCTGAATAAAAAATAAAATCCCGCGCAGCTCAAAAATACCAGCGGACAATAAATGAACAAGCCGTAATTGTAACTTAGCAAAACATCAAAAACATGAGGATTGGAAAAATTAAATCCTTCATTGGCATACGACCATACTATCCAGTCACCGGTTTGTTCGTGCCACGAAACACATTGAAGAAAAACAGGAAGAATGGAAATAACAATTCCTGTGACCAGAGTTTTTTTATGCAGTTGTAATAACGAACGAAAAGTAGATTGGATGTGCGAAAAATTTTGAAAGAAAACAGGAGCGAGCAACAGGATAATAATATTCACCGGGCGGATGACAGCTATAAAAGAAAAAGCGGGTAACACTAACAATACATCCGATTTTTTAAATGATCCTTTTGCAATGCGCGACACGTGGTAAAAAAACCATGCAATAGAAAAGAATGAATAGACGTGCGAAAAAGCCCCGTAAATAATCACATAATGCATCAGGGTGGAGCCAAACGCGAAAAGCAAAACAAGCAAGGCCACCTGGTGTTGTTTCAGGTTAAATTGCATCAGCAAAATGCGGCTGATAAACCATAGGGAAATTAAAAAATAAAAAAGAGCTCCTCCGGCAACGGCTAACTGGAATGCTCCTTCATAACCATTGGGTTGCTGACCTTTTAAAATATAATACAATCTTGCAGTGACGAAAAACGGGCTTTGCAATAAAGCCGTTCCGATATAATATTTGTTTAGCGTATCCCCTTTATAATGTACATTAAAGGTCGGATCAAACTGATTTTTCTCTTTATGTCCATCAATAAAATACCGGGGCAGGTAATCATAATAACCCAGTGCATCACTGCAGATAACAGGTTTGTGTTTCCACCATTCGGGTTGTGCGTTCCAGCGATAGTTTAGAAAGAGAATAAAATAAGAAAGGGCAACAAACAAAATTGCAAGTTCAACAATTCTATTTGTGCCCTTTTTCAAGAACAAAATAAAAAACCGGCCTATTTAATGTGGCTCCAGTTTTCTCCTGATTTAATACGATACAATTGCATCTCAGAAATTTTGAACTGATTGGCAATTTGTTTTAATGTTTTAGAACGGTTTTTGGCATTGATCTGCTTTTTCAGATTTTTTACCTGAGCAGCAGTAAGTTTTAAACCTACAGTGGGCTTAATTTTCGCTCTTTCTTTGCGGGCTCTTTTCACTGCGGGGCTGGCCTGGTGATGAGACACCATGTCATCCTGTGTTACCCATTTAAGATTTTTGTAGTGGTTGTTTTTCTTGTTGTGGTCAACGTGAATAACCCATGCTTTGGATTTAGAATGTCCGCCAACAAAATTTTCGGCAACCAGACGGTGATAAAACAATGTTTTATACTCACCACCGGGACGGCAGGAAAAAGTAGGATAACCTTCTACTGAAGAACCTTTCAGTAAACGGCCATCATCATACTTGTTGGTGAAGCTAATCATTCTGCCATAGTTGGAAATGGCATAGCGCAATTTCAAAAGACCCTTTTTAAATTTGATCTCCTTGAATTGCTCGCCTTGTAGTTTTTTGATCATAGCTATAAATTTTTGGTCAGTAAATATAGAAAAAATTTAATTCCTAACTAATTAAAGCCTTTAGCAATAAATTTTTTTTTCCTTCTGCCCCGGACAACCTTTTACCCTCCATAACCAGTCCTGCTAAGGTCTCTACCCCGTTATTTCAGACCAAATTCCTTGCGGATTCTGTCTTTATAGTCATCCTTTTCCCACGGGAAAAGCTCTACCTGTACCTTTTTCTCGCTCTTTTTACCCTTATTGAAGACTTTGGTAATGACTTTCGATTCTCTTCCCATGTGTCCATAGGCTGCGGTTTCGCTGTAAATAGGGGTTCTCAGCTTAAAACGCTGCTCAATAGCATAAGGCCGCATATCAAAGAGTTTCCCGATTTTTTTGGCTATCTCCCCGTCATTCATGCTTACTTTAGAAGTACCATAGGTATTTACATAAAGCCCCACCGGCTGTGCTACTCCGATAGCATAAGCTACCTGAACCAGCACTTCATCACATAAACCTGCTGCCACCATATTGCGGGCAATATGACGGGTAGCATAGGCAGCCGAACGGTCTACTTTGCTGGGATCTTTCCCCGAAAACGCTCCGCCTCCATGAGCACCTTTTCCGCCATAGGTATCAACAATAATCTTTCTTCCTGTTAACCCGGTATCGCCATGCGGCCCACCTATTACAAATTTCCCGGTGGGGTTAACATGGTATTTAATTTTGTCGTTAAAAAGGGCCTGTACACGTTTGGGAAGTTTTTTCATTACCCGCGGGATAAGGATGTTGATTACATCATCCTTGATCTTTTTCAGCATGTCGGAATCCTTACCGAAATTATCGTGCTGCGTGGAAATAACAATAGTATCAATGCGAACCGGGCGATTGTGATCGTCATATTCAATCGTTACCTGCGATTTGGCATCGGGGCGAAGGTAGGTCATTACTTTTCCTTCATTGCGGATAACGGAAAGTTCCCTTAAAAGCAAATGAGCCAGTTCCAGTGGAAGCGGCATATAATTATCTGTCTCGCGGCAGGCATATCCAAACATCATTCCCTGGTCGCCAGCTCCCTGGTCTTCTTTCTTTTTGCGTTCTACTCCCTGGTTGATATCGGATGATTGTTCGTGGATTGCTGAAAGAATACCGCATGAATTGGCTTCAAACATGTATTCGGCTTTGGTATACCCGATCTTTTTGATCACATCGCGGGCGATATCCTGAACATCAAGATAGGCTTGTGATTTTACTTCCCCGGCAAGACATACCTGCCCGGTAGTAACCAGTGTTTCGCAAGCCACCTTCGAATCGGGATCGTAGGCGAGAAAATGATCAATGAGCGCGTCAGATATCTGGTCGGCTACTTTGTCGGGGTGTCCTTCTGAAACGGACTCGGAAGTGAAGAGGTAAGGCATAAGTGTTTTTTTGAGCGTACAAAAGTAGAAAAATATCCGCTAAAAAAACAAAACCCGCTGCAGGTTAAAACAGCGGGTTAAAAATAACGGCAAGAGAGTTATTTGCTTCCCAATATCGTCACATTACCATTATACTCCTGTGCATCAGGGTCGGTTTTCTTCAGGATGTAGTAATATACCCCGTCAGAAACTCCGTCTCCATTCCAGTTGTTAAGGTAGCTGCTGCTTTCAAAAACTATCTGTCCCCAGCGGTTGTAAACAATCAGTATAGAATTGGGGTGGTATTCCAGGTTGTCGATGTAAAAAACATCGTTTATCCCGTCACCGTTAGGAGAAAACACATTGGGAATAGTAATCTCGCAGGGATTCATCACCACGTTGGCTGTATCACTGTCGGTATTACCGCATTGATCAATCACGCCCACCACATATATCCCGGTGAGAGCATCCGGCACAGTAGCCGAACCGTTCGCCTGATTCACTGTAATCGTTCCCGATCCTGTCCAGGCATATACATATCCTCCCGCGCCACCCGAAACAACCGAAGTGAGCATAATGGGTTCTTCCATACAACCGGTAACATCAGGAGCTGCAATCTGCAGGTTGTAAACCGGAACATTCACCGTTACATTCACCGTAGAGTCCATTCCGCAGTTGTCGGTAACTGTAAATGTGTAGGTAGTAGTTACATTGGGAGAAACGGTTGTCGTAGTGTCGGTATCAGCATTACTCCACAGGTAAGAATAAGGACTAAATCCTCCGCTGCTCACTGTAGCTAACAATACAGCATTATCTCCGGGGCAGACAATAGACGTGTCACTGGTATTGATAACAAAAGGGACAAAGACGGGGACCGTGACAAGTACCGTATCCGTTCCACTCATTCCGCACAAATCCGAGACCGTTAAATAATATTCTGTTGTAATTAATGGCGAGACGGTTACCGAAGGACTGGTATTTCCCGTACTCCACGAATAATCGTAAGGCTGATATCCACCTGTACCGCTTCCATTAAGCGTAATGTTGTCTCCCGGGCAAATGGAGGTTTGATCGGGCCCGGCATTGGCTGTTACGGCTGTGGGGTCAAATATCAGGAGAGTAGCTACTTCCGGTATCGTATCTCCGCAGGCCGTTATAGTGTAAACAGTAATAATCAGTGTATCTACTCCTTCTGTCAATGCATCAGCAAAAGGACTTACCTGTAATATCACAGTATCTTCCCCGATATTGAAAGAGATACTGTCAGGGATAAAGGTGTAATCGGTTCCATTGATAGCATCTCCGCCAATCCCCAGGCCGATAGTAAGCTGGGTGGTGGTATCGGGACGAGTGAAATAAAAAATTGCGTCAGATGTACATCCTTCTACAATGGTAGTATCGCCAGTTACAGTGGAAACCGAAACATCTACTCCCTGCGAAGTAAAGCTTCCTCCTTCAAGAAATACTCCCGAATCAAAAATACCGTCACCCGCATCACCGATAGCAAGTTTTATATGATATTGTTGTCCGCATTGAACGGCTCCGCGTGCTTCCAGTACAACGGTAAATCCGTCATATTGCACACTGTTTTGTGTATTGGTTCCGGCATAAAATACATTGTAGCTGGCCCAGTTGGGGTCGATAGCTGCACAGTTTCCTGCAAATCCGTTGGCTCCTGCTACTCCCAGGTTAACCGTATTGATGGAAACCGGGGTTGATGTTCCGGGGATGATGGCAATGTTGATCGCTCCATTGGTATAAGGTCCTGTTATCCCGGGGCCGCTAAGGAAAAATCCAAAAGCATCGTTTACCGATCCGCAAACGTATTCGTCATATTCTTCGGAAGAAAAAACATACCGGAATTTTACAGAATCTCCAATAGGAATAAAGTCGAACTCCAGGATCGCTTCATCATAAATCTGGTTAGGTGTTATGGCCTGCAGATCCGGATCCGTTCCGGGAATTCCGCCTCCGCCAAGTGTAGCACTTCCGGAATTATTGGGCCCTACTGCTACCTGCACGTCACCCGACCCCATAATCACTCCATTGGCAAGTCCGATGTTGGAGGCCGTTCCGTCAAAACTACCCACGGTATTACTTACTGAAGTTGCAGGAGCGCCATTAAGTGTTACGTTGCTTATGGTTACACCGGCTCCCGCCAAAACGTTTTGTACCAGCCAGGTGGGAGTGTTGGTGGTATTATCAACTACCAGTTGCGAAAATCCGCAAAATGGCAAAAGGGTAAATGAAAGTAGGATGAGTTTTCTCATGATAGGCTTATTTGGTAGAATGATAGACTAAAATTAGCCATAATCGGTTGCATGGGAATGACACAGGTTAAAATAATAACAAAGTGCAGATTTTTTTTGAAGAAAAATCAGCGAAAAAGGGTTACGTGCCATTGAAATGGAACATTTTCTGCCAAAGTTCACGTCAGCAGCAAAAAGGAGGGGTTCTATAAAAGTGGTGCCTAAAATTAGACATGGGCCTGAAAGTAGACTAAGTATATCAAGACATCGAAAACAAAACGGGCGGGCATTTTTTCCGCCCGTTTTGTTTATAAAAAAACGATCCCTTTTTTATTTATCTTTTACCATTCTCTTGGTGTCGATAATTTGTCCATCAACCACCAGTGTGTAGGTATAAATTCCATTACTCAGGTCGTTGGCAAAAACGTTGAGCTGTCCCTTACCAGCCGCGTTAGAAAGATCAACCGAGTTGATGAGTTTTCCTTCGAGATTGTAAAACAACATTTGCGCTTTTTGCACACCTTCAGTAAGTGTGAAAGTTATGGTGGTTTGCTCGGCAAACGGATTAGGAACATTCTGGTCAAGAATAATCGACTTAACATCGCTTAACTCAACATTAGTTACGTTCATGCTTCCTCCGTTAGTTCCGTTTCCGTTTTGCATCATGCTTTGCTGACTGCTGTTGTTTTGGCAACACTGGGTAATCATAGCATATAGCGCGTTATTGATAGAATCCTGCTGATTTGTTTTTTCTACCAATGCATTGATAATTGAATCTTTCTCTTTGATCTGGTTTGCCTGGTCTTTATGGCCTGCAATTAAAAGAGGTATAAATGATTCATAGTTCAAAGTTTTGTAGCTGATAGCAGGATATATCTGATTTCCTAACGTATCAAAAACAGCGGGTTTATATCCGTCTTTTACGATATTTGGTAAAACCTGCTCAACTTCCTGCGCTATCAATCCCATTTGTTCGCCCTGTGCAAAATTCATTTGAGGGTAATTATTTACATCATACTCAAAAGTTTTTGGCGAAAGAAGAGTGAGAATAGAATCTGAATTTTCAAGATTATTGATATCCGTTTTCAGGTTCTGATCGGATGGAATCAGTGCACCAGTATATTCCAAATCTCCGTTAAAATATCCGGCACGGTTGATTATTGAACCTCCGAACGCTTCAGCATATACACCATAGCTATAATTTGTTGTTCCTGAAGAAAGGAAATATCCTGCCGTATTTTGATTGGATGGTGTAGCAAAAGAGGTAGCAATTCCCTGTATTGCTGTATTCTGAGAAGTAGCGTTACTTGCCTGCGAAATAATTCCCTGATTTGCTCCGGAAGGGCCGTCAGAAAGGAAATCTCCGGCTGTTGAACTTGCACCAATGTTTGAAATCGTGTTTTGTACCCTCGATCTTACACCAATGTTGATAGTTGAATTCCTTGCGCGGAATTCTCCGCCAATATTAGTAACTTTTAAAGCTGGGTCTTGTACTCCGATGGCATCAGCAAATACCCCTCTTAAAATGAGATTAGCAATTGCTGCTGTATCTTGATTCCTGAAACCGCCCGCAATGGTATTCACGTTTACGGTCGTAGAATCATCCTGATAAACGTTAAATTTTGCAGGTAATGGCGTACCACATGGCAGTCCAAGTGCAATAGAGTTAGTGGTAGGAACTCCTTGTCCCGTGAAATAAATATTAAAATCGTTCATCGGTACTTCGCGGTCTGTAGTTAGCATGGCAAGATTTAATGAATCACCGCATGCCTGGCCTATCTGAAACGAAAACTGATCTGCACCTAACCATCTGAGGACACCAGCAGAATCAACCATCACAAATTTATTCACAAGCGAATCGGCCATGTAAATAGAATCAGGGAGGAAACGGAATCGTCCGTTACCAACAACGTCTAATTTATGTGTAGGCTCCTGATTAACCCCGGTAACCGTAAAATCACCTACACCAAAACGTCCGAATGTTCCGAGTGTATCCCGATCAGGATAAAATCTTCCGCATTCCAAACCATCCTGTGAATTGGCAGGTGGAAAAACACCACTTCCGGTTTGCGTTCCGGTGAAAATAAAACGTAAGCGGTCAGGGCCATTATCGAATAAAGTTGTATCCTCCTGATTATCTCCCCAGGCAAGTACAGCATCATGTCTGTCGGTTGGATTAAAAATAGAGCTTGGTTCCGGTTTCAAACCAATATAAACATTATCCGTTCCGTTTGAAGTAAACATTCCTATATCCATCCAGCTTCTCCATCCGTCTACTGTGCCGCCACCGATTTGCCCTGTATTATACCCAAGATGCAATAAACTCATTGGCCGTGTAACTTCGTTGGTAGGATTATGACTGATGGCAACCCGAGTAAGGTTAGTGTTGGTAAGTGCTCCGGGATTCCATACTCCGTATCCGCCACCTGCTAAATTGGTAGGTGCGTTAATATGAGTTATTCTCATTCTTTCTAAAGTAGTTCCGGCTGCAATATTTATATTATTTGTATTGGCATTGGTTGAAAAAATAAGATGACGATTTTCCTGGTTGTAAATAAATGAGTTTCCGTTTTCCAATACCTGCTGGTCGCCCAACATTCCAATACGAAATCCGTCTGCTGAACTAATTGCTCCGGGAACACCAGGAAAATTACTTATAGCTGCACCAGGAAGCATTTCGTTAGTGAACTGAATCCACATACTGTTAGTTGAGTCGTTATGTAAATGAAAATTCGATTTAGGTTGATTACCATCACTAAACACTGGCCCTAATCCAACATTGCCATTATGTATCATTCGCATGATTTCCAATCCATCATTGGTGCTGGCGCGTTCGTTACCAAAAGTTGGGGGTGCGGTATAAATAAAACATAAATTATCGGGGCCAAAAGAGCCAGCTACATTGTCTCCCCAGTTTACAACGGCATCCTGTCTGTCATTTGGATTGGCAATTATAGTTGAAGGATATCCTGTTGCTGTGTTAGATTTTTGTCGAAGCCCAACATACATATTATCGGTTCCCGCCATATACATCGTTCCTACATCCATCCAATTGCGGTAGCCGCCTTGGGCAAGCCCCGATCCAAATAAATCGAAATCATATCCTAAGTGAAGCAAGGATAACGGTCTCTGAATTGGTGAAGCACCATCACGATGAATGGCAATGCGAGTTAATCGACCACCCGGAAGTGGGTTGTCAGGCGTTGTAGCGTTACCATCAAGATTCGCTCCGAATTGAAAGTGTCCAACTGTCATGCGATGCAATCCTAAGGTTTGATGATAAATGGGGGCGTTATAGAGTGTGCCAAATATATTATTGGTTCCCATTGCCAATGTGTTACCAACTCTCGACCAATAGGTTTGACTATTTGTTCCGCTCACTCCCGGTGCAACAGGATTGTTATTTGTTGGAGGTGCAGATTGAGTACTGTAATCGGGAGTGACCTGAGCTTTTGCGCTTACAAAAAACCCTATCGTGAGCCCGGCTAAAATTATTTTTTTCATTTTTCAATTGGTTTTTTACCTCACCAATTGAACAAAGCTTTTTAATATCATTCTATCCCTTGAAAAAGAGAATACTCTCTCCGAACAGTGTTATAATGCAAAAACTATTTAAGGACATTAACGAACCCATATCGCGTACTCTTTTTACCGCAAATTGGCGAATAATTTATTACGAAATAATACACGCCATCAGCCACTGCATGGCCGCTGCTGTCTATTCCATCCCACGTTACCATTCCATCTTGTTCAGAACTAAAAATCTCATTGCCCCATCTATTATATATTATAATAGAAGAACTTGAAACTTGAACTAATGGGAAAGGTGAAAAAATGTCATTAATTTCATCATTGTTCGGGGAAAATACATTCGGTAAGATCATTTGTGATAAATCCGCATCTAAATTGAGACTCACTGATGCCGCCCCATTTATTAGACATCCGTCAGGTAATGTACAAACAAGATTTGCGTTTGCTGTCACGGGATCAACCTGATAAATTTCATTTGCTGAACATGCAAAAAGACGTTGTTCCCCATCACAATAATCAAATGCCGTAAACATACCAAACACCATCCCCCCGGTATTCATTGTATTCACAACAGAATGACTAATCACTTGCGTGTGCGATGAATTCATTTCGAATTTGATAAGTTGCATTAACTGATCAGACAGATAAAACGTATCGTTAATGTTTACAATATCTCCGGCAGGCCAGTACGGTAAATAACCAACACAAAATGCGGCTCCATCACTAATAGAAATCTTGTAAAGAGAATCAAGACCAGCAAACAAAAGCGTATCGCTTCCAAGCGCATATAAATTATTTGTGGACGTATATTGGCCGTTAACCTCTATTGTATCTATAAAAGTTGATGTTCCGCTTTGTGAATCAATTTCTCTCAAAAATCCATTAACGTTCGAAATACCAAACAAACGTCCATCGTAAGTTAATGCAATATCACTCATTGATTCACTATTGCCCATTAGGTCATAAGAACAATTCTCAATATTGACACGATATAATTCACCGTAATTACAAGATACATAAATGATATTTTGCCCCCTCACCGAAGTGATAAGAAGAAACATAGTTAAAAATGATATAAAAAAGGCTTTATTCAAATTGTTAAAGTAGTTAAACATTCGTTTATAAAGCTACTCTGCTTTGTTTATCCGCCAAGAAAGCAGGAAAAAGGGATTTTCGCCCAATTAATAAGACGAAAAAAGGCAGTTAAAGTTGCATTTTCTTAAATGACCTCCTTTTCTGTTGTTAAAGAATTGCAGGTGAGGCAATCACTGAAGATATGCGTGCATATTTCATTCCTCCAATTTTTGTGAAAAGGTAATAAAATTATTAAAATGTGAGCAAATTTGCTTACATTTTTATTTAAGTAAGTGGGCAACATTGTATGTGGCTTACTTAAGAGATAAAATCTATCTACGGCAGTTTGGGATTCATTTACAAAAATTAAGAACTTCCAAAGGAATGACGCAGGCTGAATTAGCCTATGAATGCGGTATGGAAATAAGCCAGATAAGTCGCATGGAAAGAGGGATGTTAAATACAAGTATTTCAAACATATATTTAATGTCCAAAGCATTAGGTATCCATCCTATGGAATTTCTGAATTTTGAGATGAAATCTAAAGATAAAAAAAAATAAGCCGGTGGGTGTATCGTATTTTTTTTGTTAAAACACGAGGTTATCCTCGTCTATGCATATAGTAGGCATTTGTTGAGGTAATTTAAAAAATCACCTCAATATAGTCACATGCCCATGCCTTTCGCCCTGTTCGGGATCAGAAGGAGTGAGAATAAAGTAATAAGTGCCTTCTGCTACATCTTTTGCGTTCCAGTTGTTCTGGTAGTTGGCATTTTCGTAAATGATCTTTCCCCAGCGGTTATATACTACCAGTTTTGAATTGGGATAATCATCGAGATAGAGTACCTCGAAAAAATCATTTACGCCATCACCATTTGGCGAAAATACGTTGGGTACGATAATATCGCACTGAACAAGTACTTCAATGGGCGATGAGGTAACAGAATTGCCGCAAGTGTCGCTTACTGTAACGGTATAGTAAGTGGTATTGGGGGGCGAAACGGTTGCCGTACTGTTATTTCCTGCACCATTATCCCACACATAGGAATAAGGACCATATCCTCCGGTTGCTGTTACAGATAAAGACGCAGATTCACCCGCATCTGTACAAATCTCGGCAGGTGGGCTGGTTTGTAATACGAGTGGTTCTACATTGTCAATATAAATAGTGGCTTGCACCGTATCATTTCCACATCCATTCTGGTAGATAATAAAAAACGTAATGGTTTCCTGTCCTTCGTTCAATGCATCCGTAAAAGCATCCACGGTAATGGAGGTAGAAGTTTGTCCCTGCGAAATAATTACACTGTCGGGAACAGAAGTATAATCAGTTCCCATGGTAGCTGTTCCGCCAATATCAAAATTGAACACAAAATTTCCGGTTGTATCGGGACGTTCAAAAGTGAAAATGGCAGTTCCGCAACCTTCTGCAATAGTGGTTCCGCCTGTAATGGAAGCAGCTGTTATATTAACGCCTTCCGAACCAAAACTTCCTGCTTCGAGAAATACACCGGCATCAACAGCTCCGTCAATGGCATCGGCAATCATAATTTTTATATGATAGGTTTCTCCGCAAATTACAGCATGTTTTGCTTCGAGTACAACTGTAAAGCCATCATATTGCACGGTTTGCCCGGGAGGAGTTTCATTGTCTACATAATACTGCGGGTTAACATTTGCATTTACATTCAAAGCGGTTACAGGTTGTCCCGTAGAGGGAATTTGAGCAATATTCACCGGTGAAAGCGGAGTAGAAACACCCGAAAGCACAAAGGCAAAAACATCAGCAAATCCTCCTGATATCCATTCCATGTATTCTTCCGTTCCGAATACGTAATTAAATTTTACTGTATCGCCCACCGGCATAAAATCAAATTCAAGAATAGCTGCATTAAAGGTTTGCGTGCCCGCCAGTCCCGTCAGATACGGATCACCCGGCTGCATATTATCAGCGCCAGCACCCGGTGCATTATTCGGACCATGAGGTCCCATGTTAGCTCCATAGGTTGGATCATTACTCATAGCAGTACCAGTGGTCATTACCAATCCGTTGGACATCCCAAGATTGGTAGGGCCGGTTATCGAAAACTCGCCAATGGCATTGGCATAACCCGTATAGGTAACATTGGAAACAGTAACTCCTCCTCCCAGCAATACGTTTTGTACATACTGAAGAGGGGTCATTCCCGTTGTAGTGGTCATTTGCGCAAAGCCCGCTGTGGTGATGCAGCAAACTCCTGTAAACAGTAGTAGTTTTCTCATTCCCAAATGTATTAAGTTCTGATGTAAAGACTAAAAAGGAATGACGAATGTTGCATGAAAATGGCCTATTCGTTAAAATATAAACGTAAATTTCAATATGTATTTACGGTTGATGTATAAACAAGAGTCTGAGAATACAATAATCCTATATTTGCAGGTAAAACCTGATCTAAATGAATGAAATGAAATCTTACATCGAAGCCAATAAAGATAAGTTCCTCAGCGAATTGTTCGATATCCTTCGCCTTCCTTCGGTAAGTGCCGATCCTAAGTACAAAGCGGATGTGTTAAAAACTGCCGAAACAGTGAAACAAAAACTGGTGGAAGCAGGTGCCGATAAAGTAGAGTTGTGCCCAACTAACGGTTACCCCATTGTCTACGGAGAAAAAATTATCAATCCTTCCTGGCCCACAGTGCTGGTTTATGGCCATTATGATGTTCAGCCGGCCGACCCGTTTGAATTGTGGACTACTCCTCCTTTCGAACCTACCGTTCGCGATGGAAAAATTTATGCCCGCGGATCGTGTGACGACAAAGGCCAGTTTTTTATGCACGTAAAAGCATTTGAAACCATGATGAAAACCAACACCATGTGCTGCAACGTGAAGTTTATGATAGAAGGCGAGGAAGAAGTGGGTTCTGATAATCTCGGGCCATTTGTGAAAGCGAACAAAGAAAAATTAAAAGCAGATGTTATTCTTATTTCAGATACCGCTATTATTGCCAATGATACTCCTTCCATTGATGCCGGATTGCGCGGACTGAGTTATCTCGAAGTGGAAGTAACCGGCCCCAACCGCGATCTTCATTCGGGAGTGTATGGAGGTGCAGTAGCTAACCCGATCAATATTCTTGCAAAAATGATCGCTTCCCTGCATGATGAAAATAATCATATCACCATCCCCGGATTTTATGATGATGTATTGGAATTATCTGCAGAACAAAGAACAGAAATGGCTAAAGCACCCTTTAACCTCGATGCATATAAAAAAGATCTTGGTATCGATGAAGAACATGGCGAAAAAGGATTTACCACTATTGAAAGAACAGGAATCCGGCCCACGTTAGATGTTAACGGAATCTGGGGCGGATATATTGGTGAAGGCGCCAAAACCGTTCTTCCTTCCAAAGCGTATGCAAAAATTTCCATGCGTCTTGTTCCCAATATGAACTCGCAAAAAGCCACCGAACTTTTTACAAAGCATTTTAAAAACATCGCGCCCAAATGTGTGAAGGTAAAAGTAACTCCTCATCATGGCGGAGAACCGGTGGTGGTGTCAACTGATTCACCCGCTTTTCGTGCGGCCAGCAAGGCAATGGAAACCACTTTCGGAAAAAAACCTGTTCCTACCCGCGGTGGAGGAAGCATTCCCATTGTGGCGTTGTTTAAAAAAGAACTGGGCCTCGATTCGGTACTTTTCGGATTCGGACTGGATTCGGATGCCATTCACTCACCCAATGAACATTATGGCGTTTTCAATTATTTCAAAGGGATTGAAACGATCCCTCTCTTTCATAAATATTATGCTGAAAATTTTAAGAACTGATTTTTTATGCAACCTTCCTGCTAAAGCTATCCTCCCGTTAGTGATAGCTTTTTTTCTGTTTTCTTCCTGCGGCAGTTATGAACAGATCGATTTCGGAAAAGTAAACGACTTTCGCGTGAACGAAATGAGCGGGGGAAAAATGCAGCTGGTACTCAATGTTACGATCGATAATCCCAATAAATTCACCATTAAAGTAGTAAAAAGCGAACTCGATCTTGAAATTGGCGGAAACAGTGCCGGGAAAATAACATTGGGCGAAAAAGTAAAAATCAAAAAGAAAAAAGAACAGAATTACGATATCGTGGTGGAAGCCGATTCGGGTGAAGTAACCGCTGCCGTAATGAAAACGGCTCTTTCATCGCTGACTTCCAAAAAAGTGAAAATAAAAGTAAAAGGCTGGGTGAAAGGACGCGTTTTTATTTTCGGAAAAAAAGAGAACGTGGAATTTAAACACGATATCGACCTTGATAACCTGAAGAAATAACGTATTGCGCACTTCAGCCGGATAATTCCGAAACAGTATATGCAGCATACCAACCGACTCATACATTCATCCAGTCCCTACCTGCTGCAGCATGCCCACAATCCTGTGGATTGGCATCCATGGAGCGAAGAAGCATTTCAAAAAGCAAAAACAGAAGACAAACTGGTTTTAGTGAGCATCGGCTATTCTGCCTGCCACTGGTGCCATGTCATGGAACACGAATCATTTGAAGATGTCCAGGTAGCTAAAGTGATGAATGATTTTTTTGTTTGTATCAAAGTTGACCGTGAAGAACGTCCCGATATCGACCAGGTGTATATGGATGCTGTACAGATTATGAACGGACAGGGAGGGTGGCCGCTCAATTGTTTTACTTTGCCCGATGGAAAACCGGTTTACGGAGGAACCTATTTTCGGAAAGACCTATGGCTCAACATTCTTTTAAATCTTCATGCATTATACAAAGACGAAAAAGAAAAAGTACTGGATTACGCAAAAAAACTTACAGACGGATTGCAATCGGAAGAACTAATTACGGAAAAAAAGAAAAATGATTTTTCCATTGCGAAATTAACGTCAGCCGTTCAGCAATCAGCGCGCAGCTTCGACCGGATGGAAGGCGGAATGAACCGCGCCCCGAAATTCCCGATGCCCTGCCTCTGGAATTTTTTCCTGGAATATGGACACTTCCAAAAAGATGAAAATATTCTTTCGCAGGTAAAACTTACACTCGGCAAAATGGCAATGGGCGGAATTTTCGACCAGGCAGGCGGTGGTTTTGCCCGTTATTCGGTGGATATGCTGTGGAAAGCGCCACACTTCGAAAAAATGTTGTACGATAATGCGCAGTTAGTTAGTTTGTACAGCAATGCCTATAAAAAATCCGGTTCACCTTTGTATATGGAGACTGTCGAAAAAACATTTTCTTTTTTGCAGCGTGAGCTTTCCAACCGCGAAGGCGGATATTTTTGTGCCCTTGATGCCGACAGCGAAGGAGAAGAAGGAAAATATTATGTGTGGACAGAAGAAGAATTTTCTGCCGTTTGCGGGGAAGACAGCGAATGGGCCAAAGAATATTACAATTTTAACGAACGTGGTGAATGGGAACACGGTCAATATATTTTGTTGCGCAGGATAAGTGATGAAGAGTTTTGTAAAACCAAAGGGTGGAGCAGGGAAGAGCTGGCTAAAAAAACCGAAAAGCTCAGTGAAAAATTGTTGCAGCACCGCGAAAAAAGAACACGGCCCGGGCTGGATGATAAAACGCTCACCTCATGGAATGGTTTGATGATAAAAGGTTTTGCCGATGCGTATAAAGCATTTGGCGATGAGAAATACAAAACGGCCGCGCTGGAATGTGCACATTTTATAATGGCCAATGTTCTGAAAGCAGATGGCGGTTTATGGCACAGCTACAAAAAGGGAAAACCTTCGGTGGAAGGATTTCTTGAAGATTATGCGTTTGTAATGAACGGATTACATGCCGTATATGAAATAACCGGTGATGAAAAGTGGCTGGTTCATTCACAAAAATTCTTTCATTACACACTGGAAAATTTTTATGATGAAAACAGCGGCTTATTTTTTTTCACACATAAAAATTCGGATGATGTGATTGTAAGAAAAAAGGAATGGTATGACAATGTCATTCCTTCTTCCAACTCGGTGATGGCAGAAGCAGTAAATTTTTTGGGAAAGATGTATGGTAATACCGGGTGGATCGCATTGGCAGAAAGGATGAGAAAGAATGTTTCTTCGCTGGCCACAGAACATCTTTCCGCTTTTTCCAACTGGGCATCGTTGCTGATGAAATATGAAAAATGCGATACCGAAGCAGTCATTACCGGTCCGGATGCGGAAAAACTGGCGAGGGAACTTCAGTCGCGGTTTTTACCCGGGGTAGTATTTGCCTTTTCAAAAACCAAAAGCCGCTTGCCATTGTTAACATCAAGGTTGAAAACCGGACAAACGTTGATTTATATCTGCAAAAATAATTCCTGTAATTTGCCCGTGGAAACGGTGGAAGAGGCGATGAAGCAATTAATGCAGGAATGAAAATAATGGTCTTCAAAAGGGTATTAATTAAAAAAAATGCGTGCGAGGAGTCATTGCGACCCGCGCTCT
>JBMORL010000132.1:26946-43209 GCA_049322335.1 Bacteroidota bacterium
CTGTAATTTGCCCGTGGAAACGGTGGAAGAGGCGATGAAGCAATTAATGCAGGAATGAAAATAATGGTCTTCAAAAGGGTATTAATTAAAAAAAATGCGTGCGAGGAGTCATTGCGACCCGCGCTCTGGCGGGGAAGCAATCTGAGCGCTGGCGTTATTGTAAGTTTTATTTTTATTTTAACATGTATTACCTGCGCCTGTCATTCCCAAATCATCGACAACCGCGAAGGCACTGCCTTTACCGATGACAATTTTTTCAGCCGCGATTTTATAAAGATCAATAAAATAAAAAGCATTCACGGCAAAGTCTCCACCAAGCGTGAGAACGAAGCGATGTATGAAAAAGACCAGTTTAATTATTACGAATTTGATTCTGAAGGAAGAATAACCGTTATCATGTCTACCTTCACCAGCCTCGGCAATTCGAAAGACACCGGGATTGTGAATTTTGTTTACAACGATAAGGGGCAGCTCGTTACCAAACGCAGAAGTGATAACTACGGATTTTATTCCTACAATTACGAATACGACTCTGCCGGGCGGGTGACAAAAGAAACCTATTGCCGCGATGAAAATGCAGGAAAAAGCAAATACCATTTTGTATTGGGAAAACAGTTTATTATTTCTTCCGAAAGCTATACCTATCACCAGTATGTCGACCGCCAGTATGTGCGGAAATATTATAATAATTACGGAGCGTTGTACCAGGAACGATATTCGTATTACGACCTGAACAATTACCACACCGAAGACATTTATCGTCTTACCTTAAGCGGAAAAGAATCGAAAACCACTTATGGGTATGATGAAAAAGGAAGACTGAATAAAAAAACAGATGTATCCTACATTTTCGGTTATTCCGAAACCAGCGACACATATAAATACGATGCATTCGGAAACCTGGAAGAACATTCTTCCTTCCGCAATGCCGAACAAAAAGTATTGCGCTCTATGCTCTACGACCAGAAAACCATGCTCCTCAGCGCACAGGTGATGAAGGATTTTGATACAGGGTTGATTTATGTGATCAGGTATTCGTATAACTATTTTTAAATTCTTTCCGGTTTCCTGGATTTATATTGAATTTTTCATAAATTAGCTTCGAAATGTTTTCTTTTATGAAAAAACCATTTATCTCATTTATATTATTTCTTTCCGTCATATCCTCTTTCTCCCAACCGTATACGCTTACATGTAATGTATACGGGAGTCCTGATGTTTTTCCTGAATTCCTGGGAACAAATTTTTATATTAACGGAGATATGCAGGATTATAGCGGATGTGGAACTATTCCTGCCATTCATGTAGCAATTATTGATACGGTAAATTGTTTGTCGTGGGAAACCTGTTATGAAGACAGTGTTGGAAATTTTATTGATACGAATTCAATTTATGGGCACCAAAATGAATGCGGGGTGTGCAGAATGCGGCCTGAAAGGTATTTTTCTTTTTTACTGGATTGGTCGGAAGCGGATCAGGTATTTTACCTGGATACACTTTTAAGAAATCCCATAATAACAGGAAAATATCTTTTAATTTATTCATGGCAATACATAGACCGAGATTACATCATGGCTACTGAACCTGATGTATATTCAGCTTTGACTGATTTGGGTGCCACAAATGCTTTGTTGCAGGCCGATTCAGTACCAATAATATTTTTCACGAAAGCAGGTTTTCCCGCTACTTCTGTTGAGTTGATCGGAAATGGCCCGGAAGACTCTTTACAACTAACAGCTTTTATCTGTAATTCCACCGTTTCTTCCTTTTCGCAAAAAGAAATGGAATCATTTATAGAAATTTTTCCCAACCCGGCTGATGATCATTTTACCATTCGTTCTTCATCGGAAATGGAAAGGGTGGAGGTGTATGATATGCCGGGAAAAAAAGTGGTGTCAGTAAATCCCATGTGCAACACGTATAGTTTTCCCGCTATAAATTTCCCACCCGGAATGTATCATGTGTCCATCACTGGAAAAAACAAATTCACCACCACAAAAAAAATTATCGTTACCCGATAATACCAAACTGATTTATTAAATAGGCCAATAACTGGTATTATGCCGAATGAAATTCTTCAAAAAAACAGACCATGATGAATTTCACTTCGGTATAAATTCTTCGCCCCTGATAAAATCATTTCTCCCCCTCTGTCGCGCTTGTCACGTGTCATCGCGTGAGAGAGCGGGGTTGGGGGTGAGGCTAAATCGAGAAATCCCGAACCAAAGGCCCGGGATTCCCGACAAACAAACAAACTACCCGTATATGCTTTCAACCACAAGATATTTTGAAAGCCTCAGAGTACAAACCAATCGCGGGGTTTTACCCGCGATCGCGAGTTTTACCTCGCGACAACACACATGCTACCTCCATAGCATTTTCAGTTTTTTGCTACTTTATTTTTTCAGTTTTATCAATGTTCCTGGTTCAGGTTCACCTGTGCCCGGCATCATGTCATTTAATTTATAGAGCTTCTTCAGTTTTACTCCGAATTTTTGCGAGATGCTGTGCATGCTGTCACCGTTTTTCACACGGTATTCTTTTGCTTCTTTGTTTTTATTTTTTTTAGGCTGCAGGTAAATCACATCACCGTTTTTCAACACATCCTTTTTAGAAAGATCGTTGAATTTATATACCTGCCACAGCCCCAGCTCAAACTCTTTTGATATTTTATAGAATGAATCTCCGTCTTTGGCTATGATGTATTTCAGGTTATTGTCGTGCACTTTTACTTCATGAGTAATTTTATTGAGGTTGGAAAAATCCTGTTCTTCGGTTTTGGGTTGCTTATGGGCCACACCCGTTAGCGCATCATATTTATAGAGTTCATTTTCATCAATGATCTGTACCAGCAGGTAACCATATTGTGCGTTGGTAGCATAACCTGCTTTTTTTAACCCGTGTGCCCAGCCATGATAATCATCGTGGGTGAGATCAAATAAAAAGGCATAGCGGCTGCGTGTTTTCAGAAATTCAGAGTGATCGTGAAAAGATTGCTCGGCTGTTTCATATTTACGGAAACATTCGTTGGCTTTGTCGTCATTTTGTATAAAGGTTTCGCCTTCCCAGCCATCGTGACATTTTATTCCGAAGTGATTATTGGCATAACGGGCTAACGGACTGTTGCCATCAGCAGATTCGAGTATGCCTTGTGCGAGTGTGATGCTGGCGGGAATTCCGTATTCCAGCATATTTTTTTGTGCTTCGTCTTTCCACATTTCTATATATTCCTTGCGTGATATCCTGCGTTCTGCGGGTTGCGCATAGGCATTCACCGTTATAACAAGGCATAGAAGTGCCGGGAGCAGTATGTTTTTAGCCCTTTCCATAGTTCGTATGGTTTAGTGATTAAATGTTTGTTGTGGCGTCCTTAACGCAGAGATATCAACAGAAGTTTCAAAATTGTTAATAACTTCATGAAGTTTTTTCTAAATAATCTACGCAATATATTGAAAATCAATAATATAAAAAAACATAAAATTTTCTTATTTTTTGAAATCAGTCAGGAAAAGGGCTTAAAACAGTTGTTTAAGCTGGCCGAGTTCCGATTTCAGCCTCATCAGTTTTTCAAGTACCATAGCAGCATCGGCTTCGGGAGAGTCACCGGGTGCCTTGAATGATTTGTCCTTTAACCGCTCTTTGGCTCCGTGCAGGGTATATCCCTCGCCTTTTACCAGCGAAAAGATCTTTTTAAAATTCTGGATATCGCTGTCAGTAAACAAACGGTTACCTTTTTTATTCTTGGTGGGCTTTATAATGTCAAACTCCTTTTCCCAAAACCGTATCAGCGAAGGATTAACACCAAACATATCGGCCACCTCGCCAATGGAGTAATACAACTTAACCGTAGGTTTTTCTATATAAGGCATAGCCGATTCTAAAATAAATGTTTTTGATGCCGGTTTCAAGAAATATTTTGAACACCTGTGGATAAGTTGGGGGATGGGTCATTGGGAGATGGGTCATTGTTCATCACAATGTTCAACACAAATGACCAATGACTAAAATTTTAATCAAAAGAAGTTCCGGAACTGCCTGAGGCTTTCAGCATTTCTTCATATTCTTCGGGAGAAAGGTCGTTGTAATAATAATATACCGGGTTTACTTTTTCTCCGTTCTTTACCACTTCATAATGCAAATGTGGTGCGGTGGATTTTCCTGTACTGCCCACAAACCCGATAATATCCCCGCGTTTCACTTTTTGTCCGGGTTTGCAGTTGAATTCGTTCAGGTGAGCATACATGGTTTTATATCCGAATCCATGATTAATAAGTACAATGTTTCCATATCCCCAATAATTGGATTCCACGCTTTCTACTACTCCGTCACCCGTTGCGTGGGCGGGTGTTCCGGTGGTACTCGGAAAATCCATCCCGGTGTGCATGGCGCGTGTTTTGTAAATAGGATCAATTCTCCAGCCAAACGCACCTATTCCGGCTGTAAGATCGGTTTTTGCAATAGGAATGATAGCCGGAATACTGCTCAGCATCTTTTCTTTTTTCTTCGCCAGCTCAATTACTTCATCAAACGATTTTGACTGTGCATATAATTTTTTCTCCACCCGTTCCAGTATCTGTTTGGTTTCCATAATCAGCATTCCGCTTTCCACATTTTCCAGTTCCCTGTATTTGTTACTTCCCCCGGTAGCTCGTTCCCTTTTGTGTTTTGGGTAAGGTTCTGCTTCAAATATCACACGATAGATATCGTCATCTCTTTTTTGAATGTCTTCCAAAACCAGCTCGATATTCTTCAGCTCTTTTTTTACCTGGTTAATTTCCGACCGCAATGCTTTGTTATCCCTTATCAGCGACTGTTCACGGGGAGATTTCACCCAGTTCTGGTTTTCGTAAATAATAATGATGAGCACCGCAAAAACAATACTTCCGAAAAACCACGGCAATGCCCTTAGCAGCTTCTCTCTGAAACCGGGTTCCACTTTTTCATAAGTGAGCGTTTGCGGATTGTATCGGTATTTTACCTTGCTCAATTTATTTTCACAAAGGGCCACTAATTTAGTCAAATAATCTAAATTTGCAAGCTCAATTCTCTCTCAGAAAAACAGACTTTTAGCCATTTTTAACAAGTAATGACTTCCAGGGAAATACGAAAAACCTTTCTCGATTTTTTCAAATCGAAACAACATACCATTGTTCCTTCTGCACCAATGGTGATAAAAAACGATCCGACACTGATGTTTACCAATGCGGGGATGAACCAGTTTAAAGATCTTTTTCTCGGAAACGCTCCTGTAAAATATCCGCGCATTGCCGATACCCAGAAATGTCTCCGTGTTTCAGGCAAACACAATGACCTGGAAGAAGTGGGGGTAGACACATATCACCACACCATGTTCGAAATGCTGGGTAACTGGAGTTTTGGTGATTACTTTAAAAAAGAAGCGATAGAATGGTCGTGGGAATTATTGACAGAAGTATATAAAATCGATAAAAATAAATTATACGTTACTGTTTTCGAAGGAAGCAAAGAGGATCATCTGCCCTTCGACCAGGAAGCGTTTGATTGCTGGAAAAAATATATTCCTGAAGAAAGAATTCTGAAAGGAAATAAAAAAGATAATTTCTGGGAAATGGGCGATACCGGTCCCTGTGGCCCCTGTTCTGAAATTCATGTGGATATCCGCACCGATGAAGAACGTAAAAAACAGGATGGAAAATCACTTGTTAACACCGGCCATCCGCAGGTGATTGAGATATGGAACAACGTGTTCATGGAATTTAACCGCAAAGCTGATGGCTCACTGGAGAAATTGCCTGCGCAACATGTGGATACAGGAATGGGATTTGAACGGTTGTGCGTGGTGCTGCAGGGAAAACAATCGAACTACGATACGGATGTATTTTCTCCTTTGATTGAAAAAATTGAAAAATTATCGGGATTAAAATATAAATCACACGACCATCACCAGCAGGCTGAGATCATTAATATCGGTATGCGCGTGGTGGCCGATCATATACGCGCTATTTCCTTTGCCATTGCAGACGGACAACTTCCATCCAATACCGGTGCAGGCTATGTGATAAGAAGAATTTTAAGAAGAGCTGTGCGTTATGGATACCAGTCGCTGGGATTAAAAGAACCCTTCCTTCATCGTTTGGTTCCGGTTTTGGCTCACCAGATGGGAGAAGCTTTTCCCGAACTGGAATCACAAAAACTCCTGGTGGAAAAAGTAATCCGAGAAGAAGAGGTGGCGTTTTACCGCACACTGGAAAACGGACTGAAAAAAATTGATGATGTGTGTATTGCACTAAATGCAAAAAAAGAAAAAACAGTAAGCGGAAATGTTGTTTTCGAATTATACGATACCTACGGATTTCCACCCGACCTTACTTCACTTATTGCACGCGGCTACGGACTGGAGATTGATGAAAAAGGATATAATTCCGAACTGGAAAAACAAAAAGACCGATCACGCCAGGCTACCTCAGTGGAAACAGGGGATTGGGTGGAATTGCATAAGGACGAAAAGGAAGAATTTGTGGGATACGATTTCCTTGAAACACATGTAAAGATCAATCGCTACAGGAAAGTAAAAGCAAAAGGAAAGGAAATGTACCAGGTGGTATTTAACCTCACACCTTTTTATCCCGAAGGTGGCGGACAAGTAGGAGATACCGGATATATTGAATCTAACGGTGAAAGGATAAGTGTTATTGATACAAAAAAAGAAAATAACCTGATCATACATTTTACCGAAAAGCTTCCGAAAAACCTTCAGTCTGATTTCCATGCCGTGGTGGATGCCGGTAAACGTAAGCTTACTACAGCCCACCATTCAGCCACGCACCTGTTGCATGAAGCCCTTCGAACTGTATTGGGCACACATGTGGAACAAAAAGGCTCACTGGTAAATGCCGAACACCTGCGTTTCGATTTTTCGCATTTTTCGAAAATGACGGAAGAAGAAATCAGTAAAGTGGAGGCGATAGTGAATGAAAAGATCCGTGAAAACATCCTGCTGGATGAAAGAAGAAGCGTTCCCCTGCAGGAAGGTTTGGATATGGGAGCTATGGCGCTTTTCGGAGAGAAATACGGAGAAGTGGTGCGCGTAATTAAATTCGGAACCTCTATTGAATTTTGTGGCGGAACACATGTGCGCAGTACGGGAGAGATCGGGTTGTTCAAGATTGTTTCTGAAAGTGCAGTAGCAGCCGGAATACGAAGAATAGAAGCAATCGGTTCGCAGATAGCAGACGAATACTACCGCCAGCACGAGCATACATTAAAAGAAATCAGTGAACTGCTGAAACATCCCAAAGATGTAAAAAAAGCCATACAGGATCTGATGCAACAGAATTCGGAACTGGCTAAACAGGTGGAGCTATTTGCAAAGGAAAAATCAGTAGCCGTGAAATCAGAGTTGCTTTTAAAAATAAAAAAAGTTAATGGCATTAATTTCCTGGCCGAAAAAGTAGACCTTGATCACCAGCAGGTAAAAGATGTGGCTTTCCAGTTAAAAGGACAGGTGGAAAATTTGTTTTTGGTATTGGCCAATGAAATAAAGGGCAAGCCGGGCCTGGCAGTAATGGTATCAGACGAGCTGGTGAAATCAAAAAATCTTCATGCCGGTAATATTGTAAAAGAATTAGCCAAATATATCCAGGGAGGCGGAGGCGGACAACCGTTTTTTGCCACGGCCGGTGGATCTAACGTGTCGGGGATTGGTGAAGCTTTAAAAAATGCTGAAGCACTTGTTTAAATAAAAGAAGGCTGTGCAGTTCCTTCTTTGTACAAAGGCCCCAGGTATTTTTCTTCCTGTGAAAGGGCAAGGTTAAACAGGTAAAACCCATTAAATAACACTATCAGTATGTAACTGGTAATGTCATTTTTGCCAAAACATTTACATACTTCGATATAAATTTTAACCATAAAATAAGCCCAGGGCAAAAAAGCTACACCGGCAATGGCAATACCCACCCAAATGTTGGGAGTTAACAATATGGCCGCTACCATAATCAAAGGGGGAACTATTACCATGTAACTGTGTTTGGCCGGCCTTCCTACAATTTTGAGGAAAATGATCACATTCCAAACAGGTACAAGGCAGGAATAGCCGGGCAAGTTGCATTTTTCGTATAACGCCCATTGGCCAACTACACCAACAAATACGAGGATACAGCTTAAAACGATTACCCATGTGGGAAGCGTCATAATAACGTCCTGGGCATGTTGCATCAATTCTTTCATGACGGGTGGTTTTGGAGGTTCCCCAATATTAGTAATTTTTTTTTAATCGGCAAAAAAAAATATTTTATCGGGTAAAAATAACGATTAATCTAACAAAATAGTTGCCCATTCCACCCCTTGCCAATAGCGGAAAAGGCGAAATCTTTATAGTTTTGATGGCCAATAAATAAAAATCGAAATAATGGGCAGGTGGTTATACGTTATAGCATTAGGTACGGTTCTGTTTTTTGCTTGTTCAGGGGGCAATTCTTCTATCCCCGGTGAGGAAAAATCTACCCATCCGCTGCATGGGAAATGGAAACTGGCCGTGGCAGGCGACTCGGTAGTGGTAAACAATAAAAATGAAATGTTTCTCGAATTCACCCCGGAAGGAAAAATTATTAATATTTCAGAAGGCGAACGGGTGGAGGGAACCTATATTGTTAGTGACGACACTACCCTCATCACCGTTATGGAAGGCGGAAAACCGGTAACTGAATACAAAGTTTATTATCTCACTGAAACCGATCTCGCTTTTAAAGAAGATGAGGATATTGTTAAATTCGTGAAAGTAAAGTAGAAGAGAGAGATTTTAGAAGATGAATTGCTGAACCAAACAACGTTTTGCCCCGCTGAGGCAATTTTTAAGAAGTAATTTTTTTTAAAAATGTCTGGCACCTCTGGTGCCGGTATTTTAACGCAAGTAACCGGAAAATTTTAGACTCTTTCAACGAACGTAAAAGATAAACAGTAACGTAACTCTAACTGGTGCCAGCGGCACCAAACATTTTTTACAGTGTATTAGTTGTTGTTATTTGCCCCAGCGGGGCAAAACATAATCTAACGTGGCAGGATGTATTTTATTTCAATTCCCTTTAATAACACCTTCAACTCCTGTCCTGCCTTCCCGCCAAAGGAGGGATCGAAGCATCAGGATTCAATCTTCAACTCTCAATCCTTAGTCAAACCTCGGTGTAGCAAACATCTTCACATCAGATTCCGTCACTGTTTTTCCGCCAAGTATCATCAAACGTTCTACTACATTCCGTAATTCACGGATATTTCCGGTCCAGTTGTGTTGTTGTAATTCTTTTATCGCACCTTTTTCAAAAGATTTTGGTGCCATGCCCTGTTCTTCGGCAACGAGTTTTGAAAAATGTTCTACCAAAATGGGAATATCATCTTTCCTTTCATTCAGTGGGGGAACGTGAATCAGAATCACGCCCAGGCGATGATACAAATCTTCACGGAAATTATTATTGGCAATTTCTTTCCGCAGGTCTTTATTGGTAGCGGCCACTACTCTTACATTTACCTTAATATCTTTTTCTCCGCCCACTCTCGTAATCCGGTTTTCCTGGAGGGCACGCAATACTTTTGCCTGTGCCGATAAACTCATATCACCGATCTCATCCAGGAAAATAGTTCCTCCTTCAGCCGATTCAAATTTTCCTATGCGTTGTTTGATGGCGGAAGTAAAAGCTCCTTTTTCATGTCCGAATAATTCACTTTCTATCAGCTCCGAAGGAATGGCCGCACAATTCACCTCAATAAAAGGCCCCTTAGACCGGTTGCTTTTCTCATGAAGTTGTCGCGCCACCAGCTCTTTTCCCGATCCGTTTCCACCGGTAATCAATACGCGCGCATCGGTGGGAGCAACCCTTTCAATCATTTCTTTGATCATTTGTATGGGTTTGGATTCACCAATGATATCTGACGATTTGGCTTTCGAAATTTTTTGTTTCAGCACTTTTGTTTCCTGAACTAACGTGGTTCGGTCTAAAGCATTCCGAACGGTAACCAGGATGCGGTTAAGGTCAAGTGGCTTTTGTATAAAATCGAAAGCACCTTTTTTAATGGCTTCTACGGCAGTATCTATATTGCCATGACCCGAGATCATCACTACGGGTACATCAATATTTTCAGCCTGAATTTTTTCCAGCACTTCCATGCCATCCATTTTGGGCATTTTGATGTCGCAAAGGGTAACATCAAATTCACCGGCCTTTAGTTTATCCAGTCCTGACGGCCCGTCTTCGGCTTCGTCTACTTCAAATTTTTCGTATTCAAGAATTTCACGCAGCGCCCTGCGGATACTTTTTTCATCGTCAATGATCAGAATTTTCGGCATAATCGGCTTTCTTTATTTCACCCGGCTGAATAAAATCCCTTCCTTCAGTGAGTAAGCGGATAAAAATACATTTTTTATCTGACATTGTTCCATTACTTCTTTGGTGAGCAACGCCCCATAAGCAATAAAATCCCTTCTCATGGGAGAAAGGCCCTGCCATTGCGCCCTTTTTTCGTGGGTAGAACCCAATAAATCGTCAAGCAGAATGGGTAATTCACCGGCAACAAATGCATAAGAGGGAACCAGCGAATCATCAAATTTTTTTCCTGTTTTTCGCTGGTAAAGAATATCGGCAAAACTGTCAAATGAGCCTGAACAACCGACTAATGTGTGAATAGAAAAAGTGGTTGCCTGCTGTGAAATTTCGCTGATGAATTCGCGGATAAATTCTTTTACTGCAGAAATTTCATTTTTGGTGGCCGGGTCGGTAAATGGGAATTGCTCCCTGAGCCGCGATACGCCCATGCGGTAACTTTTTTTCCAATATATTTTTTCCCTGTCGCCAATGATAAATTCCACACTGCCTCCACCGATATCCATAATGAGGGCGGGAGAGGAAATTTCCAAAGCATGGCGTGTTCCCTGCCAGATGAGCTCTGCTTCTTCTTCGCCACTGATGGTTTCAATCACTATTCCGGTTTGTTTTTTTACTTCTTCGGCAAATAATTTTCCGTTAGAAGCATCACGGATAGCAGCTGTGGCGAAAGCAATAATGGTTTCACACCGGTAATGCTGAATAGTTTGATGATGTTTTTGTAATGCCGATACGCCTCTTTCAAAAGCGGTGACAGCAATCTCGTTGGAGGCTATTCCTCCTTCACCCAGCCGCGAAATTTCTTTCGACTGGTGGATCATTTTCAGCATATCCCCGTTTTTCTCCGCAATCAGCAGATTAAACGTATTGGTGCCCAGGTCTAATATGGCAACGCGCTTTCCTATTTTCATTTCCGTTACAAGATATAAATTTTATACCTTTCGGTGATGTTTCAGAAAGCATTTCCGTCCTTCATCCGTATCGCGTGGCTCAATTTCCTGCTCATGTTTATTGGCAGGATGGCAGAGTATTTCTGGCTCGACAGTTACCATGAGGTGGATAACCTTTTTAAAAATGAAATATGGGGTTTTTGTTTCGATATACTGATTGTTAATACTTTTTCCGTTTCCTGGTTTCTTGTTTATGCGCCATTATATAAATATTCTCCCAAAACCATTGAGGTTTTTTCCATTGTTTTTTCCCTCCTGATTTTCATTTTTCATATCTGCATCCTCCAGTATTTCATCCGTGTGATGATCCCTTTGGATAAGTTTTTCTATATGTACACTTCCAGCGAAGTAATGGTAGCAATTAAAACAGCTGAAGTGAATTATACACCCGTAGTGCTTTGTATTATAGCGGGCATCCTGGCGGGAACCGGTTTTATTCTGTGGCTGCTGAAAAAAACACCCGGAAAAAAAATAACGATCATACACTTTTCCGGCATGCTATTGTCGCTTCCCCTGTTTTTTTACGGGTGGAATAATGTTTTTTATCACCGTGATGAAACAGTGGCGGATGTACGCATGAATAAATCATTTTATTTTTACTACCGTACTTTCGAACATTTTTTTCTTGATCCCGATTACAAAAAACTTTCGCTGGATGAAGTGCCGGTAAAGGAATACCAGGAAACCTTTTCCGTTCACCACTATACATCAGAAGAATATCCTTTCCTGCATACTACTGACACGCGTGATGTACTGGCCCCGTTTTTCAGCAAATCGGATACATTGCCTGATATTGTTGTGCTGATTATGGAAGGATTGAGTGAAGAATACATGCATAACTATCACGGTATTTCAGCTATGCCGTTTTTAGATAGTTTGTCAGATACCAGTTTGTACTGGAACCGTATTTTTTCTTCAGCCGACCGGTCTTTTGCTGCGGTTCCTTCTATTATAGGTTCGCTGCCTTATGCAGAAACGGGATTTAATTTTATGGAACGCCTGCCGCGCCACATATCCATGGCGAGCTGGTTAAAACAGGAAAATTATCATACGGCATTTTATATTGCCCAGGGCGCATGGTTTCACGAAAACGATAAATTCTTTAAAAAAAATAACGCCAGCCTTATTTTTGATAAAGAAAGTTTTGACGATAAATACAATAAAGTAATTACCGGTGCCGACAATTTTTTCTGGGGTTTCCATGATAAGGATATGTATGCGCAATGTGTGGAAGTGATGAAAAAAATTCCTTCACCACGGCTTGATATTCTCTTCAGCGGAAGTATGCACGCGCCTTATGCTATTGCTGAGGAAGAGTATTATACCAAATTGCTGCATAAAAAAATGGATGAAGCCGGAATTTCGCAAAAAGACCGCGGGTTTTTACTCACCTATAAAAAATATATTCTCACGTTACTGTTTACCAATGATGCACTGGTTCAGTTTTTCGAAGATTACAAAAAACTGCCTTCGTACAAGAATACTATTTTTATTATCACAGGCGATCACCCGATGTCGGAATTGCCTTACCCGAATTCAATGGGAAGATATCATGTTCCGCTGATTATTTATTCTCCGTTGCTGAAACGCACCAAAACATTTTTATCCACCGGCAGTCACCTGGATATTTTCCCAACAATGATGGCATTTTTACATAAGCAATATCACTTAAGTGTGCCAAAAGAAAATGCCTGCCTGGGCGGAGTGCTGGATACACAATCGGTATACACTTATACACGCCCGATGATGTTCATGAATGATAATCGCGAAATGATCGATTTGTTTTACAATGATTATTTTATGTTCAATGAAAAACTGTTGTATAAGGCAGATGGAAATTTTAATTTAACCGAAGTGAATGACCCCGGACTGCTGGAAGAGATGAAACAAAAACTGGACTATTTCCGCAAGGTGAATTATTATGCCTGTTTTAATGATAAGATCATTCCCGGAGAAGTTTATTTCAATTCGCTGAAAACAGAAAAATTATTTACGGCCACTTTTCCTGAAATTTCCATTGATGAAAAAACAGAATATTTTGAGCTATGCCCTGAAAAAAATGTATCACCCGGAAAAATACTTTACTTCGACCTGGCAGCTGATGTGGAAATTACGGGCGACAGCCTGCTGCTGCCGATAGGAACCTATGCAGTGGCCAATGAAAAAGACAGTACGGTGGTATGGAACTCATTTTCGCTTCAGCCCTGGCAAAAATTAAAATCCATCGACCATCATATCCGTGTTGAAGTTCCGTCTGCCGGTAAATCCTATACTTTCACCGGGCATATTTGGAATAATAAAAAAGGAAAAATCGTTTTGAGGAATGTGAAAATTGATGTGTATGGGGAAGAATGAGAGGAAATTACTAGATGAAAAGATATCAGATAACGAATCGAACAGCGTTGTTTGTTGGTAAAATCTTTAATTATTTTAACCGATTATTATCATTAAATGACCGTTAGTTAATTTTGAAATATATTTTTCGTTCTCATGTTTTTTGAGAGCTATATTTGAGAATAATTCCTGAAATATGAGATATTATTTGTTATCACTTTTTTTGATTATTTCTTTTACTGTTCCAGGTCAGATAAACGTTGTTAATGTAAATAAAATTATTCCATGCTGTGGTTTTATGGACTCGTTGGATATTGAAGGTGATGGAAACTATGATATAAAATATGAAACGATGTATATTGGATCAACTTCAGGTATAATGGCTTATACATCCGATTCTGTTAAAACAAATGGTATATATTTCTATAACTACACCCCGCCTTCCGGTTCTTATATTGACACGGTTCTAATTAATATCTATTTTTCTTCAAGTTGGATGAATTGGGGGCCGGGAGATGGTTTCAGGTATTTGAGTTTTTATAGGTTGACCCCTTCAAATGATACACTTTTCGGGTGGATAGAAATGGAAATGATTGGATATTCGACTATTAATGATTCTTTAAAAATTACAAAATATGCCAGTAATACAGTTATAAATCAAACAATCCCGACTGGTGTCACCCTCTTAAATGGTCTTGGGGAAAACCAGATTCAGCATAATATTAGAATATACCCCAATCCTGCAGATAAGTTTCTGAATATTGAGTCTGATATCTTTCCGGCTCAGTTTTTTATATATGATTTGTCAGGGAGAATAGTGATGACCGGGACAATCGAAAATTCGATTCAATATTTTGATATTTCTAAATTAGACTTTGGATTATATATTATTCTGATTAATAATGGACCAAATTTGATTATCGAAAAGAAATAGGTAGTACAATGAAAAATGTTTTTTTTATATTTTTTTTTGGATTGATTTATATTGAAACAAATGCTCAATGGTACTTTAATTATAAAGCCAGCAGTAATATTGAATTTATTGATATTTCTATCCCGAATAGTGATACTGTTTTTGTATGTGGATATAATCAGTTACTAAACAAATCATTTTCTTTTAAATCAGTAGATAATGGTTTAACATGGGATTCCATTTTAATTTCAAACTGCAGGATTAATTCGGTTTGTTTTTCTTCAGTTCAAAAGGGTTTTGCACTTGGAAATGATAGTATACTTTATGGTACATCGGATGGAGGACAAATCTGGGCAACAGTTTCTTTTTTTCTGAAAAATTTGACGATGTATTAAGTTTGAACGATTCCATAATTTATGTTTCACGTACAGGAAATGCAAAAGTTTCATATAATAATGGATCAAACTGGAATACCCTTCCAATTGTATGTTCAGGTGAAAGAATCAGTTTTAAAGACGGAACGCTATTTTTTAGTGATAATCAGGGCTATTCTTATAGCCTGGATTCAGGAAATTATTGTTTTTATAACCAAATGTTTAATTGGATTAATGATATTTCTTCCGAAAGTTCTTTCCGGATATCTGATACTTTGGTGTCTTTGTGTGGGAAAGCGGTAAATGGCAATTTACTGGGGTACTCTGAACCCGAGTATGGAATAATAAGCACAGAAAATTATGAAAATCAATTTCAATTTGTACAATCACATTTTACCGAAATGGATTCGATAAATGATGTTGAACTTACTGAAATTGCTTTGTATGCTGCCACTTCACCCGAATTTAGTAACGGCCGCTTTATTAAGTCAACAGACAATGGAATATCATGGTATACGCTGTTTTGTTCAGAACCAGTTGGAATATCTTCTGCTTACATTCGGGAAATTGAAATGTATGATGATACATCAGGTTTTGCTATAGGAGAGAATAAAATTTATAAAACTACAAATGGTGGCGGAACTCCTATTCAGCCGGTTGGGTTTTTGTTCAACGCAATAATAGAAAATAACAACTTCGAAAGCAGTACTTTGTTTCCTAATCCTTCAAACGATAAAATAGATATAAATTCTTTACGCGAAATTTCAGCTATTACTTTATTTGATTGTGCTGGTAAGAAATTGAAAGAGTATTTCTCAACTTCAGGTATTAATGTTAGCGATTTATCGCCCGGAATGTATTTTGTAAAAGTCGGGTATAAATCATCACAAACAGAAACGATAAGATTTATTAAAACCGAATAGAGTTAATGAGAATAATAAACTCTGTGATTACTTCAATGTTTATTCCTGCCCTGCGAATGCAAACTGACGTGGCCTGCCTTGCTTCACTGAAGCTACCCGAAAGCGAAGAGAGCCAGGCCTCGCAGTGACAGCCCGCAGGGTTTTTTTATTCACATCCAATAACCACCATGCTGTCAGATCGCGCGGCAAGCTGTCCACTAACCAATCAACTCTTATACCTGAGCCATTTAAACAATTCTTTATAAGTAACTTTTTTCCCGTACATCAGGATTCCGATGCGGTAGATTTTTGCAGCCAGCCAGGTGCAAAAGAGGAAGCCGGCAATAAGGAAAAACATGGAAAGCAATAATTCCCAAACCGGAATTCCGATGGCTACTCTCACCATCATTACTACAGGTGAAGTAAGGGGAATCATGGAGG